>CALEJU010000066.1 GCA_937898755.1 uncultured Acidobacteriota bacterium | reverse complement strand
AGGGTCGGTCACATTCGCCTTACCGTGACACGCCCCACCCCCTACCTCCCCACCCCCTACTTGCGCCTCTCGCCCCTCAACCTCCGACCGCAGCACGTCCCATGCCGCCCCACGACGAAAGTCTCCGCACTAGTTCGGAAGAGAGCATGGGGGCGCAGATGGAGCTCTCGCATGCGTCCATCACTGACCGGTCCACCTGCGACGTGCCGGGGATTATGAAGCCATGCTGCGCGCCGGCGACTGGCTCGACGTCAGCTCAGAGCAGTACGCACCGGAAGGGCCGCCCGCTCAATTGGCCCCGGACGACCCGCACGAAGCATTACAGCCCGCAAACCGGATCTCATGGTTCCCGGCATTGAAGCCTGGAGCTGCGAGACGCTGGCGCGCGGACCAAAGGGGTCTGCCTCAGCGTCGTAGCGTAGAGCGTCGCGAGTGGAGCGTAAAGCCTGCAACGCAGAGCGACCTGCACGTCCCTGCTCTCGGGTCCGCAGGAGCCAACTGGTCGCGAGGCCGGAGAGACTACGCCTTGGCGGTCAGCTTCTGGTAGGCCAAGGCGAGGTGGGACTTGTAGCGGTCGGCGGCGTTGTGGTGGATGACACCCTTCTGGATGGCACGGTCAATCGCGGCCACGGTGGGACGAAAGAGCTCTTCGGCCTGCTTCTTGTCGCCTTCGCTGAGCACGGCGCGGTAGCGCTTGATGACCGTTCGCAGGCGGCTGGTATTGGCGCGATTGCGCGCCGTCTTGGTCTTGGTTTGACGGACGCGCTTAAGCGAAGAAACGTGATTGGCCATGCTCGAAATGCGATCGAACCGGGGCGAACCCCTCCGACCTGTCTCCTTGACGGGGGTAGCCCCCTGAACTCGAACTTCCAGTTTACGATGCCAAAGGGATTAGGTCAAAGGGCGGCGCCGGCCAGATGCAATCGCATCCAAATCATGGTCGCTGCCTTCGCCTTGTTTCCCCCACCTGCCTGTAGTAATCTGGGGACGAAATCGAATTCGAATGGGATCTCCCTTTTCGGATCATCAGGTCGCCCGCCATGTCACCGCAGTAAGGCTTCCCCGCCTCCCGCACTTTTTCGCCCTTCCAACCCTTGATCGCGCAGAACGCTCTGGACTGCGCATGCTCGTTCTCGCCTGCAGGCGGACGTGTACATGAAAAAAGTCATCGAATTCAGCCCCGGCATCGAATCCCTCTTCGGCACTCTGGACGAGAACCTGCGTCTGCTGGAAAGCAAGCTGCAGGTCAGTGTCCAACTGCGACCCGACGCCATTGAACTCGAGGGGGAAGGCGGCAATGTGGCCCGCGTGGAAGCCATTTTTGCCGACTACCAGCAACTGCAGCGCGAGGGATTCTTGTTTCAGAATGGCGACCTGAACAGCATGTTGCAGGTGGTCAGCGAAGACCCGCAAGTCGGGTTGCGGGCGTTGGCACAGAGCGGCAAACAGCGCTCCTTCGGCAAAAAACCGGTGCAGCCGAAGACCATTAATCAGCGCCGCTATCTCGAGGCGATCTCGCGCAGCGACATGGTGTTCGGCATCGGCCCGGCTGGAACCGGCAAAACGTATCTCGCCGTGGCAATGGGCGTAGCGGCTCTGCTCAACAAGGAAGTCAGCCGCATCATTCTCGCCCGACCGGCGGTGGAGGCCGGGGAGCGACTCGGCTTCCTGCCGGGAACGCTGCAGGAGAAGGTTGATCCCTACGTCAGACCACTCTACGACGCACTCTACGACCTGCTGGAGGCCGAGAAGGTCGAACGCCTGCTGGAAAAGAATGTCATTGAGATCGCCCCTATTGCCTTCATGCGTGGTCGCACGCTGAATGACTCCTTCATCATTCTTGACGAGGCGCAGAACACGACCGAAGAGCAGATGAAGATGGTACTGACCCGCATGGGGTACCGCTCGCGCGCGGTCATCACCGGCGATATCACGCAGGTGGATCTGCCCAACGGGCGTCCCAGCGGGCTGATGCAGGCTCTCGAGGTGCTTTCCGGCATCGGCGAGATCGCCATCGTCTACTTCGACGAGCGCGACGTAGTCCGCCATCGCCTCGTTCAACGCATCGTCAAGGCTTATGACGAGCACCGCGAGAACGGCGGGGTGTCGCGCCAATTGCCGCTGTTGCCTGCCGAGGAGCTGCGCGCGCTACGCTCCGGACCGGGCGGAAGCGTGGAGACAGCCAACGGGCCGGTCGGAAACCGCAAGATGTGAGCAGGGACGCGCCCGCGCCCCGGCACCCTTTCCGCCATGCTGGTTAACCGCCATCCCGTCTTACGGCTGCCGTTGCCTCCCCTGCGCGCCTTTCTGGCGCGCGCACAGCAGCAACTCGGCCGACGCGGAGATGTGAGTGTCTGCCTGACCAGCGACTCGGAGGTTCGCCAACTCAACTCCAGTTTCCGTGGCGTGGCCCGGCCCACGGATGTGCTCTCGTTTCCGGCATGGGATCCGCACGAATCCCCCTTGGCGCGGCGACGCCTGCCGCGGGCCCTCTATCTTGGTGACATCGCCGTCTCTCTGGACACAGCGGTGCGGCAAGCCGCCGAGCAGGGTCACAGTCTCGGTCGCGAGGTGCGCATCCTGTTGTTGCATGGGCTCTTGCATCTGCACGGCTTCGACCACGAGGCCGATGATGGCGCCATGCAGCGTTTGGAGGAGACATTGCGCCGCCGGCTGCGCCTACCCACAGGCTTGATCGCGCGTGCGCAGCCGCCAACGATCAAAAGAGGACCGACATGACCACGCCGTTTGTCGTGCTGGCCCTCTTGCTGCCGCTGCTGACCCTGTTTTCCTACCTTGACCGTGTTTACACCGAGCGGGGAAAGTTTCTGGCGCGCGAGTTTCAGGACAACCTGGACTCCTACGAACAACTCATCGAACCGCACCTCGGCATCCGGCCGGAGCGGGCGGCCTTGGCCGTGGCGCTCTGGGTGCAGCTCACTTTGGCCGCCATCGGCGTGCTGACCGCTCTCTGGGTGCTGCACAACCCCAATGGCCAGACGGCACCCGTCGCTGGCTGGTTCGATTGGTTGGAAGCGATTTTGTTCCTTCTGGCCACGGTCATTGTTTGCAATCGGCTGGTCCCTTATGTGCTGTTCACTCATACCGCCGGGCGCTGGCCGCGAGCACTTCTACCCCTGATCCGCATTGCACTGTGGGCCATGTTGCCCATCAGCGCCGTTCTGGGATTCTGCCTCTCGTTGGCGGCCTTGACTCACGAAGCGCCGGTGCCCGACCAGGAAAAGCAGCGCGAATCGGACATTGAGGCCTTGGTTGAGGCCGGGGCAGAAGAGGGCATCATCGAGGAAGGCGAGCGCCAGCTTGTGCAATCGGCCTTGGAGTTCGGCGACAAGCGTGTGCGGGAAATCATGGTGCCGCGCCCCGACATCATTGCCTTGCCGCGGCACTCGACCGCCGCCGCGGTGCGCGATTTGGTGCGGCAACACCATCTCAGCCGTCTGCCCATTTACGACGGCGACATTGACCACATCATCGGCTGGGTGCAAACCGGTGACTTGGTGCTTCTGCCGGAAGTTGAGATGCACCAGCAAACGGTCGCCACGTGGCTGCACCCGGCCCTGTTTGTACCGGAGAGCAAATTGACGGCAGAGCTATTGCGCGAGATGCAGCAGCGCCATGCGCCGCTGGCAATTGTGATCAGCGAATACGGCACAGTGGCCGGGTTGGTCACGCTCGCTGATCTGGTCGAGGAGATCGTGGGTGAAATGCCCACCAACCACTCTGACAACAGCCGCCCGGACTGGGAGGAAGTCGGCCCGAGGGAATTCCTCGTCAGTGGTAGTCTGGAGTTGGATCGCTTTCGCGAGTTGCTGGAAGCGCCCTTGGAAGCGCGCGGCGCAACCACGGTCGCCGGTTACCTTGCGGAGGAGATCGGCCGCATTCCTCAGGCCGGGGAACGCCTGGCGATTCCCGGACGCGAAGGAAACGGCTTGGAATTCGAGGTCTTGGAGGCCAACCCGGTGCGCATTCTTCGGCTGCGGGTCCGCCGCAGCGCTGCGGTTGCTTCCAGCCCCTCGCCGGTTCCACCGCCGGAGTCCTGATGGCGACTATTCTTAGAGTCCGGTGCCCCGATTGCGGCGCCACCCTTCAGGTGGACAGCCGCAGCGGGACAGTCCTCGACCACCAGGCCGCGCCACGCCGCAAGGCCGAACTGGACCTGGAACATGCAGCCGAACAGTTGCGCGCGCAGCAACACCAGCGCGATTCGCGCTTTGAACAATCGGTGGAAGCGGAGAAACGGCGCGAGGAGATCCTGTCCCGCAAGTTTGAAGAGAGCCTGCGCAAAGCCAAGGACAGCCCGGCGGGGCCGCCCCCGGTGCGCGATATAGATCTGGATTGACAACCTGAAACACGGCCCGGGTGGCAGGGCCGGAGCCGTGATCGCGAATCGGCCGCCCGGCTTGGGTCACTCATTTAAGAGGCCCCTTGACGACGCTGTGAGGCAGTGCTAGTGTGAATTTCTACCCGGCTGGACCCCTCGCGATCCAGTTACCCCGCCCCGAACAACCCGTGCTGGCGCCAATAGCCGGTTCGGCCTGTCGGTCGCACAACGCTCGAACCTTCCCGCCCTGAACCCCATCCTTGGCTTTCCCGCGCAAACTTTCATGACTATTGCTGAACTGAAAGAAAAGAACATCACGGAGTTGACCCGCATCGCCCGCACCCTGGAGCTCCCCGGCGCCAGCGGTATGCGCAAACAGGACCTGATCTTTAAGATCCTGCAAGCGCAGAGCGAAAAAGAGGGTCACATCTTCGCCGAGGGGGTACTGGAAATCCTGCCGGATGGCTACGGTTTCTTGCGCTCGCCGGATTACAACTACTTGCCCGGGCCGGACGATATCTACGTCTCTCCCTCGCAGATCCGCCGCTTCGACCTGCGTACCGGCGACACCATCTCCGGACAGGTCCGGCCGCCGCACGAGGGTGAAAAATACTTTGCCCTGGTCAAGATCGAGGCAATCAACTTCGAGGCCACCGAGGAGGCCCGCAACAAGATCCTCTTCGACAACCTCACGCCACTCTACCCGGCCGAGCGCATCAAACTCGAGACCACGCGCGAGAACGTCTCGGGCCGCATCATGGATCTGCTGACGCCGGTGGGCAAAGGCCAGCGCGGCCTCATCGTCGCCCCGCCGCGCACCGGCAAGACGATGCTCCTGCAGGCCATCGCCAACTCCATCACCACCAACCATCCCGAGGTGGTCCTGATCGTCCTGCTGATTGACGAGCGCCCCGAAGAGGTCACCGACATGCAGCGCACCGTGCGCGGCGAGGTCATCAGCTCGACCTTTGACGAGCCCGCCTCGCGCCACGTGCAGGTGGCCGAGATGGTGATCGAAAAGGCCAAGCGCCTGGTCGAACACAAGCGCGACGTGGTCATCCTGCTCGATTCCATTACCCGTCTGGCGCGCGCTTACAACACGGTCGTGCCCCCCTCCGGCAAGGTCCTTTCGGGTGGTGTGGACTCCAATGCGCTGCAGCGCCCGAAGCGCTTCTTCGGCGCAGCCCGCAACATCGAGGAAGGCGGCTCGCTCACCATCATCGCCACCGCCCTGATCGAAACCGGCAGCCGCATGGACGACGTCATTTTCGAGGAGTTTAAGGGCACCGGTAACATGGAAATCATCCTCGACCGCAAGCTGGTTGATAAACGCGTCTTCCCGGCCATTGACATCCAGCGCTCCGGCACCCGCAAGGAGGAGCTCCTCATCGTCAAAGAGGACCTGAACCGCATCTGGGTGTTGCGCAAGGTGCTCAATCCGCTGTCGGTGACCGAGTCCATGGAACTTCTGCGAGACAAACTCCTGAAGTCGAAGAGCAACGGCGACTTCCTTGGGGCGATGAACACTCCGTAAAACGAGGGTGGACGCTGACGGCTTAAAAGCCGCCTTCACCGCTCCCCCCGCGCCCGGATTTTTTCCTCCAGTTGACTTCTACTCTGCCTGATCCATAATTCAGCGGTTTGAATCGTTTTCAGGCCGCTCCCTTTATGTACCAGCCCGAAGCTTACGGCTTGGCTCTGCTCTTCATGCTGCTCAGCATGTCGTGCTGGGGCTCATGGGCGAACACCATGAAGCTCGCGCCGGGCTGGCCCTTCCAGCTTTTCTACTGGGACTATTGTTTCGGAGTCGTGCTCATGGCGCTGGGTTGGGGATTCACTCTCGGTCAGATGACGGGAGGGAATGACAGCTTTTTGCGTAACCTGCGGCAGGCCGACAGCCATCACATCATCCTCGCGCTGTTGGGTGGGGCGGTGTTCAACGTCGCCAACTTACTACTGGTGGCAGCCATTGATCTGGCGGGCCTGGCGGTGGCCTTCCCGATCGGCATCGGCTTTGCCCTGGTGGTCGGGGTCGTTCTGAATTACCTGCTGCACCCAAAAGGCAATCCCGGACTGTTGTTCGGGGGCGTGGCCCTTGTGGTAGTCGCCATCCTGCTTGATGCGCTCGCTTACAAACGACGGGAGACGGAGCAGCGCGCCGTCAGCACCACCGGAATCGCGCTCAGTCTCGCCTGCGGCGTGCTCATGGGTACCTTCTATCCACTGGTGGTAAAAGCGGAAACCGGCACCTATGGCCTCGGGCCCTACACCGTCGCCTTTTGTTTTTCACTGGGGGTGTTGCTCTGCGCCGTGCCGGTCAATTTTCTTATCATGCGCCACCCCATTACCGGTGGCCACCCGGTGGCGCTCGCCGATTACTGGCGGGGTCGCGGCCGCTGGCACGGCATTGGCCTGCTGGGCGGCGCGATTTGGTGTACCGGGATGGTGTTCAATCTGGTGGCGGGAGGCGCGCATGTGGTCGGTCCGGCGGTGTCGTATGCGATCGGTCAGGGCGCCACTTTAATCTCGGCAATCTGGGGCGTGTTTGTCTGGCGTGAGTTCGCGCATGCACCCGTCGGCGCGCGCCGCCTGCTCCCCTGGATGTTTGCCTGTTTCGTCCTGGGCCTGAGTAGCGTCGCGGTCGCGCCGCTTTTCCGGTGACCGGGGCGGAGCGGCCATTGCGTTTGACCGCCTGACGTCATGCTGAAGCCCATTCTTGTTGTCGGTAGTATCAACCTCGACCTGGTGGCCCGGGTGGAACGTATCCCAGTGCCCGGCGAGACGCTCACCGGGCTCGGCTTCGAGACGTTTTTCGGCGGCAAAGGCGCCAATCAAGCAGTGGCCATCGCCCGCCTGGGTTTCCCCGTGCAGATGATCGGCCGCGTGGGCGACGATGCGTTCGGACCGCGCCTGCGCGCCGGACTCAAACAAGCAGGAGTTGACGTGCGGGCGCTCGCAACTGTGCGGGATACCTCCTCGGGCGTCGCGCTGATCGCCACCGAGAACGGGGGCCAGAACAGCATCATCGTCGTGCCGGGCAGCAATGGCCAATTGGCGCCTGCCGACCTCGAGCAGTACGCCCCACGTCTGCGGCGCGCCGGCATGATCCTGGCCCAGCTCGAGATTCCCCTGCCGACTGTGCTCAAGCTGGCGGAGATGGCGGAGGCGTTCCATGTCCCGCTGATGCTCGATCCCGCCCCGGCACGTGTGCTGCCTGCTCGCCTGCTACGACGCGTAACGTGGCTAACCCCCAACGAGAGCGAAGCCTCCACGCTCTGTGCCACTACGGACCAGCGACCCACGCCCGCCACTGCTGCCGTGTATGCGCGCCTACTGTTAGCGCGCGGCGCTCGCCATGTGGCCCTGAAATTGGGCGCACACGGGGCCTACCTGGCGAACGATCAGGGTGGGGTATTCGTGCCGGCCTGCCGGGTCAAGGCCGTTGATAGCACGGCGGCCGGCGATGCCTTTAATGCCGGGTTGGCGGTCGCCCTGATGGAAGGCGCCTCGATGGAAGAGGCGGGACGCTTCGCCACCGCCGTGGCTGGCCTCTCAACCACGCGGTATGGTGCGCAACCCTCCATGCCGCAACGTTCCGCCGTGGATGCGCTAGTTCCGTTAACATTTGGCGCCCCGCGCAAGCGTAGATGATTGTGGACGGTGAGTGGAGGAAAGCGGAGAACTGCATTCCAGGACGCCGTCCGATAGCAAATTGAGCATCGGCTTCAACGTTCGGATCAGGCAGCTTGTTGGCCGTGAAGCAGGTCCCTCAGCGAGGGGTCCGGAACGGTAGACCTCGGCCGTGGGATGCTGCGGCGCCCGCTTCCAGCGAGGCGACACTCGCGTCCACGGGGGACTTCAGCTCCTGCGCGTTGGGAATGCCGCACTGACGTAAATGACACGGGACGCAGGCCGCCGCCTCAAGCGCGTTGCAGTGATAGGGCCCACCATGGGGCAGGTAATGCGACCAGCGGCGCCCGCAGTCAGGACAAACGTGTAGGCCTCGCTCGCCGAACGGATCAACAGCATCACTCACGCCGCGCTCCCTGCAATCCCAGCGCAGTGTATGACGCCCTGTCCCCCCGACACTATCCCGTAAACGTGGGCAGCACGTATGGGGGGGTATGCAACGTGACGGGAATCGCCGCAGGCGCCGTGTTGGTAAAGGCGGTTCGTTGCCGGCGATGCCCGCTCTTCGATCTCGCGCGTCGCCTGACCGATTCGCCGAGGTCACACACACGCCATGAATTCTTCGTAGCTGCCCTTGAAATCCTGAATGGCCCCATGCTCGAAATGCCAGATGCGCGTGGCCACCGCTTCGATCAGATCGTGATCATGGGTGACGAGCAGCACTGTGCCTTCATAACGCTGGAGCGCCACGTTCAGGGCATTGATGGACTCAAGATCCAAGTGGTTGGTGGGCTCGTCGAGAACCAGCACGTTGGGCTTCTGTAACATCAGCTTGCAGAACAGCAAGCGAGCGGCCTCGCCGCCCGACAGGGCGTAGGTCGGTTTCAAGCCTTCCTCGCCGCTGAACAGCATCTGACCCAGCAGGCCGCGTACTTCTTCTTTGCTGAGTGACGGATCAAACTGGTGCAGCCAATCGAAGGCGGTGAACCCTTCCGCGATCGAACCGCGGTGATCCTGCGCGAAGTAGCCCACCTGCGCCTCATGACCCCACTTGACGCTACCGCAATCCAGTTGACGGTCCGGCTCGTCCACGCCGCTCGCATTGGCCAGCAACGCCTTGAGCAGCGTGGTCTTTCCTGTACCATTGCGCCCCATCAGGGCGACCTTTTCGCCGCGCGCCACCTGGCCGGAGAAGCCGGAAATCACTGGCTGGGCGCCATACGCCTTGGACACACCTTCAAACTCCATGGCCTGGCGGCCGGAAGGACGTTTCATCTCGAAACGGATGTAGGGGCGTTGAATGTTGGACCGCGCCAGTTCGTTCAGTTGAAGCCGTTCAACTTCCTTCTTGCGTGAGGTTGCCTGGCTGGAACGCGTGCCGGCGGAAAAACGGGCAATGAACTCGTTGAGTTGGTTGATCTTTTTCTGACGTTCGGCATTGCCCGCCTCAATTTGTGATCGAATCTGCGTCTTGGCGGTCACCATATCGTCGTAACCACCGGTGTAAGTAATGATGGTTTGGTAGTCGATGTCGGCCGTATGAGTACAAACGCTGTTCAGGAAGTGGCGATCGTGTGAGATCACGATCAAGGCACCCTCGTAGCGCATCAGAAAGTCCTGCAGCCATTCGATGGACTCCAGGTCGAGATGGTTGGTGGGCTCGTCGAGCAGCAATGCCTGGGGTTTGCCGAACAGAGCCTGGGCGAGGAGCACGCGGACCTTCTGGCCACCCTGCAACTCTCCCATGCGCCGCTCGTGGACGTCCTCGGGAATGTCGAGGCCTTGCAAGAGGATGGCAGCGTCGCTCTCGGCGGAATAGCCGTCCTCTTCGCCGATGATGCCTTCCAGTTCGCCCAGCCGCATGCCGTCGGCGTCGGAGAGCTCGGCCTGAGCGTAAAGCCGGTCGCGTTCTTCCCATGCCGCCCAGAGCGGTTTATTGCCCATGATGACCGTATCCAGAACGCGATGGGCATCGAACTGAAACTGATCCTGCCGCAACACCCCCAGCTTTTTGGGGCGCACGACGGTCCCCTTCTGGGCATCCAACTCCCCGGTCAGGATCTTCATGAAGGTGGACTTTCCCGAGCCGTTCGGGCCGGTCAGGCCGTAGCGCTTGCCGGGCGTGAAGGCGGTCGAGACGTCCTCAAACAGGACCTTGGCGCCGTAGCGCATGGTGACGTTGCTGACTGAAATCATAAAAAAAGACACACCACGGGACGACGGGATTCGCAGCTGGGAAAAGAACCTGGACGAGCGGGACCGCTGGTGCTCGATCAAGCTGGGAGCTGCGCCCTGTCGCTCCCTTCGGGCGCTCCCCGGTGACCGGGTGAACCAACCAGTTTTATTTTACCGCGAAAAGTCGCCCCGCTGCCGGTCGGCCATGCGCAGGTCACACCGCCGACGATCACCTTGGTCGCGGCTGTCCAGTCGGGCTTCGCAGTGCGCCTTCGCGCGGGCCGCCGCCATCCGACGTCAATCCAAGTACTTCACGAAGACTACTTCGTTATGCGCTTCGTTGAAGATCAACTCATCCACCAGCGCGCGGGTCATCAATAGGCCGAGACCACCGGGCCGCAGTCCCTGCGCCTCACGCTCCTGAAAATGTGCCGTCGGATTCCCTGCGGTGTTGCTGATGGCGGCATGCTTGAGGCTGGCATCCAGACGAAACCCCAGCCCCGGATCGCAGATTCGGTAGAGCAGCATGCGACGCGTGCGCAGGCAGGCGATGCGCACGCGCAGCAATGGGTTCAACTTGCCTCCCCATTCCACCGCGTTCAGCAACAACTCCCGAAACGCCAGACCGACCGATTCGCGAACGGCGGTGGGCAGATCGGCGTCCAATTGGACGAGGAACTCCTGCACCCGGTTGGCGGAGCTGAGCTGGCAGGGGACCAGCAACTCGACCCACTCCGGACTGGCGGAGGCAACCTCGATCGGCAGCGGGGCGGAATCCGTCAACACCTCGCGCACCATCTGCACCGCCATGCTCGGAGTGAAGGGTTTCGGAAGATAGCGGCAGGCCTGTTCGCGAACCGCCTGCAGCACCGTTGCAGGCGTGAGGTCGGCGGTCATCATGATCACCCGGCACGGAATCCCTTCGGCGTGAATACAAGCAAGCACTTCCAGTCCGGAGACCCCTGGCAAGTTCACGTCGAGCAGCGCGAGGTCGAACGCTGCGGTACGCAATCGCTGCAGGGCCTCGGTTCCATTCGCCACCACCTCTGCCCCGAACCCCTGCTCGCGCAACACACCCAGCAGCAGTTCCGATAGCATCGCGTCGTCCTCGATGACGAGGATGCGGGCCGAAGTCCCGGAAGTGGTAGCGGTGGTGGACATGGAGTCGGTTCAGACGTTTCCCGGCGTCAGCGCGGCGGTACAGAACGCACACCGCCGTGCCCCCAGAGGGATCGTACTCAGGCACTCCGGGCACTTCCACGTCGTAGGGTCGGGGGGCGGCTGACGTCGGGAGCGCGCCACCAGCGCGTTCACCGGCACCACGACAAAGAAATACACCGCGCCGCCGATCAACACAAATGCCACCACTGCGTTGATGAAATCCCCGTAGGGAAACCTGCTGCCATGGAGCGTGAAACTCAAGGCCGAAAAATCCGGTTTGCCGACCAGCGCCGCCACCAGCGGCATCAGCAGGTCCTTGACCAGCGCCGAGACCACGGTTCCGAAGGCCACGCCCATCACCACGCCGACGGCCAGATCCACCACGCTGCCTCGCAAGAGAAACTTTTTGAAATCTTGCATCACGCCGGCACACTCCTTTGCGGATGCCGCCCACTATGACGCGCCGGCCACGTATCTGGCAAGCAGCGTCACTCGACCCAAGCGCTCGCCTTTTTGCTCTACCGCCCCTGGCGTATCCTCCCCAGCCCCACGCTCCTCCGCCCCGCTGCTACAGTGGAGGCGTGGTCGACCTCCCTGCCAGCACCCTGGCCTGTGACCCACGCAACGTGGACATTTCCCTGTCGCAGGGCGTGACCATCACGTGGGGCGACGGCCATGTCAGCCGGTACGCCATCAAAGCGTTGCGGGACGCCTGTCGCTGCGCCAACTGCCTCGGCACGCACGGTCCGGCCGAGCCGGCCTCGCCTGCCGCCTCTTCGCCGCCAGGGGCACTCCCCATGTTCAAACCGGTGGGCGGCACGCTGCTGGGGGCGGAGCCGGTCGGGCGCTATGCGCTGCAGTTTCACTTCAGCGACGGCCACAACACCGGCATCTACACTTGGACGTATCTCAGAGAACTTTGCCCCTGTCCCGAATGTGTCGCCAGAATGGCGGACAAGGATTCGCCGTCACGCTAGGCACTCTCGCCGTGCGCCCGGATGCGTGGAGGTTAGTTCCGACTGGCCATGTCCTCGACGAGGCCAAGCAACGTGGGCAATGCCACAGCCGTGGGGCCCTTGGCGCACCATGGTTTGCCGTCATCAAGCCATCCGGTGCCCGCGATGTCGAGATGAATCCAGGGCGTGTCCCCCACGAACTCGTGCAGGAACATGGCGGCGGTGATGGCACCTCCGTATCGGCCGCCGGTGTTGATGATGTCGCCCACCGATCCCCGGATCTGATCGAGGTATTCCTCGTCGAGCGGAAGGCGCCACATCTTCTCCCCGGCCGCCTGCTGTGCGCGGGCAAACTCCTGGTAAAACGCCTCATTGTTGGCAAAGACGCCGACATTGACCGCCCCCAAGGCGACGGCGACCGCTCCGGTCAGCGTGGCAGCGTCAATCAGGTGGGTGGCGCCCAACTGGCGCGCGTAGTGCAAGCCGTCCGCCAGCACCAGCCGCCCCTCTGCGTCGGTGTTGAGCACCTCGATGGATTTGCCGGACATGGCGATCTGCACATCGCCGGGTTTTTGTGCCCGACCGCCCGGCATGTTCTCGCTGGCGGGGATGATGGCAAGGACGTTGAGACGCGGCTTGAGCTCGGCGATGGCCTTCATCGTGGCAATCATCGTGGCCCCGCCGGCCATGTCGTACTTCATCTTCTCCATGCCGTCCGAAGGCTTGATGGAAATGCCACCGGTGTCGAAGGTGATCCCCTTGCCGACCAGCCCCAACATGGGAGAGGCGCTGCCCTTGCCGGCGCCCCAGTAGCGCAGCACGATCATGACCGCGGGTTCGTAGCTGCCTTGACTGACGCTCAAAAATGCGCCCATCTTCAACTCGCGCGCCCGCGCCTCGTCAATCAGCTCGCATTCCAGCCCCTTGTCGTGGGCCATCGCTTGGGCGCGTTCCGCGAGACGCGTGGGCGTGAGGACGTTGCTCGGCTCGTTGATCAGGTCGCGGGCGAAGTTCTGGGCCTCACCGGCTGTATTGCCGAAAACCAGCGCAGCTTCCAAGCCGGGTGTCGACGCGGCGGGACCGGCGGCAAACGCCAGCGTTACCGACTCGATCCTGCGCTCCTCCTTCTGTTCGCTTTTGTAGCGGCCGGGCTCAAAGTTGGCGCCGTGAACGCCAATAAGCGCCGCCTTGATGGCCGTTTCGGCCGCCACTTCGGGCGGTAGGACGAGCGTGAAGCTGCGCAGGTTGCGGCCTTTGAGGTGGCGCGCCGCCACTCCGGCCAACCGCCGCAACTCATGAACGCTGAACGTCTGCGGCTTCCCCCCTCCCAACAGCAACAAACGCCGTGCCTGGATCCCGGCAGGATGAAACAACAGTTGCGTGTCGTAGAGCTTGCAGGCAAACTCGCCGGCTTCGGTCAGGGCGGCGAGAGTCCCGCCCACGGCGCCATCCAAGGCGAGCAGGCTGCCGCTGAGCTTCGGGTCGCGCTCAAAGAGGACGATCGCCAGCGCTTCGGTATCCAGCGTGGCCAAGGGGGCATAGGTCAGTTGGGTCTGCATGTTCGTAGATTGCAATTTTCGCACGGCGAGCGGCTTGGCTGGATGGCGTTGGCGCGTCGGCCGACGAGTCGCTCCGGTGTCCCCTAGTGCCGGCCACGGGTCTTCATCACGGCACGCGCTTCGCGGTCTGCTTCCCGTTTCTTCTCCGTTTCGCGCTTATCGTGCACCTGTTTGCCCTTCGCCAATGCGATCTCGCACTTCACCCGGCTGTCGTGGAAATACAGGCGAGTGGGAACGATGGTCAACCCCTTTTCGCGTGTCTTGCTGTCAAGTTTTTCGATCTCGCGGACATGCAGCAGCAGCTTGCGGCTGCGCTCCGGCTCCTGCACGACGTATCCGCAGTGGGGATAGGGGCTGATGTGACAATTGAGCAACAGAGCCTCGCCGTTGCGGATCAGGACATAACTGTCCTTCAACTGCACCTGCCCGGCACGCAGAGACTTCACTTCACCGCCATTCAGGACAATGCCCGCTTCCAGGCGCTCCAGCAGGTGGTAGTTAAAGGCCGCTTGACGGTTTTCGGCGATGAGCTTGTCGGCCACTCTTCTATCCTACGCTCGGGATGGAAAACAGAGTACGGGAGTTGAGGCGGAGCGCCGGGCGCAACACTCCCGATTTTGTCGTGCCATGATCCTCGTCCTCGGGGTGGCCGTAAGTGCTTGAAAGAGCGGCCCCACCCGACCGCAAGCGAAGCCAGAGTCGGAACGTGCCTCTATGCTAGACTCAGGCCTAATTGGGCGGGCATCGGCCCGCACCAGCGTCCGCCGTTGCGCCCGACTCGCCATTCCAGGAGATCGCATCCCGTTGGTTGACTCCCACCCCCGCCCTTCCCCGCCCCCCGCTCGAGGTAGTGCAACGCCTCGATGGATCTGGACCGTGGGTGGCGTCCTGATCTGTGTCTGTGGCCTGGCCCTTCCCGCCCGAGCGGACCGCGCCACCGGCTACTACAAACACGGCCGGAACGCGGAACTTCACAAGCAGTACGAGCAGGCCTACGCCGATTTTCGTCAAGCGGAGATCCTGAAGCCCGAGAACGCGGAATACATTCTCGCCGCCCGCCGCGCGCGCTTTGAGGCCTCCACCGCACATATTCAGCGCGGCGAACAGTTACGGGATGCGCATCGCGACATCGAGGCAGTCGCGGAATTCAACCGTGCCCTGGCTCTGGACCCCACCAACGTGATCGCACAGCAAGAGTTGGAGCGTCTGCAGGCCATCACAACCGCGCCGGCCGTCGGCCAACCGGTCACCCCGAAAGCCGTCTCCGAGTTGGATCAGCGCTTGGCGCGGGCCGCCGGGCCAGCCGACCTGGGGGTGCTTTCCGCGACCCCGATCACGCTCAAACTCACCGGTGATGCCCGCGTCGCCTACGATACGCTCGGCAAGCTGGCCGGACTGAACGTCATCTATGACTCCGACTTTCGAGGACAGCGTGTCAGCCTCGACCTGCAGAACGTTTCGCTCCTCGAGGCGCTGCACATCCTGGGGATCGAAGCGCATGCTTTTTATACCGTCGTGACGCCCGACACGATTTTCGTTGCCGAGGATACAGCCAGCAAGCACAACGAGTTGGAGCGCGTGGTGGTGAAAACCATTTACGCCCACAACGTCAACTCTCCCAACGATCTCAGCGAGATGGCCAACGCGGTCCGCACGTTGCTCAACCTGCAGCATTTTCAGGTGGTGGGCTCGCAGATGGCGCTGATCATTCGCGACACGCCGGACCGGGTGGCCGTCGCCGAGAAGCTGATCGATGATCTTGACAAGGCGCCCCCCGAAGTTGTCATTGACGTGCAAGTCCTCGAGGTCAATCGCGACTTCGCGCGCGATCTTGGGTTGTTGCCTCCCACCAGCACAACGGTATCGCTATTGCAACCAGCGACAACGACAACCAGCTCCAGCAGTGGTACACCGGCGGCGACGCCCTCGCAGTTCACTTTGGATCGCTTTAAGCACCTGCGCGGCAGCGATTTCAGCGTCACCATCACGCCCGCGACGCTCAACGCCCTGCTCAGCGACTCGCGCACCCAGACGCTGCAAACCCCACAATTGCGAGCTGAACAAAATCAAAAGGCGACGCTCCAGATCGGCCAGCGCATTCCGGTTGCCACCGGCAGTTTCCAGCCGGGCATTGGCGGGATTGGCATCAATCCCCTGGTCAATACGCAGTTCCAGTATCAGAATGTCGGGGTCAATGTCGAGATCACACCCTTCGTGCATGGCGATCATGAGGTCAGCCTGAAGGGCAAGATCGAGATCTCCTCGGTGGCCGGTCAGGCCAATATCGGCGGGATCCAGCAGCCCATCATCGGCCAGCGCGTCATTGACCTGGCCATGATCCAGTTGCAGGACGGCCAAAGCAATGTCTTGGCGGGCATTGTGGACGACTCGGATACCAACTCGACCAGCGGGCTTCCCGGACTGGGCAGCCTGCCGCTGCTCAAGTACCTGTTCTCCAGCACCCACGTCGAGCACCGCCGCGATGAGATCTTGATCGTAATGACTCCGCATATCGTGCGCGATCTTGAACTCACCTCTTTAAATCGGCGAGAACTGGATACCGGCACCGCGACCAACGTGCAACTCCATATGCTGCCGCCCGCCAGTCCGGTAACCGCGCCGGAGATCGGAACCACGCCGCCCAGCGCGGGAACCATGGTGAGTCCGGCCTCCGCCAGCACAGGAACTCCCGCAATCGTTCCCGCCGCTCCGCCCGCGAGGGGACCCGCACCAACGGGCACGGCCGCCGTGCCGGCAGCACCAGCCGGCAACAACGTGCTACGGTTCGACCCGGCCACCCTTGAAGGCGTGGTTGGCAACCCCTTCGGGGCAAATCTGGTATTGGATCATGCGACCTCGGCGTATGCCCTCTCGCTGCAATTGAACTACGACGCTCGCATGCTCGAGGTGGAAAGCGTGGTCAATGGCGGCTTTCTCTCGAGCGACGGACAGCCGGCAGCGGTGGTTCACCGGGATGATCCGGCAACAGGCACCACGCAGATTACCGTAAGTCGGCCCCCGGGGGCGGTGGGCCTCTCCGGGACAGGCGCATTGGTGACGGTGACATTCCGCGCCAAAGCAGCCGGGGCGACTACGCTCACAGTAGGACGCGCCATCGCCCGCGATGCCAGCGGCAAAATATTGCCGTTGACGCTCGTGCCTGCCCCCGTCCACATCCGCTAAGGGCGCGCTTCTTGGCGGCCACGGTCAACGATCCGAGCGTGCCTTGATCTGTGGTGCAGACCTCGCGTCTACAGGCGGTCCCTTCCTGTCCGTTCGCCGTCCCCGGGACGTGCGTCTCCCCGAGGTTGGGGGCATAATAACCATAAGGCCGTGCTGTACATGCCAGTTTTGTTTGTTCCGACTCGTGTTCGCCCGCCTGCCTGCGCGGCGGATGTCGTCCCCAGGAGGCGAGGGGCGGGCCACGCCGGGATGACCTTGGTTGAGCTGATTGTCGCGATCAGCATTTTGATGCTGCTCACGACCATGGCCCTGCCTCTGGCTCGGGTCACGATCCAGCGACAACGCGAGCACGACCTGCGGTCCGCGCTGCATGAGATGCGGGATGCGATTGACCGCTATAAAGACGCCGCCGATCGCGGCGCATTCCAGATCAAGCTGGGCACCGACGGCTATCCGCCCGACTTGGAAAAGCTGGTCAAGGGAGAGGACGTGAATGGCAAGAAGCTTCGGTTTTTGCGGCGCATTCCCGTGGATCCCATGACCGGCACCACCGACTGGGGGCTGCGCTCGTCGCAGGATGCGCCCGACTCAACCTCCACCGGCGGCGAGAACGTATTTGACGTCTACACCAAGAGCAATGGGACGGCGCTCGATGGGAGCAAATACAGTGATTGGTAAGCGCATGGATTGTTTCTCTGCCCGGCGTGGCCTGAGGTCCCGCAACCTTGGGGTGAGCGCCGCGACCGGCGCCGCCGTGCGAACGCGGCGCGGCTTCACGCTGGTGGAGATGCTGATTGTGATCGCCATCATGACCATCCTGATGGCGATGTCAGTGCCGCGCTATCAAGCGGCGGTGCTGCATGCCAAGGAATCGGTGCTGCGCGATGATCTCTTCCAGTTGCGGTCGCTGATTGATCAGTACACGCTCGACAAGCAACGCGCTCCCCAGTCCTTGGACGACCTGGTGAGTGCCGGGTACTTGCGCAGCCTTCCCAAAGATCCGATGACCGACTCGACCAGCAGTTGGCACACTGACAGCGACGAATCACTGCAGAGCCTCGACCAGCAGGAACCGGGCATCGTGGACGTCCACAGTGGCAGCGATGCCGTGTCTTCGGACGGCACTCCCTACAGTAATTGGTAGAACTGGCGACCCGTCGCACCGGCGCGATAGTGGGGTGACCGCCCACGTGATTTCTGCGTCGCGAACTGAGCGTCGATAGCTTTGTCTCTTCGTCTTGGTGGAACGTTTCTAGCTGAGGCACGGGCAGCGCCCAACCGGCCTTTGGCGTCTAACCATCGGATGTCCCGTTGCAAAAAGGAGACCGTCAGCGCCGATGAAAATCGCTCTGGTCGCCCCCCCGTTCATCCCCGTCCCCCCGCTGCGCTACGGTGGCACCGAGCTTTTCATTGCACACTTGGCCGAAGCACTGGTCGCGCTGGGACACCTCCCGGTGGTTTATACCAACGGTCAATCCCAGGTGCGTTGTGAACGCCGGTCTCTGTTCCCGCAGGCGGAATGGCCCATCGCAACGGAGTTGCACGGCAGCCTCAAAGATCTGACGCACTCGGGTTGGGCCTGTGCCAATGCGGCGCGCGACTGCGATGTCATCCACCTCAGTAACGCGCCCGGTCTTGCCTTTTCGCAAACCATTGCAACCCCGATTGTCTACACCCTCCATCACCCCCACGCACCCGCTCTTTCGGATTTCTATCGCCACTACCCGGCCGTGCATTACGTGGCCATCAGTCAGGCGCAAGCACGCCGGGAAAAAATGCCGCACCTCACCACCATTCCGCACGGGCTGGACCTGAGCGCTTACCGTTTGGGAACGGGGCGGCGCGAATATCTCTGCTTTATCGGGCGCATCTGTCCGCAGAAAGGGACGCATCTGGCAATTGCCGCCGCCAAGCTGGCCGGTATTCCACTGAAGCTCGCCGGCGAAATCCAACCCATGTACCGTGCCTATTGGGAGCAGACCGTCCTTCCCGAGGTGGATGGCCGCTTCATTGAATATGTGGGCGAAGTCGATCTCGAGGCGAAGAATGTACTGCTAGGCGGCGCCCGTGCCCTGCTATTCCCGATCCAATGGGAGGAACCATTCGGGCTGGTCATGCTGGAGGCGATGGCCTGTGGAGCCCCGGTGCTCGCATTTCCACAGGGCTCGGTTCCCGAAGTCGTCGTCCCCGGACGGTCGGGCTGGCTGTGCGGGGACGTCGCAGAGATGGCAGGGCGCGCGCGCGACCTCGCCATTCCGCCCGCAAGCTGTCGCAGCCATGTCGAACAGAACTTCAGCCTGGAGCGCATGGCGGCCAGTTACGTTCAGGTCTACCGCCAAGCGGTGCGGCAAACGGCGCCCGGACCAAGAACGGTTCCCGCCCGCGCCCTGCTGCGCACGGCGGTCTAAGCCGCCTTTCCTATGGCAGAAGAACGGCCTACCTCCGTTATTCTGACGCCCAGCGCGGCTACTCCGCCACAGCCGCGCGAGGCGGCGCAGGTTGGTGAACCGCGGCGCGTCAACAACCTCACGCTGGTGGACGGAAAAACGTTCCTGGCCACCACCGTCGCCGGGGACATCGCCCCGGCGGGCAGTACCGATGTCGGACTCTTTCACCTCGACACGCGTTTTCTCAGCTATCTCGAGCTGCGGGTCAACGACCACCGCACGGTGGTCCTCTCCTCCAGCGAACAGCGCAATCTCAGCGCCCAAATCGAGCTCACGACCAGCCAGATGGTGGTGCGCGAGTCGCTCGACCTGCCCGACAAGACGCTCCACATCCGTCGCGAGCAGGTGCTGGCGGGCTGCTTCTATGATCGCCTGACGGTCGAGAACTTCAACCTGCATCCGGTCAGCCTGCAGCTGGAATGGCTCGCCGACGCGGACTTCGTGGACGTCTTTCAGGTGCGCGGCATGCTGCGCAAGGAAGCGGGCACACACTTCGATCCGGTGGTCCAGGCTGACACGCTCACGTTCTCCTACCTGGGTCGTGACGGCTTGTTTCGTCAAACCGTTTTGCGTTTTGCTCCCGCCCCGGCCCGTCTGACCGCCAGCGGGGCGCACTATTCGCTGCATCTGAAGCCACGCGAGAAGGTCGATCTGCTGCTTCGCGTGGAACCGCTCGCGGAGGGCGAGCCGGGCGCTCGTGCCGGGTCCGCCCCTGCCGGGCCGCTGCTCGATTACCAGGCCCACCGCAGCCAGCGCCTGCATGGATATCAGGACTGGACCACGCACTCCACGTCCTTTGAATCCTCGAACGGCGCCTTTGATACTTGCCTCGCGACTGCCCTCAGCGACTTCTTCGCCCTGCGCATTCCCCGTCCCCCGGCGGGCAATGTGATCGCGGCCGGCATCCCCTGGTTCGCCACTGTATTCGGCCGCGACTCGCTGATCGCCGCCTACCAATCCCTGTTGCTCCACTCCCGGCTGGCGGTTGACACCCTGCGCTATCTCGCCCTCCATCAGGGACGGGAGCTCAACCCGGCGCGCGACGAACAACCGGGGCGCATCCTGCACGAAGAACGCGAAGGAGAGATGACGCGCTGCGGGGAGATGCCGTTCAATCCCTACTACGGCTCCATTGACAGCACCCCGTTGTTTCTCATCGTGCTCAGTGAAGCCTTCAACTGGACTGGTGACCGTGCCCTGCTGGAGGAGCTGTTGCCTGCGGCACGCCGCGCGTTGCAATGGATGGATGAGTATGGCGATCGCGATCACGACGGCCTGATCGAGTACGAACGCATGGCCGACCGCGGCCTGGCCAATCAGGGCTGGAAAGATTCCTGGGACGCCACCCTCAACCGCCAGGGCCAGCTCCTCCAACCCCCCATCGCCCTCTGCGAGGTGCAGGGCTACGCCTTCGATGCGCGCTACCGCATGGCGCGTCTCTTTCATCTCGCGGGTGATCATGTCTTCGCGGACCGACTGCGGCAGCAGGCCGCCACCGCCGCCAAGCGCTTCGAGGAGACCTTCTGGATGCCCAGCGAGCACTTCTACGCCATGGCTCTGGATGGCCGGAAACAGCAGCAGCAAGTCATCGCCTCCAACCCCGGTCATCTGCTCTGGAGTCGCATGCTTTCGCCGGAGCGGGCACGGACCGTGGCGGATCGTCTCATGCGGGAAGACATGTTTTCCGGGTGGGGCATTCGTACCCTGTCGGCCGATGAGTCCACCTTTAATCCGCTCAGCTATCACCGCGGCTCGGTGTGGCCGCACGACAACTCGCTCATTGGCCAGGGCCTCGCCTTCTACGGCCAGCACGCCGCCCTGCAGCGCCTCTTCACCGCCCTCTTCGAAGCCGCCACCCACTTCCGCAACCAGCGCCTGCCGGAATTGTTCGTGGGCGTGCAGCGCTGTGGCTCCGATGAGCCTGTGCATTACCCGGTGTCCTGTTCCCCTCAAGCTTGGGCTTCAGGCGCGCTCCTGCTGCTGCTCAACGCCAGCCTGGGATTGCGTCCCAACGCTGCCCGGCATGAACTGCGCATCGTCAACCCGGTTCTGCCGGAGTGGTTGGACTGGTTGCGCGTCCATCAACTGCACATCGGTCATTCCCAAGTCAGCCTGGAATTCAGCCGCCGCCAGAAGCGCACGTTTTGCAACGTGCTCGATGTGCAGGGCGACGCGCTGACGGTTTCGGTGGATTTCACGCGTCAATCCTAGGACGGACCCTCGCCGACCGGTGTCGCGCCCTCGCGAGGACTCATTCTTCAAACGCGCCTGCAGTCTCTCAAACTCCCCTGCGGGTCAACCCTGCAGTGTTCGCGTGTGTTGAGGCCAACTCATTGATACGGGGTGCCTTCATAAAGCACGTTCTCCCCGTCCGGCAGCCTCCGATCTACCGACCGGTTAGTCGTTTTGTCGGTGCGTTTTCTATAACTGGAAGTGCTGCTTGTTACAAATCTTGAATGAGGAATAGTCCACCAAGGCCGCTCAGGACACGGGTTGCCAGCTTGCAGCCATGCAACACTTTTCCTTTGACAACGCAGTTTCACTGCCGTTACAACAGACTGCAGCATGAGTACCAGTGTCTCCTCCGCAGCCAAGTTGTGCGCAGTCCGAAAGTCGGTGCGAGCTTTCGGACTGTCTGGCGCGAGAGCACACCGTGCGCGTCGGGCCGAGTCCGACCGCCGAGGGGCTTTCCAGATTTTTCAAATCAACCTTGTCGACGAAGGAGCCGTATGAAGATCCTGTGTAGAAAAATGGTCGTTGCTGCAGCGAGTTTGGCGCTGCTGACCCTGTGCATGGTGGGGGTGCCTCTGGCGGCCCAAACCCTCACGACCGGCGCCATCACCGGACAGGTAACGGACCCGCAAGGCGCGCTGGTCCCGGGCGCCAACATCACCGCTCTCAACACCGCCACCGGCTCGGTGCGCACCGGCACGACAGGCGCCAACGGTTCCTTCAGCTTGTCGCAGTTGGATCCGGGCGACTACCAAGTCAAGGCTGCAGCAACCGGCTTCGGTTCGCAGACACAGACCCTGCATGTCTCGGTCAGCCAGACCGCCAATGCCAATTTTGCGCTGAAGCTCGGGGCCTCCACCGAAACGGTTGAGGTGCAGGGAACGGCACCCTTACTGCAGACCGACAATCCCAATACGACGACCACCATCAGCAGCTTCAGCATCGCCAATACGCCCAACCCCGGTGGGGACTTGAGCTACGTCGCCCAAGTCGCACCGGGCGCCAACATGAACACCAGCGGCGGTTACGGCAACGTCGAGTTCAATGGGCTGCCCGCGGTCTCCAACAACTTCACGATTGACGGCTTGGACGCCAACGATCCCTTCCTCAACCTCAACAACTCCGGCGCCACCAACCTGCAACTCGGGCTCAACGCCATTGACGAGGTCACCGTCAATACCACCTCTTACTCGGTGGACCAGGGCCGCCAGGGCGCATCGCAGATCAACTACATTACCAAGTCGGGCACCAACGCGTTGCATGGCAACCTCTACGAGACGTGGAACGGCCGGGCGATGAATAGCACCGACTATTTCGTCAATGCCAACTCAACGGCTGCCAATCCTACCCAAAAGCCCTTCTCGAACGTCAATGAGTTCGGCGGCCGCTTGGGCGGTCCGCTGAAAAAGGACAAGCTGTTCTTCTTCACCGATTACGAGGCCACCCGCATCGCCTTGCCGCTGGTCAGCCACGTGACGGTTCCCAGCGCCAACTACGAAAATTACGTCATCCAGCAATTGCCCTTGGGAGGAACCGATCCGATCATCGGCAACACTCTGCCGGCCGAGCCTGCGGAAGTGCCGTTTTACCAGAACATGTTCAAGCTCTACGGCAACACGGCTATTGGAACACCGGTCGCCCAACAAGGCTGCCCGCTGAATGCCGACGGCTCGGTGATTCCTGCAGGCGGGGTGCCGAACGGGATCGGCTGCGCCAATCAGGGCGTGATTACGCATTCGGTCCATACGCGGGACACGCTGTTCACCCTCAAGATGGATTACGACCGCAGCCAAGCGGATCAGTACTGGGGCCGCTTTGAGAACGAACAGGGGACGCAGGCCACCTACACGGATCCTTTTCAGTCGCAGTTCAGCGCCATCTCCTACCAGCCACAACGCACCGGCGATGCCGGGTGGACGCACATCTTCAGCCCGACCTTGGTGAACCAATTCAATCCGGGATTCACCTGGTACTCGGCCATCTTCGATCTGCAACACGCCGCGGCGGCACACGCCAGCTTCCCGATCGTGCTGGGCGGAGGACCGTTCAGCAACATGGGCGGAATCAACTATGTGTGGCCGCAGGGCCGCAACGTCATGCAATGGCAGATGAACGACAACCTGAGCTGGACCCGTGGGGCGCACACGTTCAAATTCGGTGAAAACACCCGCCGTCTGGATGTCAGCGACCATGATTTCGGTATCTTCAACACGCCGCTTGTCATTCCTTGCAGCCTCCCCGAGTTCACATATGGGGCCAGTTGCTTCACCCTGCAGAGCTTCCCGCGCAGTCTCAATGAGCCCGTGTCGCTTACGAACAGCGACATGTACGCCATGGACACGTGGAAGACCACGCCATCGTTAACCTTGACCCTGGGTCTGCGCGCAACTGTGAACACCAACCCGTTGAGTCGCCAGCGCCTGAATGCACGGCCGGCGAGCGACTTCCGTACCATGTCGCACGACGTGAACCGGCCGCTCAGCTCCGACATCCTGGTCGGACAAGGACCGTTGTTCCCCTCTGTCCCACCGGTCGTCTGGCAGCCGCGCGGCGCCTTGGCCTACCAGCTCCAGACCAACACCTTGCTGAAGGCGGGCTTCGGTGTCTTCAGTGACATCTTTCCGGCTTCTTTGACGGATTCGATGGCCACCAACCCGCCCTATGACCCGCAATTCAATGCTGGGTTTTTCGGCGGCGCCGGCGGCTATGCGGTCGCTCCCGGCGTCCCCAACAGTGTCGTGGACGCCGCCGTTGTTGCAAATCAACAATTTCAGTCGGCATTCAGCAGCGGCGGCATCTCCTGCTCTTCGCCGACGGCGCCCGCCAACTGCCTCCCGCAGGTTAACGTCACCGGGTTGCCAAATGGCCGTTTGCAGCCTCCGTACTATCTGCAGTGGAGTTTGGCCCTGGCCCACCAGTTCGGCGCCTCTTGGGGACTCAATGCGCAGTACGTCGGAACCCGTTCCATTCACATTCCATACACTGAGTCTCTTGACGGATTTGAGACCACTTGCGCCGGATGCTTTGCACCCTTCCCTTCGGCGGCGCCGGACGCGCGCTTCGGAACCTTTACCCAGTACCAATACGGAGCCTACGGCAGCTACCACGGCTTGCAGATCACGGGGCAGAAACGCATGTCCCACGGCCTGCAGGTCCAAGCCAACTACACGTGGAGCCATTGCCTGGACACGATCTCGAACGGCGGTGTCTTCGGCTACGGTGGTCCCAATAATTTCCTCAGCCCATTGCCCGGGCAACTGCGGCGCGATTACGGAAACTGCGACTACGACATTCGGCACAGCTTCAACGGTTCCTATGTCTATCAGCTTCCCTTCCACGTGCAGAACGCCTGGCTGGGACGCTTGACGAACGGCTGGCAGGTGTCCGGTACGATGTTCCATCACACCGGCCTGCCCTTCTCGATACAGTCCAACATTGCCGGCGGCAACCTGATCAACACCTCAGGACCTTCCTTTGCCAACCCGGTGAACGGGGTTTCCCCCTACACCAAGAGCAACGTGACCGGGGTCACTCAGACCGGCCAAGTGCAGTGGCTCAACCCCAATGCCTTCGCTTCGGTCTGGGACACGAACACCAGCTCCTGCTACAGCCCCGCGCTCGGCAACGAAGCGGTGGATGCGGCACATTGCCAGTTTGGCACCCTGGCCCGCAACTCCTTGCGCGCTCCCGCCTTCACCTGGTCTGACATGTTCATCACCAAGAACACGCATATTACGGAGAAGATGGTCTTGCGTCTGGAAGGGCAGTTCTACAACGTCTTCAATCACCCCAACTTCGGCTTCCCCTCAACCACGGCCGGCATTCCGACCACCTCCAACGTTCCCGGCGCCCTCAACACTCTGACCGGCTTCGGCACGATCAGTAATTTAGTGAGCCCGCCGACCGGGCTGTTGGGGTCCTTCCTCGGTGGCGACAGCGCGGTGCGCATGATCGCCCTCAACGCCCGGCTCGAGTTCTAAACTCGGGCCTCCTTTTCCACCAACGGCCGTCCCTCGCGGGACGGCCGTTTTTTTGGGGGGAGCACGCCGCGCATCGGCGGCCGGGAACGCGGATATGATCCGGACGAGCACCTAGGAAATTGGTCCCGATCAGTGAATGCTGCGTGATTTGTGGGTCATGTAATCCAGCATCAGGTACTGACCCAGGGTTTGCGGCGTGGTGAAATAAGCCTTGCCCCGGCAGATCTGCGTCACCTTCTGTACGAACTGAATCAGGCCGTAATCGCTGGCCAGCATGAAGGTGTTGATCAGGATGCCGCTACGACGGCAGCGATGGACTTCTTCCAAGGTCTTTCCCACCACCAAGGGATCGAGCCCGAAGGCGTTCTTGTAGATCCGCCCGTCCTCAAGCGTCAACGCCGAGGGCTTGCCATCGGTGATCATGACGATCTGTTTCATGTCCTTGCGCTGCCGCGCCAGCAGGCGCTGCGCCAGGCGCAACCCCTCGCGGGTATTGGTGTAATGTGGTCCGACTTGGACCTGCGCCAACTGCGGTAAGGGAATTTCCTCGGCCGAGTCGTGAAACAGCACCAGTTGCAGGGAGTCCCCCGGATACTGCGTGCGGATGAGGTGCGAGAGCGCCAGTGCCACCCGCTTCGCGGGAGTGAAGCGGTCTTCCCCATACAGGATCATGGAGTGGCTGCAATCGAGGAGCAGTACCGTTGCGCACGACGACTGGTACTCCGCTTGATGCACCATCAGGTCCTGATATTCCAGCCCGATGGGAACGTGCAGTCCCTCCCGTCGTAACGCATGGCTGATCGTCGCGCTGATGTCGAGGTTGAGGGTGTCGCCGAACTCATACGCCCGCGAGGCGCCGGAGGTCTCGACCCCGGTTGCGAAGTCCCGGGTATCGTGCCGCCCCAGGCTGGCCTTGCCGAGACCGCCGAGGAGATCGCGCAGGGTGCGAAACCCGAGAAAATCGAGCCCCTTGTCGGTAATCTCAAAGCGCACTTGCCTCTCGCCTCCCACGCTACCGCCCCCTCCGATTGAGCGCGACGCGGGTGGCATATCCACGCGGATCAATCCTTCCTCCGCCAGTCGTTCCGTGAGCCGGTTCAGAACTGCCGCCATCTGCTCCGGGGAGGCGTTCGCAAGAAACTCGCGCTGTTGTTCGTCAAGCAGATCGGAATTGGCCAGGGCCTGCTGAATCGCCTGGTGCAGCTCCTCCAGGGTCTGCTCGCCGGGCAGCTCCTGCCACGCGTCATAGGGGCTTTGAAAACCGCTCTGCAGCAGGTAATCGGCCAGCGCGTCGGCGAGTTGCTCCATGCCCAATTCGTCGAGCGGGTCTCCCTGGTAACGCTGGTATTTGACGGACTTCATGGCTTCACCGCCTCAGTTGAGCGGCCTGCGCCGCGCATTGCCGGGCATGTCGTCGCGCATCCGTTCGGGCTCGTTTGGCCGGCGTTTCTCCTCGCCATGGAAGCCGCGCTTCTCGCTGCGGCTGATGCGTTTGTGGGCGTAGAGGCCTTCCAGAATGAATTCCAAGCCTGCCAGCCGCAGCGGCATCGGGCTGTCGTCATCAATTTTGAGCGCCGCCAGGTGGTGATCAAGACCGTTGATCTGTTGCAGACGGTCGAGACAGGTGCGCGTCGGCGTGTCCTCCTCGAGCTGGAGGTTGCCGCCCAGATCGAAGAACTGCACCACCTTGTGCAGGTTTGCCCCTTCGAAATATCGGTCAAAGACGCGGCCAACGGCGGTGCGTACCAGATCGCGCGCTACCACCTCGGGACCGCGCATCTCGCCTTCGTACTCGAGTTCCAGTTTGCCGGTGACCGACGGCAAAGCATTGAATACGTCAGCAATGCGCGGCACCACTGTCCCTTCCCCGAGCAACAGGGCGCGCCGCTCGGCGCTCGACACCACGTTCTCCAGGCAGGAGATGGGCAGCCTCTGGCTGACGCCCGAGCGCTTGTCCACCCGCTTGTCTTCCCGCGCGGCAAAAGCGATGGCTTCGACAACTTCCCGCATGAACGCCGGAATCTCGCACGCGGCGCCGTTGCGTTGCACGTCGGCTTCCTGTGCGGTGATATCCATCCCATCCTCCAGAGTCGTCGGGTAGTGGGTGCGAATCTCGCTGCCAATGCGGTCTTTGAGCGGTGTCACGATCTTGCCCCGGGCGGTATAGTCCTCCGGGTTGGCGCTGAACACGATTGCCACATCAAGCGGCAGGCGGAGCGGATAGCCCTTAATCTGCACGTCGCCCTCCTGCATGATGTTGAACAGCCCGACCTGAATCTTGCCCGCCAAGTCGGGTAGCTCGTTGATGGCGAAGATGCCGCGGTTGGCGCGCGGCAGCAACCCATAGAAAATCGTCATCTCGTCCGCGAGATCGAGGCCGGCACGTGCCGCTTTGATCGGATCCAAGTCGCCAATCAGGTCAGCCATGGTGACGTCCGGCGTGGCCAACTTCTCCACGTAACGTTGCTCCGGCGTCAGATACTCGATCGGGGTATCGTCGCCCACCGTGGTGACCAGGCGGCGACACCGGGCACAGATCGGCGCGGCGGGATTGTCATGGATCTCACAACCGGCGATTGCCGCCAGCGCTGGATCCAGCAGCGTGGTAAGGGCACGCAGGATGCGGCTCTTGGCTTGCCCGCGCAGGCCAAGCAGGATGAAGTTGTGCTTTGAGAGGACGGCATTGACAATCTGCGGAACCACGGTGTCGTCATATCCGACAATGCCCGGAAAAACCGGCTGGCGATCCCGTAGCCGGGCCAGCAGATTTTCCCGCAGCTCGTCCTTGACGCTGCGCTGCTTCAGACGCAGGTAGGCGTTGCCGGGTGCGCGCTTCAGCGCCCCCAGAGTGTGAATCGTGTCTGTCGTCAAAGGTCTTCTCCCCGCAAGCTCATAGGGGCGGCAACCGAGCGCGGAGATGAAGGAAACCGTCGCCCGAGAGCACAACCCGCAGCAAGGACATCCGCCTCGCCCGTTGTCTTTAGGATACTCCCGGAGACGTCGACACTCGGCCACGCCGTGGGCCCAGTGTGCCCACCCGGCGCTCCTCGAACTCTAAATGAGTTGGCTTCGATTGGCGCTGGGCCGCGGCGGCGACGATTGGACGACAGACACGAATGCCTGTGCTTCACGGCCAGCGATCGGAACTAGGGATCAGGCCTTGGACTCGTCGTAGCTCACACCAAGATGCGCCAAGGCGTCGGCCGGGCAGCCGTTCCATTCGGTCACCACGGTGTTTCCCATATATTTCAGATCTGCGACGCCCAACTTGCTTGAGAAAAATGCGCTCACGACGAGGTTGCGGAACGAGGTGAAGAAGGCCGTGGCGTTGCGATCATCGGGCGCGGATTTGCCCGGATATGCGATGCGATCGAGCAGCGCCTTCTGTTGCGCCACCGTGCTGTCAACGAAGTCCCGCTGGTGCAGCCGATTGCTTTCGAGATCAAGCCACGTCAAGCCGCCGCGGATTTCGGCGAGCAGGTTTCCGCCTTGCATGTGCAGCCAGGAATCCATGTCAGTCGGCACCTGCGCCTGGGTGGCGCTGCCGGAGTGGCCATCGGCCGGAATGATCAGGTCGCTGAGCACGCTCACGGTCTTGAACTCGTGCGGCGTGAGCACCATGTGGGCGCCAGGGTGCGCCGCAGCCGCATGGACGGCGGGATGCGGATGTGCCGGCTGACGCCCTTCCGCCATTCCCGGCGTGACCGTCACCAGGACTGCGGCAGGCGCGGTGCCCATCACTTTGAGCAGGTCTCGCCGGTTGACGCCGGGAGCTTTTTCAGTGGGTTCCAATTCTTTTGCCATCGGCTTGTCCTCGTCGTCCCTTCCACGGCGCGCTACAGGCTGTGCTGCTTGACCTCGTTGGCGAGATGCTCACTGGAACGCCACGCCACCGCCATGATGCTGAGCGTCGGGTTCTTGTCGGCATTGCTGACAAACGGCGCTCCATCGGTGACGAACAGGTTCTTGCAATCCCACGCCTGTCCCCATTGATTGAGCACCGATGTTTTCGGGTTGTCGCCCATCTTTGTGGTGCCTACCTCGTGAATGATTTCGCCGCCCGGCAAAATGCCCCAGTCCCTTTCCGGCCCGGAGGAACCGGTTACCGTCCCGCCGGCGGCGTGGATGATCTCCTGGAAGGTCTCCTGCATGTGCTTGGCTTGCAAGATCTCTTCCTCGCTCCACTTGAAGTGGAACTTTAGGACAGGAATCCCCCATTCATCCACCACGTTGTGATCAATTTCGCAATAGCTTTGATCGTTGGG
This sequence comes from uncultured Acidobacteriota bacterium, assembly GCA_937898755.1. Taxonomy (GTDB): domain Bacteria; phylum Acidobacteriota; class Terriglobia; order Terriglobales; family SCQP01; genus CALEJU01. The sequence continues at coordinate 52,337 of CALEJU010000066.1, read as the reverse complement.
AATCATCTCGCCCCGGCCCGCAAATCCGACGTTCCCGCCGTAGAGTTTGCGCAGGCCGCTCTTCAGCTCCACGCCATAGCCGCCGCCCAGATGGCTCTCTGCGGCGCCACCCAAGGTGCCTGCGCCGGGCATGTGACGACCGCCGCCCATCTCGATGTGATAGCCGCGGGCGAACGGCAGTTTGCCGTTCTTTTGCGCTTCATAGCCCCACCACGGCATGTAAAGATGCATCCCGCCGACGCCATCTTCGTTGTGGGCCGGCATGTCGGTCATGGCAGGAATGAAGCCGCTGACGTTGGAGCCGACCGTATCCATGAGATAGCGCCCCACCAAGCCGGATGAATTGGCCACGCCATCCGGAAAGTGCGAACTGCGCGAGTTCAGCAGAATGCGTGCCGATTCGCAGGCGCTGGCGGCAACGACAACGTACTTCGCCTTGACTTGCACTTCCTTGCGCGTCTTTTTGTCAATGTACGAGACGCCGGAGGCCAACCCGTCGGGACCGACCAGCACCTCGCGCGCCATGGCATCACACCGGATCTCCAGATTGCCGGTCGCCAGCGCCGGCGGCAGCAGGACGGTCGGAGAGCTGAAGTTGGAGCCGGTCGCACAACTGCGGCCGCAGGAACCGCAATAATGACAGGCTGGTCGTCCGTGAATGGACTTGGTCAGGATGGACAGGCGCGACGGGACGCATGGAATCCCGAGCTTGCGCGACGCTTTCTGGAGGTAAAGCTCGTAGCAGCGCGGTTTGGGAGGCGGCTGGAAACGGCCGTCCGGCGTATTTTCCAAGCCTTCATGCGAACCAAAAACGCCGATCAATTCCTCGGTCTTGTCGTAGTACGGCGCCAGATCTTCGTAGGTGAAGGGCCAGTCGAACCCTTTGCCGTCGCGGCTGTAGGGCTTGAAGTCGTATGGACCCATGCGCAACGCGATGCGGCCCCAGTGATTGGTGCGTCCGCCCAGCATGCGTCCCCGCCACCAGCGCCACTGGTTGCCCGGCGCCATGGTGTAGGGCTCACCGTCCAATTCCCATCCGCCGTTGCAGGCATCAAAATAGCCCCAAGACGACTTGCCCCACGGATGCCCTTGGTTGACGCCGCGATTGGGCACGCTGTACGGCCACTCGAACATGGTGGACTGTTTGGCGGTGTCGTACCAGCTCCCCGCCTCCAACATGAGACACTTCGCCCCGGCTTGGGTCAGGACATAAGCGGCCATGCCGCCTCCCGCACCCGAGCCGATAATTACCACATCGTAGGACTTGGACGTGCTTGCAACCTGGGGCATTGTTGGTTCGGTTCCTGTCTGGCGTGGATACGCTTCCAAACTCATCGGAATGTAGCACAGGAGGGTCAAGCGGGAAAAGGGACGTCAGTTCGTCCAGCACGCGGATCTGCGCGCCCGGGCTCTGACGGTCGCGCCATGCAGGGCCTGGCGCTCTTCAATTGTGAGCGGCCGTACACAACGCTCGTCGGGGCGTCTGAGTCCTCCTGCCGCTCGTCTGTTGTCGCCGGCGATTCATTACCGGCCGCAGCGGCTACAGAATCTTTTTTCCCAAGCCGCTCAGGATCAGCTCGACGGCCAATTCGGCCGTGCGGTTGCGCTCGTCCAACACGGGGTTGACTTCAACCACCTCGAGCGAGAGCAGATTGCCACTGTCGCAGATCAGCTCCAGCGCGAGGTGGGCCTCGCGGTAAGTCACCCCGCCGCGCACCGGCGTCCCCACGCCGGGCGCGAAGGCAGCATCAATGAAGTCCATGTCCAGCGAGCAGCAGAACCCCTCCGTGCCATTGCTGGCGATGGCGACGGCTTCCTGCAGCACCGTGCGCATGCCGCGTTCATCGAGGTCGCGCATGGTGTACACCTTGACGGCGGCGGCATGCAGGCGCTCGCGCTCTCCCGGATCGAGATCATGCACGCCGATGAGCACCGTGTTCTGCGCTGCCACTTTGGGGGAAAATCCGTAGATCTGCGTCAACTCCTTCGGGCCCTCGCCCAGCAGGCAGGCCAGCGCCATGCCGTGGATGTTGCCGCTCGGCGAGGTCTCAGGGGTGTTGATGTCACCGTGGGCGTCGAGCCAGATCAGGCCGACTTGCTTGCCGAGACGCCGGTAGTATTCGCTCACACCAGAGACCGTCCCCACGCCGATCGAATGGTCTCCGCCCAGAACCAAAGGAAACACGCGGTCCTCGAGCGTTTTCTGCACCCACTCCGCCTGTTTCTTGCAGGTGGCGGCAATCTCTTTCAGATACTTGGCCTGGGGATTTCCCGGCGCCCTTTGCTCGGCCAGCGGCACCAGCACATTGCCGGCATCTTCGACGGTAAAACCAAGCCCTTCCAGTCGGGCTGCCAAACCAGCAACCCGCACCGCCGAGGGACCCATATCCACCCCGCGCCGGTCCTGGCCGAGATCGAGCGGAACACCGATGACGCGAATGCGGGATGCCATAAGAGTTGAAGTGCGTGAGTGTTCGGCAGTCTGTGGCAAACGGAACACGGTTCTCCGCCATCCGAAAACTGACAGCTGGAAACCCTAGGGAAACATCCGATAAATCGTCCTGGGAAATGGAATCGTTTCGCGGACGTGCTCGACACCGCACACCCACCCCACCACGCGCTCAATGCCCATGCCAAACCCGGCATGGGGTACCGAACCGTACCGGCGCAGGTCGAGGTACCAACTGAAAGCCTCTTCGGGCAGCTTCTGTTCGCGAATGCGATCGAGCAACAATTGCAGATCGTGGATGCGCTGGCTGCCGCCAATGATTTCGCCGCACCCCTCGGGCGCCAGCATGTCAACGCAGAGTGCGCGGTCCGGTTGCACCGGATCCGGCTGCATGTAGAACGCTTTGACCGCGGCCGGGTAGCGATGCACCATCACCGGGCGATCAAACTGGCTAGAGAGAATCGTCTCATCCCCTCCGCCCAGATCCGAGCCCCACTGAATCTCACTGCCCGCCGCCTGGAGCCGGGTGATGGCCTCGTCATAGCTGACGCGCGGAAACGGCAGGACGATCTTTTCCAAGCGACTCACGTCGCGCTCGAGCACCGCCAGTTCCGATGCTCGGTTTGCCAGAACGCGTTGCACCACGAAAGTGACTAGACGCTCGGCGAGGTGCATGATCGCATCCAGATCGGCGAACGCCACTTCGGGTTCCACCATCCAGAATTCAGTCAGGTGGCGCCGCGTCTTACTCTTTTCCGCGCGGAACGTTGGTCCGAAACAATAAGTTTTTCCCAGCGCCATGGCCGCTGCCTCGGCGTAGAGTTGTCCCGACTGCGTGAGATACGCTTTCTGTTCAAAGTAGTCCACCTCGAACAGCGTGCTGGTGCCCTCGCAGGCCGCAGGCGTCAAGATGGGGGCGTCCGCCAAAGTGAAGCCGTCGTCGTCAAAGAAGTCGCGTACCGCTTTTACCACCTCATGCCGTACCCGCAGGATGGCCGCCTGCCGCTGGCTGCGCAACCAGAGGTGACGATGTTCCATCAGGAACTCGATGCCATGTTCCTTGGGCGAGATGGGATAGGGCTGGTCGGTTGGAACGGCGTGCAGCACGTTGAGGTCTATCACGTCCAGTTCGAACCCTCCGGGCGCCCGCGCGTCGGCGCGTACCCGACCCAGGACCTCGACTGAGGATTCCTGCGTCAAAGCCCGCACCCGGGCAAACACTTCGGGGGCAACTGCCTTCTGAAAGAGCACGCCCTGAATCAGGCCGGTGCCGTCGCGAAAGATCGGGAACAGCAGCTTTCCACTCTCCCGCAGGTTGTAAAGCCAGGCGCGCAGGCGAACGTCCTGCCCGGCATGCTCGCCGATGTGGCGGATCTCGGTAAAGGCAGGGGAGGCAGCAGCGTCAGACATCGCTGTTCATTGTAGACGCGACGCTGCCGCCCCGGCCATGCGGCGGCTTCTGAGTAACAGCTGTCCTGAACAAAACCTGGTAACCATGTCGTGGTACCTGACACCCAAATGCGGGCGCCGGGGACCAACCACAGGAATATGGCAGCCTTCGCCAAGGCGCCTGCGATCTGAAGAGTCGGCCTACGCCCGGCTTTGCAATTCCGCCACAGTTCGCGTCAAACGTTCCCACGTCGCAGAATCGGCGGGTGCGCTGTGCAGTTCGAGCACGCAAGGCAGTCCGGCGGCATGCAATTCGGGCATCAGCGTGTTCCATGGGACGGTTCCCTCCCCCGGCCAAAGATGCGGGTCGCTCTCGCCGGCGCTCTGCGCGCCATGATTGTCGTGCAGATGCACGGAGCGGACGCGCGTCCGCAGCACCTCGAAGGCGCGCAACACATGGGGAGCGGAGGACGGGGTGGTCGGCGGCGGCATGAAGTGGGCATGCCCCACATCGAAACAGACCCCCAGATCGTCCAAGTGCGTGGTCTGCAGAAAGCCCATCAGGCGCTCCGGGGTTGAAAGCTCATTGGGAATGTTCTCCAAAAGAATGGTGATTCCCAGCGGCTTCGTCAGCACGCGCAGCCGTTCCAGGCTGGTGAAAGCGGCATCCATGGCGCGCTCGTCGTCTTCTTGGTTCGCCACCCCCAGATGCTGGATGAGAAAACGGCAGGGAACCTCTTCCGCAATTTCCAGGGCACGCTGGATCTCATCCATGGAGGCAATGCGTCGGCGCGTGTCTCGCTCCGCCAAGTTGATCGCGGGCGCGCCGCTGCGACCCCAGCAATCATCGCTAAACAGGGGACTGTGGATGGCGTGCAGCGGCATTGGGTTCTCCCGAAACCAGTGCACCAGCGCCTCTTTTTGACGCGCGTCGCGGTAGTCAAAGCTCTGTCGCGCGCAGAACAGCTCGATGCCCTGCGCGCCCGCTCGCACTATCCGGTCCAGGAGAGCCGTATGCAACGCCTCGTTTGAGAAGAGATGGGTGGAGACGATCATGGTGGTTCGGGGTGCGCGGCGGCACGCGACAGCGGCGCCCGCTAATACGCCAGCGAGACACCGTTGCCGCGCGGGTCGCTGGCGGCCAGCCGGGCACCAGTCTTGGGGTCGAGCGCGATGTCTTCCGAATCGCACCAGAAGCCCCCGACCTTGACCTGGTAGCCCATGTGTTCGAGCGCGGCCACGGTATCCGGCGAGAATCCGAAACCGTCCAGCCGCAGCACGTCCGGCAACCATTGATGATGGATGTGCGGCGCCTCGACTGCTTCACGGATATTCAGGCCAAAATCCACCACTCCGGTCAGGACTTCGAAAACGGTATTGATGATGGTCGGGCCGCCGGGGCTTCCCAAGACCAGGGCAAGCCTGCCATCTCGGGTGACGATGGTGGGCGTCATGGAGGACAGCGGCCGCTTGTGCGGCTGAATGGCATTTGCCTTGCCTTGAATCAGCCCGAACATGTTGGGCACACCGGGCTTCGAGGTGAAATCGTCCATCTCGTTGTTCAACAGAAACCCCAAGCCGTCCACCGTTACCCCCGAACCAAACGCGCCGTTCAGCGTTGTGGTCACGGCCACGGCGGTTCCAGCTTCGTCAACAACGGAGAAATGCGTCGTCTCCATGGACTCCGAGCCGGGCGGCGTGCCGGCTCCGACCTCGCTGCTCAAGCTGGCCACCCCCGGCTTGAAACTGGCCCAGCGGGAACGCGCAAATGTCTTGTCGGTGAGTTGCGCCACCGGCACCGGTGTGAAGTCGGAATCGCCGAGAAACTTACTGCGATCGGCGAACGCCCGGCGCATCGCCTCCGCCTCATACTGCAGGCTGGCAGCGGACAGAAACCCGAACTTCTGGTAGTCGGTTGGCTCCAGCATGTTGAGCATTTCGAGCAGTGCAATCCCGCCCGAGGATGGGGGCGGCGAGGTAATGACCTGGTAGCCGCGGTAGGTCCCCGTCAGTGGAGTCCGCCACTTGGGTTGGTAGTCGGCCAGATCGGCGGCAGTGACTAAACCGCCATGTGCCGCCATGAAGACGGCAACCTTCTTGGCGATTTCGCCGTGATAGAAGTCTTGTGGCCCGATATGGGCGATGCGGCGCAGCGTGGCTGCCAGATCGGGCTGCCGAAACGTTTCACCTGGCTGGTAGTAGTTACCGTCGCGCTGAAAAAGCCGCCGGCTCTCCGGGAAGACCTTGAGATTGTCGGCGTGCAGGCTCTGGGCCGCCCTGTAAGCCAGTGGGAAGCCTCGTTCCGCCAGCCGGATGGCTGGCTCCATCACCGTCGCCAGCGGCAGCTTGCCGAAGCGTTTCTGCGCCGCGGCCAGCCCCGCCACGCTTCCCGGGACCCCGATCGCCCGATACCCGAGAATGCTCGACTTCGGAATGTAATTCCCGTTGGCATCCAGGTACATGTCAGCCGTCGCTGCCGCGGGCGCCACCTCGCGGTAATCGAGGAAATAGCTCTGCCCGGTCGCCAGCCGAATCAACATGAAGCCACCTCCGCCCAGATTGCCTGCGTACGGGTGCGTCACTGCCAGCGCAAAGCCCACGGCCACCGCCGCGTCCACTGCATTTCCCCCTTGCTGCAGGATCTCAATGCCGGCAGCGCTGGCATGAACCTCAGAGCTGGCCACCGCCCCATGCATGCCCCAAACCGGGTCGTGAGCCGCCAAAAGGCGGCCGGCCAGAAAAAGAACCAACCCCATCACTACCGCGCGCTGTTGTCGTTGCATGGATTTGAAAGTCCCCAACCCGTCCAGTCTTTCGGAGCGCGACCATGCTACCCCGAGCAGCCTACGGACCCAAACGTGGCCGGCACGTCGGCCATGCGGCACCTCCGGTAGTAGCGCCCCGAAGGAGTCGCTGTGTGCCCCGATTCGCTCCGACGATTGATGTCCAGTCCCGCTGGCGGGCTCTAGCTGACGCGCAACTTTGACCGCACCCGTTGTGGACGGCGCCTTTGGGAACGCATACGATTTCAGGTCCCCCTGAAAGCGTACAGACCATTCCCGGATCCCCGCCCTCCACCACTACATTTAGGGGTACCTCAGGCAAATTACCCCTTGTGTTGTAGCTGGATTCAAGGTATTTCTCCTTGCAGCTCTCGACTGGCGGATGCCCGGGATCGAGATCTTCCCCCATAAATGGGGGGGTCTCTGGAGCTGGAGATGATGACAGCGGAGCGCTTCCAACAACCCACGTCCTACAGTCGCTCCCAAGCGCTACGCATGTTGCAGCTTGCGCCCCGGCAACTGGCACGCTGGGAACGTTGTGGCCTCCTGGCTGCCCAACCCAACTACGGGTTTCAGGATCTGGCGGCGCTGCGGAAGCTGCAACAGTTTGCGCGGCACGGAATCCCGCTGCGGCAGATCCGTGCCGGGGTGGAGTCGGCGCGGGCCAGTTTGGGGCTGGACAATCCGCTCGCCCTATTAGCGCTCAACGCCTGCCAGCGCGCCTCTTTGGAAATCGAGGTGCACGGCCGGCGCATGGACGCCCTCTCGGGCCAGTTTTATCTCGATTTTGCGCCGCCGGCCGGCCGTCTGCATCTTCTGCCGACACGTAACCAGGCGCCTGCGGCGGAGGACTGGTTTCTGTACGCCGTCGCGCTGGAGGATGATCCGGAGTTGCGCGACCAGGCAGCGGCAGGCTACCTGAGCTGCATCGAGGCTGACCCGAATTACTCCAGCGCCTACATCAATCTCGGCACCCTGCGCTATCACCAAGGCGACTTCGCGGAGGCTGAGCGCTGCTATCGACGCGCGCTGGAGATCGAGCCCGATTACGCCTTGGCCTTCTTCGACCTCGGCAATGTGCTGGATGAGACCGGGCGTCTGCAGGAAGCCATCGCCGCCTACCGGCAGGCCGTGCGGCTGGCGCGCGGCTACGGCGACGCGCACTACAACCTGGCGCTGGCTTATGAGAAGGCGGGGGAACGACGCCGGGCGGTGCCGCACTGGCGCCAGTATTTGCGCATTGATCGTTCCAGCGCCTGGGCGGCCCATGCCCGCTCGCAACTCAAACGTGCCTTGGCGCGCGAGGGGATGCGCGTCGTGCGCCGGCGCACCGGCCTGCGTTCGCCTGCCTGACTTTACAGCGACGTGGAGTGTTGGAACAGACCGGCGCCGCCACCCTCAGCGGCTGGCCCCAATTGCACGGTAGTTTCCATCTGGGCGGGAATGCGTTCGCCGGGCAGGATGATACCCACCAAGTTGAGCGGGTCCGAGGCGGAAAGTTGTAGCGGCCTCTCCAAGGGGGCGAGTTTGCGTGTTGCCCGCAGGGCTTCAAGCGCCTCGGGAAGCGCGTACTGCTCACCGGCAAAGCCGGAGACAAATCGTCCGCCGCGAACCTCGCCATGCGTCTCCAATCGACGCAACGCGAGCAGCAGGTCGTACCAGGGCAGAGTGGCGCTCTCACGTGTCAACAAGGCCCGGAAGACGACGCCGTAACGGCGCAGCAACTGTTGTGCCTGGCGGGTGGCCAGATCGGGGTCGCGTGTTGTGTCCGCCCCGGTTTCAGCGCCAACGGAGGGATTCAGTAACGTGCGGACCAGCGACCAGCGGCCGGCGCTGTGACGTGGCCGCGCCGTCTTCCCTGCTCCTTCGCCGCGCCGTCGCTTGGGGTCGAGCAGAGCGCGCAGATTATCGAATCCGTCCGCCGTCACCAATCCGGCGGCGGCGAGTTCCCAAAGTGCATCCTCGATCTGCGACTGTACCAGGTGCGGTTGGCCGGCTGCGCTCAGGCGCACCAGATCGCTGAAGAAGACCGCGCCGCGCTCCTCCAGCCACCCCATCACCTGACGCGCGGCTTGCGATAGTCGGCCCAGGACGTCGGAGGGTTTCCATCCGGCCGCCTGCAACAGCCAGGCAGCGTCCTCACGACGGAAAAACGTGAAGGGTGCGGCGCGTGTTGGGGTGAGGCGCCGCGCCCCATCGCCCTGCACGGCGGCTGGTGGACTCAGCCGTGCCCAGGCAATCTCGCCCGAAAAGCACAGCAGATCGAGCATCTCCGGATCGTAATCGCGCACCCGTGCCGGCAGCAGCTTGCTTTCCCAAGCCCCCGCTGCCGCTTCGAACCCCTGTAATTGCCGCAGGATCATCGAGACGCCTTGCGCGCCGTGCAGCCGGGTCTCCGGCTCGAGGTGCTGCCAGCGCAGCAGAAAGCGCTGAAACACCGCCGGCGGCACCGGCTCAATCTCGGCCCGAAGCCGGTTCAGGGTGCGGCGATGAATGCGGGCCAGCAGGCGGCGTTCGCACCACTCCAATTGCGGCTCGCTGTCCTGCATCACGGGTTCGGTAAAGCTGCCACGAAGAACCCGCCCCGACGCTTCCAGACCCAACAGCGCCGGGTCCACGCACGCGACCGCCAGGCCGAGACGGTGCGCCAATTCCGAACTGGTCACCGGCCCAAGAATCTCCATCCAACCGCCAAGACAGCGCACAGCGGCCGTTTCTTGGTCCGCGTTTGACGCGGGAGCGGCAGGACCGCCCTCAATGCCCAAGGATTGCGCACCGGCCCAGCGTTCGGCTGCGACCCATCCCCGTTTGGCATCTAGATGGACCGAAAACGCCCGGCCGTTGTGCTCCAAGGCGTCCAACCACGATTGCCACGAACGGGGCGCCTCCGACTCCGGAAGCCAAATTAAGGACAACAGCAGATCGTGCACCTCGTCGGCATCCTCCGGCTCCGGCCAAGCCTCCTCGCGCACGGCGCGGATGGCAGCCACATCCAGCGCTCCGGCTGGACCAGCTACCTCGCCGGACCGCCGCAAGCTGACGGCCCGGGTGCGCCGCTCTTCGAGTGGCGCGTCATCCAGGTAGCTGAACGGACCCGCGTTCAGGATCTCGTGTGACAGCACCGAGGGCGCCGGGGATTCGACTGCCGAAAACGTAATCGCGCCCGATTCCAACCCTTGCAATACCGCTTCCAGTCCGGCGAGGTCGAGCGCCTCGTACAGGCAATCCCGCATCGCCTCGGCGACATAAGGGTGGTCCGGCAACTCCACGTCGCCGCCCCCGTGGTTGTCCTGGCAGCCCACCGCTTCCGGAAACGCCGCCGCCAGCAGATCCTCGGAGCGCAGACGCTGGATCTGCGGCGGCACCTTGCGGCCGCCGGAAAAGCGCAACAACGCCAGTGCGCGGCCGACGTCCCAACGCCAGCGTGTCTGGAATAGCGGCGCCTGCAGAATGGCCTGCGTCAGCACGGCGGCGGTTGTGTTCGAGTGCAGGAACGAAAAGATGGTCTCCAAGGGAAAGCTGTGTTGTTCGGAGAGCGAGAGCACGAGACCGTTCTCGCTTGCCGAAGCCTGCAGCTCGAAATCGAAGCCGCGGCAGAAGCGTTTACGAAGCGCCAGCCCCCACGCCTTGGTAATGCGACTGCCAAAGGGGGCGTGGATGACGAGTTGCATGCCGCCCGCCTCGTCAAAAAAGCGCTCCGCGACCAGGTGTTCGTGCGTGGGCAGGCGTCCCAAGTTCCGTTCGCCCTCCAGCACATAAGCCACCAGCTGCGCGGCGGCCAACCGTTCCAGTCCCGCCTCCTGCTGCAGCCACGCCAGGACCACGTCCCGGTCAGGCGCCGCGGCGGCGGCACGCGCCGCGATCTCGGCGCGCAGACGGGCGACCTCGCCGGACAGCTCCAGCGTGCGGCCCGGCGCCTCGCCACGCCAGAACGGAATGGTCGGAGGCTGTCCGTGGGCGCTCTCCACCCGCACCCGGCCGGTCTCCACCCCGCGTATGCGCCATGAAGTCGTTCCCAACTGGATGATGTCGCCGGCGTGACTCTCGACCGCGAAGTCTTCGTCCAAGGTACCGATGGTCAGGTTCTCCGGCTCGGCCACCACTGTGTAAGCGGCTGTTTCTGCAATGGCGCCGCCGCTGGTGATCGCCGCCAGCCGCGCTCCCCGACGCGGTCTTAGCCGCTGGTGGACTCCGTCGCGGTGGATGTAGGCCGTGCGCCGTCCGCGGCGCGTGGAGATCCCTTCTGCCAGGATGGCCAGGATGGCATCGAACTCGGTGCGCGGCAGGTGCCGGTACGGATAGGCGCGACGCACCATTCCAAACAACGCGTCCTCGTCCCATTCCCCGGTCGCCACCGTGGCGACCATCTGCTGCGCCAGAATGTCGCGCGGCCAGTCGGGAATCTCGATGGGGTCCAGACTTCCCTGTCCCATCGCCCTCACAATGGCCGCGCACTCCAGCAGATCATCGCGCGTCAGGGCGAAGAACCGGCCTTTGGGGATCGCCCCTTTCCAGTGACCGGCTCGCCCAATGCGCTGCCAGGCGACGCTGATCACGCGCGGCGAGCCCATCTGGCACACCAGATCCACGCTGCCGATATCGAGACCCAGTTCGAGTGAGGCCGTCGCCACCATCACCTTGAGCGCGCCACGCTTGAAGCGGCCCTCGGCCTGCAATCGAACCTTGCGCGACAGACTGCCATGGTGCGCCGCGACCCACTCCTCCCCGAGTTGTTCCCCCAAACGATGCGCCAGGCGTTCCGCCAACGCCCGCGTATTGACGAAGACCAGCGTGGAGCGGTGCTGCTGCGCCAATTCGGCCAGTCGCTCCACCCGTTCGGTCCACTGATCGTTGGTGGCGATCGGCCCCATCTCGGCACGCCTCGGCACCTCGACCGCCACATCCAACTGCCGCCGCGGCGGGATGTGCACGATGGTAGGTACATGCGGAATGGGAGCCCCCGTGCTGGGTACCGAGGCCGCAAACAACCCGGCGTGTGGCATTTCCAGCGGACCGCTGCCGACCAGAAACTGCGCGATCTCTTCCAGGGGACGCACGGTGGCCGAGAGCCCGATGCGCGCTGGGCGCCGGGCATGTCCCGCTTGGCGGACCAAAGCGTCCAAACGCTCCAAGCTGAGCGTCAGATGAGCGCCACGCTTGTTGCCCGCCACTGCATGGATCTCATCCACGATGACGGTCTGAACATGCGCCAACATGCGCCGGCTGCGCTCAGCGGTAAGCAGTATGTACAGCGACTCGGGCGTCGTGACCAGAATATGCGGTGGACGTTTGAGCAGGGCTTGACGCTCGCTCGCCAAGCTGTCGCCGGTGCGAACCGCGGCACGGATCTCGGGCAACAGCAGGCCCTGCGCCACCGCCCGATGCAGAATCTCCGCTAGCGGCTGCTCCAGATTCTTCTGGACATCGTTCGCGAGCGCCTTGAGAGGTGAGACGTACAGGACGTGCGTCTGATCATGGAGCCGTCCGTCAACCGCCAGGCGGAAGAGGCGGTCAATCGCCACCAGAAAAGCCGCCAGCGTCTTGCCGGAACCGGTGGGAGCGGCCAGTAACGTGTCGTCGCCTGCGGCGATCGCGGGCCAACCGCCCCGCTGGGGTTCGGTTGGTTCCCCGAACCGCTCTGCAAACCAAGCGGCCACCACAGGATGGAACTGCCCATGCACAACCTACAGCTTACAAGGACGCGAGCGCTCCGGAAACACGGCAGCGGCCGCAGGGTGACAGTAAAACAGGAGAGACAAAGCCTGGGGGCCGCGCTGGGTTTCAGTCGCCCGAAACCGTCTCACGCAGTTCTTCCGCTGGCTGCGGACGCGGGATCAGCAGATGCAACAAGCCACGTGCGGCGGCCACTCCCGCGACCATGGAGAGCACCAGCACCGCAGCAATGGTCAGAATAGGCACGCGTTCCTCAACTCGATCCCCGACTGCGCCGAGGGGGCGCACGCAGGACTATAACGGTAACAGCGCCAGTCTGCTGTCAGGGATTCACCTGAGGAGGTAATGAAGTGGGTGCCTGGCACAACGCTCGGCGAGAGCAGCCAGCGCTGCTCTGTGCTGCAGGAGGAGTGCGCCTGCGGGGTCACCATCTCTGCATTCTGGGAAGCGCTGCGCCCGAAAAAAGATGCTTTCCCGACGCCATGCCGGGGAAAATCGTTCCCGAATGGACCCCGCACCGGGTTAGTGGTAGATCGAGACCTGCGGCTTCGGGGGCGCCATGGTGACCTTCACCAGTTCCTGCGGCCGCCGCAGGTAGAAGTCGCCACCGAAAGTCTTGTAACCGTCCGCGATCACCTGCACCAGCACGATCCCGGTCTCAAATCCTTCAATGCTGACCGTGCCTTTGTCGTTGCTCTTCAGTTCCACGTGCAAGCCTCCGTGCCGGGGTTTACGGTTGGCCGCGTCAACAAGTTGGCGAATGACGACCCCCGCATTCCGAATGGGCTTGCCTTCATCGTTGACCACGGTCACGGTCACCTGCACCAAAGGCAGGGGACGCTTGGCCGCTGCCCGGCAGACCCCGACCGACACCAAAGCCAGACCGAGGAGGAGTCCTGCCAACCAGCGCTGCGGAAATCGCGACTTCATAAGAGGTTGCCTGATTGTAGCAAGCCGGCGCTGTGCCGGCGTGTCGGCCATGCAGTGCTTCCCCTGGTCGCTGCCTCCAGGCCCGAATTCCGGCAGGTCCCGTGCCCGCGCCCGTCGCCCTTCTTCCTTTAACCGCCAGATCGCATAAACTACCGTAGCCTTAGTTCTCCGCTTGGAGACTCCCCATGGACGCTGCCGCCTTTGTCCGCCAACTGCAAACCGAGATGGACGCCGTCCTGATCAAACTGGACGACTTGCCGGTCGCGCCAGTGGGCATGGACAGCCGTGCCGGCGTGATTGATTGCCTGAAGCTGGCCTTGAAGAGCGAACTCGAAGCCAGCGAGATGGCCGCCCTCTGGCTGCCGACAACGCCGGAACTGGACATCAAGTTGGCTCTTGCCCAGCAGTGTGGGGACGAGGCGCGCCACTTCGTTCTCATTCAGGATCGCCTACACCAGCTGGGTGAAGACGCCAGTAAGTACAACCCGGTGGCGCATGGCTACTCGCCGCTCTACCACTACCTGCGAACCTTGCGCAGCACCGTCGAGCGTTTGGCCGCTGGACAATTTGCTCGCGAGGGCATCGCCCAGAAACGCAACCGCCAGTTCATCAGCTACCTCGAGCAGGTGGGGGACACCGGCACGGCTGAAATGTATCGCGCCACCGTCGCCCCGGAAGAAGATCTCCACCACCTCATGGCGGTCGAGAAACTGCTGAAGTACGCCAACAGCGCTGAGAGCCAGGAGAAAGCGCGCGTGGCCATGCACCGCACCCTGGAACTTTCAGACGAGATGCGTGAGCTGGCTGCCTTGCGGACTGGCGTCAACGCCATCCCGGCCTCTTAGGGCAGCGCTGCAGTGATCTCGAATCCCACCGTGGTCGCGGACTCGCGCGCAACGATCCGCGAGCTGGTCATGATCGGCGCCGGCACTCTGGGACGCCAGCTTGCAGAACGCGCCGCGCTTGCGGGCTTCGCCACCGTGCTGCAGGATCTGCTGCCGTCCTCGCGCGAACGTGCCATGGCTGCCATCCGTGCGGACTTGGAACGCGCCGGCATCAACCCGGAGGATGTTCTCGGCCGCATCCGCCTGGCCGGCAGCCTTGACGACGCACTCGCCGCGGCCGATCTGGTGATCGAAACCACCCCCGATGAGTTGGAATCCAAACAGGAAATGTTCACCTTGCTCGACCGTATGGCGCCTCGCAACGCCATTTTGGTCGCCGTCACCATGCTACCGCTCGCGATGTTTTGTGATGTGACCTGCCGGGAGGCATCCTGTATCGCCGTCCGCGTAGATCTGGATGACATGCAGGCGATTGTGACCGCTCACCCCGCCAATCCCGCGACGCTTGTCGCCAGCGTGCTCGACGTCTTTCGCATGCTCGGCTTCACGGCCAAGCTGGAGGCCTGAGCGTCATCGACACCCTCCGGCTGGCGAGCGATCAGCCCCCCTCACGAGTCCTGCTATTCTCGGCACGATGCTGCGTCACCCTGCTGCAATCCTTCTTTTTTACGCGGTCGGCACCGTAATGGCCCAGTCGGCGCCGGTGCAACATCATTCCACGCGCCGGCTGGTGCTCAGTACGGTGGGTGGCGCGGCGGCGGGCGCCGCCATCGGGCTCTTCGCGATCCCCTACGACGCGGTTGCGTCGCAGGACCGCGCGGCGCGGCGGCTTCGTGTGGCGGGCGTCTACAGCTTGCTGGGTGGCACGCTGGCCGCGGCGCTTGCCGTCCGCAGTCAGCCGGCCGCTGCCATGCCGCACCGATTTTTTCTCGACCGTTGGAACACCCCATTGTTGCTTGGGATGGGCGCCGTGCAGGTACTCGACTTTACGAGCACCCGCTACTTCCGCCAACGCGGTAAAAACGAGCTGCTGCTGACCAATGGTTTAGTCGACAACCGACCTGCACTTGTGGCAACCGAGGCCGCTGCAGTGGGCGCCGGCATTGGGCTGGCCTACCTGCTGCACCGCAGCGGCCACCACAAGCTGGAACGGCTTTTCAGCGCCGGCTACATCGGCTTCGGTACCGCCTCAGCCATCGCCAACTATCGCTACCCAACCTCTGGCCGCGCGCTATTCGGATGAGGACCGGGGAAATCGACTGAGCCCGGGGAGCGGCGTTCGATCGCCCGTGTTTCCGCCTTAACAGCAGCGACGCGGCCCCCCCCCATAGCGGCTGCGCAGAAACCCGGCCCAGCTCGTGGGCGTGGCTTCTACCCGTTCACGGGCCAGATAGCGCAGGTAGGCGGACTGGTCACTGAGCGCGTCGCAAAGATCGCACAGCAGACGCCAGGTGGCGCAGAGGCGCAACATCAATCTGCACCTGCTCCTTCCTCCGCGTATGCGGAAAGCTGAAAGGGCGCTTCCCACGTCGTCCGCAAGCGGCGGCCGGTCAGCAACCCAACCCAGAGTTGCATGCAGTCCATCAAGAGCACTGCGACCATGACCAGCAATAGTCCGGTCACCCCGGCATCCAGACGCGCGTTGAACGCAAGTTGGCCCGCATGTTGCCCGGAAAAAATCCGCGCTGCGCTGAGGAATCCGATGTGCGGATCGGCACTGAAGATCTTCTGCCAGCCGGCCGTAAAACAAACCGTGGCCAGCCATATCAGCGGCGCGAGCGTTACCCACGCATAGCGCGCCGGCCGCGTCTTCAGGATCAGTGTCGTCGCCAAGCTGAGCGCCACCGCGGCCAACAATTGGTTGGCAATGCCGAACAGGGGCCAGAGGCTGTTGATGCCGCCCAGCGGATCGCGCACCCCCTGCACCAGGAAAACACCCCAGGCCGCCACCATAACGGCGCTGCTCAACACGATGCTGGGGTACCAGCCGGTGCGCCCCAGGGGCTTCCACAGGTGCGCCAAGGTCTCCTGCACCATGAAACGACCGACGCGCGTGCCGGCGTCGAGCACAGTCAAAATGAAAAGCGCCTCAAACATGATGGCGAAGTGATACCAGACTCCCAGCAGTGCCTCGCCCCCGGCTGTGTGCGCGAATACTTGCGCCAGTCCCAGTGCCAGGGAAGGCGCTCCGCCGGTGCGGTAAAAGAGGCTCGATTCCCCGACTTGTTGCGCCAAATGCGCCATCGTGGCGGCCTGCACGGGGTAACCCCAGGCCGAGATGGTGGCGGCCGCAGCCGCGGGCGTGGCACCCACAATGGCCGCCGGGCTGTTGACCGCGAAGTAGACGCCCGGCTGCAGCACGCAGGCGGCGATCATGGCCATGATTGCCACGAAGCTCTCGCAGAGCATGGCCCCATAGCCCACCGTGCGCACCTCCTTTTCACTGCGCAGCAGCTTGGGCGTGGTTCCCGAGCTGATGAGCGAGTGAAAGCCGGAGACCGCACCACAGGCGATGGTGATGAAACAGAACGGGAAGATCTTGCCGGCAAAGACCGGGCCGGTGCCGTCCGTGAAGCGGCTCAGTGCCGGCATCTGCAGCATGGGGTGGTACCACACAATCCCGAGCGCCATCGCGGCAATTGTTCCCAACTTCACGAACGTGCTCAGATAGTCGCGCGGGGCGAGCAGGAGCCAAACCGGGAGTGTCGAAGCCGCAAACCCGTACCCAATCAGTGCCGCCGCCAACGTCATGGCGGAGCAGGTAAACCACGGCGCCCACTCAGCGCTGGCCGCCACCCCGCGACCGCCCCAGACAGCAGCCAGCACCAGAATCAAGCCGATCACCGAGGTCTCCAGTACCTTGCCGGGGCGCACATACTTCATCCAAACACCCATCAGCAGGGCAATGGGCAACGTCATGAAGATGGTGAAGGTGCCCCAGGGACTGCCCTTGAGGGCGTTGACGACCACCAGTCCCACAACCGCCAACAGAATGACCAGGATGATCCAGACGGCCAGGAAACCGACCCCTCCTCCTAGCTTGCCGATCTCTTCACGCGCCATCTGCCCCAGGCTTTTCCCGTCGCGCCGCAGCGAAAACAAGAGAATCACACAGTCCTGCACGCACCCACCGAGCACGGCACCGACCAGGATCCAGAGAGTGCCGGGCAGGTAACCGAACTGCGCGGCCAGCACCGGGCCCACCAACGGTCCCGGGCCGGCAATGGCGGCGAAGTGATGCCCGAAAGTCACCCACTTGTGCGTGGGGACGAAGTCTCGCCCGTCCTCCAACCGCTCCGCCGGCGTGGCCCGCCGTGCGTCGATCAGCAGGACCTTGGTGACTAGAAACTTGGAGTAGAAGCGATAGCCGATCAAGTAGGTGCAGAGAGCGGCAGTCAGGAGCCACAACGCGTTGAGCGGCTCATGACGCGCCAGTGCGATCACGGCCGCACTCAAAGCTCCGAGCAATGCAATCCCCGCCCACATCAGTCCCGCCAGCACCTTTCGCATGACGTGAAGCCTAGCAGGATGGTGGCGCGTCGGCCAGTTCGGGATGCTGGCGTATCGGCCACGCGAAGGCTTATCAACCCAGCACTGGCGTCGGTGTTTGCCCCCGCGTCCCGGCTCTGGCCAAAACGCGACTCGTTACCCCATCAAGTCCGGCGACATCGAAACGGAGCCGGCCAACGCAGGCCCGGGAAAACGTTGCGGCCACCGCGACACCCCGCCAACGCGGGCGGATTCCGGTCATCCTTCTGGCGACTTCGGATGGCCATCAAGCCCCAAACGGAGCGCCCGTTCCAAGTCCTGACGCGTCAGATGCAACGTGGGGGGCAGCATTCCCCCGCCCTCCAAACGCCTGCCGAGCGCCGCCTGCACGACTTCGCGCAATTCGATGCCGGGTTGCGCCAGCTCAAAACCGACGGCATCCGTCGCCCGCACGCGTACCGCCGAAGTGGCGCGCTTCATCCCCATCGCGTGCACCACCTCGTAAAAGCGCGCCTGCTGATCCGCCGCATCCCCTTGGACGGGAACCTCCCGCACCGTCAATCGCGAGTCACCCGTGCCATCCGGCTGCGCCCGACAATTGTGACGCCCGATCAGGATCAAGGCGCCCAGATCCGCACCACTCACGTTGCAGGTGAAATCGTAGTGTCCCTGCTGGTGCAGGCGGACTGTTAGGCGGGAAAAAAGATGTCGCAGACAGACGACATGGTCACCAATCACGTCGAGTTGGCAATCAGGGTCCATATCCGCAATTCCCTTTTGCGGCTTCGTGCAGCGCACCGGCACGGGTGACACGCCAGCATCCCTCTCGGCACGAGCTAACCCGCTCCCGTCCAGCGATGCGGCGCGGCGAACACCAGGGGCGCGATACGGGATTCCGAGAGACGTACTTCCTGGAACGTGCTGCCTGCGATCACGACTCAAAGGAACTCGAAATGACCAGGCACGATATCAGATCTCGCAGTTTCAGATGCGGCCTCCGCCGATGGTGACTGCTTAGCCCACCCACATGCGGGGGGAGGGACGCGAGGCGACGCGTGGATGGGAAGACGCTGGCGTGTCAACTATGCGGGCAGAGGTACACGTCAACAAAGACTGGTAGGCGCGGCTGGACTCGAACCAGCGACCCTCTGCTTAGAAGGCAGATGCTCTATCCACCTGAGCTACGCGCCCCGAGCCACATTATAGTTTCCCGGCTCCTGATAGGGGAAAACGGGGGTGGCCAATCCGGTACACGGACAGATCCGACTGAAAAGGATGCGTCAAAACGGCCGAGCAGCGCCCCTAGCGCCGAACAGCACGGGGAAGCCATGACGGGATCTGGAATCGAGCATCTCTGAAGCCCCTGCGATTTACCCCCGGTGAGGTTAAAGGTCGGGAGTTCAGCGCGCATGCGTTACGACGCGCTCGCGATTGTTCGCTGGTACGAACTCGCTGCCGGTTTCCATTTTTGCCCATCGGCATGAGACCCCAGAGGCCAACAACCATTTGACCGCGTGGCCCGTATCTCTTTTGCACTCCAGCATGGCACCCGGTCCATACTGGACGGCAGGATCGGCGGAGCACGACGTCCGCCGGCCCTGCCGCGCGACAAACCCAGCCACCGGGCACCGGAACAACTGGGCGGCAATGGCGGCGAGAGTGACATCAGTGCTCAAGCCAGGTTTCTCAAGCCTCTCACCCCGCTTGCGGGACCATGCCTTGCTGGGAGAGTTCCACCTGGCCCAGGATGGCACCCTGCTGGCCTGCAATTCGACTTGCGCCCGGTGGCTGGGCTACAACTCGCCGGAGACCGCCGTGGCGCTGCCCTATCTCTTCAGCGGTACCCTGCTGCAAACGCTGCGCGAACTCCACTCACCGGCCGAAGTAGGGCGGGAACTTTGTTTGACGCGCCCTGATGGCACGCCAGTCTGGCTGCGCGTCTGCGCCGAGAGTGTCCCCCTTCCGCCTGGAGTACTCGCGTTCAGTGCGGTCGAAATCACAGCTCAAAAAGATGCCGAGGAACGCTTTCAGGAGATCTTCGATAACGGCAACGACATTGTTTACATCCGCGACCTGGAAGGCAATTTCACGACTTTGAACAAGGTGGGCGAGGAGCTGAGCGGTTACTCCCGTGAGGAGGTGCTGGGCATGAATCTGTTGCAGCTCATCGACCCGGAGTACCGCGAGGTCACGCTGGAGCGCATGCGGGCCCAGCCGCAGGACGCGGAGCTGTCGCGGTATGAGTTGCCCATGGTCAGCAAGGCCGGCCGCCGTTTCGTGCTGGAAGTCAGCGCCCGCATGCTCTACCGCGGCGGAAAGCCGGCAGGCGTGCTGGGGATCGCGCGCGATATTACCGACCAGCGCAAGCTGGAGGCGGAACTGCGGCACGCGCACAAAATGGAAGCGGTCGGCCGCCTCTCCGCCGGCATCGCGCACGATTTTAACAACTTGCTGACGCTGATTACCGGCTACAGCGACCTGGTGCTCTACAAACTGCCGCCCGACTCTCCGCTGCGGGCCCACCTGGTGGAGGTGCGGCAAGCCGGGTTCCGCGCCGCCGCGTTGACACAGCAGCTTCTGACCTTCAGTCGTCGCGAGATGGTTAGCCCGGAGATCCTGGACCTCAACCGTGTAGTCCAAGCCTCCTCCGGAATGTTGCGCCGGCTGATCGGACCGAATATCGAGTACAGCACACGTCTGGAAGAGGATCTGCCTGCCGTCAAGGCCGACCCCGGACAGCTCGAACAGGTTCTGGTGAACCTGGTGGTCAACGCCCGCGATGCCATGCCACAGGGCGGCCAGATCACGGTTGGCACCTGCAGCGTGGAATTGGCGACTCCCTCGGCCGCGGGCGTGCCGGTCGGCCCTTATGTCCGCCTGACCGTCGAAGACACCGGAACCGGCATCTCGGCCGAAACGCAATCGCAAATCTTCGAGCCCTTTTTCACCACCAAGGGTGCCGGCAACGGTACCGGACTGGGACTGGCCACGGTGTACAGCATCGTGAAGCAAAGCAAGGGCGCCATCGAAGTCGCCAGCCAGCCCGGCCAAGGGACGATCTTCACCATCCATCTTCCGGCGCTGGCCAACGTTGTCGAAATGCCACGCGTCGAGACGCTGCCTCCTCCCCAGCCGGCCGCCTGGGAAACCGTTCTACTGGTGGAGGATGACGCGGCCGTCCGGGTCTTCATGCGGGATGTATTGCGGGAGAACGGTTACCAGGTACTGGAAGCGGCCAGCGCGGAGGAAGCCATGCAGCTCGCCGCCGACGATCAGGTGGTCGTTCATCTACTTGTCTCCGATGTGATGTTGCCGCACATGCGGGGTGACCTGTTGGCCGAGGCGATGCATCAAATGCGGCCGCAAACGCGCATCCTGCTGATCTCCGGTCATATCGGCGTCGGCGCCCTCGCCCCCGGTGCTAGCCACGTCCTTTATCTTCCCAAGCCCTTCACCTCGGATGTCCTGCTTCAGAAAGTGCGGGCGGCCCTCAACCATTGAGGATGATGCGCGTGAGGACGAGGCGCCGTCGGTCACAATTCGTGGCGATCCGAACGTGCTTGCCACCGAATCCGACAACCCTTCATCGCACTCGAGTCATGTACATGCGAAAGAACTGGTCCACGTGCGGGGTCAAACAGGCACTCGCGTTGGGCGGCAAATCGGGTCGATCCACGGTGAGGCCGTTGTCCTCGATGTCAATGTGCAGCGGTGTAGCTGGACAGACACTCGGGTCCACCGTCGCCGCCACCGCCATGGGGTCGAATAACGTTGGCGTCGGGTGGTCCCATAGCAGGTAAAGCAAGGCGAGAGAATCGGTGAGCGGCGTGCTGCGCGTGAACAACAGCGCGCGCTTGAACTCGTCCAGCTTCAGCATGGTCGTGGCGTCCAACGGCAACATGCGGATCGGAACGCCGAACTGAAAGACCTTCCGCGCTGCGGCAACGTCGCGGAAAATGTTGTATTCCGGCTGGGCGCCGTGCGCTGGTCCGTATCCGTAGTCGCTATAGCCGGCATGAATGGACCCTCCCATCATCACCACCTCCCTGACTTGCCTGAAGGCTGCGGGATCCTGGTCAATCAGGGCCGCCAGATTGGTGAGCGGACCAATGGCGATGAGCGTGATTTCGCCAGGGTAACGTTGCAGAAGCTGCGCCTCGAGCGCCACCCCGTCGCTGCGCTCCGGTCGCGCCGCGGTGTAGCGCGCGCCCCACGGATACTGGTCCGGAGTCTTATGGTCGGTGAGCACGCCGGCCGCGGTGAGGATGTCTTCCCGGCCCACCTCGTGCAGGAGACGGTTGACGATCTTGAGACGTTTGTCGGTGTCTCCCCACGCGGTGACGACCGCAGCGATGCGCAATTCCGGGCTGCGCAGGGCGAGAGCCACGGCGAAAGCATCATCAATGTCATCGCCGATGTCGGTGTCAATGATCACGCGACGCTGGGACAGCGGCGCCTGCGCTTTCAGGCCCGGGGACACCAGAGGCAACAGCAGCGCAATCAGAATAAGACGCCAGTAGTGGGCAGTGTCCGGGGACATGGCCCGCAGTTTACGACGGATTGGTCATCCCGCCGTCGTTTTCAATGCCGCCGGGCCCCATCGGCAGGGCGCGCGTCACTCGTCGGCGACGAATGTGCGTGAGATATGGTCGTGCCAGGCGAGATGATCGGCGTCCACCAGCATCCAGAGGTAGCCCATGCCCAGAGCACCCAGCGAGATCAGTTCCGCCCAGGCGCGGCGTCGGAGAGCGGCCGGCGTGGCCGGCTGTCCGTCGAAGTCGCAAATTCGTAACCCCACCCGGGAGACTCCCGGGGTGTTCTGCCCGAGATGGCCGAAGGCCAGAATGAACAGCACCGCAAACACCATCGGCACCAGAACCGCTGCCGGCAACAAGCGATGCAGGGACACGCGATCGAGCCCCGGCCTGCCCAACAGCAGCGCCGAAGTGAGCGCAAAACAGACGCATGCAGCCAGAACGTACCCCGCGTCGGTGCAGCCGGCCACAATACGCTGCAGCGGGGCCGCAACCGGCAGGGGCAGTTCGATGCCGCTGCCAGAGTCTTCGGACGTGGGCGCCGCGGGCAGGAGTGGGATTTCGATACGTGGATTCTCGCCCGCCGCATAGGCGCGCGGAGCGGCAACCGGCACGCAGTACCGCTCGCGAACCGTGGGCAGGACGGGCTCGGCGATTTCATGCTCAGGCAGTGGAGCCGCGACCATGGGGCGCAGTGGGTAGGCACCGCGGCCGAGCGAGATGGCGAGCGACTCCGCCAGTAAAGCCGCCTCGGCAACCGCCTCAGCCGTGGCGGCACTCACGCTACGTACGTTGCTGCCCGTGTCCCCGCCCCGGTCCTGCTCCACGGGCAAGACCTCGAGCGGCGTCAGTTCGGTACGAATGACCTGCTGGTAGCTGCCGCCGGCTTCAAGATCGGAACGCGGACGCGCTGGCGGCACGACCGGCTCGGCCAACTCTACTCCGGCGGGATCCACCGCCTCCAAGGATTCGAGGCTGAAACCCCGCGCACGTCGTTTGAACGGAATGATGTTGAGGGCCTCCGCCGTCGCGGGTGTCACCTCCGGCTCTCCCAGACGCAAGGCACGCCGTTGGCGGTACTCCTGCAAGCGGCTCTGCACCTGCTCCTTCCATGCATCGTGGTGCACGGTATCGGAGCTGGCCGTTGGGATCCGCGGCATGCGAGGCGCAGCCGCCGTGTCGCGCGGCCCTTCAAGAGGGGTGTCTAGCGAGGTCTCGGGCATGGGTTGCACGTGCCGACCTGCGGCAGGCGACCGCCGCAGTCATGATACTTTGACCTTATTCCGTTCCGTGGCTTTCGTTTGCCGGGATCGGACCCTTCCGAGGCGGCCGGAGGGCCAGCCCGGCAGTTTGTCTCGATCGCATGCCAATATGCCGCGTTTCGTAGTTACCACGGCCCTGCTGCTTTGTCATGGGCTTTCCCGCCTGCTCTGGGCTGCACCCATTGATCATCTGGGTTCAACGCGGGCCCAGACGGGGGCTGCACCCCTGATTGCCACTGCGGCCAACTTGCACCCCTCCGCGCATCGTGCCGTGCTGCCCGCCGGTACCCGTCTGCGGCTGGGAAATGGCGGGACGGTTACAGTACTGGCCGACCAGCTCACGGTCGTGCGTGGCGTGTATACCCTCAGCGGCAACGTCGAGATCGACTACGGCGATTTGCGTTTGGTGGCGGACCGCATGCGCTACGACCGCGCAACGGGTATCGCCGTCGCTGCGGGCCATGTCGCCTTCGACAGTCAGAGCGAGACCACCCACATTGAAGGTGCGCGCGCACAGGTCAATTTTCAGACGCGAACCGGCGAGTTCGACGACTTCCAAGGCGTGAGCGGCATGCGCATGCGGGGCCGCGGCGTGACGCTGCTGTCCAACAATCCACTGATTTTCAGCGGACGACGCCTCCTGCGGTTGGGCGAAAAAAAATACCGCATTGACGACGGTACGGTGACGTCCTGTCGTCTGCCGCATCCCAAATGGACGCTCTCGGCGCGGCGCGTGGAGTTCGAACTAGGCGAGAATGCCCGCCTCTATGACGGCGTCTTCCGACTCAAAGGGGTCCCGCTCTTCTACGCACCTTACCTGACCCATTCCACGCAGCGTGCCGGGCGGCATAGCGGCTTTTTGGTGCCGACCGTTGGGCACAATAACCGCAAAGGTACCGTGCTCGGCGACTCCTTTTTCTGGGCTCCCAACCGCAGCGTCGGGGCGCAATTGGGCGCGGAATACTTCACGCAGCGCGGCTGGGCCGATCATCTCGCCCTTGACAGCCGGCCCAGTCAAAACTCCGATCTGCGTCTGCAGGTGGATGGCGTGCTGGATCGCGGCATTCCTGCCCTGAATGGCACCGCCCGCATTCGCCAAGGGGGGCAGGAATCCAGCCTGCTTTTCGTTCACGAGGCACAAGCCGACACGGGCATCTCGCCGACCCAGGTGGCGGCCGAACATCCTTTTTGGAACGGCTTCCGCACTGTGGTGGACGCCAATTACCTCTCTTCCTTTGTCTATCGTCTGGCCTTCAAGGAGAGTTTTGCCGACGCCATCAACTCTGAGGTGATCTCCACCGGCTTTACGGAGCGCCAGCATCGCGGCTACTCGCTTTCCGCCGGGGCGCACCGCTATCAGAATTTTCTGAGCACTCGGCCACACGACAAGTTGTCGTTGGTGTCCGCGCCAAGCTTCGACTTTAGTTCGCTGACTCGACCGCTGGGCAACAGCCTGCAACGACGATGGCCGCTCTACGTGGCGTGGGATGTCAACGCTTCCAGTCTCGACCGGCTGCAGCCTGGCTTTAGTTCGGGGCTGCTCGAACGCTTCGACGTCGCGCCACAGATCACGATCCCGTTCACTACCCCGTTGGGGACGATGACGGCACTGGCGGGCGTGCGCAGTACCTACTATTCGCGGCGCCTCGCCAGTGCCGGCTCGCTTGCGCCGGCGGCTCTCGGAAGCGGCGGACTGGAGCGCTACAGCGGATCGGTGGATCTGACCTGGAATCCGCCGGCGGTGGCGCGCATTTTCGAGACTCCGGGCGGACTTCTCGACGACCGGCTCAAGCATGTTGTCGAACCGGAGGTGGCGTATCACTACACCGCTGGGGTGCGCAACTTCGGCGAAATCATTCAATTCGACGACCGTGATCTTCTGACCAATACCAACGAGCTGGAGTTCAGCCTGACCAACCGGCTGCTGGGACGCAGCACGGAACAGGCACATGCGCGTGAGCTGGGTTCCTGGACCTTGCGCCAGAAATATTTCTTTGACCCCAGCTTTGGCGGCGCACTGGTCCCGGGTGGTCGAAATATCTTTCTGACTACCGCCCTCCTCACTCCATTTGCGTTTGACGCGCAGCGGCATGGCTTGTCGCCGCTGACCTCGGTCGTGCGCATCGCTCCGTTTGCGGCCTTCGATGGCGACTGGCGGCTGGACGTTGACGCCAACCGGGGTGCCATTGCCGCCAGCGCCTTTACCGGCAACTTCCACCTCGGCAAGACGTTCTTCTCCGGAACCCACTTCCTGATTCGTACCCCGCAGGGTCTGCTCGCCTCCAATAACCCGCTGACGCTCGCCGCTAATGGGCAGACGAGCTTCAACCAGCTACGCTTTTCAACCGGCTACGGCAACCCACAGGAGGAGGGCTTTAGCGGCGCCATCGCCGCCGCCTATGATGCCCACCAGGGCTTGCTGCAGTACACCACGGTTCAGACCACATACAACTGGGACTGTTGTGGCTTCGCCATCCAGTACCGCCGGTTCGCGCTGGCCAGCGTCCGCCGCGAGAACCAGTTCCGCGTCGCCTTTACGCTGGCCAACGTCGGCAGCTTCGGAAACCTTAAACGCCAGGAGCGGATCTATTAAAGGCGCCGGTGGGCGTCGCTCGATGCCTCCGTTGATTTGCGGCCGCTTCAGGAGGCTGAGTCGACTGTAGGCTGCCATGCTTCCAGCCGCCACTGCGCCTTCTGGTAGCCGCGCAGCGTACCCACATCGAGGTATTCTTCGCCAGTCTCGTCGGCGCTGAGCAGCTCTCCTCGCTCCAACCAGGCGTTGAGCAAATGGCCGAGAAAAATATCCCGCGAGGCGCGCGCCAGCCAGAGCTGGTGCAGCCGCAACCAGGTAACGCCCGGACCGGTTATTGCGCCCCACACGCGCCGTCCCGGCGCACCATCGCATTTCACCTCGACGCGTTCGACGATTCCGGGGCAGGTACACCTGACGGCATCGAACTGGTCCGGCCGGTCCACCGGGAATGTAATCAAATGGAGAGTCTCATCCGGTACCCGACAGAAGGCGTCGCCGGGAAACCAGACGGTATCCGGAAGGCCCATCAGCACGGGCTCGTCGGCGCGCACCCACGGCATCGCGCGAAACACGGCGTCGCACAACCCCCTCGGTTGCGGCTGCGCCACGAAAAACAGGAACGCCGGCCAGGTGGAACGCGCGAGGTAGCGGACAATATCGGTCTTCTCGCCGGAGATGACGATGCAGATCCGATCGGCCCCGGCCAAAAGCATGCGTTCCAGCAGGAACTCGATCACTGCCTTCGGCGCCCCGCCGTCGTGCGACCTGCCAACCGGCAACAACTCCTTGGAGCAGCCTAACGGCTGCAGGCGGGAGCCCAAGCCGGCTGCAGGAATGATGCCCAACATGTGAACACACAGAGCCGTTCTGCCCGCCCCGAGTTGTCTGGCGCGACACGGCGGCGCGGGTCGCTGTTCAGAATGCCGGGAACCTTCTACCATCCAAGGCCAAGGGGCGAGAGCGGAGAGCCGCGGAGGAGCAGAGCTATAGCCGACCTTTGCCCTTC
This sequence comes from uncultured Acidobacteriota bacterium, assembly GCA_937898755.1. Taxonomy (GTDB): domain Bacteria; phylum Acidobacteriota; class Terriglobia; order Terriglobales; family SCQP01; genus CALEJU01. The sequence continues at coordinate 25,443 of CALEJU010000066.1, read as the reverse complement.
CGCCTTCTGCTTTCACGCTCCACACCCCACCTCCCACCATCTCCGGCGTCCTTTTCGCTTGCAATCCGGGGGCGTCCCGCATACATAGTTGAGTTCCGAATGCTCGCGTCCGGTCGGAGGTGTTTGCTTCACATGCCTGCTTTCTCCTCGCCGATTCCCGTCGTATTGACGATTGCCGGGTTCGATCCGACCTCGGGGGCGGGTCTTTCGGCCGATCTCAAGTCGCTGGCCGCCAACAACTGCTATGGGGTGGCATGTATCAGCGCGATCACTGTCCAAAACACTACGGCGACGCGCCGATACCAGGCCGTGGCGGCGGATCTGTTGGAGGAACAACTGGAGTGCCTGCTCAGCGACATCGCCCCGCGTGCCGTGAAGATCGGCATGCTCGGCAGCGCTGCCAACATCGAAGTGGTGGCGCGCAGCATCGAAAAGTTTTCGCTCAAATCGGTGGTCCTCGATCCGGTCCTGCAATCCACCTCGGGATTACCGCTGCTGGATGCCAAAGGCATCAAGGCCCTGCAGCAGAGGCTCTGCCCGCTGGTGACGGTGATCACGCCCAACTTGGCCGAAGCGGAATCGCTGACCGGCATTGAGGTGAGCACATTGGCCCAGATGCAAGCTGCCGCCGACGCCTTACGCGGTTTCGGCACCCCGAACGTGGTCGTTACTGGCGGTCACCTCGACAAGCCCATTGATGTGTACTTTGACGGCGTCACCACACTCAACTACAGTGGCGACCGTATCCGGACCCCGCACGACCATGGCACCGGCTGTAGCTTCTCGTCCGCCTTAGCCGCCAATCTGGCCCACGGTCGCAAGATGAGCGACGCGATCGTTCAGGCGAAAGCCTATGTGACCGCCGCCCTGCGTCAGGCCTACCCGATCGGCAAGGGCCGCGGCCCGCTCAACCACCTGTTCCGGCTGCAAGAGCCCATGCGCTCCAAGAACGTCGACCCCGCCCCGCAACAACACGCGCCACACGGGAATGGTTGACGAAACGGTTGTCGGTTGTCAGCGACAAGCACAGCAGTTGAACGCGAACAGCAGTCGAACAACGTCGACCTCGATCGCGGCCTTCGATGAAACAGGATGCCAGCGTTCACGGACTGCAGCCGACGTTGGAACAAAACTGGAGTCATCCATCCGTTGAGCTTGTTAGCAGTCAGCTGACAACCGAAAACTGACAACCGACAACCGTTCTGTATACTTCCGTGCATGTCTAAATTGTCGCGCCGTCGCTTGGGCACGCTGGCGGGAAGCATGGCGTTGGGTGCTTTGGCAGCGCCTGCCCTTGCTGTTTCCGGCCTGGCGAGTGCCGCGCCGTCAGCGGTGTCGGACTCTGCGACGCCACTCACCCCATCACAGATGGAGCAGTACCGCACAACACTGCCGGACCACGCCAAGAGTCTTGCCCACCTGCACCAGTTCCCGCTGCCCTATGATCTGGGGCCGGCGTTCATCTTCCGCGCCCCGGTGGAGTCCAAGAGCTGACGTATGACGCAACCACTTTCCCCGTCATGGGCATTTGCCGGCGTGCAGGAACTCGGCGCCGGGCTGCGTCGCCGCGCCTTCACCTCGCTGCAGCTCACCGAGTTTTACCTCGAGCGCCTGCATCGTTTTGGACCGCGCTTGAATGCGGTGGTCACTTTCACCGATGACCTGGCGCGCGAGCAGGCGCGGCGTGCCGATCAGGAGCTCGCCGCCGGTCATGATCGCGGGCCGCTGCATGGCATCCCGTACGGCGCCAAGGATCTGCTCGACACGGCCGGCATCCGCACGACATGGGGCGCGCCGCCGTTCGCGGATCGCGTGCCCGCCGCGGACGCGACTGTCGTCGCGCGGCTGCGCGCCGCAGGCGCCGTACTGCTCGCCAAGCTGGCCATGATCGAGCTGGCGGGGGGCGGCGATTACCGCAGCGCCTCCGCTGCGCTGACCGGACCGGCGCGCAACCCGTGGGACCCTAAGCGCTGGACTGGAGGCAGCTCGAGCGGTTCCGGAGCCTCCGTCGCCGGCGGCCTGGTGGGCTTTGCGATCGGAACCGAAACGTGGGGCTCGATCATCAATCCATCCACTTATTGCGGCATTGCCGGCCTGCGCCCCACTTACGGGCGCGTGAGCCGTGCCGGAGCCATGACGCTGAGCTGGACGCTGGACAAGGTGGGGCCCATGGCACGCCGCGTCGGCGATCTGGCGCTGATCCTAGCCGCCATCGCCGGCCCCGACCCCGCCGACGACAGCACGCTGCCGCAGCCGTTTCACCACAGGCCCGGCCCGCGTCGTTTGCACGGCATGCGGCTCGGCTTTTTTCCGGTGGATTCCAGGGACGCTGACCCGGCGGTGAAAGCCGCTTACCTTGCGGCCCTGGATGTCTTCCGTGGCTTGGGCGCGACCCTGGTTGAAACCAGTCTTCCGGAGTTCCCGTACAGCGCGGCAGCCAACACCATCCTCGACGTGGAGTCCGCCTCCGCCTTCGAGCCATTGCTGGAATCCCCCGCCTTCCAGAGCCTGGCCGACGACGGCCAGAAGATCGGCCTCTATGCCGGCACGCAGGTCAAGGGCGTGGACTACCTGCGCGCCATGCGGGTGCGGCGCGCGGCGCAGCACGGTATGGCGGCTTACTTGCAGCACTTCGACGCCCTGCTGGTGCCCGGCGAAGACGAGATCGCGCCGCTTGCGGACGTGGACTTCGCCACCCAGGACGAGGAGACCGAAGTCCGCCGCAAGGCGCAACACCTCGCGCCCACCAAGACCACGAAGAACTATCAAAGTGGCGGAGCGACCAACCTGCTGGGGATGCCGGGCGTCGCGGTTCGCATGGGCGTCAGCCCGGAAAAGATGCCCATCGGTCTGGAGGTGATCGGCGCGCCTCTGCACGAGGACACCGTTCTCCACATCGCCGGTGCCTATGAAGCCGCAACGCGATGGCATACGCTGCACCCCGATCTGCGCGGCTAGCGATCTGCCCCATGCTCACCCTGACCCCCGCCGAACTCCAGGCCACCCGCGCCCGACTGGCGCCCTACATCGTCCGTACCCCGGTGCTCCATTCCCGCTCCCTCGACGTGCGGTGCGGAACGCAGGTGTATCTCAAGTGCGAAAACTTCCAGCGCGGTGGCGCCTTTAAGTACCGCGGCGCGATGAACCGGTTGCTGCAGCTCACCACCGAGGAGCGGCAGCGCGGCGTGGTCGCCTTCTCGAGCGGCAATCACGCGCAGGCGGTGGCGCTCGCCAGCCGCAATCTCGGCATCGAAGCCGACCTGGTCATGCCGGAGGATGCTCCACGCACCAAGCTGGCGGCGGTGCGTGACTTCGGGGGCCGGGTGCACGTTTACGACCGTGCCCGCCAGAGCCGGGAAGACCTCGCCGGCGAACTCGTGCAAAACCAAGGGCGGGTGCTCGTCCCCCCCTTTGATCACCCGCAGGTCATCGCCGGACAGGGGACGGCCGCACTGGAATTACTGGAAGAAGTCCCCGACATGGACGCCCTGGTGGTGTGCATCGGGGGCGGCGGCTTGATCTCCGGGTGCGCCCTGGCGGCGCACTCTGTCCAGCCGTCGTTGCACGTCTACGGGGTGGAACCAGCCACCGCCGCCGACGCCAAGCTCTCGCTGGAGCGCGGCCAGATCACTCCCATCACCGACAATCCCACCATCGCCGACGGCTTGCGCACCGTGCAGCCCGGCGCGCTGACCTTCCCCGTCATGCAGCATCATGTGCGCCAGGTCCTGACCGTCACCGACCTGGAAACCATCGCGGCGCTGCAGCTCCTGCTGCTCCGCGTGAAGATCCTGGCGGAACCCTCGGGAGCCGTGGGCGTGGCGGCGCTGATGAGCGGCTCACTAAGCACCTATAAAAAGGTGGGCGTCGTCGTCAGCGGCGGCAACGTCGATCCCGACGCCCTGGCCGCGTATCTGACGACGGTGGTGGCGTGAAGATGTAAAGCGGGGAGCGTAGAGCCTATAACCGCCTACCGTCCACCGCCTACCACCTACCGTCACGCTTTACTTTTCGACCAGCGCCGTCGCGTGCTCGATCGCCGCGGTCAGGCTCCGCAGGGCGGTGACCACAACCGCCTGTTCGCTCGCGGCTTCCTGCCAGTTTTTCTGTTCCAGCGCCTCGCGCACGCCGGGCATCGTCTTCACGCCATAGCCGGTATAGAAGCCGGGGGCATAGAGCTGGTGCTTGTACCAGGGCCGTCGCGGCAGGCCGGCCGGACTGAGGAGCGCGCGCTCGCTGTGGAACAGCAGTTGGTTGAGCCGGGCGCGATCGGCGTCAGAACCGGCGTACAACTTGCCGTCCGCCGCGGCCGCCTGGTAGGCGGCGCCATAGTCCGCCGCCGCCTTCTGCAAGGCGCTGGTTGCTGCCTCCAAGCCGCTGAAATCGAAGCTCGGGGTGCCCGCGGCATCGTGCTGCAGCGTTTTCAGCTCTCCGACGTACTTGTTGACCGTGTCGGCGAGATCGGTGAACTCGAAGGGCAGGACGTCACTGTCGGCCAATCGCATGACCGCGGTACCCGCCGTCTGGGCGAGCGCGCGTCCATAGACGAAGGTGGTGTCGGAGAAGTGGGTGTACCAGTAGAAGCTGTCGTAGATGGAGTGGTAGATGCCGCCGCCCGCCTCCCCCTCGTACCCAAGGTTCAAGGAAGCCACGCCCAGATGCTGCAGGAAGGGCGAGTAGTCCGAGCCGGAACCCAGCGCCTCGATGCGCAGGTCGGGCCGCTGCTGTAATTCCTTTTTCGCATCGCCGGTCGCGTTTTTCAGGTCGAGATCACGTACCTTGGTCCACGCCGAGGCGCCGTTGACCGGGTCGGGTATGTCCTTGGCAAACTCGTTGGCGAAGCGCTCCAAGCCGTGGCTGCCTGCCACGTTGAGGTGGCCTTTGTCGTTGGTGTCGGAGTTGATGTAGGCCACCGCCTTCTGGCTCAGTTCGTCGGCATGAGTCTCGGCCCATTCGGTCGAACCGAGCAACGCCGGCTCCTCGCCATCCCAAGCCGCCATGATGATGGTCCGCTTGGGTCGCCAGCCCTGCTTGAGCAGCTCGCCAAAGCCGCGCGCCTCCTCGAGCAATGCCGACAGCCCGCTCAGCGGATCCTCTGCTCCATTGACCCAGGCATCATGGTGGTTGCCGCGAATCACCCACTGATCGGGGTAGGTGCTGCCCGGGATGGTGGCGATCACGTCATAGAGCGGGACGATGTTCCAGTTGAACTTAGCCACCAGGTGCACCACCGCCGGTCCACCGCCGAGGTGATAGGTGATGGGCAGCGCCCCGCGCCATTCCGCGGGCGCCACCGGCCCGGCCAGGGCCTTGAGCAACGGCAGGGCATCGCCGTAGGAAATGGGCAGCACGGGAATCTTCTGCAGGTTCTGTACTTGGTCGAGCGGGAGACGCTTGGCGCCCGGCACCGAGCCCGTGCCGGGTGTTTCCGGGTCGCCGGGATAGAGTTCCATCTCCATGACGCTGCCCCGCTGCACGCCCTGCGCCGGGCGGTAGGGACCCTTCGGATAAACGTCGCCGGCCGCGTAGCCGTCATCCTTGGGATCGGAATAGATCAGGCAGCCAATGGCGCCGTGCTCATAGGCCACCTTGGGCTTAATGCCGCGCCAACTGCCGCCGTAACGCGCGATGACGATCTTCCCTTTGACATCCACGCCCTGCTGCGCCAGCACCTCGTAATCAGCCGGCACGCCGTAGTTGACATACACCAGTTGTCCGGTGACATCCCCGTCGGCGGAGTAGGCGTTGTAGGTGGGCAGTTGTCCGGGGTCGGTCGAGTTGGGGTCTTCCGCTACCGCCGGCTCTTTCAGTTGTGCCGTGTAGCGTTCCGGCTCGAGCAACTCCACCAGGCGTTCCTTGGGCGTCGGGAACAGCACCTCGAACTTTTCCAGGTGAGCGTCAATTCCGAAAGACTTGAACTTGGCGAGAATCCACTCCGCATTCTCGTGGTCGCGTGGCGAGCCCAACTCGTGCGGCAACGCGGAAAGATGCTGCATGGTGGCGCGAATGATCGTCGGCTGCGGCAAAGCGCGAAACTTCGCTTCCCAACCCGCCTCCGCGCGGGCATCATCGGCGGAAAATCCGCGCAAATGATCGGCTTCGCCGGCGGCCTGGCTCGAAGCCAATCGCGGCAATGCCAGCAGGCAGACCAGGAAAGCGACGGACAGAAGTGTGAGACGACGCAAATTGGCGTTCATGACTCTCCCAGGAAAACGGCGCAGGAACGATCGAGTATAGCGGAACACGAGGGTCAGTGACTCGGCGGCCGTCCAGAGGTGAGACGCCTCTAAGGTCTTTATCTACATTCCCCGCGGAATCCGGTGGAGTCGCAACACCCCGCTTGCTCTCTATGCTCGTTTCGGAGTGAAGAAGATTCAGCCCCGGATGCCCAACGCGATTGATCCGACTGCTGCGGTGCAGCCTCTGCGGCGACGATGGCGGCCCGCGCTCCTGCATCTGCGCCCTTACCGCGGATGGATCGGGCTGGGGTTGGCCGTCGGCCTGCTCGGCGCGCTGGCCGGGGCCACCGAGCCGCTCTTCTTGCGCTACTTGATCGACCTGCTGGTCGGCGGCAGTCATGGCGGCTCGCGTGTGCGGCTGGCCGCTTGCGCCGTGACCGGGCTGGTGGGAGTCAACCTGCTGTGTCAAGCGACGCAAACCGCGCTGACGGGGTTGACCAACCGCGTGCGTTTCGACGCCAGCTTCGCCCTTTCGCGACGGGTTCTCGAGCACCTCTTCCATCAACCGCTCCGCTTTCATCAGGACACCGGCGTCGGTTATGTCATGACGCGGGTGGACCGCGGCGTCGGGGCGCTGGGCCAATTGCTTGCCGACCTCCTGCAGTCGCTCGCTCCCAACCTCGCCAACCTGCTCCTGATGGCGTTTTTCATGGTGCGGCTGTCACCACGCCTGGCGGCAGTGGCCCTGTTGCCCGTCCCCTTGTTCCTCTGGCTGACCCTGCGCGCGACGCGCGAGACCGTACGCGAGGAGGAGTTCGTGCAGGAGGCCTGGAGCAGTGTCTACCGCCGCGTCTACGAGGTGCTGAGCGGCATCAAGACGGTAAAATCCCTGGCGGCCGAATCGCGCGAGATGGCGCGGTACGAGGACGCGTCCGGCAAAGTCTTCAAGCAACTCTGGAAACTGGTCTGGGTGGATGCCCGCTATGGCGCCTGCAAGAACGTCTTGAGCTTGGCGGGGCGTGCTGGCGTCCTTTTCTACGGGGCCGTCCTTGTATTACATGGCCAGATGACGCCCGGCACTTGGATGGCCGCCGCCGGATTCGCCGCCCTGCTCTATGGACCCCTCTCCGGCTTGAGCGGCGTCTACAGCTCCGTGTGTAAGAATCTGGTCGCCGCACTGGGAGCGTTTGATCTTCTTGCGGCGCCGGGTGAGGAGCACTCCGCCGGACTGCGATTGCCAAGCGTGCGCGGAGCCATCGCTTTCCGGAACGTCAGCTTTGAATACGCGGGCACCGCAGGTACCCCCCCGGCGGAGAGCCCTGGCTGCGGACAGCGCGGCGTGCGCGGCGTCTCCTTCGAAGTCGAGCCGGGCGAGGTGCTGGCGCTGGTGGGCCCGAGCGGAGGCGGTAAGACCACCGTGGTGGATTTGTTGCTGGGCTTTCATGAGCCGCAGCACGGCATGATTGCTCTGGACGGACACGACGTGCGCAGCCTCTCACGCACCGGATTGCGCGAGCACATGGCGGTCGTCCTGCAGGAATGCGTTCTGCTCGAGGGCAGCATTGCGGAAAATATTGGCTACGCCTGCCCCAACGCCTCGCTGCCGGAGATCCGCGAGGCGGCTCGTTGCGCCCAGGCAGAAGAGTTTATTCTCGGCTTCCCGGCGGGTTACCAGACGCGCGTCGGCGAACGCGGCGCCGCACTGTCCGGCGGTCAGCGACAACGGCTGGCTATCGCCCGGGCGCTGCTACGCAATCCACGCATCTTGATCCTCGACGAGCCCACCTCGCAACTCGACCCGGAGAGCGAGCAGGCCGTCAACCAGGCGTTGCAGACGCTGATGCGCGGGCGCACCACGCTGATCGTTTCCCATCGTCTGACCTCCATGCTGCAGCCCGACCGGGTGGTGGTGCTGGAAGAAGGGCGGGTGGTGGAGTACGGCCCCCCGGCGGAGCTGCTGGCACAGCACGGGCGCTTCGCCGCCATGCGGCGCGCCTCGCAACCCGCCGCGGCGAACCATGCCACGTTCGCGGTGTCGGTCGCCGCTCTCGGCTGAGGTGGGCGTCCTGCCGCGCGGTCCGTCTCCGTTACACTGAATTCATTGGCTCTGTTCTCCCAACCCGCCGTACCACCTCCGGCGCGCTGGCGTCGCACCTTCGCTTACCTCTCGGCCACCGAGACCCACACCTTCGCGTTTTCCATCGCGGCGCATGCGCTGCTGTCGTTCTTCCCCTTCATCGTCCTGCTGTTGACGTTCTCGCGTAGCGTGCTGCGCTCGCGTTCGCTCTATCGCGGGCTGGTGACGCTGGTGGGCTCCTATCTGCCGGTGAATGACGCCGGACTGGATCACACCCGCAGCTTCATCCTGAACAACTTGCAGCAAGTGGTGGAACACCACCAACGCACGCAGTACGTCTCGCTGGTCATTCTGCTGGTGACCTGCACGGGGATCTTCCTACCCCTGGAAGTCGCCCTGAACCGCATCTGGGAAGCGCCCCGTAACCGCAGTTACTTTCATAACTGGGCGGTGGCCATCGGGCTGGCATTCAGCTGCGGCGTGCTGGGCATGCTCTCCGCCTCCTTTACCGCGCTCACCGAGACCTACTCCACCCGCCTGGCGCACTACCTGCTGCGGCATAGCCCGCACGACAGTGCGGCACTGAGCCGCCTGATCGAACTTCTCTCGACCGTGATGATCCGCGCTGGCGCCGTGCCTATTACCATCGCCGTCTTCTTCCTGATCTACTGGCGGGTACCCAACGTCCACGTCTCGGCGCGCCAGGCGCTACCCGCCGCCGTGCTGGCGGGCGTGCTCTGGGAGATTTCGAAGTATCTCTACATCCTCACCCTGCCCTGGCTGAACTTCCACGACGTTTATGGACCGTTTGCCATCTCGGTGACGCTGTTGCTGTGGGCCTACGTCTCCGCGCTGATTTTGCTGGTAGGCATTCAACTGGTGGCCGTGCCGCAACTCAACGCCCCGGAAGCCGATAACCCGTCGTAGGCCGGTGCTGGGTCTCCCACCCGCGTTGCCCCCGACTCTGGAGGGGCGATCAGCCGCGCGCGCTTGACAGACCGATTGGGCAATGTAGGATCGGCGCTATCTGCGGGCGGATGACCGCCCGCCTGAACGGATGCACGAAAGGACCTCTCCATGAACAAGGTAACCGCCAGAAAAGGAACCGCTGCTTGGATCGTTGTGCTCGCAGTTGCCGTCGCCATCCTGCCGCTGGTGCAGCTCGCGCACGGCAAGACGACGGACGAAACCGCCATTCGCGCACGCATCGACGCGCTGATGGCCGCCATCCACGCCAAGGATGCCAACAAGATCATGTCGTTTTACGCCCCGGGCGATGAGCTGTTGGCCTTTGACGTCATCCCGCCGCGGCAGTATGTAGGATGGACTGCTTACGAGAAAGATTGGCAGGGCTTTCTCGACATGTTCGACGGCCCGGTTGACTTTGATCGGACCGAATTGAAAATTACCGCTTCCGGGAATCTTGCCTACAGCCACTCGATTGACCATGTCAGCGGCAAGCTCAAGGACGGCAGCCCCATCGAAGTCGTGCTGCGCGTCACCGACGTGTTCCGCCGAATCAAAGGCCAGTGGCTGGTCGTGCATGAACACGTCTCGGTACCCGTGGACCTCGCCACCGGCAAAGCGGACTTGCTATCGAAGCCGTAGCACGGCGCCACACCTGAAATTGTTCCGGCCGCCCTCTTCGACCTCGGCTGGCGCGCCGCGGAGGGGTGCCCATGCAGGGGCCTGCTCGCATGCCGGATCGGGCACTCTGGTGTGTCTACCGGCCAGCTGCCAAAGTCAGATCCGTGGCATCGCGCTCAGCGGCCATGCGAATGGCGGCTACTTGGTACGCCGGCCCGAGAGTAAACGCGGCCATGGCGCTGCTCCAGACATACCATGTGAATGCACCCTCCGGGTAGGGCAGATGGCCGTAGGCGCTCGCCCACAAGCCCATGCTGCCCACCAAGGTCAAAAAAATGCCGATCAGATAAGCATTCCAACAGTTACCGATTAATCCGCCTGCGGTTCGCTGCACGGAGCGACGCAATCGGATGGCTTGCAAGAGGAGAATGCAGAGCAGCGGGTTATTGCTCCAGTCACCCACGTTGAGGAGTGTAAGCCGGGGATGGGCGTCCATCACCTGCTTGAGGACCACCCCCGTATAGAGCACCGCCAGCCCCATCAGCAGGAAGTCGGAACCGCGCAGCGCTGCGGCCAATCCCGCCCTGCGGTAGACCTGGTCCACGAGCCAGAGCCCGACACTCAAAACCGTCATATACAGCGACCCTTGAATCGCCAGAGCGGCGGGACGCCAAGTGAGTCCCAGCGCAGCCTCGTGCCAGTAGTGCAGCGGGTTCAACGCAGAATCCACGCCCAAGATCTGCGACCCGACCATACCGGTCATATGCAGAGCAGCGGCCACCGTCATGGCTGCCCAAGCCCGACGCAGCGGAGCACCGGGCTGGAAGGCGCGCCAAGCGCGGCGGCACAGGATCAGCTCGAAAACCGTGCAGCCGATGAGGAACAGGGCGTTGGGGTAATCGAAGTAGCCACGTAGCAACCAGTCTGGCTGCCCGTTCAGTAACCATGCGACATGCACAACGACCGCCACGGACATGAACGCCACCGATGCCAACAACAGGCGCCGCGGCAGAGCCAGACTGGGGGGTCGGGCGGATAAGAGCATCAGAGGGGATCCGGCACGACCTGCAGGACCAGACTGTGATCGGGGCGACTCAGCCACGCCAGCCTTTGGGCGATGGAAGCAGCGGCCTGCCCTCCCAGGAACAGCTCGAGCATCGGGCGCGCCGCACCCAGCAACTCCGCGCACTCATCGCCCCGCCCCGCCGCGCGCGCCACCAGCGCGGCCGCCACTTGGGGCCCCAGATAGATGTTCAACTCGCGGCGCAGGATTTCGCGCCGCCGCAGCTGCGGCGGCGGCGGCGCCACCAGGCGCAGGGGGTGGCGTGCCGGCACTGGCTGCATCTCGCGCAGGGCTTGCTGCAACCGGCGTCGCCCCCGTCGCACGGCCGCTTCGTCGCGGCCTAGCCGGATGCGCACGGCATCCCACGCCGCCCTCCAATCACCTCGTGTCAGCACCCCCCAGAGTGATTGGCTCATCGCGGCTCGTCCTCCCCTGACATACGCCGCCGTAATTTGCCCAGCGCCCTTGCCAGCAAGGCGGCGACCGTACCGCCCTGAATCTGCAAGCGGACGCCGATTTCCCGATAGCGCCAGCCCTGGACCCGCAGATGCAGACATTCGCGTTCTCGCCGCGTCAGGACCCCCCTCCAAGCACGCACCAGCTCGCCACATCGGTAGGCGGCTTCCGGATTCTGCCGACAATCGTCCAAGTGAGCGATCGCCTCAAGGCTGACCCCATGACGGGCGGCATACGATTTGCGCTCATCGAGCAGGAAGTTGCGGGTTACGCGGAACAGCCAGGCGCGACTGGGAAGAAAGTCGCCGCGGGTCAGCTCGACGTAGCAGCGGAGAAAGGTCTCCTGCACCGCTTCTTCAGCCAGCCCCGTATCGCGCGCCAGACGGCGGGCGTAACGCAAAACCTCGGCGGCATGAGCGTCGTAGAGGGCCAAGGCATCCGCTTCGGCGTCCCGGCCTGAACCCGGCACCCATGATTGTGGTCCTGCCGCCAGCATGACGTGATGCTACCACCCGGCGCTGCCGCGCGGGGCGGCACACGAACCGCCCGCCGTGGGCGGCGTAAAGAAAAGGTGCCGTTCGTTCGTTATAAGTACAGGTGATTTATCCTGCACACCGTGCGAGACGCGACGTGTCTTACTGGTCGACTCAAAGCGTCACAAATTCGCCCCGCCCGCAGGCGGGGCCACAATCCCACGTTACGGTCTGCGCGGCGCTGACTGCTCATCGTCGCATTCTTATCTCCCCCCTAACAGACGCTGCTGGTATCACTTGCCGAGTCCCTGTGGGTTTCCCGTCGGCGGCCCGTGTCCCAGGTCGGCTGATGGCACGCTGCGTGCTCGACAGGCGCAGCATTCCCATAACGCCATGAGTCCCTCCCTCAGAAAGCACCGGGTCGGTGACGAGCGGCCAACGATGCCGCACAGCCGCGGCTTTACGTTCGCCGAGATGCTGGTGACCGTGGCGGTGATCGGGGTGCTGGGCGCCATCACGGGAATGGGCTTCAACAATCTTCTGCCACGGGTGAAAGCCGATGCCGCCTTGAGCACCTTGGAGACGGTGCTGGCGAACGCGCGCGAACTCGCCGTCGATCAGCGCCGCATGATGCGCGTCAGCTTCGTGGGACGCAATGAGATTCAAATCTTTCGCGAGGAGCAACCCACTGGCGAGACGCAGTTGAGCGACACGCTGCTCCCCTACACCGCGGCGTTTATCCTCTTTCCCGGCCTGCCTGACACTCCGGAGGGTTTCGGCAACAGCTATGCGATCGAGTTCGCCGGAGTGGCGACCAGCATCCTTTATTTCCAGAGCGACGGCTCAGTGGTCGACGTGAACGGTCAGTGGATGAATGGCTCGCTATTTCTCGGCTTGGCGGGACGACCCGACACCGCCCGGGCCGTGACCCTGATGGGGGCAACCGGCGGGTTACGCGCCTACCGTTATGACGGCACTGTATTCACTCACTAAGTTCCGGCACTGCGGCGGGCACCCATCAGCCGCGCGTCGCCGGCTGGATCCCGGCCGGCACTCGACCGGCGTCAGGGAGCGCGGCTTCACGCTGCTCGAGGTGATGATCGCCACCATTCTGCTCTCCTTGGGCCTGTTGACGCTCGCGTTTGCGGTGGGCCACTCGGTGCTGCTGGTCCAGTCGGCGCAGCAGGATACCGTCGCGCGTCAGAAGGCACGCGAGACCATCGAGAGCGTGACCACCACGCTCAACACACAGAACCTCAGCTTCGATTCCATTTGTCCGCTCAGCGGCGGGGCGTCCTGCATCTTCGTCGAGGGCTTCACGCCCCTTTACCAGGCAGGCGCCGACGGCATCTTCGGCACGCTCGATGACGCCGCCGCCGGATTGCAGACCGTTCCCGTGCCCGGACCGGACGGTCTATTGAGTGACGGCGTCAGTGTGCCGCTGACCGCCTTCCAGCGCAAGGTAGTGATCACCACCATAGCGGCAAACCTCAAGCAAGTGACCGTCACCATCCGCTACGCCACCGCCGGTGGCTACGTGCGCGACGTGACGCTGACAACCTATGTATCGCCCTACACCTAAAACCGGACGCCCCGCTGGCGAGCCCACCACCACCTGCTGCCAGGGGAGCGGTGGGCGCGGCTTCTCGCTGATCGAGCTGCTGATCGCCATGGCCGTCGGCCTGATCGTGCTGCTGAGCGCGGTCCGCATCTCGGATCAGCTCTTCTACCTCACCGCGGCCATCTCGGAACGGGCGCAGATCAATGAGAATCTGCGCGCCGCCACTAACCTCATGGCGCGCGATCTCACCGGTGCGGGCAGCGGCGTTCCGATCGGCGGGATTCCATTGCGCGCCGGCAGCGGACTGCCGGCCATTCCCCGCCCCGGCTGGGGCACACAGACCTTTCCCGCCCCCACCGGCACGCTGACCATCCTGACCACGGGACCGGGATTGGGGCCGCTCGTCAGCGGCCGACCCACCGACGAGATCACCATTCTGGCCATGGACGGCGGCTCGCTACTCGGTCAGACCCCGCTGACCGCGATCAGCGCCGACGGCACCCAAATCACCGTGGACGCCGGCACCAACATCAGCTCGGGACCCTCGCAAGTGAAGGTGAATGATCTGATCATGCTGAGCAACTCCAATGGCGCCGCGCTGGGCATGGTGACGGCGGTGGACAGCGCCAATCACCTGGTCCGCTTCGCCACCGGCGATCCCTGGGGCATCAACCAGAGCACCGCCACGAGCGGTACCATCTCCCAACTGGCCTCGCCCGGCACGCCGCCGGTGTACCCGCCAACCTCGGCTTTTAAGCTCGCCCTGGTGACCTATTACCTCGACAACACCGACGCCGCCAATCCCAAACTGATGCGGCAGTACGGTGCGCTGCCGCCGGTCGAGGTCGTCGACGGGGTGACCAGTCTGCAGTTCACATACGACTACGACAGCCCCACTTCTGGCGCCTTGCTCGCCAACCAGAGCGACGTGGTCTCCCCCGCCACGCCCAACCAGATCCGCCAGGTCAACATTCTGCTCAGTTTGCGCAGCCTGCGTCCGGCGCGGCGGACCCATGAATTTTTCAGCGGCACCCTGACCACGGCCGTGACAGTGCGCAATCTGGCTTACAAGAACCGTTACGACTGAGCCCGCGGCTGAAGCCGGCACGAGAGAAATCGCGAGGGGGACATGTCACACGCCAACACCACAACCGGGATCGACCGCCCGATTTCCACGCTCGCCCGCGCGACTCAACGCCGCCTGCCCGGGCGTGCTTCACGGCGTGATTCGCGGCATGGTCGGCGCCAGAACGGCATGGCACTGGCCGCCGTTCTGCTGCTCACACTCATCTTTTCCCTGCTGGGCCTGGCACTGTACCGCGTGGTGACCGGGGAACAGCGCACCGCCGCCAGTGATCGCGACAACGCCACCGTGTACTACGCCGCACAAGGCGGCTTGGAGAAAATGAGCGCCGACATTGCCGGCTTGTTCTCCGTCTACGCCTCGCCCACCGCGGCGCAAATCTCTTCCTTGGTCACTCCCGCCAGTCAGCCCTCGCTGCCGGGCATCACCTTCCCGGAGTACACCATCAGCTACCAGACCAACCCGGATGGCACCTTGCGATCCACCCAGGGGGTGATCGGCGGCACCGGACCCTTGGTGGGGCTTACCGGCCTGATCACACCCTTCACCCTCAAGGTGCGTGCCAACGGCTACAGCCAGAGTGAGGTGCGCCTGACCCGCACGGTGCAGGAAGTCTCGGTGCCGGTCTTCGAGTTCGGCATCTTCTCGGACAACGACCTGTCATTTTTCGCCGGTCCGAACTTCAATTTCGGCGGCCGGGTGCATACCAACGGCGACCTTTATCTCGCGGAAGGTGACGGCTCCACCCTCACCTTGTCGCAGAACGTGACGGCCTATGGCGACATCATCCGCACGCAGCTCTCCAATGGTTGGCCCAACACCTCCTACTACAACGGCACGGTCAATATGTTCACCGTGCCAGGCCGTTACCGCGGCCTGACGCAATCGGAAGGCAGTCTGACCGGCGGTCGGGGTAGCAGCCCTAACTCCAACTGGCAGAACATTTCCCTGAGTACCTACAACGGCAACATTCGCAATCGCATCACGGGGGCCCGCAAGCTGAATCTGACGGTTGCCCTGGCCGGGGCTACCCCCATCGAGGTCATCCGTCGTCCTCCGGCCGGCGAGGCCCCGGGCTCCAATATCGGCCGCGAGCGACTGTACAACCAAGCCAGCTTGCGCGTGCTGTTCTCCGACACCTTGGCGGCGCTGCCCGGCGGCACTGGCGTCGCGCTGGATGCGACCCTCGTACTGACCCCCGATGCCTGTCACCCCCCGGTGGCCACGGCACTCGGCCCAGGAGCGGACGCCAATTCCGTCGTGCCTGCCGGCACGCCGCTCCTAGGCGGCTTTGTTCAAATCGCGCTGCAGAACGCCCTCGGGGGCTGGCAGGACGTCACCTCCGAGATCCTTGCCCAGGGCATCGAGGCCGCCGGTTCCTGCACGTTGAACGGCATCACGTACCAGCCCATTCTGCGCCTCGAGGAACTCAAGCCCGGAGCCGTCGCCGGCAGTGTCACCTCCACCGATTACCAGCCCATTAATTTCTACGACACGCGCGAGGGCGAGGTGCGCGACATCTCCGGCCCCGCCACGGTGGCCCTCGCGGGCGTCATGAATGCGGTGGACCTTGATGTCGGAAACTTGCAATCGTGGTTCGCCGGCATCATTGGCACCAGTGGAGGCCAAGCGGTCAATAACTCGGGCTACATCTTTTACTTCTCCGACCGGCGCGGCAATCACAATCCGGCTCTCGGCAGCGCCAGTGTGAACGAGACCGGGCAATTCGGCAATGAAGACAGCATCAATCCCGGCAGCTCGAGTGGCGTTCCCAATGGAATTCTCGAAACGGGCGAGGATGTGGACGGGAATGGCGTCCTCGATACCTATGGCGCGACACCGCTTCCTCCGGCCGGCTCCATCGCCCCTCTGGATTCCACCGCAACACCACAGACGCGCGTCGCGGCGAGCATAGCCGCAAGCAATCCGGTGATCTTCTTTCGACACGTGTTGCGCCTCGTGGACGGCACCGCCGGCAAACTGCCGCCGCTGTCCCACGCCAATTGCACCACCACCACCGGCGGCTTCTCCGTCGCGGCGGAAAATCCGGTCTATACGATCGGCGACTACAACGCCGCCGGCAGCTTTAGCGACGGGGCCGGCGCCTGTCACGTTCCCGCGGCGATCATGGCCGATGCCGTCACCGTCCTTTCCAACGCGTGGAACGACGCCTCCAGCTTCTCCAGCCCGACGTCGCCCAGCGGCCGCGTTGCCAGCACCACCTGGGTCCGCGCCGGGGTCATCGCCGGCAAAAACCTTTCCTTTCCCAAACCTTCCTGGTCGGGGACGCGGGACTTCGGCACCGATGGCGGTGCCCACAATTTCTTGCGCTACCTCGAGAACTGGGGCGGACAGACCTTGAACTATCGCGGTTCGATCGTCAGTCTTTTTTACTCGCGGCAGGCCTTGGGCATCTACAAATGCTGTAGTACGGTCTACGGGCCGCCCACCCGCGGTTATAACTTCGACCTCGATTTCAGCAATATTGGTTCGCTGCCCCCCGGTACTCCGCGTTTCACCGACGTGAATGCTCTGTCGTTCCGTCAGTGGCTGCTGCCCGGACGCGATCAATAGCCGCCCGGAACCAGTCCTGTACCCCCAAGCCCTTGGCCTACCCATCAGTGGACGGCTTGCCGGGGGTAGGGCAGTGGCTCTCTTGGCACTTCAGCGTGACCGACAGAAGCCACTACGAGAATCAAGCTCCTTTTTTTCAGGAGTTTGAGCCACCCCTCGGGTGCCGGGTGTAAAATACCAGATATAGCGGTTTTTCGTTGACACACCCCTAGGCATAGACGTACATTTCGGCCCGCTCCTGTTGTTGGTCGAGGTTGCGATGAGGCAAAGATCGAGCTTCGCGGCAGGAAGTTGGCGTCGGCCCCGCACCGGGCATCGTTGGCGATCCCGAGGTTGAGACCCCCGCAGGCAAGAACGCGCTCGACGCATGATCGGGCCCAGCAGTTGACGTTGGAGAAGATGGAAATGGGTGAGATTCGCCGCACCACAACGACCGAGGTCGCCACGGCTACCTCGGCTGAACCTCGGACCGCTCCTGGCAGCCGTAAAAACAAGGGCTTGAGTTTCCGCCGGCACTTCACCACGGCCAAGGTCTCGCCCTACGACGAAGTGCAGTGGGAGAAGCGCTCGGCCCTCATCCAGAACGAGAAGGGCGAGGTGATCTTCGAACAGAAGGACATCGACGTTCCCAAGGACTGGTCGCAGACGGCCACCAACATCGTCGCTTCCAAGTACCTGCACGGCAAGATGGGGGCGACCAAGCGCGAGAACAGCGTCCGCGACCTCATCGCTCGCGTCGCCGAGACCATTCGCGACTGGGGCATGGAGGACAACTACTTCCGTTCCGAGGAAGATGCGCGCGTCTTCCACGACGAGCTGGTGCACTTGCTGGTGACGCAAAAGGCGGCCTTTAATTCCCCGGTATGGTTCAACTGCGGCGTGGACCGGCTGGAGCCGCAGGCCGAGGGCGCCAATTGGTACTGGGAGAAGACGCAGAACAAGGCCGTCTTCGGCAAGATCGGTTACCGTCGCCCGCAATGCTCGGCCTGCTTCATCAACTCGGTCGAGGACTCGCTGGACAGCATCCTGACGCTCGCCAAGACCGAGGGCATGTTGTTCAAGTGGGGCTCGGGTACGGGCACCAACCTCTCGCCCATCCGCAGCTCGAAGGAGATCCTATCGGGCGGCGGCACGGCCAGCGGCCCGCTGAGCTTCATGCGGGGCTTCGACGCCTTTGCCGGCGTGATCAAGTCGGGCGGCAAGACGCGCCGCGCCGCCAAGATGGTGATCCTCAACGTGGACCATCCGGACGTCGAGGACTTCATCTGGTGCAAGGCCAAGGAGGAGAAGAAGGCGCACACGCTGGTGGCGGCGGGCTACGACTCTTCGCTCGACGGCGAGGCCTACTCGTCCATCTTTTTCCAGAACGCCAACAACAGCGTGCGTGTCGCCGACGAGTTCATGGAGGCGGTCGAGAAGGACCTGCCCTGGCACCTGCGCCGCGTGGCCGGCAATCCCGAGCCGGTGCGCACCGTGCCCGCCCGCGAGCTGATGCGGCAGATCGCCGAAGCCACCTGGCAGTGCGGCGACCCCGGCTTGCAGTACGACACCACCATCAATCGCTGGCACACCAGCAAGAACACGGCGCGTATCAACGCCTCCAACCCCTGCTCGGAGTACATGTTCCTGGACGACTCGGCCTGCAACCTGGCCTCCATCAACCTGATGAAGTTCGGCGGCTCGCAGTCGGGCTTCGATGTCGAGGCGTACCGTCAGGCGGTGGACGTCCTGATTACCGCGCAGGAGATCATCGTCGAGAACGCCAGCTACCCGACCGAGTCCATCGCCACCAACTCGCACGACTACCGCCCGCTGGGCCTGGGATACGCCAACCTCGGCGCCCTGCTGATGTCCAACGGCCTGCCCTATGACGGCGACAACGGCCGCGACTTCGCCGCCGCGCTCACCGCCATCATGTGCGGCCAGGCCTACCTGCAGTCGGCACGTATCGCCGAGGCGCTCAGCACGCCCGAGACGCCCGGCTACTTCCCCGGCTTCGGCATGAACCGCGAACCGATGCTGGACGTTATCCGCATGCACCGCGCAGCGGTCAACAACATCAACCCGCGCCACGTCAGCGACCCGGTCTTCCAAGCCGCCCGGCAGTGCTGGGACGATGCGCTGGACATGGGTAGCCGTCATGGCTACCGCAACGCCCAGGTCACCGTCCTGGCTCCCACCGGCACCATCGGCTTCATGATGGATTGCGACACCACGGGCATTGAGCCCGACCTGGCGCTGGTCAAGTACAAGAAACTGGTGGGCGGCGGCGTTATCAAGATCGTCAACCAGAGCGTCGACAAAGCCCTCTTGCGCCTTGGCTACACCCCGCAACAGACCACCGACATCGTGGGCTACGTCGATGCCACTGGCACCATCGAGGGCGCTCCGCACCTCAAGCCGGAGCACCTGCCGGTCTTCGACTGCTCGTTCAAGCCGGCCAACGGCACGCGCAGCATCCATTACTCCGGGCACATCCGCATGATGGGGGCCACGCAGCCTTTCCTCTCCGGCGCCATCTCGAAGACGGTCAACCTGCCCGAGGCGGCAGCCGTCGACGACATCATGCAGGTCTACCTCGATGCTTGGAAACTGGGCATCAAGGCGGTCGCCGTGTACCGCGACGGCAGCAAGAAAGTGCAGCCGATGTCGGCTTCCACCAAGGAGCAGTCCAAGGGTGAAGCCCTGCCCGCGGTACTGGCTGGCGCCTTGGAGGTCCCGCAGAGCGTTCCCGCCGCCCGGCCGTACCGGCGGCGCCTGCCGGATGAACGGCAGTCCATTACCCACAAGTTCAAGGTTGGCGGTCACGAAGGTTATATGACCGTCGGCATGTATGAGGACGGAACCCCGGGCGAGATCTTTGTCACCATGGCCAAGGAAGGCTCGACCATCAGCGGCTTGATGGACAGCTTCGCCACCGCCATCTCCATCTCGCTGCAGCACGGCGTGCCGCTCAAGCTCCTGGTCGACAAGTTCTCCCACACCCGCTTCGAGCCCAGTGGCTGGTCGGGCAATCAGGAAATTGGCTACGCCAAATCCATCATGGATTACCTGTTCCGCTGGCTGGGGCTGAAGTTCCTCGGCCAAGTGCCGGCGCCCCCGGTGGGCGTTGAGGACCACGGCGAGCGTGGCGCCGCCAAGCAGGAACTTGAGGAGGTCGGGCAAATGCCGCTGCTTGAGACCGGCGCACGCACCGCTGCCGCCGCACCTCCCAGCAACCCCCGACCCGGTACGGCAACCACCAGCGATGCTCCCGCCTGCCACAATTGCGGCAGCATCATGGTGCCCAACGGCGCCTGCTACAAGTGCGTCAACTGCGGCGAGACGAGCGGCTGTTCGTGAAGGTTGTTGGTTGTTAGTTGTTGGATGTTGAATCCGGGGACCGCCAAAGTCCCCTGATTCACTTCAGCGAGCGCTACAAGCGTTCACAGCCCACCGCCTACCGTCCACGCCCCCTTCACTCCGCCTTCAACGTCCTCTCCATCAGCTCACGCAGCGCGGCGCGCGGATCGAGGCCCTCGAAGAGGACGCGCTGCATCTGGGCGGCGATGGGCAACTCGACGCCATGTCGCTGGGCCAACGCGATGGCGGTGCTGGTCGTCTTGACGCCCTCGGCCACCATCTTCATCTCGCCCAGGATCTCCGGCAACTTGCGGCCCTGCCCCAGGGCGGCGCCCACCGTGCGGTTGCGGCTCAATCCGCCGGTACAGGTGAGGACGAGATCGCCCAATCCTGCCAAGCCAGCCAGGGTTTCCGGACGCCCGCCGCAGGCACAGACGAGGCGGGTCATCTCCGCCAAGCCCCGGGCGATCAGGGCGGCAATGGAGTTCGATCCCAGTCCCAACCCGTCGCAGATGCCTGCCGCGATGGCGATAACGTTCTTCAGTGCGGCGGCCAGCTCCACACCGGCCACGTCCTGACTGGTGTACAAACGAAAACTGGGACCGGAGAGTTCGCCTTGCAGATGATGCGCAACCCCAAGGTCGCGGGCGGCAATGACCAGCGCCGTGGGATCGCCGCGAGCCACCTCGCGCGCAAAACTCGGGCCGCTCAGCACCGCCAGGGGCGTGCTGGCCCCCAGCACCGCCTCGATCACCTCGGTCATCCGGAAGAGCGTTCCGTCCTCCAAGCCCTTCGTGGCGCTGACCACGATGGCGTCGGGGGGCAGATGCGGGCGCAGAGCCAACATCACCGGCCGGCAGACGTGCGAGGGCATCACGGTCAGTACGATCTGCGCATCGGCCACGGTCACAGCTAGGTCGGTTGAGCAGGTAACGTGTTCCGGAATTGTCACGCCGGGCAGAAAGACCGGGTTCTCGCGGCAGCTGGCGATAGAGGCCGCGATCTCCGGCTCACGCACCCACAGGCGCACCGGGCGCTGGACGCCCAGCACCACGGCGAGCGCCGTTCCCCAGCTCCCGCCGCCGATCACTGCCAGCCGCTGGCGACTCATCGCGCTCATGCCGAGCTGCCTGCGGTGTGCGCGCCCAGCTTGGGTTCAGTCCCTAGCCGCAGGCGACGCAAATTCGGGGCATGGCGCCAGATGACGAGCAGAGAAATGACTGCTGTGGCGATCGCCACACTGGCGGGAAACCCCGGTCTCCAGAGCACCAAAAGCAGGGGTAACAGGCCGGCGCTGACGATCGATGCCACCGAGACGTACTTCCACACCGCGACCACCAGAATGAAGAGCGCCAACGCGCAGAGCGCCGCCGCCGGCGCTAACGCGAGCATCACCCCGAGTCCGGTCGCCACGCCCTTCCCGCCGCGAAAACCCAGCCACGGGGTATACAGATGGCCGGCAACCACCAGGAATTCGGCGAGGGCGACGATGGTGAACTGGGGTGTGGTGAACTCCGATCCGCTCCGCACCCAGACAAATGGCTGGTGGGCCGCACGACACGCCAGCCACTCCGCCAGCAACACGGCGGCACTTCCCTTAACGATATCCAGCAACAGGGTGAAGGCCCCCAGCACCTTGCCGGCGCTGCGCAGAACGTTGGTTGCGCCGATGTTGCCGCTGCCCCGGGCGCGAATGTCGTCGCCACGCCGCAGGCGAACGACTAAATAGCCAAACGGTATCGAGCCCAGCAGAAAGGCCGAGACCGCGGCAATGAGGGCGGCGAGCAACATCGGGGAACATTGTATGACGTGAAGCGTGGAGCGTGGAGGGTCAAGCGTAGAACAAGTCCAGTCAGGACGCTCACTTAACGCTTCGCGAGCCACGCTCCACCGTCCTCCACGACCGGTTATAGTCAAAACAGGTCGATTCCGGACTCTCCCTATGATTCAGACCCTTTTCGGCGGCCCTCCCAAGCCCAGCCTGCGCGAACGCTTGCAGCAAAAAATGGCGGGCGCGGTGCAGAAGACCAAGGAGGCACTCGTCTCACAAGTGGACGAGCTGCTCAAGGGCAGCCCCGAGATCAGCCCGGAGTTGCTGCGCGAGATCGAGACCCTGCTCCTGGCGGCCGACCTTGGCGCCGCCACCGTGGCCGAGGTCCTGGCGCAGGTTCGGCGCAGCGCGGAAGCTGATCGCCAGACCAGCGGCGAAGCGGTGCGTGGCGCCATCAAGGACGAGCTGGTGCGGGTTTTGAACGCCGCCCCGCTGCGCACCCGCGAGGTTCCCGACGGCCAGCCGTTCGTGCTGCTCGTGGTGGGCGTCAACGGCGTCGGAAAGACCACGACCATCGGCAAGCTGGCGCAATTCTTCCGCGGCCAGGGACATACCGTGCTGCTCTGCGCCGCCGACACCTTCCGCGCCGCGGCCATCGAACAACTCGAAGTATGGGGCCATCGCGTCGGCAGCGAGGTGATCCGCCAGAAATCGGGGGCTGATCCCTCGGCCGTCCTCTTCGATGGCTTGTCCGCCGCCAAGGCGCGCCATTGTAACTACGTGATCATCGACACCGCCGGGCGCCTGCACACCAAGAGCAACCTGATGGACGAACTCTCGAAGATGCGTCGCACCGCCGAGCGGCTGGTGCCGGGCGCGCCCCACGAGACCTTGCTGGTCCTCGACGCCACGACCGGCCAGAACGGGCTGCAACAGGCGCGCCAGTTCACCGCCGCCGCCGGCGTTACCGGCCTGGTCGTGACCAAGCTGGATGGCACCGCTCGCGGGGGCATCGTCGTGGCCATCGCCCGCGAACTGGGTCTGCCGGTGCGCTTTGTGGGCGTCGGTGAAGGGGCCGATGATCTGATCCCCTTTGAAGCGGAGCGCTACATCGATGCGCTCTTCGCCAAAGGCTGAACCGGGCGGACCCCGCTCGGGAAGGCCGCCCGCCGCCACCGCCTTGACGCCCGTAAGTCCCCGGTCACATCATCACAAGGCAACCCCCGCGTCCCCCATTCCCTAAAATGACGGATACCGACTTCATGCAGCAGGTCCTCGAGATGGCGGCGCAGACCAGCGCTCTCGCCTCGCCGAACCCGCGCGTCGCGGCGTTGCTGGTCCAAGGGAACGAGACAGTGGGGCGCGGGGTCCATCACTATGAGCGCCAGACGCACGCCGAAGTCCTCGCCCTGCGCGATGCCGGCGAGCGGGCGCGGGGTGCGACGCTATACATCAACCTCGAACCCTGTTCGCACACCGGGCGGACCCCCCCCTGTGTCGATGCCGTGATTGCTGCGGGCGTGCGCCGCGTCGTGGCGGCCATGCCCGACCCGAACCCGCTGGTCCACGGTCATGGGTTGGAACGGCTGCGGGCGGCGGGCATTGAGGTCGCGGTGGGCTGCCTGCAGCGGCCGGCGCAGCAGCTCAATGAGGCCTTTGCCAAGTGGATCCGCCGTCACCGGCCCTTCGTGACGCTCAAGGCCGGCATGACGCTCGACGGCAAGATCTCAACGCCTCCCTCGCGTCAGGACGACGGCACCCGAACCCATGAGTGGATCACCTCACCGCAGGCGCGCTGGCAGGTGCAACAACTGCGCCATGAGCAGGACGCCATCCTGGTCGGGGTGGGCACGGTCATGGTGGACAACCCCATGCTCACCGACCGCACGGCGTTGCCGCGCCGTCGCCCGCTGTTGCGCGTCGTGCTCGACTCCGGGCTGCGGCTGCCGCTCGAATCACGGCTGGTGCAGACCGCGCACGACGACTTGGTGGTGTTCTGCTCGTTTGCCGAGACGCACAAGCGGACCGCCTTGGAGCGCAGCGGCGTGCGCGTCTGCCAGGTCGCCTCGCAGGGCGGCCGCCCCGATCTCGACCAGGTCCTCGAGCAACTGGCGGCCATGGACGTCACCTCGCTGATCGTCGAGGGTGGTTCTTTGGTCAACTGGGCCATGCTCAACGAAGGCTGCGTCGACAAGGTGGTGCTCTTCTTCGCGCCGAAGATCCTCGGCGGCGCGGAGTCCGTCCCCCTGGCGGGCGGTGAGGGTTACCGTCGCCTGAGCGAGGCGGCAACGCTGCGCGAGTTCACCCTGCAGCGCTATGGTCCCGACTTCGCCGTTGAGGGTTATTTAACCGACGTGTATCAGTAGAGCCGACTCTCGCCATTAGAGTCCCTGCTCCCGCAGGGTCGCGATGCGCAAGGCGGTTGGCTTCGCGGGGCGGGTCATCGGCCTTGGCGCCAGCAGGCGCTCGACGTGGCGCGCGATGAGGTCGGCCTCCAAATTCACCGGGACGCCCGGCCGCAAGCTGACCAAATTGGTGTGGGCGTACGTGAAGGGAATCACCGCGAAACCCGCCACATCGCCCATCAGTTCCGCCACCGTAAGGCTGATGCCCTCGACGGCCAGCGAGCCCTTCCAAGCCACGTAACGCAGGAGCTCCTCCGGCAGGCGGACGCGCATCCACCACCCGGCGCTGGCGTCGCGTTGGTTCACGCGTTGCACCGCGATGAGTGTTCCGGTTCCGTCGACGTGACCTTGCACCAGGTGGCCACTCAGCAGGTCGCCAACCCGGAGCGGCAACTCAAGATTCACCTGCGCGGTCCGGCGGAGGCGCCGGAAAGCGGTGCGGCGCAAGGTCTCTGCCGCCAGGTCGGCGCTGAAGCTGGATACTCGGGGGGAGGGCGGCACCTCCACCTCGGTGAGGGTCAGACAACAGCCACTGACCGCGATACTGTCGCCCGGCTTGAGCCCGTCGAGTAGCGCCGCCGACGCTGCGACGCTCAGTCGCGCTCCCTGCCGGCCGGCGCGCAGCGCGCGCACCGTCCCCACCCCCTGAATGATGCCGGTGAACATGAATAAAAGGCCCCGCGTTAGTGTGCCGGGTCGCGACGTTTTCAGCAACGAATCGCGAGGATGCGCAGACTTGTTCCTGCCATTCAACCCGCCCCCTGCAGCTCATCATCGTCCTTCGGCCTTCACCCTTCGCCCTTCGCCCCTCGCCCCACCCCTTGACCTGTCTCTTATACACATCTGACGCTGCCGACGATCTTACGCGTGT
>CALEJU010000065.1 GCA_937898755.1 uncultured Acidobacteriota bacterium | reverse complement strand
CCGGCTCGCGCCACTCAAAACACGCAGGGGGAATCAACTTTATAACACAGTAGTAATAGCGGGCTGTATGTATATGTGCGCTTCCTGGATGCCGCTGTCGATGACACAGACGGCCGGAGCCGTGGGGTCCGGCGCCATGGGCGTTATGGGCGGGATTGCCGTGGCCGCTGCTCCGCCTGTCCTCTGCGGCAGAGAAATATCCTCCGGTTCAACGATCTCAAAGATGTACGGGTAGTTGGACGCAAAATCTTTGAGTCCCTTGCCTGAGATTTTGATCCGGACAGTAAAGCTGTCGGGAAGCACCGCCGCGTCGAACGGGGCACCGTCAATGAGGTGCAGGATTTCCGCTTCGTAAAAGGAGATCAACTGCTCGATCTCTGTTTCCCGCTCCTGTTTGATTTGATCCCATGCTTCATAGGCGTTGGCGCGGGCTTGCGACCATAGGTGTTCCTTTCTGGCCCAGTCCGCGTCTGTGTCTCTCTTGCCCTTCTTGGGACGGTTTGGGATCTCCTCGGTGCCTGAACAGGAAATTCCGACATCAACGACATAAACTTGTGCGTCATTTATGTTCGGCCAGTCCGCCAGCAGCCGCTCCGAAAGAATGCGTTGAAGCCGGTCGGCGGGGTCGTCAAACAGCCTGTGAACCTCCGCGATCTTCGCGGACCCGCGGATTGTCACGGCAAAGCCGTTCACCATTTCGATGAAGGGGGTCAGCTCGATGTCTTCGGCAGCGACGATGACGTAGCCTTCTTCCTGCTCGGCAACGATCTCGAACTTGAACTTCTCGCGCAAGACGTCCAGATCGAGCATGGGATCGATCTTGAGAAGAATCGGAATTCCCTCGGGGATGACGGGGAGACCTTGTTCTGCGCTTTGCGCCTTCAGCGTCTGCCAGTTCGCTTTCAACGACTGCGCGGAGGCCGTTAACGTGTCACTGTGCGCCTGACGCGCATTCTTGTTGGCGATGGTCTGGGGAGTGGGTTTGGCGCCGCCCGTGAGTTTCGCGCGTCCCCGGTCGCACAGGACGAGCGGAAGGTGCTCGAAATTATGTTGTCCCGGCATCCGTTATTCCTTGCGCGACACCGTTTCGTTGATATGCAGTTCTGCGGAGGCCTGACGGATATTGGATTCTGTGACGACGTTCCTACCGACGAGCACGGCGGCTTTGGCAGCGTCACGGGCGGCCTTCACAACCATAGCGGCGGGCGCGCCGCACAACTGTTCGACCAGGCCCGTCCAATCGAATGGCTCGGCAAGTTTCACGGCGGATAGTGTCATGCGCAGGAGTTTTTCAACTTCTGAGGGGCCGGGCAAAGGCACCATGAAGACGTCATCAAAACGCCTGAAGAGTGCCGAATCCAGCGAGGCCTCGATATTGGTGGTTGCTACCAGCAAACCAGGCGCGTCGTACTCTTCCATCAATTGAAGCAGCGTGTTGACGATGCGGGCGGCTTCGCCGATATCCTTGCTCGTCACGCGAGAACGACCGATGAAATCGCACTCATCCAGAAGCAAAACACAGGGCCGTTCTTTTGCCGCCGCGAAAAGGGCGCGTAGATTGGTCGCCGACTCTCCAAAGTATGAAGAAATCAGCGCATCGAAACGGACTTTCAGGAGGGGCAGGCCCGTATTCCATGCAATGCGTTTGGCGCCGAGCGATTTCCCGCAGCCTGGAGGGCCGTAAAGCAAGATGGTCTTTCGTGGGCGCAGACCGAAAGTTCCGAGCCTGTCCCTGGCTGCGTATTCACTTTCGACACGGGCAAAGCGCTCCTCCGTCTCCGCCGGAAGAACCATATGGTGTTCCAGTTTTTCCGGTTTGAGAAGCGTGGCCAGTGAATCACCGTGGCGTCTGCTAAGCGGAAGCTCGAACAAGCTTCGTTCGGGGGCAGCGGCTGAGGGTTGACCGTTTGTGCGCTTTCGCGGCTGCTTTAGGATTGCATCCAGTTGATCCGCAAGCTTGTTGTGTCCGATTCTCCGTTCAGTCTCCACAATTTTTCCGGCAAGTCGCTCAAGGTCGGTCTGAGAACCGTCGGCGATGGCACGAACAACGCGCTTTATGATGTCGGAGTCCATAGAATCCTCGCCTGTTCTTTACCCAAATGATCCTGGCAACGCACTGTCACACTCTCGCTTCTTTCAACTTTGGGTTCGCTGCTCGCGTCGTATTTGACGATTGGCCGCCGATTACAAAACGCCAGCCTTCATCCATTCGCCGGGAATGGGACAGGGGACGGGACAGGGGACAGCCTGATTATGTACCTCTTCTGCGGCGGCGGGCACCTGAATGAGGACGCGACTCAAGAAGCTCGCCTCGCCCCAAACAGCTCGCCTCGGACGACCGCGAGGTCGTTCGCGGTACGCGGTTCTTTTCGGGGCCGGCCCGGCCGCCGTTGCCGTCCACAGCGCTCTGCCAAAGCCCGCACGAACGCCTCCTCCCCGAAGGGGTGGCCGGCGTGCGTCGAGCGCCGCAGATCAAACTCTGGACACTACCCGGCTGGCGCAACTCTGCGGTGCAGGAACATTACCGTGGCGCGGGCCAAAGCATGTTGCGCATTGTCGCCTTCGCTCCGTTCTGCAAGCTCGTCTCCGCTGAGTTGTCCCGAGCAGGTGCGCCGCCACGCAACTTTTCCCGCCTTTGAGATGTCGTCAAGCGCTTGACAAGCCAAGGCTTAAGGCATATGATAGAAGTGAACTAATTAATTAGTTCGTGAAGAGGAGGATCAGACCATTAAAACAGGAAAACCCATGTCAAAGGCAATCTCGGCGCTGGCTGCCCGAACCCAGTTCGGCCAGATCATGCGTCGCGCCCAACAAAATCAAGAACGCTTTGTGGTGGACAAGCGCGGACAACCGCAAGTGGTGATTATGGGGATCAAAGACTTCATGAACACGATTGCCCCCGCCCCAGAGTTTTTCGCTGCCATTCATGCTGAAGCCAAGCGCAAGGGCACAAGCAAGCTGACCATGCGGGACATCGATCGCGAGATCGTTGCATACCGCAAGGAGAAAGCGCTGAAGCATGCCAAAAAGCGTAGTGCTTGACACCAATGTAGTGGTGTCCGCCCATCTCAAAGCCGAGGGGGTTGAGTGGTTCGTTTTCACCATGGCGCTCAAAGGAGATCTGAAGCTGTTCGTTTCAGCCCCGATCCTGGAAGAGTACCGGGACGTTCTGAAACGCAAGCGACTCCGGTTGTCCTTGGAGCGAGTCGAGGCATCGCTGAAGTACATCGAGGCTCATGCCACCCACTGCGAGCCGAAGCGGACAGTTCTGGCTGCGGGCGACCCGGAGGACAACAAATTTCTTGAGTGCGCCCAAGAAGTCGGCGCCGATTTTCTGGTGACCGCCAATAAGCGGCATTTCCCCCGGGCGTGGGGCACGACGAGAGTGGTCAATGCCAGAGAACTGCTTGAGATCATCATTCCAGAGCTCAAGCGCTGAAGCCCATCCGAGTCAGGATGGGCTTTTTTGTGTGAACCGATGGAGGCCGGTGCCGTGCAAGGTCGGTAACGGCGAAGTTATGCAAATCCATCCGCGTGGTAAAGGGGAGAATATGCAAAGAATCGTTGGTTCACTCACGATGTTCGCACTGCTGTCGGTTGCGCTGTTCGGTGAGGGACCGCCGGTCCGTCCCGTGGTTAAAGGGTCGGAGCACGGCGTGGAGCGCACTGTCAAGACGGGGTCGGTGCCTACCGGTGCGCCAACGCCGTCGGCGGGGACGGCAGCTGCGGCTCCGGCGTCGCAACCACGATTCCACAGAAAGCGGAAGATCTGGTGGTGGGTCGCGGCGGGAGCGGTAGGGACCGTGGGGCTTCTCCTCTCAGCCCGCAAAGGACAACCCCTGCATACGGTCGGAACACCGTATTAGCACTGTTGTGCTGGTGATAGCCCGGAGTCGGCCGGGGCCACTGAGGTTAGACGTTAGTGGGGCGACAGAAAGGCACGCCACGCCAGCGGTGAGCTCTCGGTCTGCCTCCCCACCACTCCCGCGCCGCCTGGCGCATCACGCGAGCCGGCGCCGCGCGACGTAGCAACGTCGCTCACAGCAATTGCTCGCAGCGTGCCCCAGGCGCATGGCACGGAGCTTGTCGCAATGACGCGCGCCGCCGCGCGGCTCTCCTGCGCACGCACCGCCTCCAGCATCGCCGCCACCTCCGTCACCTTGCCCACCGGGAATATCGCCCAGATATCTCGATAGAAGTGCACCACGCAGCGTTGCAAGCGCGCCTCCGGTAAAACCCCGCCAGGTTCTGCCCCACCTCCAACTGTGCGTTCATCTCCCGCTAAGCTCACTTGAGTTGCATCTTGGCTGTCCAGCCAGGCGACGCTTCGGCGTCCCCAGCCGGTCCACAGGTGGGTTCGGCGACCCGCGGTGGGTGTACCTCGATCATTCCCGGGGTTTCCTTTTCGCCGAAACCGGGATGGGGTGAGGGAACAGAGCGAACTGAAAATACCCATAAGAATCGACCTTGGTGCACACTGGCAGCATGCCTTCGCTCCCGCGTTCTCGGTACATCGTGCTGCTGGTTAGCCTGACCGCGATCTTGTACCTGGTCGTCAGACCAGCTCCCGCATACGGGCAACATCCCGGGCAGCCCGGGCCGCCGACGCGCGATCCCCACACGCCGGGATACGTGACGGCGACCGAATTGCCCGATGGCGCAGTGCCTTCCCCGGACGTGGACGGGAACTTCATCATCGGACCCACTCACCCGCCCGCTTCCGAACTCACTCCCCAAGCCGGCGCGCTCCAGGGGAAAGTCATCGAGTTCACCATGAACTCCTCGGACAGCAAGTTCTATCCCGGCATCGCGCGGCAGCCCGGCACGTTTGGAACGCCCGATCCGCGCAACCCCGCCAAACTGATCGTGACCACCAGCCATCCCGCCCCGTACACGCGGCGGGTGGCCGTCTATGTGCCCAGCCAATATGAGCACGGCACGGTCGCACCCTTCATCGTCGGAGCGGACGGGCCTGACCGTCTGCTGTTCGCCGCCCTCGACGGCTTGATCGCCCGGCACAAGGTGCCGGTGATGGTCGCCATCTCCATCGGCAACGGCAGCGGCGACGCGCAGGGGAGCGAGCGGGGCCTGGAATACGACACCATGTCCGGGCGCTATGCCGAGTTCGTAGAACAGGAAGTTCTGCCCCTGGTGGAAGAGAAGGCGCACGTCAAGCTCACCCGCGACCCCGATGGCCGGGCCACGATGGGCGGCAGTTCAGGCGGTTCCTGCGCCCTGATCATGGCCTGGTATCACCCCGAGCTGTACCATCGCGTCCTCACCTACTCTGGGACCTTCATCAACCAGCAGTGGCCGTTCAATCCGAAAAGCCCGCATGGCGCCTGGGGCTTTCACGACCATCTCATCCCCACGAGCCGGCGGAAGCCGATCCGCCTCTGGATGGAAGTGGGTGATCGCGATCTTTTCAATCCCAACGCGATGCGCGACAACATGCATGATTGGGTTGTCGCCAATGAAGACATGGCCCGGGTGCTGGCGGCCAAGGGCTATCACTATCAGTTCGTCTTTGCCCGCAATGCCGGCCACGTTGACCACGCCGTAAGACAACAAACCCTCCCCGAGGCACTCCAGTACCTCTGGCAGGACTACACGCCCCCACCCGCGAACGACTGAGGGCCATCAGGAAGGCGGCGCCTCAGTGCCTGCTCTGAGCGATCCGTGCGAGTACGGCCCATCGTATGGGATGACACGAAATAGCCGTAATGGAGCATGAGCTTCTTGCGCAACCAACTGGTCATTCCAGCTAAAGCGAGCCGCTGAGTCGAATTGTGTAGGTTGTCCTTGCCTCAGGACCTGTTGATCGGTCCCAGGCAGATCTGGCTGGGCGGCTCAAGGTATCGCGCCAGAACATCAACGCCATTGCAACCGGGAAGTACGATCCGAGCCTGCCCCTGGCCTTCGTGATCGCACTACTCTTCAAGCCAATCCATTGCCGCCATCTTTGAACCCGACGATGATGAATCCCCGGGCTGACCGTGCCCGCCCGTTTCGCCGACGACCACACATTCACAATAACCGACAAGGATAACTTACCCAGCTTGGCTCGTTCGCCTCATCTCATGAGTTCATTGGCTTCATCACTTGAAAGTTGTAATGACCGGATCCGACGTCACACGTTACTCGATTCTGTCTTAGCCCCAAGACGCGCACCTGCGGCACCTTCGCCACCAGCTTTCCCGTTTCATACACCTTCGACTCATCGGTGGTTGGCAACAGAACGGTTGCCGTGCAGTTGACAGGGATTGTCAGATTCAGATGGAATCCATTCGCGTCTCTTTTCCAAGAGCTGCGGATCTCTCCGTACGTAGTGTCATATTTCGCGTCCACGTAGGTCAAGTCTCCCAATGGCTGAGGATTGATCACCACGTGCCTGAATCCGGGTTGATCGGGATCGGGGTTAATTCCCGCAAGCGACTTGTAGAACCAGGGGCACACACTCCCAAACATGCCATGATTATGTGAGCTTTCGCCGTTCCAGTTTTCCCACAGCGTGGTCGCGCCACGCGCAATTTGCCAGCCGAAACTCGGAAAGGTCTGCTGGTTCATCATGGTGTACGCCACATCCCCTCTCCCGCCGGCAGTGAGGACATCCAACACGAACCGCGTGCCGAACATACCAGTATCAAAATGACCGTGATTGTCGGCGACGATGATTTCGACCATTCGGTCAAACACGGCCTTCGTATGCTCTGGAGGAACCAAACCGAACGCCAGAGGAAACACGTTGGCTCCTTGCTGCCCCGTCCAGTATTGTCCCTTGGCCGCGTCGAAAAATTGCTGGTTGATAGCCGTGGCCGCCAGGCGCGCCAAGCCTCTGAAGCGAGACATGTCTTCCGTTTTCCCTAACACTTGCGCCACCTTGGCCATCAACTGGGCTACATGGGCGTAATAGCAGGTATTGACGAACGCCGGCGGAATCTCAAGCGGGGCGGGAGTCGCCCATTCTCCGAGATCCCAGCTCCCGGGTTCTTCCTTGACGACGATCCCGTCTTTGTCCGTCCTACTCTCGAGGTATTCCGCCCATCGCTTCATCCCGGCATAATGCTCCTCCAGCACTCGACGGTCGCCGTAATAGACATACATCAGCCAGGGCACTTCCACGTATGCTGATCCCCAGGGTGGCCCACCACCGCCGCCCTCAAACGGTGCGCTATGCGGCTCAAAGCCGGTAACGCTATTCTGGGCATCGCTCATATCATTGATCCACTTTGTATAAAACCGAGCCATATCAAAGTTGAAGATTGCGGCTTCCGCAGAGACCTGTCCGTCACCTGTGTAACCAACCCGCTCCCGGTGTGGACAATCGCTGGGTACACCGCAATGCATGTTGCTGCTTTGGCTCCAGACGTAGTTGTGCAGGATTTGATTGAAGAGACGGTTTGAGCACGCAAAGGTGCCGGCGGCTTCCACGTCGGTGTGGACAACCCTGGCCTCAAGACTCGCCTGCGTCAAGAATTCCGCGGTTCCGATCACTTCCACCTGACGGAACCCATGCCAAGTGAAGCGCGGCTCATAGACCTCAACGCCCCTTCCCTTTAATACGTAACAATCCGACTGCCCATAGCTGGGGCCATGATCCTCAATGAAGCGCATGGGAACGCTTGTGCCTTGCGGCCCTTGCACCTTGAGCCTCACCCATCCGGCGAGATTCTGCCCGAAATCAAACCGGGCCATGTTCGGTCCAACTTTCGTTGCCGAGACAGGCGCGAGCGTCTGCACGATGCGATCCGGAAGAGAGTACTGCGCCGTCAGGCGGCCGGTGGGAGCTGGCATGGATTGGGCGGGAAGCCAGGCCGAATCGTCATAGTCGGCCGCCGCCCAACCTTCCATTTCGAGCCGGGCATCGTAGCGCTCCCCCGTAAATATCCCGTTATGAACAATTGGACCGCAGGTCGATACCTTCCATGCCTCGTCGCTCACGACGCTTTCTTGACTTCCATCGGCGAACATCATTTCAAGTTGAGCAATGACTCGAGGTGCTCCATACCACATGTAGCCCTCAGCAAGCCGGTCACGCTGGTTGTACCAGCCATTCCCCAGGATCATCCCCACGGCATTGCGGCCCGGCTTCAGATGGCCCGTGACGTCGTGTGTCAAGTATGGAACCCGCTGAGATGTCTGATCGTCGAATGGATAGCCGAGGCGGCGCAATTGTCTGCGGTCGTAGTTAGTTTGGTTGGGTGCAAGAACGTGATCGCTGATTCTGATTCCATTTAGATACAGCTCGTAAAATCCCAAGCCGCTGATGTAGACTCGCGCCGAGACCGCAGGCTTAGAAAGCTCAAAGGTTCTGCGAAAATAAGGCGCGGGAGGTGTATAGGTCTGGTCTGCGTCGGCAAACGCGGAAGCTCCAATCCACTTCGCGCGCCAGGCCGCGGGTTCCAAGAGAGCCATTTCCCAATCTGAAGGAGTGCTCCAGTCGGATCGAACGTCCTTTTCATCCCACGTGCGTACTCTCCAGGAACAGCGAGTCCGAGACCGAAGTGGTGTACCTGTGTATACGATCTGGCTGGAGCTGCTGCTCGCGACCTTTCCCGAGTCCCACAGATCGCCCGTGCCAGCCATCAGCCTGTCACGGCTGGTGGATACCTGGACTTGATAAGCGGTTTGCTTCACGCTTCGATGTGCCGCCTCCAGCCTCCAGCTGAGCCTCGGGCGTAGAACATCAATTCCGAGAGGATTGTCAGCGTACTCGCATCTTAAATTGGAAACTCTCCATGATGAAACCGCATGATTCCCAGTCGCCGCTCTCAACGGCTGCTCAGCAAGGATGGCTGCTGCCGCCTCGAGAAATTCCCGGCGTGTCACGTCAGGTAACTTTGTCATGAGCTTGTAATATCCATCTATTCCAGACCCTCTGAAGGTGAAAGACAGTGACACATAAGCCAACCCAAATCGGACTTCGTCGCCATGGTTCGCCGCGGCTGCATGAAAATAATGCTACGCCATTTCTGAGACCGCTTCTAGATCTTTCCGCAAAGGAGGAGGGATGCGGAAGAGTCAAACTCCGGCCATCCAGCGCAATCCGCGCCCAAGCGTCGCCAATCTAGTCCCCGCCTCGGCGGGATACCGGACTTCTTCAATCACGCTGTCGATCACGCTATAGTCATCCAGGTCACTCTTGGGATAAAGATGAGTCCATTTCGCGCAGGGCAGGATGGAACCGCTTGGGTGACCGCACTCCCGCCCGGCCGCTACCGGCTATTCCCCCGATCCGTCCTGATCCAGGTTCATCCGCGGTCCTTGCCCCGCTGGCCGGGATACGCATGGCTGCGCCGCATCAAGGCCGGACGGGACTAACGCCTCGCAGTTTACCCGGCAACGGGCGCGAGCCATGCGGCTCGGGATAGACGCGAAATCATGGAAAGGAAGAACAACGATCATGCTATGGAACCTGCTGTTCTGCTGCTTCGCGGTGATGGTCGTGAGCGCCGCCCGGCCGGTTACGGTTCGGGTCGCGGTTTGCCAGACGCTGGTGATAGACAGCGACAAGGAAGGCAACTTTCGGCGCATCGAATACGCACTGCAAACGGCGCGCGCCGCGCATGCGCAGATCGCGGTCTTTCCGGAATCGTCGCTGCTGGGCTGGGAAAACCCTGAGGCTTTCCGCCTGGCAACGCCAATCCCGGGGACTGACAGCGACCGCATCGCGGCCCTGGCGCGCCAGTATCAGATGATGATCGCCATTGGCCTGGACGAGAAGGCGGGTGAGCGCCTCTACGACTCCGCCATACTGGTGGATAAGACTGGCCAGCTCCTGTGGAAATATCGCAAGATCAATGTTTTGCCCGAGCTCATGAATCCGCCTTACTCGACCGGCAAGCCCAGCGGTATCGGCCTCGTCGAAACGGAATTCGGCCGCATCGGCGTTCTCATCTGTGCCGATACCTTCGTGGACGCCTATATCCAGGAGGTGGCCCGCCTACGCCCGGATCTGCTCCTGGTGCCCTATGGGTGGGCGGCGCCCGTGGATGACTGGCCGGCACATGAAAAGGATCTTGAGCGTTTGGTGGTCAGTCGCGCCAAACTGTTGCAGTGTCCCGTGGTCGGAACCGATTCTGTGGGGGTGATGATGCACGGCCCGTGGAAGGGGCAGACGTTTGGCGGCGCCAGTGTTGTCGCCAATGGCCGGGGCAAGGTCTTGGCGCTCCTGCGGGACCGGGACACCGATGTGCGCGTCGTGGATATCCCGCTTGGGCTACGAAAATGAGAGTTAATCCGGTTCTACCCCTCGCATGCGGGTTGGGTTCATCACCTGGCAGGAGTTAAGAGCCGGTCCTGAAACATGACGGGCTTGAAAGCACAGTGGTTGCAGGTGGGTCAGCGTGGGGCGAAGCTGGAGGTGCTCTGAAGATCTTCCGCAAGCGATCGTCGTGTCCAGAATCTTTCGCGCTTTGGTTCAGCCTGAGGCTGGTCGTGATCGTAGCGCAATGAAAACTCTCTACTAAACCATGTCCCGTCTCACAAGGCTGCGCACTCAACTGAACGGATGCAGAGGCGCTGACCTGCGGAGTGAGGGCGGAGCCCGAGCGCAGCAGGCCAGCGGTGGGTGCCCCGGGGCGTGGGGACTGGCGAGTTACAAACTGACCCACAGGAACACGCCCGCCGCCAGACCCATTAACCCGGCGGTCAGGCCGCCCACGCTGTTGCCAAGCCAGCCGTTGGTGTGCTTGCCCATGATTTTGCGGTTGTTGCAGATGAGCAGCAACAGCACGATCAAGGGCGGCGCGGCGAGGCCGTTCAGCGCGGCCGCATAGAGCAGTGCCTTGAGTGGACTGATTGCGCGGGCGAAGTTGAGCGCATAGCCCACCGCGATTACTGCCGCGAGCGTGATGTAAAAGCCCCGGGCGCGCCCGAAGCGCCGATAGAGCCCGTTGCGCCAGCCCAGCGTCTCCGAGACCGCATAGGCGGCCGAGCCGCCGAGTGTCGGCACCGTCAGTAATCCCGAGCCCAGGATCCCGAGCCCGAAGAGCCAGTAGGCGGCGGCGCCCAGCGGCAGCAGGGCGCGCGCCGCGTCCTGCGCCGAATTGATGTTGGTTTGGCCGGAGGCATGCAAGGTAGCCGCGGCGGAAACGATGATGGCGGCGGCGATGACCTGCGACGCGATCATGCCGACGGCGGTATCGCTGCGGACGGAACGAATCTCGGAGGCCCGCACGCGCCGGGTGCGCCGGCCGGCGTCGTCGGTGAGGCCCTCGGCGATGTCCTCCTCGACCTGTTCGCCCGCCTGCCAGAAAAACAGGTAGGGCGAGATGGTGGTGCCGAGCACCCCGACCACCGTCAACAAATAATCGCGCTTCGAACTCCACCCGGGAACCACCAGCCCGCGCAGGGCCGGACCCCAGTGGACATGCGCCTGGGGCAGCACCGCGATGACCAGGTACGCGAGTAGCGCCAGGCAGGCGTACTTCAGCACCTTGACGTAATGCTTGTAGGGAATCGCGATCTGCGCCGCCACGATGGCGACCGTGAGCACGGTGAGCCACAGCGCGAAGGGCAGACCGAAGAGCATCTGCATGGAGGCCGCCATCACGTTGAGGTCGGCGTAGACGTTGATGATGTTCGGCCCCACCAGCAGCGCCAGCGCCGCATACAGCACCCAGCGCGGGTAATGCTGCTTGATGATCGCCGCCAGTCCCTGGCTGGTCACCAGGGCGGCGCGTCCGCACATCTCCTGCACGGCGATCATGAGCGGCACGCCCAGCGGCGCCAGCCAGAGAAGCTGGTAGCCGAACTGCGCCCCCGCGATGGAGTAGGTGCCGATGGCGGTGGGATCGTCGTCGGCCGCCCCGGTAATCAGTCCCGGCCCCAGCCGAAACTTGGAGGGTCGCTGCGGCGCGGGCTTGGCCTTGGCCTCGGACCGCGCCTGCTCGAGGTCGGCCCGGTCCTCCGCCACCCCGCACGCCCGCTCGGCTGGATCGGTTCCCTCCAGCAAGTCGCCCTTGGCTTCGGGTTGGTTCCTCTCAGCCATGGTCACGACCCATCGCGGGGCGGCACACGAGGGGAGGTCGGGGTGGCACGCGCGCATCCATCATGGTCGCCCCGATCATCAGCCCGCCGCCGCCTTCGATCGCCAAACACTCGGACACAGTCCATCCTCGACGCATTAGATGCTCGGCGCAGTCAATGAAGTCATTGAAAGTGTTTCACTTTTTCATCAACATGCCGGCGTCGTGACAGGCCGCGCCCAACTCATGGCCACGACAAAGCACGCCATCACATACGTCATGCCGCACTCGAACAGGCTGAGCCGATCGTTGGTAACGCAGGCCGGAATGCCGTCGCCATACGCTCCCTCCGACAGCGGCGGATGATGGCTTTCGATTGATGTCACGACTGACCTTACGGAATCCGACTTGATCATCGTCGGACCGGCACCATGCAGCAGGAAATCGAGATAGCTGCCGACCCATGTCCAGAGTGCTGAACGACAACGGCCACATTGCGCTGCACGGCATCCTCTTTCCCAACCTCACACTGGCGATCCAGGGATACACCGACGATACCGGCGGCAAGGCTGCCAACCAGACGCTCTCCGAGCCGCGCGCCGCGGCAGTCAAGGCCGCGCTCGTCACCGCCGAGCGCCGGCGAACAATCGGCGTGTGGAGGTCGTGAAAAAATAATCGGTTGGCGGTCTTCCGGGCAAGGCAAGGAACGACTTGGTAAGGATGTTGAGGGCCGGTGCCAGCCGCCAGCAACCCTCAACCGCTCGCCCGTGCCGACTGGAACAACGCGAACACGGCCCCCTGCGGGTCGGCCAGGATGGCCATCGTGCCCACACCCGGGATGGTGAGCGGTGCGAGGCGCGTTTTCGCTCCCAAGGCTTCCGCCTTCGCCGCTGTCGCCGGGCAGTCCGACGTCTGGATGTAGATCATCCAGTGCGGCGGGGCGTTGCCGGCCCGACCGGCGGGCGGGATGCCGCCGATGGGCGTTGCGCCATTCTCGATGTGCGTGTAGCCGGAGTGGTCCTCGGGTTCGGTCATTAGTTCCCAACCGAAGAGGCCCTTGTAGAATGTGCCGGCCTTTTCCCGGTCCGGCGTGTAGAGGTCGGCCCAGCAGAACGTCCCGTCCACGCCCGCGATGCCAGTCCCGGCGGAACGCTTTGCCTCCCAGATCGCGAACACCGCGCCGGTCGGATCCTGGATCACCGCCATCCGCCCCACATCCATCACGTCGAAAGCCGGGTCAACAAGTTTGCCGCCCAACTGCGCCACCTTCGCCGCCGTGGCGTCGGCGCTCGCTACCGCCACATAGAGCTGCCAGTGGGGCGGGATGCCCTGCTCGCGATGCTCGGGACGCAAGCTATAGGCAGCGCCGGTACGGCGTCCCTCGAGCGAGAACATTGAGTAGACCTCGTTCGGCCCCATCGGGAAGTCTTCAACCTTCCAGCCGAATAAGCTGCCATAAAACTTCTTGGCGGCGTTCTGATCGCTGGTGGCGAGCTCGATCCAGCAAAAGTTGCCGGGAGAGTGGCGTTCGAGGATGGCCATGGGGAAAACTATACCGTGGGGCGTGGGGCGCCGAGTAAGGAACTTGGACAGGGGACTGACGCGTGCCGTCTAAGTACGCCCATGGGAGCCTTTCCACCGCCTGCCGCCCACCGTCCACATCGCACCTTACGGATACCGCCCTCGAATCCGCACGGTGCGATCCAGCTCATCCACCACTTCCAGCACCTTGCGTTGCAGGTCCGGGTCGAGCGCGGCGGCAGCCAGCCAGGTGTGGACCTCACTCTGCGCCTGCGCCGAGTGCTGGCCGTCGATGAAGGCGTTCAGCCAGCCCAGCAGGAAAAAGATCTTGCGGTCGCGTTTGATCCGCGGCAGCGCGTCCAGCGCGGGACGCAGGTAGGGCTGGGTGAGCTGCGACTGGTTCCAGAAGTTGAACGCACCCAGACTCTGCGCCACCCAGTCCTCGGGCCGTTTGGCATCGTGCAGGTAGTCATTGAAGTAGCGCTGCTTGGTGGCGGGGTCGGGGCGGGCGGCTTCCGCCATATAGGCGTACTTCTGCCCGTCGCCGCTGGGGTCACGCCGGCGCTCGGCGGCGAAGACCGATTCCGCCCGGGGATCGCCCATGGCAATCAGCGCGGTCACCAGACTCCAGCGATCGAGCGGGCGGAGCGTCACGCCGGGAACCGTCAGGCTGCCGTCCAGCAGTGCCTTGAGCTGCCCCAGCCCGGACGG
This sequence comes from uncultured Acidobacteriota bacterium, assembly GCA_937898755.1. Lineage (GTDB taxonomy): Bacteria > Acidobacteriota > Terriglobia > Terriglobales > SCQP01 > CALEJU01. The sequence continues at coordinate 8,020 of CALEJU010000065.1, read as the reverse complement.
GGTTTCGGCCACGCTGCCCAGCGCGCGGAACCACAAGATGCGCAAACCCGGACGCGGCGCATGCTGCATGCGCTCCGCGGCCAGCGCCTCCAGGGGCGGCGCCAGCTCGGCCCGCGCGGCGGCGCTCACATAGCGATGCAACGCCGTCGCGGAGTGGGCGGTCAGCGCCTGGGTCAGCAGTTCGTCGCTCTCCCCCGGCAGCAGGCGCTGCGCGAGGGCCAGGAAGTCGCGCGGCGCCAAGTCCGCTTCCCGCACTGCATCCCAGAGCGAACCCCACAGCAAGGTGCGCAAGAAAGGGTCGCGCACCGTCCCCAGCTCCCGCATCACCACGGGACGGCTGCCGGCATCAAGCAGGAAACGCCCGTACGCCTCGTCGTGATCGTTGGCAAAGACGTAATCCGGACAGGGTTTTCCCACCACGCCGGCAACGTCGGTGCGGGCCGTCCGGAAGTCGGCGCGCAGGTGCTGGGATGCTGCATGGGGTTCATGCAACAGGATCTCGGTGCTGATCGGCCACAGGGCGTTCGTGCCCAGCACATCATGTTGCGCCAGCGTGAGCTGCGTGAGCTTGCCCGCACCGCAACTCCACGTCACGTCCACCTGCGGCATGCCGCGCTGCTCGATCCATGCCGCCGCCCATGCCTGGAGCGGCTGCCCGGAGACGTGCTCGAAGGCGTGAACCAAGTCGCTCCACTGGGCGTTGCCGTACGCATGGTCTTTCAGATACAGGCGCAGGCCGTCGCGGAAGTTTGTTTCGCCCAGCACGAAGTTGAGCTGCTTGAGCAGCGCCGGGGCCTTCGAGTAAACGATGGCCCCGTAGGCCGACTTGGCATCCTTGAGGTTGGGGATGTCCTGATAGATGGGCGTGGTGCCCTGCGTCGCGTCGATCGCGTAGGCGGCGGGCTTGATGCCCTGGTAGAAGCGCTGCCAGACATGCTCGTTGGGCCTGAGGTCGTCGAGCGCCTTGTAGGCCATGTACTGCGCGAAACCCTCTTTCAGCCAGAGGTCGTCGAACCAGCGCATGGTGGTGAAGTCACCGAACCACTGATGGGTGAGTTCGTGCAGCACCAGCAGATCGCGGCCCACCAGGTCGGTGTGCGTCGGGGCGGTGCGGAACAGCACCGACTCTTCGCGCAGGAACGTCGCCCCGGCGTGTTCCATGCCGCCGTAAGCAAAGCCGGGGATGAGCACCATGTCGTACTTGAAGGTCGTGGGCGCGCCGCGCGCGCCAAAGGCGAGGGCGGAGGGCTCGTCGGAAGTCGGAATCCGGTCCCCGGTCCAATCCCGCAAGCCGCCGCCGCCCAGCACATGCGTGGGCCGCGCCAGCGGCATGGTGAAGGGAAACGGCTGCGAGAAATAACGGGACAGATACGCGATGCCCTCGGCGGCCATGCGCTGCACCGCGGGCGCCTCCGTCTGCGCGCGCGCCAGCATGGACTGCCGCACATAGAGTCCCGGCAACCCGGCCACCGCGTGAACTTTCCGGAACGGCCCGGCGGCGAACGCGAAGAGGTAGGTGCTGATCGGCTGCGTTGCCTGGAAACGGCTGCGCCGCAGCCCACGGCCCGCGCGCTCGACCCCGGCCAGCGCGGTGTTGGAGATCACCGTCCAACTCCGGGGAGCAACGAGCTCGATCTGAAAGCGCGCTTTCAGATCGGGCTGATCAAAGCAGGGAAACGCCATGCTGGCGTCCATCGGGACGAACAGGGTGTAGAGGTACTCGCTGTGGTCGTCGCGGTCCTCGTAGCGCGTGATCGCTTTTCCCGCCGTGGCGACCGGGGCGATGAAGTCGAGCGTGACGCGGTTCTCCCCCGCCCGCAGACGGTCCGCCGGCAGAAGCAGATGCCCGTTCTCCGCCACGACTTGGACAGCGCTGCCGTTGACCACCAGGTTCGACGCCGTCCCTTCGCGGAAGTCGAGCCAGAGGTTGGTGGCCGAATCGAGATGGAAAGTCAGCGCTTCGCGTCCGGTCGTGCTGGGGGCATGCGGCACAAGCGCGTACTGCAAGCGATAGCGCACATCCGCGATGTTGGCCGCCCGCGCCACGGCCAGCTCGCGCGGAATACCGACGGGCGACGCCGACGCGTCTGCGCTCTCGGCTGGGCGGGAAACGGCTTGATCGTTCGCCGCTCCAGCGACAGTTGACAAGACGACAGCAGCGGCAGCCAGACACAGAACAAAACGCATGCGGGAAGTCTAACGTTTGTTGGACGCGGGCGCGGCGGCCCGGCGCGCGCGGTGCCGCACCCGGCGCCAGCCGGTACCGCTGGCACCTCACTTCTGCGCTGCACCCGGGGCTGGCGAATGCCGCCCGGCTGGCGCCGGGCTGCGGAGCACCAGCCCTCCCGCCGCAGCCCGAATTGACAGTGGTTGGGGCTTGGACGAAGATGGGCAACAAGCGCATCAAGGAGGTTCCGCCATGAAACGTTTGTGTTTGCTCGCTACCCTGCTGGTCGTTCCAGCCGCACTCCACGCCCAGAACCCATTCGCGGTGAAAGGTTTTTCCGCAACCATGGTCACCACGGCCGAGGGACACCAGGGCATGGAGATGAAGATCTACAAGTCCGACACGGCGATGCGGATGGATATGCCGGGCGGGCAAGGCTACATGCTCACGCAGACCGACACGCGGACTTCGTACATGGTGATGGGCGGCGGTATGTGCATGGAGATGACCGCGCCGCCACAGCATGGCCCCAACCCTTTCACGACCAGCACCGACGCCAAAGTGGAAACCTCGCCGGCGGGAACCGATACGGTGGACGGCCACGCCTGCAAAGTCGAGAACGTGACCGTCACCCCCAAGGACGGCAAACCCCAGACGATGAAAGTCTGGCTGGCGGAGGACCTCAACGGTTTTCCCGTCAAGGTCGAGATGCAGACACAGCGTGGACCGGTGACGCTGCTCTATAAGGACATCAAGCTGACGGCGCCCGATGCCGCACTGATGACCCATCCCGCAAACTGTCACAAGATGCCGGGCATGGGCGGGATGATGCCGCACTAAGACGCTGGCGCGTCGGCCAATCGGGGCTATGTCCCGGCGCTCCCGTTGGTCGCTGCCCCCCGTTCCCGCGTTCCGCCCGAAACGTGACCTCTCAAGAAATCCAGCCGGACGTTCTGGGCGGGTGCACGCGATTCCCGCCCGAGAAGCAGAAGCGGCGGATTTCTCGAGTCAACCACGCCGATTTTCTGCAACCCTTGGCCGCTTCGTGCGTATTGCAGATCAGTGAGGCATTCGATGATCAACCGTGATCTGCAGGACAATCCGACGCCGGAGAGTTATCGTGAGCTGCCCGCATGGCAAAACGCGATTGATTTGGCCGCCGAAGTCTGCCGCTTGACGGCGACCTGGGGCAGTATCGAGCCGCCGCAGGCCGAACGCGACGCGTTAGTACGTGACATGCGTCTGGCCGTGGCCGCCATTCCAGCACATATTGCCGCAGCTCATTATTGCCGACATCACTCCGAGACCGACGACCACCAGGAGCAGGCACGAATGGCGCTGCTCCAGCTCGAGACACACCTGATGCGCGCGCAACGCTGGGGCTTGCTCGAGAGGAGCGCGGCGGCCGTGCGGCAGCAGATCGCCGCCCTCGGGCAACAACTGGAACTTTCGGTCGCCTGCAGCACCGCCGCCTGAACGACGCTGGCGCGTCGGCCATGCCGGGCTCCGTCCCCGGCGCCCCCGTTGGTCGCTGCCCCCGTTCCCGGCTTCTGTCCGACACGCGTCCCCGGCGTAGAATCAAGCTGTGGTCTCCTGGCGTGTCTTGAGCAGCATCGTCCTCCTGGCCGCGGCGGCAGCGGCCCCCAGCCTGCCCGGTCCATTGCCGGATTTCGCCGGCTGGCACAAGATCTCCGAGGCGCCACTCCAAAGCGTCTTCACCCCCGCCGTGACGCGCGCGTTGCAGGAATACGGGCTGAGAGCCGAACAACAGGCGACCTACCAGCGGGACGGCCGTACCTTGCAGGTGGAGGCCTTCAGCTTCCGTGACGCCAGTGGCGCCTACGGGGCATTCACTCTCTTGCGGCCCGCCAACTTTCATCCGCTCGACATGGGCGCCCCCGACGCGGCCGGCGCCGACGGCGATACGCGTGCCCTGTTCTTCCGCGGTCCGTGGCTGCTGCGCTTGAACCTGCCGCAGGTCACCAGCATGTCGGCCGACGAGATGCGTGAGCTCGCCGGTCTACTGCCGCAGACCGGGGGCGCTTCACAACTCCCGACTTTGCCCCGTTACCTGCCCGGAGTCCACCTGTTGGACGGAACCGTGCGCTACTCCGAAGGTCCGGTGGCGCTGCTACAAGCAGTTGGCTGGCTCGATCCCCAGAAAGTCGGCTTCGATTTCGGAGCCGAGGTCGTCACGGCACGATACGACCTGCCGCAACAACCCGAGATGGCACTGATCAGCTATCCGACGCCGCAGATCTCCGCGGACCGCTTCCGTAGTTTTGTCGCCGACCATCCCGGCGTGGGTGAGTTGCGCCGCTCAGGTCCGATCGTGATTCTGTGGCACGGTCCCGCCACGCGCGAGGCCGCCTCGCTCGTCGGCGCGGTGCACTACGATGCCATCGTCACACTCAGCGAACCCAATCCGCCTGGCATCGAAGCGCTGCCTCGGTTGGTGCTGGGACTCTCGGCCGTGGTGATCATCATCTTCGGGATCGCCCTCGCCGTCGGGCTTACCACCGGAGGGCTGCGCTCCCTGTTGCGACGCCGGTTCCCCCGCCATTTCGGCCCTGAATCCGACTCTAAACAGATGATTCGACTGGACTTGAAGTGATTTTTGGCGGTCGCCGAGGCAAAACTGTACGGCTGCTAACCTTTCGCTCCCAGTGTTTCCAAAGTACGTAACATGTTGAAAACAAAAGAATAAGCTGCTGGTCATGGGTGAAATTTCGTCTTGACACTGTTTCCCGGCGGCCTTTACCATTCTCTCCATCAACAGTTTCGTGGGTTCCGCAACAACGGAACAGGTTTTTCGCGGCCTTCCCTTCTGGGACTTCGAAGCTATTCTCCACGAAAAGTGCTCACCCTCGGGTGGGCACTTTTTGTTTGCAAAAACCAAACGCGTCGGCGAAATCCGCCGCGACCTCTGCGCGATAGCAGCCAATTTCGCGATGCTACACTCCGAACTGGGAGAGGGTGCTGCATTGAAACTTGAAAGCGCGGCGCTGGAACCGCTGACCCGGCTGGAACAGGCCCTGCGGACGGTCATCCGCACGCGCAGCGACACGGTAACGATGGCGCTGATCGCACTGCTGGCCGACGGCCATCTGCTGATCGAAGACGTGCCCGGGGTCGGCAAGACCACGCTCGCCCACGCCATCGCACGTTCTCTCGACTGCAGCTTCCAGCGCATCCAGTTCACCAGCGACCTCCTGCCCAGCGACGTGGTCGGCATCAGCGTCTACAGCCAGAACTCGGAAAACTTCGAGTTCAAGCGCGGTCCCATCTTCACCAACGTCCTGCTGGCGGACGAGATCAACCGCACCACCCCGAAGACGCAGTCCGCACTACTGGAAGCGATGAACGAGCGCCAGGTGACGGTGGACAACATCAGCCATCCCCTGCCCGCACCGTTCATCGTTCTTGCAACTCAGAACCCGGTGGAACACCACGGTACTTACCCGCTGCCGGAGTCGCAGTTGGACCGCTTTCTGTTGCGCATCCGGATGGGCTACCCCTCACCCGAAGATGAGCGCGCCATCGTGCGCGGCGAAGCGGGAGCCGACCTGCTCGCCGGCTTGGAACCGGTGCTGAACGGCGAGGAGGTCTTGCGGCTGCAGGCCCTGACGCGCCAGGTGAAGTGTGATGATTCCCTGCTCGACTACGAGCTGGCGCTGGTGCGCGCCACCCGCCAGCACGCCGCTTTGTCCCTGGGGGTCAGCCCGCGCGGGACGCGGATGCTGCACCGCGCCGCCCAGGCCCGCGCCCTGCTGCAGGGCCGGGACTTTTGCGTCCCCGACGATATCAAGCGGCTGGTGGTCCCGGTGTTTGCACACCGCGTTGTCATCAATGCACGCCTCGGCCAGACAGCCCGCCGCACCGAACAGGCGGAAGAGGTGCTGACCGAGATCCGCGATTCGCTCCCGGTACCGGTCTAGCGCGACGCTGGCGCGTGGCGACGCCGGCGCTTCCCACCCCAGACGGTGGGAACGCGATTCGCCTCCGGCACTTCCGTGGGTCGCTTGCACCCGTACCCGGGTCTGACCGACATGCGACCCGATACCCCATCAAGTCGAGCGGCCCCGGACCACCCGCAGGAATGGCGCGGACTGTTACTCGCTTGGGCACCGGCGCTCCCGGCGGGTGCCGGGACTAGAAGTTAAACAGCTTGTCGAACTTCTTCCGTGCGTCGGTTTCCGGGGCGGCTTTGGGACGGGCATTCAGAGTCACAATGCTCAGCCCGGAGAAGTAGTCGCAGTAGTTGTTCTTTTCCTTGAAGCGCACCCATTCGGCCTGCGTCTCACGACACTCATTGTGAGAGGTCGGGTCGTAGTGGCGACAATTGCGGCAAACGTGCAGATCGGCGTCGCACTGCGCACAGGTATCGCGGTTCTTGACCCGCTCCCCCGGCAACTGCTTGTACTCTGCTCCGCACTTCCAGCAGTTCATGGGGGTAGTGTAACGCGATCGAAGCGATGAGCGATGAGCGATGAGCGATGAGCGATGAGCGATGAGGGTAGACCTGCTGCTGCACTGAATCGTTACATCAAACGGCGCCGCGCGCGCGTTCGCTCATTGCTCATCGCCCAGCGCTTGCTTGCTGACCCTCCCACAGGCGCGCACCAGGTTCCGCCACGGTGGCGCTTCCTCAGGGCTCCAAAACAAGATTTCTCCTGCCCGGCGGGCACGGCGATGCCAGCGGGCGAGGAGCGCGAGGTGTTCGCCCCGCCGGCGGCGCGAGAGCCGTCGCTGGCTTGCGGGAAAGGCCGTCTCCCACTGGCGGCACAGCTCCACTTCCAGCGGCTTGTGCTCGATCGCCGCCACCGGCGGGGCGAGCGAGAGCCGAAGAGGACCATGCAGCCCTCCTTCGCGCAGTGCATAGAACGCCGCCTCGGCGCTGCCGAAGCCGGGCAGGACGACCGCGCCGTTCCATTCCCGGCTGGCGCGGGCAATTCCGGGCAGGTGTTTGAGAACCGATGCGAGCCTGTCCATCTTCTCGTGTGCGGCTGCGGCGGCCTCAAAGGCGAGCTCGTTGCTGGCGCGATCGCGCTCCCCGATCAGCTCCCTGCGACTGGCTTCGCCGCGCGTGGCGAGGAAGTTTTGCACGCGCTCCACCTCCTCCACGTAGCGGGCGTCACTGCAGCCCTGGAAGCAGGGCGCCAGGCACATTTTCATCTCGGAGTACATGCAGCCGGGAAACTTCGGGTCCGGGTGCAGATCGTCACTGCAGCGGCGCAGCAGGAACAGGTCGAGCGCCCGCGTGGCCCAACGTTCCGCGGCCGCGCGAGAAGAGAACGGACCAAAACTCAGCCCCGGAGGCGGCGCGATGCCGCGCGTGGGAAAGAGTCGCGGATAGGCATTGCCCAGATGCAGCTTGAGCATGACCGGGGGACGCAGATGCAGCCGCGCGCGGTAATCGTCAGGGAAATAAACGCGGGCAAACTCGAGCAGTTGCAGGTCCGCTTCCAGGTCCGAACTGACCGGCATGTAGCGGACCCGACCGATGACCGCCCCCAGATGCAACGCTTTGCCGGCCGCGGCCTCGGGGCCCAGGAGGCGGCGCAGACGTGTCCGCAGGTGCGCGGAGCGCGACAGGTAGGGCTCGCCCGCTTCGCGCGGAAGCAGCGCGAAGACGGCGCGCGTGTCCGGTAGCGCATCAAGCGAAGCGGGATCCGCCACGCTCAAGAGGGGCATGAAAGCTAGTGTACGTCGGGGCAGACAGGGAAAACGGGAGGGGGGAGGGGGAGACGGCAAGACAGGGAATAGGGGAGGAAGGGAGGACGGAAAACAGAACGGCTCGGGAGTGTCAAGTTTTTTGTGTAAACGGGTGTAGCTGGATTCCGGCGCTGTGGT
>CALEJU010000064.1 GCA_937898755.1 uncultured Acidobacteriota bacterium | reverse complement strand
TACACGCGTAAGATCGTCGGCAGCGTCAGATGTGTATAAGAGACAGTCCCCATGCAGTCCATCGCCCTCGACCACGGAGACCTGACCTTCGAGAAGACCGGCAGCGGTCCGCCGCTGCTCTTGTTGCACGGTCTCTTGGCGACCAGCTTCACTTGGCGGCATAACCTGGAGGAGCTGGGCCGTCACTTCACGTGTTACGCCGTGAACGCACCCGGTCTGGGCGGTTCGGCTCCCTTGCCGGGCTTTCGTGCTCCTCTCAACCGCCTGGCGGACGCCATGCTGGATTTCGTAACGGCGCTGGACCTGCCGGAAACGCGCGTCATGGGCTCGTCCTGGGGCGGCAGCGTGGCGCTGCTGCTGGCCCTGCGGAGCCCGCCTCGGGTGACCCGCCTGGTGCTCGCGGCGCCGTTTCATCCCTGGGCCGATCTCCGCCCGCGCCAGCGCCTGCTGCTCACCTGGCCCTTCAGCCGCGTCGCGGGCGCCCTGCTGCGCCGCCGTTCCGACGCCTTCTTCCGGCGCGCGGTCGGCGACATGATGGGCGACCCAACGCAGCTCACCGCCGACGCCGTCCGGGGTTATGCCGCCCCGCTGCGCTCCGCGCGCGCGACGGGACGCGTCTTTGCCGGCTTCGTCGCCGGCTGGCGCCACGAGATGGCGGAAATCGAAGCGACCGCCGCGAGCCTCCGCCAGCCTACCTTGCTGGTCTGGGGCGACCGCGACCCGGTGGTCTCGCTGGCGAGCGGCCGGCGGTGTGCGCAACACCTGCCTGCGGCAGAGCTGGCCGTCCTGCCGGGCGCGGGCCACCTGCCCCACGAGGAGCAACCCGAGGCGTTCCTCGGCAAGGTGCTGCCCTTTTTACTGGCGAAATGAGCGAGAGCGGTGGACGGTGGGCGGCGGCGTTCGATCGGGTGTTCGATTGCGGGTAAGCCGCGGCAGCGGCGCAACCCCCGGACCAAGAAAATCCAACAACCAACAACCAACAACGTTGTTCCTCGGCCCTCCCCCTTCCCCCCTCCCTGATTTTCTTCCTCCCATACTCCCGTCCTCCCTGTCTTCGCGTACCCGCCTCCCCGCGCTTGCGTCGTAGCCGCGGTTCGGTCACGCTGGAGAGCGGCCTGCGCGCCCAGAATGACCATGCCGGACTGGATCCTCGATTTGACCGCCGCCGCGCAGCAGGCTTTCCAGCACTATGGTTTGTGGGCCGCGTTCGTGATCCTGCTGCTCGAAAACGCCGGCGTGCCGCTGCCCGGGGAAAGCGTCCTACTTTATGCCAGCTACCTGGTGCGGCAGAGCCGTCCCTTCTCACTCCCCGCCCTGGTGCTCACCGCCATCTGCGCCTGCACGCTGGGGGACAATGCCGGCTACTGGGTCGCGCGTGAGGCGGGAGGATGGCTGCGGCGCGTCCTGCACCTGACGCCGCAGCGGCTCGCGCCGACCGAACGTTACTTCGCCAAATACGGTCACGCGACCATTTTTTTCGCGCGCTTCGTGGCCGGCCTCCGTATCATTGCGGGCCCGGCCGCCGGGTTGAACAAGATGCCGTGGCGCAGCTTCTTCTTCTATAACGCCGCGGGCGCGACCGCCTGGGTCATCACCATTGTCAGCGCTGGATACTGGCTGGGCGCGGAGTGGCAGCTCCTGGTTCATGTGTTCGGCCGCCTCAGCCTGGGGCTGCTGGCCGTGGCGGTGGTGGGCATCGCGCTGGCGCTGCGACAATTGAGTAAGGAAGCCTAAGGCGGAGAGTTGTTGGTTGTTAAAAACGCGCCAACAGCGGCATCGCTTCACCGCCCACCGTTCACCGCACACCGCCCGCCTCTTCCCCCAGCGTTCGCGCAAAGATCGCGTCCACATTGCGGAGATGGCGGTGCAGGTCGAAGGCAGCGGCGATGACGTCCGCGGGGACGCGCTGCTGAATCTCGGGATCGGCTTCGATGGCCTGGCGGAAGTCCTGCCCGCTGCGCCAGGTTTCCATGGCGTGGCGTTGCACCCAGCGGTAGGCCTCTTCGCGCGCGACGCCGGCGGCGGCCAGCTCGAGCAGCAACTGTCCGGAGAAGACCAGCCCGTGCGTCAGCTCGAGATTGGCCAGAATGCGCTCCGGGTAGACCAGTAATTGGTCCAGCAGGTCGGTTGTCTTGGCGAGCATGTAATCGAGCAGGATGCAGGAGTCGGGCAGCACCACGCGCTCGACCGAGCTATGGCTGATGTCGCGTTCGTGCCACAGGGCGACGTTCTCGAGCCCGGCCATGCAGTTGCCGCGCAACAGCCGCGCCAAGCCGCAAATCTGCTCGCTGCTGATCGGGTTGCGCTTGTGGGGCATGGCCGAGGAGCCCTTCTGCTGGGCGGAGAAAAACTCCTCCACCTCCCGGACCTCGGTGCGCTGCAGATGACGGATCTCGGTGGCGATCTTCTCCAGGCTGGCGCCGATCACCGCCAGCGTGCACAGGAAAGCCGCGTGACGATCGCGCTGGATCACCTGGCTGGAGATGGCCGCGGCGCGCAGACCGAGACGGTCGCAGATCGCAGCCTCGACCTCCGGGCCGAGATGCGAGAAGGTGCCCACCGCGCCGCTGATCTTACCCACGCGCAGGTCCTCGGCGGCGGCCTGCAGGCGTGCCAGGTTGCGGCGGCACTCGCTGTGCCAGTTGGCAAAGCGCAGCCCAAAGGTGGTGGGCTCGGCATGGATGCCGTGCGTGCGGCCCACCGCCGGCGTGTGCCGGAACTCGAGCGCGCGGCGGCGCAGCACCGCGGCCAGCGCCTCGAGGTCGGCCCCGAGAATGGCGGCGGCTTCCTTGATCTGCAGTGCCTGCGCCGTGTCCACGACGTCGTTCGAGGTCAGCCCGAAATGCAGGTAGCGCGCCTCGGCGCCCACGTGCTCGGCGACGTTGGTGGTGAAAGCAATGATGTCGTGCTTCACCTCGGCTTCGATGGCGGCGATGCGCTCCGGGTCAAAGGCGGCACGCTCGCGGATGGCGGTCGCGGCGGCGGCCGGAATGATGCCCATCTCGGCCTCGACGACCGCAGTCGCCACCTCGACTTCCAGCCACTTCTGGTAGCGGTTCTGCTCCGCCCAGATGCGGCCCATGGCCTTACGTGTGTAGCGTGAAATCATGAACAAGCGAGAATAACAGGACGCTGGCGCGTCGGCCACTCCCCAGCGCGCTGCGCTGGGGGCCCTTCGTGCCGGACGCCGCTCCCGTTGGTCGCTCCGCCCGTGGCTCGCTCCGGCAGTAGCCCGCGCCGCCCGCGGGCCAGTTGAAGCTGCCGCTCTGTGGCTTCTTGCCCTCGGAGCCCGTACCAACGGACGATCCGCACGTAGCCCGAGGGCGCCAGCCCCTGGAATGTTGGGGCGAGAGTGGGGAACCGGCGTAACTTGCGGCAATGAGTGTTGTGGGCATAACCTTAGGCGACCTGCGAAGACGCTGCACAGAGGAGAATTGAGATGTTTTTAGTTCCCTGTGGGCGGGCTAGCTATTGAAAGGTGATCAGAGGAAATGGCCGCAATCAAAGCTCAACCGGAAAACGTAGCCGCCATTTCTCTCTTGGACGATGAACCGGCGGAGCACGACGCGTTTGGTGCTCACGAACAAATTGCAGCCGACCTGTTCCATCTGATTTCAACAGGGGAAAAGGGTTTGACGATCGGCCTGATCGGACAGAGGGGAAGCGGAAAATCAACGATCGTACGTCTCTTGAGAGATGAAGCCGCTCTTGGTTCTAGAAGCGGTCTCATAAATGTTTTAGGAGCAAGCAGAGGCAGCCGAGCTGAGCA
>CALEJU010000063.1 GCA_937898755.1 uncultured Acidobacteriota bacterium | reverse complement strand
GCCCTCCGTTCCAGCACAATCGGCCCCCGGCCTGTTTATGAGATGGGTTCTAGCCTTTGTCTTCTTCTTGTGGCTTTTCCGAAATTCGTCTTCAAGCCTTGGGTGGCCGCAGCCACGCCGTTGCCGACATTGTACTTTAACGAATTGCACAAGAGCTTTAAGGTCCTGTCTTTCGCACCCGCCGCTAGCCATCTCCCAGTTGTACGGAAACAGGGGGCAGGTCACCCCTTCGCCTCCCTTCGCCTCCAATTCCCGGCGAATTGTCGGCTACACGGAAAAAATCTCGAACCGGTAGACCAGTGGTGGCCACCGGGCTGGCGGTTATCCGGTCACGCTCGGACATCGGGCACATGCGCCCATCCGGTCCAGAGCAGGCGTCCCGGGATATGCCATGCAAGCTTCCTCAAAGCTGATTTTGAGGGACATCTCCAATGCATTAACATAATGGGATGCCGGTCAAGTCGTTACCAAGAGAACGTCCAATCATCGAAATGTTGCTGTCGGCGTACGAGAGCGACACTTGGAAAGGTGCTTCCCTGGATTGGGTGGAGGAAAAGCAGGATGGTGCGGTTGAGGTGATCGCTACGGGGGTGGATAGAACTAGGTTGGCACTCGAACACACGTTGATTCAACCGTTCGTCGGTGAGAGGTTTGACTCCGAGAAGTTCATGACGGCTTTCAGACGCATCGATAGGAACCCGATTCTGGTGCTGCCGGGGCGGACGCTTGATGTCGTCATCCCGGTGCATGCGATCCCCAAAGGCTACGACTGGGACGAAGTGGGAAAGGACTTGCTGACCTGGCTATTAGTGAACCACGCCGGGGCGTCGAATGAGGGCGAGTCCCAGTACACCGTTCCGGTTGGGAGCAACTCGAAAAAGGGAGAGTTGCTGTTGAATATCACTTTGCGAACTACGAGCCTGCCCGGCATGGCTGGCAACTGTCTCATCTCTCGCGACAATATCCCCGGAGACCTGGGAACAATCACGGAAAAAGCGCTCAAGACGAAAATCCCGAAGCTGGTCAAGACGGCGGCGGACAAGCGCATCCTGCTCTTGGAGTGTGAGCAAATCGTGCTTAGCGACCGCCAAGTTTACCGGGAAGTAGTGAGACTAGCCCCGAAGTTCCCCGATCTCGCAAAGATCGATGAAATCTGGTTCGCGAATACCTCGAACCTTGCGTCGGAAGGATGGGCATACTTTACGCTCATGGATGGGCGGGGACGCGTGGAATGGCTGAGTTTCGAGAACGGGGTTTTGAAAACGCGACGCGATGACAGGCCGCATCTTGAGCCGCCGTGGCGTGAGTTCTAGTACTACTGTGTTATAAGCGGAGCTGGGCGCAGAGCGGGCAGCAGGGTAGGCGGGGGAGGAGGAGACGGGCGACGGCGACGCGGAGGGTGGCGATGGAGTGGGGGTTATGCCGTTCGGGGCGGTGGCGGCGCGCCGCGCGGGTCTATCCCATCCCCACCTTGCGGCAGCCGTCCTTACCGCACCGTGGCTCGCGCCTGGGGCCTCCGGCGATCGGTGCCGAGCCGAGGGGAGCCGGGCCGAACGGAGGAAGGGCGGGCATATCCCCATCCCACCCTGCGGCAGGCGTCCTGTGGGTACCGTGGCTCGCGCCTGGGTGGGGTGGGGCGGCGGGATGGAGCCCCTCCGATCCCCACCTTGTGTCATCCATCCAGCCCCCCCCAAGCGTGGGGGGTACACTTTCAAACCCCGCTGTCTCCTATCCCCCCGTTGTCTTGTCCGCCTCCCGGCGGGACGCTACACTCGAAACTAGGGAGTTGGTGTGCACGTTCACAGTCATGGCCCGGCTTCGGGCCGGCAGGGCCTGATTCTTAAGGCGGCGGCGGTGGCCACGCTGGGCTACGTGCTGCTGGCTTTTGCTGCAGGGCTCTATGCGCACTCCCTCGCCCTGCTCTCCGAGGCCGGCCACAACCTCACCGACTTCCTCGCCCTGATCGTCAGCTGGGTGGGCGTGTACCTGCAGTCGAAGCCGCCCACGGAATCGAAGACCTTTGGGTACCACCGCGCCGGTGTTCTAGCCGCGCTGCTGAATGTGGTCACCTTGGTGGTGCTGACGGTCTTTATCGTCGTGGGTGCGATCGTGCGCCTGCAGCATCCGGTGGCGGTGGCGACGCGCCCCATGCTGCTGGTGGCGGCGGTGGGCGTGCTGATGAACGGCGTGATCGCCGCCCTGCTCCATCGCGGCAAGGCGGACGTCAACGTGCGCGGCGCCTTTCTTCATATGGTGGGCGATGCGCTCTCGACCGCGCTGGTGATCGTCGGCGCGCTGGTGATCGCGGCGACCGGGAAGGTCTGGGTGGACCCGGCGCTGTCACTGCTGATCGCCGCGTTCATCCTCTGGTCAAGCTGGGGTGTGCTGCACGAGACGCTCAACATTCTGCTCGAGGGTTCGCCGCGCGGCGTCGCCACCGACCAGGTCTGTCACGCCCTGGAGGCGGTGGAGGGCGTCGAGGAAGTGCACGACATGCACATCTGGAGCCTCGGCTCGCAGGCGCATGCCCTGAGCTGCCACGTGCGCATCGCCGATATCCCACCGTCGGAGAGCGACAGCATCCTGCGTTGCCTGCAACAATTGCTGGCTGATCGCTATAACATCCGGCATAGCACCATCCAGTTCGAGAACAGCGCGTGCGCCATCAGTCATGGCTGCGTGATCCCGGTCCACGAACACCGCGCGGGGTAGGGGCGAGGGGCGAAGGCCGCCCAGACGGTTGACAGGGGTCGGATGTCGCCCGGCTGAAGCCGGGCTCGCCGCAGTCGCCCGCAACTACCCACCCTCGCCTCGGTTTAGCCGTTCTTTCTTCGGCCGTCGCCCCTCGGCCTTCGCCCTTCGCCCTTCGCCCTTCGGTCTTCTTCTTCGGCGGCGCAACCGGCAGGCCTTGCGCGAACAGGTGGGCCATCTCGACGGCGGCCAGGGCGGCTTCAAAGCCCTTGTTGCCGGCTTTCAGGCCGGCGCGGTCCACCGCCTCGGCCAGCGTCTCGCAGGTCAGCACGCCGAAGGCATGCGGTACGCCGCTATCGAGCGCGCTCTGGCCGATGCCGCGCGTCACCTCGCGGCTGATGTAATCGAAGTGCGGCGTCTCCCCGCGCAGAATCAGACCGAGGCAGAGGATCGCCTGAAAGCGCCCGGTGCCGGCTGCCTTGCGGGCGGCGGCCGGGATCTCGAAGGCGCCCGGCACGCGCACGATCTCCACGGCATCCGCCGCGGCTCCCAAGCGCCGTAACCCGTCGACCGCGCTGACCAGCAAACGCTCAGTGATGAACTCGTTAAAGCGGCTGACGACGATGGCGAAACGCAGCCCATCGGCGCGCAGATCGCCGACGTGCGTCGGCGTGCGTTGCAGAAGACTCTTTTCCTTGGCTGTCACTGTCCCTTGAACTGCGGCGGCCGCTTGGCGAGAAAGGCTGCCGTCCCTTCTTTCATGTCTTCCGAGGCGCACGCCAGCGCGAACAGATTCGACTCGAACGCCAGCCCCTCGTCGAGGCTCATGGCGGCGCCGCGATGCACTGCTTCCAAACAAAGCCGGACGGCGAGGGGGCCGTTGGCGGCGATCTGATGGGCCATGGCCTCGGTCTTGGCAAGCAGTTCGCCCGGCGCCACCACGTGGTTCAGCAGTCCCAGACGCAAGCCTTCGGCGGCAGTGATGGGCTCGCCGGTCAGCAACATTTCGAGCGCCTGTCCGGTTCCCACCAGGCGCGGCAGCCGTTGCGAACCGCCGTAGCCGGGGAGCAATCCCAGTTTGACCTCCGGCTGACCGAGCTTGGCGGTATCGGCCGCGAGGCGCAGCGTGCACGCCAGCGCCAGCTCCAGGCCCCCGCCCAGCGCATAGCCGTTGATGGCCGCCAGAATCGGTTTCGGATAGAGCTCCATCTGCCGGAACAGCGCCTGGCCCCGCGTGCCGTAGTCGCGCGCCGCGATGGGGGTGAGCTGGCTCAGCTCCGCGATGTCGGCGCCGGCGGCGAAGGCGCGATCGCCGGCTCCCGTCAGAATGATGACGCGTACCTCGGCATCGTCCCGCAACGCGTCGAGCGCGGACCCCAACTCCGAAAGTAGGGCGGCGTTGAGCGCGTTCAGCTTCGCCGGGCGGTTCAGCGTGATGCGGGTCAGCGGCGGCTGGCGATCCAGCAAGAGATGGACAAAGGCCATGGGCGTCGCTGTCATCGTAACAGGAGGCGGACACGGTGGACGGAGGGCGGGGGACGGTGGAACGCAACACGGGACGACTCACCACCCACTGTCCACCGCCTACCATCTACGTTCTTTCGCCGCGCTACACGCGTGGGGCGACGATGACGGCTGGGCAGCTGGGCTCGCCGCTGGCCGTCTCCAAGCCGCGGAGGGAGCGGTCGAGCACATCAGTGGCGATGTCTTCCGGCTGCAGCGGCACGGCCTCGCCGCCGCCGGCCGTCGCCAAGCTGACGACGATCTCCGCGGCCCCGGCAGCAAGGTAGAGCGGCTGACCATCCGGCCAGGCGAGATCGCCCAAGGCGCGTCGCAACTTATGCAGCGTGGCGGTTCCGTTGGCGGCGATCGTGTCGGGCAACAGCAGCAGGAAACGATCCGACTGCAGCCGGGCGGCGGCATCGTTGGCACGCAGATAGGACGTGATTTTCCGGGCCAACTGATCGAGCCAGGGGCCGAGGTCAGGCTGGCGCGAGTCGAGGGGAACGGTGCGGGGCAGCCCGAGGCATAGCACCGCGACATTGGAGCGCTGCTCCTGGGCGCGGGCGCACTCGGCCACCAGCACCTCCAACATGGAGGAGACCTGCAGCAGTCCGGTGTGCTCGTCCACGGCGGTGAATTGCCGCAGCAGAGCGCGCAGGCGGGCATTGCCGAGGGCGAGAAGCATCTGATCCGCGAGGCTGCCCATGATGCCGATTTCGTTTCCGGTCCAGGTGCGTCCCGGGCGGCAGGACTGCAGCACGATCACGCCCACCACCATCCCGCCTTCTTCCAAGGGTTGGGCGAGCAGGGTATCCACCTCGAGCTTCTCCAACGTTTGCTGGATGGCCGGCGATTCGTTGGCGCGCGGCAGGGCCAGCGGCTTGCTGCCATGGGCCTGAAATTGCGCCTCGATCAAGCTGAGCAACCGCGCCACAACGCCCGGCTCGGAGTTCGCGATACCCGGAGCGCAGAACTCCACCACGTTGGAGGGCGGTTGACCGGAGTTGAATTTGGCAGCGAGACAGCGATCCACCTCAAACAGGTGTCCGACCTGGTGAACGGCGGTGAAGAAAATGCGTTTGGGGGAGGACTCGCGGTGCAGGGCGCGGAAAATGGGGGCAAGCTGCGCCACACCGTGGGGTTCCGGCTCGGTCGAGGAAGGAGCGGCCGGGGCGGTACTTTTAATTGTCGCCGACCCGCCCGCCGGGGCGCGTGGGACCGGAACGCCGGTCGCTTCATAGAGCTGCAACAGGCGAGGATTATGAACTTCCTCGCCCGGGAACTTCCGTGCCAAGCCGGCGACCAGGTCAGCCGCCTTGTCCTCCAAGTGGTACTGGACAAAGAGCTCGGCCTGCAAGATCAGTTCGTCCAGCGAGGCGCCTTCTGCTTGATCGGCGTCTTCGGCTGCGACACTGTCCGCGGCGGGCTGCACATCAGGGGCAGGCGGCGTGCGACTCTCTTCCATCGGGCGGCGGCGCAGGGGCGCAAGCCGTTCATCAGGCAAGTGTCCTTCCAGCGCCTGGATGCGCTCGGGCGGGAGGGCAGCCTCCGGGTCCAGATCGCGGCGTCGCGTCAGCAGATCGCCGGCGCGGCCATAGTCGCCCTCGGACAGCGCGAGGTCGAAGGCTTGGTCCAACGTTCGCAGTTGCGCCGGTTCCACCATCGCCCGGCCGAAGGCGTCCACCAGGAAGTCCAGCAGTACCGGTTGCCGCGCGCTGGCGCGTACGCTCTCCAAGGCCGCCGTCCATAGCGGGTTGCGGTCTCCCTGGCGCGACGGTCCCTCCAAGCGTTCCGCCCAGGCCACGACGGCGGTGGCGCCCTCCTCATCAAGCCTGGCCTCGGCGAGCAGCGAGAGGCAACGGAGACCCCGCTCGAACCAGCCCGGCAGGGCCAAGCGAGGCTCGATCGTGGATTGTGCTTCGGCCGGCCGCGCTTCGCTGAGCAACGCATCCGTGTAGATCTCGAAGGCGGCCGACGGCGCGTTTGGACTCTGGATCAGGGGCTCCAGCAGGGCGATGACGGCGACATGCTGCCCGGTCGCGGCCAGCGCCCGGGCATAGCGCACTTGAATGTCAGCCCGGGCGGGGAGCAACGCGAAGGCCTTGGCCAACAGCGCTGGGTCTTCCTGGGCCAATCCGGCGGCGTCGGCGTAAGCCTCGCCGGCAACGTTGGGTTGTCCCGCCGCCTCCGCCCGTGCCGCCACTTCCAGGAATGTCGAATAATCGCGGGGGTTGAGGCGCAACACGTGCCGCCACGCCTGCAGCTCGGCCTCAGCCGCCGCGGCCACCCGGAAGGCGTGCGCGGCGTGGCGGTACGCCTTCTCCGCCTCCTCGGTTTGCTTCGACGTTTCCAGCAACTTGGCGAACGTCAGGAGACGGGAGCCGGTCTGCTTCTGCAGGGGCTGCAACTGGCGGAAAAGAGTGATCGCCCCTTTGCCGGCCTCCTGGTCCCCTGCCGCCCGGCGGTCAAAACGTTCGCCCAGCAGTTCGACGGCGTCGGCCGTATGCCCGGCAGCCAGCAGCAGCGTCGCCACGCGACTGACCAGCGCGTCATCGTCCGGCGCAGTGTCGACCAACTCGCGCGCTTCGCGCACCGCCGCCGCGTCGCGGCTGCGGCGCAAAGTGCGTTCCAGCTTGGCCAGGGGACGACTGTAATCCGGCATACGGTTGGTTCAAGGCGAGGGTGCACGGGCGTGCGAAGGCCGAGCGTAGCATGGGCGGCTGTTGGAATCGTGAACGGGACGCGCCCCGATCCCATGCCGGGGACTTCGCTGGATCTCCAAATCGATTTTGGTTGTTGGTTGTTGGTTGTTGGTTGTTGCGGCTTGCTGTGCCGTAACAACCAACAACCAAAATCCAACAACGTTACGGCCAACATCAGTGTCTGCCTCAGAAGCTGAGACGGGCGCTGAACTGGATCTCGCGCCCCGGAGTGGCGGCTTCGGTAATCGTCCCGAATTGGGGCGTGTTGACGAAGCGGTTGGGTGAGCCCAGGTTGGTGTGGTTGAGCGCATTGAAGAACTCGCTGCGCAACTGCAGTTCGCGGCGCTCGCCCAAGGCCACGTTGCGGCTGAGCGCCACATCGAGCACCTGCATGCCGGGGCCGGTGACGGTATTGCGGCCCGCGTTGCCGAACTGGTAGGCGGGCGGTGCGACGAACGCGGCAGGATTAAACCATGCCGCCGCCGTTTGTGTGCCGGCGGGAAACAGGGGAGCGTTGGTGCGGTTGGCGCGCACCGGGTTTTCTCCCAGCAGCGTGCCGGCGTTGGCGGTGTCACCGAAGACCGAGACGGTGAAGGGGAAGCCGGTCTGCACCTGGTAGATGGAGGCCACCTGCCAGTGACGGGTGAGTGCCGCCACGGGGTTGGAAGCCACAAGCCCCGGCAGCGCATAAACCAGGCTGGCCGAGAAGCGCTGGCGGAGGTCACAGGCCAGCCCCTTTTCGGCGCGCAGATTGGAGTTGTCCTGGGGGATGGCGGCCTCGAACATGGCGGAACGGAAATCGGGCGCGTCACTCAGGTTCTTCGACCAGGTGTAGTTGCTGAGCACGGTCAGACGGCCGCCGAGCGTGCGCCGCACGCTGGCCCAGCCGGCGTCGTACCAACTGTTGGCGGTGTTCTCGAGCAGGTTGATCGCCGTGACCGGGAAGGTCTGGCTGACGGTGTTGACCCCGGCGGGCAGCGTGGTGCCGGGGAGGAAGCTGAGGGTGGGATACGGGCGTCGCGCTTTCAACGGCCCCGGTCCCGGCGGGGCATTGTTGATCAGGTGGGAGCGCTGTAAATGATAACCGCGTGAGCCTTGGTAGCCGAGTTCGAGGACGACGTTGCCGCGCAGCAGCTTTTCGACGCTGAGGCTCCACTGGCTGATGTACTCCGAGGGGGAATGGGGGTCGAGCGCCGCCAGGCTGACCGGCGTCTGGCCCAGGACCGGGTCCGCAAAATTAAAACCCGTGATGCTGGGATTGAAATTGTCGCTCTGTTTCACCTCGGCGAACACCAAGGGCGGGTTGTGTACCTGGTTGCACCAGGTGTTCATATCCACCGGGGTGAAGAAGATGCCGTAACCAGCCCGCACCACAAAGGGGAAGCGCCCGCCGACGCTGTGCGCCACGCCGAGGCGCGGGGCGAAGTTGGTCCGGTTGGAGTAGAGAAGGCCGCTGGGCATGCCCTGTTGTCCCCCGATGAAGGCAAAGGGCCGGCCGTCTTTGAAGGTCAGGTTGGTCAGCGGCTTCGAGAGATCGTGCAGCGGGCTCATGAACTCGTAGCGCAGACCCAGGTTGACGGTCGTGGCCGAGCCCAGGCGCCAATCGTCCTGCACGAACCCACTGGCATACCACTGCCGCATGTCCATGCTGGGAATGCCGGCTTGACGCTGCGCCACGGCGGGCAGGCCGAGCAGGAAACTGGCCAAGGCGGCGCCGGTCCCGTCGTTGCTCGCGGTGCGGGTCGTGAAGCCGGGGGTGAACTGGTAGTAGCCGCGGTTCTGGAAGAAGCCCAGCATGGGCCAGAGAAAGCGGCGGAAGTCGCCGCCCACCTTGAGCGAGTGGCGTCCCATCTCGTGGGCCCAGATGTCGCCGGTCTGCAGCAGCGTGTCCCAGGACTGCATCGGCGTGGCGAGGATGGAGTCACCCATCGCGTCATAGCCCTGGACGTTGAAGGCCGGCATGCCGTAGGCTTCGGCGCCTCCGAACCCGACGCCTTGGATGCCGAGCTGCTTGACGTAGTCGTGGGTGAAGGCGTTCTCGGAGTCGCGATGCATGGCGAGGCGCATCATGCCGAACCACAGGGAGTTGACCGAATTGGAAGAGAGCGGCTGGGTGGCCGAGACGGTCAGGTTCTGGGCGCGGTTATTGTGCGTGGCCCCGAAGCCCGGCAGGTTCTGCGGCGTGAAGCCGTGCTCGTCACCGAGCGAGTAGCGCCCGAAGAGACTGGCCCCGCCGGCCAAGTTGTGGTCGAGTCGCACCGTCGCCTGGTCGGTGAAGTGGCGCTCGGCGCGCACGTCGAGATAGTTGTTGGAGTCGGGGCCGCCGAAGACGCCCGGGCCGCTCATGTTCATGCCGGCCATGCCCATCAGGCTGCCGCCGTTCGGCAAGGGAACACTGTTCAGCGCCTGGAGCGCCACCGGGCTGAGCAAACTGGTCGGGATGATGTTGTTGGCGAAGGGATCGCGTAACGTTTTGGGATTCTTCGAGCTGACCGGTTGCGCGGGGTCGAAGTTGGGATTGGCGTGGCTGCTGAAGGGGTTGTAGAGGGTCAGCCCGCTTTGACTGAAATCGCCCATGCGCTCCGCCATGGTCGGCACGGTTTCCACCATGGTCATCTGGTGGCTCATGCGATAGCCCTCGTAGTTCACGAAATAGAACGTCCGGTTGGACTGCAGCGGGCCGCCAATCGAGCCGCCAAACTGGTTCTGACTGAGGTGGGGCAGCTTGGAGGGTTCATTGAAGGCGCGGGCGTCGAAGACATTGTTGCGCAGGAACTCGTAGAGACTGCCGTGCATCTGGTTGGTGCCGGAGCGGGTGACCACGTTGATCTGGCCGCCGCCGGCGCCGCCCAACTCGGCGGAGTAGCTTCCGGTTTGCACCTTGAACTCCTGGATGGCGTCCGGCGACGGGCTGAAGGCAAAGGTGTTGAAGGTGGGGTCGGTGTCGGTCGAGCCGTCGAGCAGGTAGGCGTTGGCATTGGGCCGGTTGCCGCCCACCGTAATGGCGGCGTCCTGGCCGGGGCGCCAGTAGAGCGGCAGCGTCGAGCCGGTTTGCGCGCCGTGCGACATGTGGACGCCAGGGGCGGTCAGGGCCAGGTCCAAAAAGTGGCGACCGTTGAGCGGCAGCTCTTCGACGGTCTTCGGTTCAATCACCTCCCCGAGAGCGGCATCACTGGTGTGCAGCAATGCTCCCTCGGCGTGGACCTCGACGCGTTGAGCCACGCTTTGCAGTTGAAGCGTCAGCTCGAGCCGGGCATGCTGGCTGACCTCGAGCGTGAACGTCTCCTGCCGGGTGGTGAATCCAGCGGCGCTGATCTCGAGCACATAGTCCTGGGGCGGCAACTCGGCAAACTCAAAACTGCCGTCGGCACCGCTCTTGAGGGAGCGCGTCAAGCCGGTTTGGGGTGCACGCAGCGTGAGTTGCGCGCCGGCCAGCGCACCGCCTTGGGCGTCGTGGGTGACGCCGCTCAGCACCGCCAGATTGGCCTGCGCCGACGCGGCCGCAGAAAACAGCAACAACCAGATCGCAGCAAACAGTGGTCGCATGTGTGCATCCCCTCACAGCCCGCGACATCGTGCTGCAAGAGAGAGAAGGCAACCATGCACGGTTGTGAGTAGGTCGCCAATTGAAAGTGATTAGACGGAGTTCGGGAACGGCGGGGGGCGGCGGAAAGGTATGGACGCCTACTCAGGGTTGGGGTCGGTCGAAGGCGCCACCAAGCGGTTGGCCTCGGCGTAACTCACGGCGAGTTCGAGACAGCGGGAGTAGGTGCCGGCGTTCTGCGCTTCGAGGGCGATCTGTCGCAAGAGGCCGAGAGCGGCGCGCATGGGGGCTGAGCCGAAGCTGATGCGCGCCACGCCGAGTCGGGACAGTTCGGCCACCGCTGGCGTGCCGTGGGTGGCGAGGATGTTGATGGGGCCGCCGATCTCGCCGACCAAGGTGGCGATGGTTGCGGCGTCGGCGACGCCCGGCACGAAAATGCAATCCGCTCCCGCTTTTCGATAACGCTGCCCGCGATCAATTGCGGTGTGGAGCCGGTGCGCGGGGTCTCCCACCTGGGCCAGAAAAACGTCGGTGCGCGCATTGATCACCAGCGGCACTGTCGCCGCGGCCGCGACTTCCCGCACGGCTTGAATGCGTTCGACTTGCTGGGCGACGTCGAGCAGGTGGTGTTCCTGGTGCGCGTCCTCGAGGTTCAAGCCGACGGCGCCCGCGGCGAGCACGCCGCGCGCGGTGACGGCGGCGGCTTCGGGGGTCGCGCCATAGCCGGCTTCCATGTCGGCTGTCACCGGGACGTTCACGGCGGCGGTGATGCGCGCCACCGCCTGCAACATCTCCTCGCGCGGAATCTGCTCGCCGTCCGGGTAGCCGAGGCTGTTGGCGATGCCGGCGCTGGTCGTGGCCAAGGCGGGGTGACCCGCTTCCTCCAGCAGGCGCGCACCCGCGACGTCCCAGACATTGACCAGCAGGAGCACCGGCGGCGGCTCGTGCAGTTGTAGCAGACGTTCCGCCTTGCCGCGCAATTCCATAGCCGAGCTGGGGGTGGGCGATCGCATTTCGGCAACACGAGGATGTCGTCGCCCCGAATTCTAATGCATGGGACGCTGGCGCAGGAGGCGCCCATCATCTCGGCTCCGCAGGAGCTGACTCGGGGGTGCCTCGACTTGAATTGTTAACGCTTTTTATGCGCATGCCGTGAAAGCGCCCGGTGCGAGGCGGCTTCGTGCCCTTCACGCTGCAAGGCCTTGGTGGAGGCACGTGAACGACGCGCAGAAGGGCGGGAATGTTTCTTGCCGCCTTCCACTTCCTGCTGTGCCTTTTTGCGGGTAGCGGTGGAGGCGTGCTTTGCGGCCCCCACCTTCACGCCGGCACGGCGCGCCTTGGACAGCCCGATGGCGATGGCCTGCTTGGTGGAGCGGGCTCCGTGCTTGCCTGCGCGGATGTGATCCATCTCTTCGCGAACGAACGCGCCGGCTTGGGTGGAGGGAACTTTGCCGGCGCGCTTCGCCGCACGCGCTTCTTTGATAGTGGATTTCTCGGGCATGAGTGACCTCGGCGGATGTCACTCAATTAGATGCGGGGAACGATGCGGAGAGGGGAGAGCACCACATCAGCGGTACGGGACAGCGGTGCAGGATAAGGGCCACAGCGCACATAATTCCAGCGCCCGGCAACCGGGCGCTGGAATATCCGAGGCGAATTAAGACGGCGTCGGCCAGACGCTTGCCAGCCCAACCTTAAGCGCTGTGACGACCTTGGCGGGCGTAGGCTTCGAGCTCGTCACTCGTAAAGGCGCGCTTGCGGTCTCCCTGATTGCGGTGCAGCCGGCCATCATGCCCGGTTACGTTGCAATAAGGACAGGGACGCTGCGGGTCACGCTGGCGCTTCAGGCCGGTGGCGACCACCGAAAGCGCTTTGGAACGGTTCGGCATATCAATGCCGAGCGCTTCAAATTGCTTGGCTAGATCGTCGTACTTTGCCATCAGGTCGGCCTTGGCCCGGACAAATAGGGCGGCTTCCTGCTCTTTAAACTTGCGGTATTGTTCAATCGCGTTTTCAGCCATCGGGTGTCTTGGATTCAACTCAGTAGTGGGATTCTGACGCAATTGATGCAGCTCGGATGAACGGCGATACAACAAACCTTGCTCTTCAGACCAAGCTACCATCTTGCCAGTGCTTCCAGTGTAGGGCAGTTTCGGTAAATCCCGGCGTCCTGCCGGTGTTTTTTCAATAAGAAACTATGCGGTGTCCCCCCAAATAGAGCCATTCCAAATGGGGCGAGCCACGCATGAATCCAAGGAGGGAGTGGCTGGGTAGTAATGGCAATTCCCCCCACTTCTTTGTTTTCTCGCTTCTGGGGCGGCGACAGACGTCACTTTAGCCGACGTGGGGTAGCCTCCCCCCCCGCGCGGCTTGGCCGCCAGCGTCCCGCGTTATGCTGGGCGCTGCCATGCGTCTTCGCCTTCTCTTTCTCCTGCCCCTCTGTCTGGGTTCCAGCCTTGCTTGGTCACAAACCTCGCCGCTTCCCTTCGAACCGATCCACCTCGAGCTGGAGATCCACCCTGACTTGGCGGCGCGCTCTTTCACGGCTGTCGAAACCCTGACCTTCAAAGCCGCCGGAGTTCCACTGCGGGACCTGACGCTCGATGCCGATGGGCCGCAAATTGATGCCATCGAGACGAAGGGAGTGGACCGGGGCGTCCGACTCCAGTACCGGCTTGCAGCCGGGCAGTTGCACATTCGTCTGCCGCATCCGCTGCCGCCGGGCGCGGAAGCAGGCGTGGTGATCCGCTATCACTGCACGCCGCGGGGCGGCATGGTGTTTTTTCCAGGGGATCTCACGCAACCCGGACAGGCGACCTATCTCTGGGTGGCCGGCGAGCCGACGTCGAATCGGTTGTGGTTGCCAATCCTCGACCGTCCGGACGCGAAACTGACCGCCGATTTCCATATTCAGGCGCCGGCGGGCGACCGCGCCATTGCCAACGGCAAGCTGATGGGGGTGCGCACGCTCGCCGACGGCTCACAGGAGTTTCACTGGGCGCAGACGATCCCCATCTCCGATTACCTGTTGACTCTCTATGTCGGGCGCTGGACCACCGCCCTGGATCGCAGCGCCAGCGGCGTGCCGCTCGAATACGTCACCACGCCCGACGAGAGTGTGGCCGAAGCACGACTACGTTTTGGTCGTACACCGGCCATGATCGCTTTTGATGAGGCCCACCTGGGCGTGCCTTATCCGTGGGCGAAGTACGCCGAGGTCCGCAATCCCGGGTTCTTTGCCGGCTTGGAGAACGTCAGTGCCACCGAGTTTCCGGGTGACTTCCCATCCAACGCCGATGCCGCCAACCTGCAGGAAGCGGCGCGTGGCGAGGATGTGGGCGTGGCGCACGAGTTGGCGCACCAGTGGTTCGGCGACCTGGTGACCTGTCGCGACTGGTCGCAGCTCTGGGTCAACGAAGGGATGGCCAACTTCATGATGCAGCAGTGGGACGAGCAGGCCAATGGCACCGATCGTGCCCTGCTCGATTGGGAGGACATCGCCCAGGGTTACCTGCGCAATGAGGGTCCGCACCCGCGGCCGGTCGTCCACCAGCCCGATGATCCGTGGGACATGTTTAGCGCCACGACCTACAACAAGGGTTCCTGGGCGGTGCGCAACTTGGAAGACCAGGTGGGCGCGGACGCGTTCTGGAAGGGGCTGCATCTCTACCTGACCCGCTATCGCGCCGGCGCGGGCGATACGACGGAGTTTGAGCAAGCCATGGAGCAGGCCAGCGGGCGGGATCTGCACGCTTTTTTCCAGCAATGGTTTCTGACCGCCGGACACCCGCAGTTTGACTTCGCCTGGCAGTGGGACGCGACAGCCAAGCTCGCCCGCCTGACGCTGGACCAGAAAAGTCCGCGGCCCTATCAGGGGTCGATCCGGGTTGCTGCCTGGGTGGCGGGCCGCGAGATTGCCGCCAACTTTCAGCTGGATCAAACGCACCAGAATTGGACGCTCGCTCTGCCCGGTCCGCCCACCCGGGTGCAACTCGACCCCGAGCACGAATGGCTGAAGACGGTTGTCGCGCATCGTACGGCGGCGGAGTGGCAGGATACGGCGCAACATGCGCGCTACGCGGTGGATCGGATCGAGGCCTGGAAGGCGCTGAGCGGCGCACCTCCCGGGGCTCACACCGGCGCGCTTCCTGCACCGTCAGAACTAACCGGCTTGCTGCAAGCCGCCATTCAAACCGACCCCAGCGTCGCCGTGCAGGATGCTGCGCTGCAGATTCTGGTCAAGAGTAATCCCACGGCGGCAGCGCCGTTGGCGCTGGCACGCCTGCAGGCTCGCGATGCGGATGAGCGGCAGACGGCCGCCGCCATGCTGGCGATCAGCGCCGCGTCGCCGGCTGCCATCGCCTCGCTGCAGCAGCTCTTCATGGCCGACCCAATCGCCGCGGTGCGCGCCACGGCGCTCCGGGCACTCCTGGCGCAGGATGGGGGGCACGCCGCTCGCTACATCGAGCAGGCCTTGAGCATGAAAAGTTACGAGTGGCAGGTGGAGTCCGCCGCGCTGCAGGCACTGGGCAAGCAGGGTGCGACGGCGTTGCCCGTTCTATTGCGTTGGTCCGCGCCGGAGATACCCACGCCGGCGCGCCGTACCGCGCTGGCCGTACTCGGGGTGGCCGGCAAGGGAAGCCCCGCCGTGCTGGCGCGGTTGCGCGCTGCGCTTGCCGGCCCGGTCGGCGACACCCAGATCGTCGCCGCCTTCGGGCTGGCGCGCCTCGGCGACAAGGCGTCGCAGCCGATGATCGCGGACCTGGCCGCGCATGAATGGATCGGGTTCTACCGCGCGGCACTAAAGGCCGCCGCCGCGCAACTGCGGTGACGCTGGCGACGCTGACGCCCCGGCGTTCGCGTTGATCGCCGCCCCGGCAGCCGGGGCTTCTGGTTTATGCTCGTGCCGTTCCCCGGAGGATGCCCTTGCGCCGTGTTTCCCTGCTGCTTCTGGCCGTGCTGGTCCTGGCCGTGGTCTTTCCCTTGGCGGCGCAAAGCGCCGATCCCTTCCCGAGCCTGCGCTGGCGCCTGATCGGGCCGTTCCGGGGCGGCCGCACGGTGGCCGCCACCGGTGTCCCCGGACAGCCGAACGTTTTCTACATGGCCGCCACCAACGGCGGGGCGTGGAAGACCATTGATTACGGTCAGACCTGGACGCCGATCTTTGATGGACAAAACACCGGCTCGGTGGGCGCCTTGGCGCTCGCCCCCTCCGACCCCAACATCCTGTATCTCGGCAGCGGCGAGGGCCTGCAGCGCCCGGACCTTTCGGTGGGCAACGGCATTTACAAATCCACCGACGCCGGCAACACGTGGACGCACCTGGGATTGCGCGACGCGCAGCAGATCGGGGCGGTGATTGTGGATCCGCACGATCCCAACCGCGTCTTCGTGGCCGCGGTGGGGCATCCCTATGGGCCGAACGCGGAACGCGGCGTCTTTCGCTCGACCGACGGCGGGGTGACCTGGAAGAAGGTGCTTTACAAGGACGAGAACACAGGGGCGATCGAGGTGGCCTTCGATCCGGACAATCCGCAAATCATTTACGCCGACTTGTGGGCCGCGCGTCACTCGCCGTGGAGCGCGGGCGACTCGTTGAAAGCGGCGGGCAGCGGTCTGTTCAAATCAACCGACGGCGGCGACACCTGGACGCAGCTCGAAGGCGGCCTTCCCACCTGGGCCGACGGTCTGGGCAGGATCGGCTTCTCCATCGCTCCCAGTGATCCGCAGCGCATGTACGCCATGGTGGATGCCAGCCGCCGGGGCGGCGTGTATCGCTCCGATGACGCCGGCGCGCACTGGCGCCTGGTCAACACCGAGAGGCGCATCTGGGGCCGCGGCTCGGACTTCGCCGAGGTCAAAGTAGATCCGCACCACCCCGACACGATCTACGTCGCCAACACATCAACCTACCGCTCGACCGACGGAGGGGCGAATTTCACCGCCATCAAGGGCGCACCCGGCGGTGATGACTACCACACCGTCTGGCTCAGTCCCGACAACCCGGACATCATTCTGCTGGCGAGCGATCAGGGCGTGACCATCAGCGTGAACGGCGGACAGACCTGGAGCTCGTGGTACAACCAGCCGACGGCGCAGTTTTACCACGTCATCACCGACAACCAGTTTCCCTACTGGGTCTACGGCGGCCAGCAGGAGAGCGGCTCGATCGGCACCGCCAGTCGCAGCGACTACGGCGAGATCACCTTTCGGGACTGGCATCCGGTGGGCGTCGAGGAGTACGGCTACGTCGCGCCCGACCCGCTGCACCCCAACCTGATCTACGGCGGAAAGACGACGGTCTACGACAGCACCACCGGCCAGGTGCATGACGTCAGCCCGGTCGCGTTGCGCACCGGCAAATACCGTTTCAATCGCACCGCACCACTGCTGTTTTCACCGCTGGACCCGCACGTGCTCTACCTCGGCTCCAACGTGCTGTTCAAGACCGTCAATGGCGGGCATAGCTGGCAGATCATCAGCCCCGATCTGACGCGGCCCGATCCCGGCATTCCGCCCAGCCTGGGCAAGTTCGCCGACAACGACCCGCGGCACGGCCAACATCGCGGCGTCATCTATACCATTGCGCCTTCCTTCAAGGACACCAACCTGATCTGGGTCGGTACCGACGACGGCTTGATCCAGGTCACGCACGACGGCGGCAGGACGTGGAAGGACGTCACGCCGGCGGGCCTGACCCCGTGGAGCAAACTGGCGTTGATGGAGGCCTCGCACTTCGACACCGCCACCGCCTACGCCGCGGTCAACCGGCTGCGGGTGGATGATCTGCAGCCCTACATCTACCGCACCCACGACGGCGGCAAGAGCTGGCAGAAGATCACCCGCGGTCTGCCCGACGATGCGCCGGTCAACGCCGTGCGCGAGGATCCGACCCGCAAGGGACTGCTGTTCTGCGGCACGGAACGCGGCATCTACGTTTCCTTCAATGACGGCGACGAGTGGCAATCCCTGCAGAACAACCTGCCGGCAACCTCGATGCGCGATCTGGTCATCCACGGCGACGATCTCGTGGTCGGAACACACGGCCGATCCTTCTGGATTCTGGACGACATCACGCCGCTGCGCGAGTTCCAGCCGCAACTGCTCACCTCCGGCGCCCACCTGTTCCGCCCGGAGTTGACCTACCGCTTGCGCCGCGACAACAATCCCGACACGCCGCTGCCGCCGGAAGTGCCGGCGGGACAGAACCCGCCGAACGGCGCCGTGCTCGACTACTACCTGCAGACCGCGCCGGTCGGGCCGGTCACGATCGAGATCCGCGATGCCGCCGGGACGCTGGTGCGACGTTTCGCCAGCAACGATCAGCCGCCGCCGTTCGATGCCCGCGAGGTCAACGTCCCCACCTACTGGATTCGCCCACCCCAAGTCCTGCCCGCCACGGCGGGATGGCACCGCTTTGTCTGGGACCTGCACCAACCGGCGCCCGACTCCGTCGTGCATGATTACCCGATCTCCGCCATCCCGCACGACACGCCGCGCATTCCGCAGGGGGCGGCGGTGTTGCCGGGGCGCTACTCCGTGACCTTGACGGCGGATGGCAAGCGCTACTCACAGCCGCTGGTCATCAAGATGGACCCGCGCGTGAAGACGCCGGTGGCCGGACTGGTTGAGCAGTTCCGCCTGGAACGCCGGATCACCGCCGCCATGGACCGCGACTACCGCGCGCTGCAGGCGGTGAAGCAACTCCAAGCCGAAACCGGGCGGCGCGCCGCGCATGCAACGTCCGCTACAGCCGCCGCGTTGGCCACGCTCAGCCGGGCGTTGGGCGGACTGGTCGGCGGAGGCTACGGCGAGGGTTCTCCCACGGGACTCGCCGGGTTGAACGTCGCGTTGGGAACGGTGCTGGGCGAGATGGCCGGCGCTGATGCCACACCGACCGTGGCGGTAACCGCCACCACCGCGGAGTTGGAATCGAATCTTGCGGCGGTGCTGGCCCAATGGCGAAAGATTCAAGCCGGCGAACTCAACGCGGCCAACCGCGCCGTGCAGGCCGCCGGTCTGCCGGCATTGACCGCCGCGAATTAGTGCGGGCCGGCGTCCGTTTGAAGGAAGCACCGCTCTGAACGCCCGGCGCAGGTCTCGACCTGCATGCCCCGGAACCGCCCGCTCCCACCGCTTGGTTCCAGCCAAAATCGTACGGCAGCGTACGGGGGTAGCGCGGCGAACAAGCACGGGTCCGCATGGCTTCGTCACGTTTAGTTACAGCGTGACTCCCATGTGAGATGGTGTCGCGACTTTCCAACTCACACAGAACAAACAAGGTTCGTAGTTTGGCGGTTGCATTGCATGCCCAGTCCCCAAGTGCCCGTACCCCCACGGGTTGACGGCTTGGAGGATCTCCGCATGGCTGCTGCAAAGTCTTGGCCTATCCCGGTGTATGCGCCGACGTTTTCCATGCTGGCTACGGCCCGCGGGTGGCGCGCCAACTGCACCGCCTTCGGCATCAGCACGGCGTTGCAGATCGGCTTCGGCTTGGTGCTCATCTGGTTCGGGGTGATGCAGCCGGCGCTGCGTCCGCGCCAGAGCTCGGCCATGCTGGTCTATATTCCGCTGGTCTCAGTGACGCCGCGCGTGGTCCATACGTTTGTCGCACGCCGCCCGGCCCCGCCACGCATTCCGGAGATCACACGTCCGTCATTGATCCGCCCCGTCGTGCTGCCGCTGCCGAAAATGCTGACGCCGGTGCATCCCGTGCCGATGAGCATCCATCTGCCCGTCGTGGTCGCGCCGGTCTTGCCGGTTGCGAAGCCGCGGCCCACGGTGCGTCTCGACAGCTTTGGCAGCGCCGCCGTGGCTACAGTGCAGCGTCCGGTGTACGCCGTGCAAACCGGCGGCTTCGGCGCGCCCTCCGGCGTATCCGGCACCGCGCGTGCCTCGGGCAACACCCCTCAGCTGGGAGCTTTCGATCTGCCTGCCGGGGCTGGCTACGGCAACGGTAGCGGCGGCGCTCACGGGGTGCGCGGCATCGTGGCCAGCGTCGGCTTCGGCAACGGTGAGGCCGGCAGTGGACGCCGCGCCGGACCAGGCAGTCTGCGTTCCGCCGGCTTCGGCGATGCGGCGGACGCGCCGGTCGCAACCCCGCACCACGCCGCCGCCGCCGTCGCCAAGGCCAGCCCGGTCGAGATCCTGGCCAAGCCCACGCCGCGTTACACCGACGAAGCCCGCCGCTTGCACCTCGAGGGCGATGTCGTGCTGCGCGTCATTTTCGGCGCCGACGGCCGTGTGCGCACTCAAGGTGTTCTTCGCGGTCTGGGGCACGGCCTCGACGAAGCCGCCGTCCAGGCGGCGCAACAGATCCAGTTCGTCCCGGCTCACCGCGCCGGGGAGGCGATTGACACGCCCGCCCTGCTGCACATCGCATTCCAGATCGCAGGCTGAGAGGTCATCACCATGAAACGCACATTCACGCTCCTGCTGTTATCCCTGTCCGCCGCGACGCTGTCCGCCCAGGCGCCCGACCTTGCCGCGGTCATCAGTCGCATGAGTGCCAATGAGACCGCATTCATGAAGGAATTGCCGCGCTTTCATCCGCGGGTGGAAACCTACGTGCAGCGCCTGCAGCCCGACAAGGAACTGGGCACGACGCCCGCTGGCGACTCCTACTTCCTGGGTTGGCTGGACGCCCGACACGGTCTCAACGAACACATGTTCACCACCCAGCCCAATTGGGCCCACCGCCTGCTGCAACGCGGCGAGATGGTTTACAAACTGCAATACGACCCGGTGGGGTTTGCCCAGATGGTGGTCCCCGACAACGGACGCTTCGACCGCCAACATTACGCCTTTACCTACGTGCGTGAGGAGTTTCTGGGCACGGTTCGCTGCCGCCTGTTCGACGTCCTACCGCGCAAGGGGAGACAGTTCGAAGGTCGCATCTGGGTCGAGGACAAGACGGATCACCTCGTCCGCTTCGACGGCCATTACACGCATGGCAGCTATACCCAGCGTTTCGTCCATTTCGACAGTTGGCGCAGCAACATGGGCCCGGATCTCTGGCTGCCGGCCGCCATCTATGTCGAGGAATCGAATATGCCCTTCGGGCTGTTCCATCAGCACCTGCAGATGAAGGGCGAGACCCGCTTCTGGGGTTACGCGTTGGGCGCGGCGCATCAGGAGCAGGAAATGGCGACCATGACGGTGGAGTCGCCCGGTGCCGAGGACCAGAGCGCGATTGACCATGATCTCTCGCCCGTCGAAAGCCAGCGCATATGGGAGCGCAAGGCCGAGGACGATTCGTTGGAACGCCTGGAAGCGGCCGGCTTGCTCGCCTCTGCCGGCGCCGTGGACAAGGTCTTGGCCACGGTGATCAACAACCTGGAGGTCACCAACAACCTCGACGTCCAGCCCGACGTGCGCTGCCGCGTGATGCTCACCACCCCGCTAGAGTCGTTCACGGTGGGGCACACCATTGTTCTGAGCCGCGGTCTGATTGACGTGCTGCCGGACGAGGCCAGCTTGGCCATGGTGCTGGCGCACGAGCTGGGCCACATCATCCTTGGCCATCGCCTCGACACGCGCTACGCCTTTAACGACCGCATGCTTTTCCCCGACGAACAGAGCTTCCACGCCTTCGCCCTGCGGCACAAACCGGAAGAGGAGGAAGCGGCCGATGCCAAGGCGCTGGAACTTCTCAGTCACTCGCCTTACAAGGACAAGTTGGGCAACGCTGGACTGTTCCTGCGTACCCTGGCCCTGCGCGCGCCCTCCCTGCCTCATTTGGCCGGTGCGCACCTGGGTAACCGCCTGGCCAATGGGAGCCATGTGGAGCGCATGGCCGCACTCCTGGGCGGCGCGCCGCAGTTGCAGGTGGGCGATGTGCGGCAAGTGGCGGCGTTGCCGCTCGGCGCGCGCGTCAAGCTTGACCCGTGGAGTGATCGCGTCACCTTGCTGAAGAGTTCCTCCGTGGCCCTGCTCTCGGCGCGGGAGAAGATGCCCTTCGAGGTCACGCCCTACATGCCCTACTTGACCCGCGTCACGAGCCCCGAGACCCCACGCACCACGCTCGCGGACCAGGCGTCTCCCAATTCGTCGCTGCCGGTCGTCGCACGTGTACCCTGATGCCGCGTACAACGGGGGGGCACCGGCTGCGGGCACCGGCTGGCGGTTCGGCGCACGCCCGTGAGGCGCGTGACGTGAAGCGTTGAGGTTAAGCACTGGCCGGAGGCCTGTCGGCCGTGCTTGTAGCCGACAACCAACAACCGAAAACCTGCGGCGTTTCTGCCACAATCGTTCGGTCATGCTGACATTTTCTCTTGAAGGGCAAGTGGCAGTCGTCAGCGGCGGGTCGCGCGGCATTGGAGCGGCCACCGTCAAGCTGCTGGCGCAGGCTGGCGCCCAAGTGGCGTTCAGCTACCGCGCCAACCGGCGGGCGGCGGCGGAGGTCATCGCGCAGATTCCAAACGGCGCGGAACGGGTTCTGGCCGTGCAGTTGGAAGCGGCGCATCCCCGCTTCGGCGAGCGGCTCGTGGCGTCCGCCGTCCGTCGCTTCGGACGGCTCGACGTCGCCGTGGCGAACGCCGGCATCTGGAATGCCGAGGATCTCCCATTGGAAACCATGACCTTGGCGCAGTGGGACGCCATGCTCGACACCAACCTGCGCAGCATCTTCACCCTGTCGCAAGCGGCGGTGGTGCAGTTGAAACGGCAGAAGAAGCCGGCCCGCCGGCCGCGCGGCCGGATCATTATCGTCGCCTCCACCGCCGGCCAGCGCGGCGAAGCGTGGCACACGCATTACGGCGCCTCCAAGGGCGGCGCGATCGCCTTTGTGCGGGGCTTGGCGCCGGAGGTCGCGCGTGCCGGCATTTTAGTGAACTGCGTGGCGCCGGGTTGGGTGGCGACCGACATGGCGGCGCCGGCGATGCGGGAGCATCCGGAGCGGATTCAGCAGGCCATTCCGCTCGGCCGCCCCGGGAAGCCCGAGGAGATCGCCGGCTGTATCACTTTCCTTTGCAGCCCGTGGGCGGAGTTCATGACCGGCTCCGTGCTCAGCGCCAACGGCGGCGCCGTGCTGGCCTAGGGGAAGACCGAAGGGCGAGGGCGGAAGGGCGACGGCCGCGGGCGGCCCATCATTATCTTTCCGGCTTTCTCGGCCTCCGCCCCTCGACCTTCGCCCTTCGGCTTCCGTCTCCGCTATCATGCAGTCTCCTCTGCATGGCATCCCAACTTCTGCGCTGCAAGTCAATCGACGCCCTGATCGCCGAGTCGGAAGACCCGGCGCATCGGCTGAAGAAGACGCTCGGCCCGTGGACGCTGACCGCGCTCGGCATCGGCGCGATCATCGGCTCCGGAATTTTTGTTCTCACCGGTACGGCGGCGGCGGGAGAGCACTACGCGGTGCCCTCCATCCTGCATGCCCAGGTCATGGACCTGATGGGCAGCCTGATTCGTCATGGCAGCACGGCGGGCGCCTTAATGCATGGCCGGCCCGCAGCCGGCCCCTCCATTGCCATCTCCTTCATCCTGGTGGCGGTGGCCTGCAGCTTTGCCGGCCTGTGTTACGCGGAACTCGCCTCGATGATTCCCATCGCCGGCAGCGCCTATACCTACACCTACGCCACGCTGGGCGAGATCTTTGCCTGGATCATCGGTTGGGATCTGATCCTGGAGTACGCCGTCAGCAATGTGGCGGTGGCGGTGGGCTTTGCCGGTTATCTGAAAGACTTTCTGCGGCAGTTCAACATCAACCTGCCCGACACGCTTTCCTCGCCGGTCTGGGCGGGGGGCCACTGGACCGGGGCGTATTTCAACCTGCCCGGTTTCCTCGTGGTGTTCGTCCTCACGGTGTTGCTGGTCCGCGGGGTGCGCGAATCCGCCGGGGCCAACAACATCATGGTGGCGATCAAAATCGGCGCCATTCTGGTCTTCCTGGTGGCGGGCGGAATGCTGGTCCACCGAGCCAACTGGCATCCGTTCGCCCCCTCCGGCTTCGGCGGCGTGCTCACCGGGGGAGCGATCGTCTTCTTTACCTATATCGGCTTCGATTCGGTCTCCACCGCGGCGGAAGAGGCGCGCGACCCGCAACGCGACATCCCGCGCGGCATCATCGGCTCGCTGGTGGTGTGCACCATTCTTTATGTCGGCGTGGCGGTGGTGCTGCTCGGCATGATGCGCTACTCGACGTTTGCCTCGGGGCCGGCGGCCGACGCCCCGGTGACCTACGCGTTACGTACCCTGGGCGCCAACCCGTTCGTGCAGTTCGTCATCGCGCTGGGCGCCTTGATGGGCATGCTCTCCTCGCTGCTGGTGTTTCAGTACGGGCAGACGCGCATCTGGTTCGCCATGTCGCGCGACGGCCTGCTGCCCCGCATCTTTTCGCGGCTTCATCCGCGCTTCAAGACACCCAGTTGGTCCACTTGGATTGCCGGGCTGGCGGTGGGCATTCCCGCCGGCTTGGTGGACATCGCGGATGCGGCCGATCTCTCCAACATCGGCACGCTCTTTGCGTTCGTGCTGGTCTCGCTGGGGGTAATCTTCCTGCGGCGCTCGCAGCCGGAGCGGCGGCGCGGATTCCGCGTCCCGTTCGTTCCCTGGTTCCCGCTGATCTCGATCGTCCTGTGTACCGGCCTGATGACCGGGCTGACGGTGATCACCTGGCTGCGCTTTTTCGTCTGGCTGGTCATCGGTTTGCTGATCTATGTCTTTTACAGCCGCCACCGCAGCGAGTTTCGCAATACGGCGCGGGACGCGAGACCTGTGGCGAGATAGCTGCTCGTCGCCGCGCCGGCATCCGGTTGCAAATCGGCTCCCAGTCACTACAATCCATAGGCAGACTTGGAGAACTTCGATCATGGGGAGTAAGCACGGCTGGTTTTCTCTGTCGCTGGTTTTGCTGTGTCTCGCAGTCGTTGCGTTCGGCCAGGTGAACACGGCCAGTCTCAGTGGTACCGTCACCGATCCCAGCGGTGCGGGGGTGGCCACCGCCGCCCTGACGCTTTCCAGCCC
Organism: uncultured Acidobacteriota bacterium; assembly: GCA_937898755.1. Taxonomy (GTDB): domain Bacteria; phylum Acidobacteriota; class Terriglobia; order Terriglobales; family SCQP01; genus CALEJU01. Next base: position 76,684 of record CALEJU010000063.1, on the reverse strand, counting down.
GGATACCGGCCTGACCCGCACGGTCGCCTCGCAGACCGACGGGACCTACGTGTTCCGGGCCGTCCCGCCCGGGCGCTACCAGTTGCATGTGCAAGCGCCGGGGTTCGCCCCCGCGGCGGGGCGCGAGCTGACACTGACGGTGGGCGAAGAGGCACAAATGCCGATCGCGCTCAAGCTGGGCACGGTCAGCAGCGAGGTCACGGTGCAGGGCGCCCCGGATGTGGTCGAGACCACCCGCACCGACAACTCCTCGACTATCGGCCAGCAGGCCATCGCCAACCTGCCCAGCAATGGCCGCAGCTATATCAACTTCACGCTGCTTGATTCCTCGACCACGCGCGATAACCAGCCGGTGCTGGCGCCCGCGCCCACCAGCGGGTTGAACTTCGGTGGCCAGCGCGCCCGCGCCAACTCGGTCAGCATTGACGGCGTGGAAGCCAACGACGCCGCCACCAACGGCGTGCGGGCCACGCTCTCGCAGGAGGCGGTACAGGAATTCCAGATCCTCGACAGCGGTTATCAAGCCGAGCACGGCGGCGCCTCCGCCGCCGTCATTAATATCGTTTCCAAGCAGGGCACCAACCGGACGCGCGGGGACGCCTTCGCCTACCTGCGCAATCGCAATTTTGAGGCGCGCAACGCCCTCGCCGGGGAGCCCAACCCGGCCGACACCCGCCTACAAAGCGGCTTTACGCTGGGCGGTCCGCTGCAACCGAACAGCACCTTTTATTTCTTGTCGTTCGAGAACTCACAACGCCACTCGACCGGGTTTTCACAGATTGGTCGCGACGGCTTTGGCCTGGTCAAGGTTCCCAATCCGTTCGGAACCACGGTGGGGGTCCCCCTGCCCAGCGGAACCTATGTCGCCACGGCGGGGGCGGTGGCACTGCTGACGCCGCAGCAGGTGGCCTACATCCAGCAGATCGCGGCGGTGAGCCCGCAGGCGGCCGCCAGCTATTACGTGCTGGCCGGCGCCGCCTCCAACCTGGCGCTGACTGGGAGCGCGGCCGGTAACGGCATGGCGGTGGTCAATGGCAACCCGAACGCCTTTCCGCTTTCCGGCGCGCCGCTACCGGCCTCCTTCACGCCGCTGCTGGCCTTGGTGGGCAACTACCCCACCTCGGAAGCGTCCTATTTCGGATCCATGCGATTCGACCGGCAGTTGGACACCAACAACAGCTTTTTTCTCCGGCTCAGCCTCCAGCCCGGGCGTCAGACGGGAGTTCCCTCCAATGGCGAGAACCAGGCGACGGGGCTGAACGCCTTCTCGCGCACCACCTCCACGATGTCGCACGACTTCACGGCGGCGGGTCAGGTGCTCTCGACGCTGAGTGCGACGCGGCTGAACGAACTGCATTTCCAGGTGAGCCGGCGCAGCATCAGCGTGCTGCCGCAGAGCAGCGGGGTGGCGGTGGAACTGCCCGGCGTGGCGAGTTTTGGCGAAGAGCCCTTTTCTCCCGAGGTGCGCACCGAAAAACACTACCAGTTTGCCGACAACGTCAGCTTGGGCCTCGGACGGCACAATCTGAAATTCGGTGTGGACTACGAGTTGATCCCGGTCAATGCCCGTTTTCCCCTCAACCAGGGCGGCGTCTATTTCTTTCCCTCGTCGCAACAGGTGAATGATCCGTTGTTTGGCGCTTTGGGGAAACTCTGGAGCGCGACCGGGGCTCCGGACTTCAATGTCGCGCAGACCTACGGCTTCGGGCTGCCACAGGCCTTCGTGCAGCAGTTTGGCGGCGCGCAGCGCGCCGCGGCATCGTTTTTTGAAAACTCGCTGGGGCTGTTCGTGCAGGACAGCTTCCGCGTTTCCAGCCGGCTGACGCTCGACTACGGGCTGCGCTACGACCGCGAATTCCCACCCGCCTTCGGGCCGGCCAACGCGCAGGCGGCTTTTGCGCAGAACGCGCTGGGGGTGACCAAGGGCATTCCGGCGGGAGACAAGAATTTCAGCCCGCGCCTTGGTATCGCGTGGGACCCGCAAGGGAATGGTAAGCAGGTCTTCCGTGCCAACTACGGCATCTTTTATGGGCACCCGCTCTTGGCGCTGGCGTTTCTTTCCGACATCGTGGACGGCGTGACCTCGCCCTATATCATCGCGCCGCACCTGGCCGGCGCCGATGACCTGTTTCAAGGGGCCGCCTTCACGCCGCTCGGCGTGGTGGCGAATCCGAAGCTGGGCTACGACCCCACACAACAGCGCTACAACGCGCTCTCTCCGGCGTTTACCAACCAGGCGTTCGCGCTCGGGATCAGCCCCATCCTGCCGCAGACCCTGCCCATTTCCAAGGCGTTCAAGTTTGACTACAGCGAGCAGGCGGGGGTGGGCTGGGAACGACAGCTCACCCCGGAGACGAGCTTCGGACTGCAGTACAGCTACACGCACGGCGTGCATCTCCTGCGTCCCCATAACATCAACCAGGGCAACGCCCTGTTGCTGAGCCTGTACGCGCAGGCGCTGGCGGGTACCGGTCCGCTGGCGCTGTTGGTGAAGGCGTTGGGTGCGGCCGCTCCCTTGGGGCGCCTGATCTTCAATGACTTCCGGCCGAGCGGACCCAACTATCCTTGGGCGCAGAATGCGCTCGGCATTCCACAAACCTCGCTGCAGGCCTTGGCGGCGGCCTTCAGCCTGCCGACCGAGCCGAGCGGGGGGCTCGTGCCGTACTCCAACGTCAAGCAATATGAATCGAGCGGGTCCTCGGTGTATCACGGGCTTACCGTGACGGTGAATCACCGCTACAGCAAAGGCTTTCAGGCCCTGCTCTCGTACACCTATTCGCACGCCATTGACGACTCGACCGATCTGCAGACCCTGCAGGAGCCGCAGGACACGCAGCATCCCGGTCTTGATCGCGGCAATTCGAACTTTGACCAGCGTCACCGCCTGGTGGCGAGCGGCGTTTATACGCTGCCCGGACCGCAGGCGGGGCTGGCCGCGAAGATGTTGGGCAACTGGACGGTCGCTCCCATCGTGGAGCTGTCGGCGGGGCGCCCGTTCAACATCATCACCAACCAGGACCAGACCCTGGTCAACAACAGCTCCGATGCGCGTCCTTCGGTGGTGCCGTTGGGAACGCCGGGCTCGTTTCCCTCGCCGGACGGCAAGGTGGGCTTGACGCTGCCGGCCCCATTTCACATCGGGACGCTGGGACGCAACGTCTACCGCACCCCTGCCTATTACTCGACCGACCTGCGGCTGAGCAAGCACATCCCGTTGCTGGAATCGCGAGGGTTGGATTTCGTGGTGGACGCTTTCAACCTGTGGAATCACGTCAACGTGCGCGAGGTCGATACCACCTACACGCACGCCGGACGCCCGGTTGCCGCCTTCGATCCACGGCAGTTTCAGTTCGGGCTGAAACTCTCGTTTTAAAAGAGCGGTGTAATGCACCTGCCGAAGCGGCGCGCAGTGATCGATGCAGGCAAGGGCGGATACGCCTCCGTGCTCTCGCCAATCGGCCCTCGGTCTTCACGCCCTACCCCCTACCCTGCCGTCTCCCGGTACTCCCCAAACTGACGGCGTAGGACGTCGGCGATCTCGCCCACCGTACACCAGCACTCGACCGCGTCGAGGATGGGAGGCAGAAGGTTAGTGGCGCCGCGGGCGGCTTCGGTCAGTCGTGCCAATGCGGTCTGGGCGGGGGCGGCGGGGCGGCGGGCGCGCAAAGCCCGCAGGCGGGCGACCTGTTCCGCTTCCACCTGGGAGGCGATCTGTTGGGCGGCGACCGGCGGCTCCTCTTGTTGAAAGGCGTTCACCCCGACCACGATCTCCTCGCCCGTTTCCACGTCGCGCTGGTACTCGTAGGCGGCGTGCTGGATCTCGCGTTGGATGAAGCCCGTTTCGATGGCGCGCAGCATGCCTCCCTGGGCGTCAATGCGCGCGATGTAGGCGCTCGCGCGCTGTTCCAGTTCGCTGGTCAGCGACTCCACGAAGTAAGAACCGGCGAGCGGGTCCACCACATCGGCCACCCCGCTCTCGTAAGCCAGCACCTGCTGGGTGCGCAGGGCGAGACGCGCGGCGGATTCCGTGGGCAGACCCAGCGCCTCGTCGAAGGAATTGGTATGCAGCGACTGCGTGCCGCCCAGTACGGCGGCCAACGCCTGGTAGGCGGTGCGGACGACGTTGACCTGGGGCTGTTGCGCGGTCAGGGTCGACCCTGCCGTCTGGGTGTGAAAGCGCAGCATCCACGAGCGCGGCTGGCGCGCGCCGCAACGCTCCCGCATGAGGTGCGCCCAGAGGCGGCGCGCGGCGCGGAACTTGGCGGCTTCCTCGAACAGGTTGTTGTGGGAGTTGAAGAAAAACGAGAGGCGCGGGGCGAAGGCGTCCACCTCGAGGCCACGAGCCCGCGCCGCCTCGACGTAGGCGAGGCCGTTGGCCAAGGTAAACGCAATCTCCTGCACGGCGGTCGAGCCCGCCTCACGCATGTGGTAGCCGGAGATCGAGATGGTGTTCCACTCCGGCAGCTCCCGCGTCGCGTACTCGAACACATCGGTGACCAGACGCATGGCCGGCGCCACGGGGTAGATGTAGGTGCCGCGCGCGATGTACTCCTTCAGGATGTCGTTCTGCACGGTCCCTGAAAGTTTGCGCAGGTCCGCCCCTTGCCGTTTGGCCACGGCTACATACATCGCCAGAAGGATGGCGGCGGTGGCGTTGATGGTCATGGAGCTGGAGACCCGTTCGAGCGGAATGCCGTCGAACAGCTCCAGCATGTCTTCCAGGGAGGCAATGGCGACACCCACCTTGCCCACTTCGCCGTTCGCCAAAAGGTGGTCGCTATCGAGCCCGATCTGTGTCGGCAAGTCGAAGGCGATCGAAAGGCCCGTCGTTCCCTGGGCCAGCAGGTACTTGTAGCGGGCATTGGATTCGCGGGCGCCGGCAAACCCGGCATATTGCCGCATGGTCCACAAGCGGCCCCGGTACATGGATTCCTGAATCCCGCGCGTGAAAGGAAAACTGCCCGGCGCTTCGGGATCGGCCGTGGGTGCGTCCTCCGCCGTGTAGACGGGTTTTAGCGGAATGCCGGAGCGCGTCTGGGTGCGACGGGCCGTCCCGGGAACGGGTTGAAGAGGCCGGCTCACAGCTTGCTTTGGGCGGCGCGGAAGAAGGAGCTGATGCCGAAGTAGGCGAACAACACCGCCAGTCCGAGCTTCAGCAGCGCACCGTTGGCATTCTCCACATGGTGTTGCTGCGCGACGTGCCAGGCGTGCAAGCCGTGGACTCCAAACTCGAGGGCGAAAAACAGGAAGGCCACGCCCACCAGTTGCAGGCTGATCTGGCGCAGGACCGACCCGACATGCAGAAACAGCTTGCGGCCGGCGGCCGCCCCGGCCCGCGTCAAGTCGCGCGAGAGCTGCTGCGGCTGCCCGATGAGCATGCCCAGCGCCCGCCCGGCATGGCCTACGAGGCTTGCAGGTCCGGGACGTGGGGCTGGCGGCGAGGCGGGCATAGCTGCGAGTTTAGCGCGGGAGAACCTGGCAGCACAGAAGGATGATCGGTCAATATGGCGAGAGGCATGATCGTCGCCTGAGCCGGGATCGGGCCTGAGGCAAGGTGAGACGTCTGCTTGGTCCCCCGGCCCAGGTGTCAAGGAAGTCCTGAACGATTCGTGAACGATGGGGTGGCGCTTGACACGCTCTGGGCACTCGGGTGAAGCCGCCCCGGCCAACGCCGGCGTCAAAGTAGCGCATAATGCCCCTATGCGAGCCTCGGGACGCGTCTGTTTTCTCGTTGTTTGCGCCGTGGCGTTTCTCGCTGCCCAAGACAGCAGCCGCCCCGGATTTGTCACCGGTCCGTCCAGCTCGGGCGCGCAATTGCTCAACAAGCCGTTGCTCCCCGGAACGGCGGTGCTCAATTGCGAGTCCATCACCACCAGCAGCTCGGGTTCGGCGCTATTGTCGGGTTCCAAGCAGGGCGGCTTGGCGGCACTGGGGCATGATTCACAGGGCGTTGTGATGACGGATTCCAAAGGGAACCCGCAGATTGCCTTGCAACAAGGCTTGGCGCAAGTCTCCGGCGGAGTGACGGTTGTCACCCCGCAGGCCAGCTTTCAGCCGCAGGGCAACAGCCAGTTTTCCGTGGTTGCGGACCAAGACCATACCTACGTGATGGGAAAATCCGGATCCACTAACGTCGGCTCCATCCAGAATCCCACCACGGTGCAACCCGGTCAGGCGTTTGAGATTGATGCGCCACTGCCCCCTCCCGGGGGAGGTGGACAGTGCAACGGGACGCTGCGGATGCCGTCTGGCACCGCGCAGATGAAGCCGGTCTCGCTGCAAGTTGTGCAGATTGCGGCCACCAAGCTCGAAGCAAGCACCGTTACTCAAACCAAAGACGCCACACAGATCGGTCAGAACCATTAGGGTCCGTGAACCGCCGAGTGAGCCGCCAGCCCCTGCCCGCTCCCGCCGCCGCGCCGGACCTCCAAAATGGCGACCCGAACTGCGGCTGATTGTCGGCAATTCTGTGTCTTTTACGCCACGTTTTCTGATCCTACGACCCTTGCAAGTAATACCCCGGCAAAGACTTAGCTGTGCAAACGGAACTCTGTGGCAGCATAGGAGCCGATGACGTTTGAGCGTACCCTGACGCGCCCCGTCGAGGCTGCGGGCGTCGGTCTGCACAGTGGAGCGCCAGCGCGCTTACGGCTCCTGCCGGCGGCGAGCGGTACCGGCGTTCAGTTCCGTCGAGTGGACCTCGAAGGGTTCATTCTCGAAGCGAACTCCGCCAACATCGCCAAGGTCAGCTACGCCACCAGCCTGATGAAAAGAGGCGTGCTGATTTCGACCACCGAACATTTGCTGTCTGCCCTGGTGGGAGCCGGGATTGACAACGTCATCGTCGAGCTGGATAACCTCGAGTTGCCGATCCTGGACGGCAGCGCGCTCCCGTTTGTGCAAATGATCGAAGAGGCGGGCCCGCGGCGGCAACGGCGGCAGCGCATGGCGATGCGCATCGTGGCGCCGCTTGAGCTCCGCGAAGCAGGAAAGTTCATCGGCATCTACCCCGGCGACGGGTATCGTCTGCGTTACGAGATCAACTTCCCGCATCCAGCTATCGGCCACCAGGTCTTCGAACTGGATCTCACGCCCGATGCCTACCGTCGGGAACTGGCCCCTGCCCGGACCTTCGGCTTTTTAGCCGACTTCGATGCCATGCGCCGTCAGGGGTTGATTCGTGGCGGCTCCATGGACAATGCCGTGGTGCTGGACGCGCACCGTGTCGTCAACGGACCGTTGCGCTTTCCCAACGAATTTGTACGTCACAAGATGCTGGATCTGATCGGCGACCTGGCGCTGTTGGGCCAGCCCCTGATCGGATACGTGCGCGCCGACCGCGCCGGCCATGCCCTGCATACCGCGCTGGTCAAACGCCTGTTGAGTGACCGGCGCCTCTGGGAGCCGGTGCCGGTCGAGGAACTGTTGCCGGTGGCGGCGCTGCCGGCGGTGGAATTCATGCGTCCGGGAGCAGACTGAATACGGTTGTTGGATTTTGGTCTTGGGCTGCGAGGCAGCGACGATCAAAGCCGATTACCGAATGACAGTTCCGCATCCGGCAGCGCTCCATTTACCGACCGCTTGGTTGCGTTTCGCAGGCGTGCAGTGGGCCCCGAACTATACTGAAAACGACTTCTGGCGCTCCGTTGCGCTCCGCTATGAACACTCTCACGCTGCAGCAGGAAACCAACCCGTGGGAAGCGCAGGCCGCACGCTTTGACGTTGCGGTGCGCAAACTGAAGCTGGACGAAGGTCTGGTGAAGGTGCTGCGTTATCCCACACGGGAGCTGACGCTCCACATTCCAGTGCAAATGGACGATGGACGGCTGGAGGTTTTCGTCGGCTACCGGGTGCAGCACAGCCTGGCACGCGGGCCGGGAAAGGGCGGCATCCGCTACGCCCCGGATGTCACCTTGGATGAAGTACGCGCCTTGGCCAGCTGGATGACGTGGAAATGCGCTGTAGTCAACATCCCTTTCGGAGGCGCGAAGGGAGGGGTGATCTGTAATCCCAAGGTGATGTCGAACGGCGAGTTGGAGCGCCTGACGCGGCGTTACACCTCCGAGTTGCTGGACTTCATCGGTCCGGAGCGCGATGTGCCTGCTCCGGACGTGAACACCAACGAGCAAGTGATGGCGTGGATGATGGACACCTACTCGATGCACATGCGCCATACCGTCACCGCCGTGGTGACCGGCAAGCCGCTCGATCTGGGTGGCTCGCGGGGACGCCGCGAGGCGACCGGGCGGGGTTGCATGATCATGTGCGATCAGGCCACGCAACGCCTCGGCATGCAGCGCGAGACGACGCGCGTCATCGTACAGGGGTTCGGCAACGTCGGCAGCAATGCCGCCCTGCTGCTGCATCGGGCGGGCTACAAGGTGGTCGGCATTGACGAGTTTGATGGTGGGCTCTACCAGCCAAAGGGGCTGGATGTGCCAAAGTTGGCGGAGTATCGCGCCGCGAACCGAACGCTGCAAGGTTTCCCGGGAGCCGATGCCGTTCCGCCCGGCGAGTTGCTGACCATGCCGTGCGAGATTCTGTTGCCGGCGGCCACTGAGAACCAGATCACCTCGCAAAATGCGGACCGCATTCAGGCTCGCGTCATCTGCGAAGGAGCGAATGGCCCCACCACGGTGGCCGCTGACGAGATCCTGCAGGCCAAGGGTGTCTTTGTCATTCCCGATATCCTGGCCAACGCCGGTGGCGTCACCGTCTCCTATTTCGAATGGGTGCAGGATCGGCAGGGCTACTTCTGGAAGGAAGCCGAGGTCAACCGGCAGTTGCAGGACATCATGGAGGCCAGCTTTCAGGACGTGGTGGCCTACGCCGACCGTCATCAGGTCAACAACCGCATCGCCGCCTACATGCTGGCCATTGACCGGGTCGCGTTCTCCATCAAGCTGCGTGGCATTTACGCGTGAGCAGCTCCGCCCCGCCCAAACTACCGGTCGCACCTGCGGGCGGGATGCCGACCGCCACTCTGAACGACCGCGCCACACAGCGGTTGCGCGGCGGTCATCCCTGGGTGTATCGCAGCGACGTGGAGCAGTGGCCGGCGGTGCTGCCCGCGCCCGGGGAAGCCATGGGACTACGCGACCGGCGTGGCCGCGGCCTGGGCATCGCCGATTTCAGTACCAGCTCGCAGATCGCGTTGCGGCGCCTCAGTCCTGATCCCGAGGCGCGGCTCAATCGCGCCTTTTTTCTGGGTCGCCTGCAAGCCGCCTTGGCTTATCGTCAGGCCTTGGTGCGCGATACCACCGCCTACCGCCTGGTCTGGGGCGAGGCGGATGGCCTTCCCGGCTTGGTGGTGGACCGCTATGGGGCGGCGCTTGTTTTCCAGACCTTGACCCAAGCCATGGCCGCCCGGCAGGACCTGCTGCTCGAGTTGCTGGACGAACTGCTGCACCCCGAGGTGATCGTCGAGCGCAATGATGCCAAGGTGCGGTATTTGGAAGAGCTCGAGGTGCGGGCGCAACTGCTGCGGGGAGATTCGGCGGCGGTGGCGGTGCGTTTCAATGGTCTCGAGTTCGAACTGGACTTGCTGCAGGGGCAGAAGACCGGCGGCTTCCTTGACCAGCGCGAGAACTGGGCAGCCGTGGGACGTTACTTGCCGTCCGACCCCCCGCATGGGTTGGAAGCCCTCGACCTGTTCACCTACCAGGGCGGATTTGCACTGCACCTCGCGCGCCATTGCCACAAGATCGAAGCCGTGGACATCTCGCGCCCGGCGCTGGAAGCGGCCGAGGCCAATGCCCGGCGCAACCAGATCGCCAACATTGACTGGATCGAGGCCAATGCCTTCGACCTGCTGCGGGAATACCAGGCGCAGGGACGGCGTTTCGACGTCGTGGTGCTCGATCCGCCGGCGTTTGCGAAAAGCCGCAGCGCCCTGGGCAACGCTGAGCGCGGCTACAAGGAAATCAACCTGCGGGCTCTCAAGTTGTTGCGGACGGGCGGCGTTCTCGTGAGCTGTTCCTGCTCGCATCACGTCTCGGAAGCGGACTTGCTCTCCATCGTCGCCAGCGCCGCCTTGGACGCCGGTCGCGAGCTGACCGTGCTCGAACGCCGCACCCAGGCGCTCGATCATCCGGTGCTGCTGACCGTCCCCGAGACGTTGTACCTGAAGTGCTTGTTGTTCCGGGTGCGCTGAAAGGCGAAAGCGGGCGACGGGGGGCCCCGGTCCATGTCAACCGCGGCTTTCCTGGACCGACGGCACGGGTGGCCTCTGCACGGCGTACTCCAGCGACACGATGCCGGTCGCGTAGATGCGGTGGCCCGTCAGCTTCAGTTGGGTTGGTTGGGCGGGCGCGGGAAGCAGCGGGACGCCCCCGCCGAGCAGAATGGGAATGACCGCGACCTCAACCGTGTCCACCAACCCGAGCGCGAGCAGACTGCGAAACAGTGCGCCGCCGCCAAACAACCAGATGTCCTTGCCCGGTTTGGCGCGCAGTCCCCGCAGTATCGCTTCCTGGTCTTCGCTCACCAGGATGACGTCGGGATGGTCGCCTTGTCGCAGAGTCCGTGAAAACACCACGCTGATCATGCCCGGCAACAAGCCGCGGCCGGCCCGTGTCAGGGCCTCGTAGGTGCGACGCCCCATGAGCGCGGTATCGAACTGTTGGAACAGGGCGCCAAAATCAATCTCGGGATCCATGATGATCCAGTCCGCCTCGCCCTCGCCGCCACGACATAACGTATCCGTCGCATCTTCACCCCCCCTGTGCCCAGTGTCGACTGTGCTTCGGCCCTCGAACCCCAACCACCCCGCACCGCCCTTGCCCCACCCCGAGCGTCCGGCGTGGCCGACGCCCCGGCATCCGCACTGGCGTAGGATAAATGTTCCATGAGTGTGGCCATCCATATTGAGCGCCTGGTCAAGGTTTTTGGCGGGACTCACGAAGTGCGCGCTGTCGACCACATCGATTTGCAGGTGCCGCAAGGCGAGATTTTCGGGCTACTGGGGCCCAACGGAGCGGGAAAAACCACGACGGTGGGAGTCTGTACCACCCGCGTGCTTCCCACCGACGGGCGGGTGCTGGTACACGGCGTGGACGTGGTGTCCGATCCACCGCGGGCCCGCAAGTCGATCGGGGTGGTGACGCAACACAACACGCTCGATCGCGCCTGTACCGCCTGGGACAATATCTATTTCCATTGCCGCTACTTCGGTATGCCGCACACGGTAGCGCGGGCGCGGGCGGACGAGTTGCTAACCCAGTTTCGACTGGGCGAGCGGGCCCGCAGCCTCCCCGGGCAGCTCTCGGGCGGCATGGTGCAACGCCTGCAGTTGGCGCGCGCCCTGGCACACCGCCCGCGGGTGTTGTTTCTCGACGAACCCACCGCCGGGCTCGACCCCCAGAGCCGCCTGGCGTTGTGGGAACTGGTCGCGGGCATGCGGCAGAGCGGGGTCACCGTGCTGCTCACCACCCACTACATGGAGGAAGCCGACCGGCTCTGCGATCGCGTGGCCATCATCGATCACGGCAAGATCCTGGTCTGCGGTCCGCCGGCGGAGCTGAAGCGTGGCTTGGGGGCCCAAACCGTGCTTGCCTTGCAGCTCGATCCCCCCTCGCAGGAGCTGGCCACCACGCTGCGCCAGTTGCCGGGAGTGACCCAGGTGGAGGTGACCGCGACCGGGCTGCGGCTGTTTGCCAGTAGCCGCGACGGCTTGATTCCGCGAGTCGCCGAAGCGGCACAGAGCTATAACCTGCGCGACATTGCCATTACCGAGCCCACGCTGGAGACCGTTTTTATCAGCCTGACGGGGAGAGAACTGCGTGAATAGCGAACCGAATCAGGCGGCAGCCAGTCTGGCAGCGCTCCGCGCCGAGAACCGCACCCGCATGTATGCCCGTGCCTTTTGGGGCCTGATGGTGCGCGACGCTCATGTGCTGAAGCGGGAGTTCGTCCCTTTCCTGAGCCGCACGTTAATGCAGCCGCTGCTCTTCGTCTTTGTTTTCGCCTACCTGTTTCCCAAGATTGGACAGGGGTTCGGGGGTGCCGCAGCCGCTGGGGCGGCGACCGCAGCGGGGCGGGCGACGTTCGCCACCATTCTGCTGCCCGGCCTGATGGCGGTCGCCATCATCCTGCAGGGCATCGCCGCCGTGGCCCTGCCCTTGGCGGTCGAGTTCGGGGGGACGCGCGAGATCGAAGACCGCGTCATGGCGCCGCTGCCGGTGGCGGCGGTTGCGTTCGAAAAGATCGTCTTCAGCTCATTTCAGAGCATCATCGCCGCCTCGGTCGTCTTCCCGCTGGCCTATTACATTCCGGCCCAGCCGGTGGCGGTGCATATCAACAACTGGCCCTTGCTGATTGTCATTGTCATTCTTTCCAGCCTGACCGCGGGGGCGCTGGGTCTGACCATCGGGACGGCGGTGAAGCCGCAGCAGATTGGCCTGGTGTTCTCCATGATCCTCGTGCCGCTGACCTTTCTGGGCTGCGTCTACTACCCGTGGGCGAGCCTTTCGGTGGTGCGCTGGCTACAGGTTGGGGTGCTGCTGAACCCGCTGGTCTACATCAGCGAGGGACTGCGCACCTGTCTGACCCCCAACCTGCCCCACCTGCCCACCTGGGGCATCCTGTTGGCGCTGGTCATTTCCGGAAGCATCCTCACCTTGGTCGGGATGCGCGGCTTCCTGCGACGCGTCATCAGTTGAAGAGAACGTGAACCCCCGCCTCATGACGCATCGCTGTCGCGAGGTTGGCTGCGGTTCCGCCGCCCGGCTCACGCCGGGCTCGGCCAGGATGCCCGCCCTGGCCCCGGGTTCCGCGCGGCGGCAAGGCGCCTTGCGCCTTCCCGGCCACGCCGCACCCGGGGCTGGAGAGATGCCCCCCGGCTGGCGTCGGGTTACTGCTTGTCCGCTGCCCGCTGCGGGGACAGAACGGCGGTTGCACCGCTTCCCGGGCGGGGCGAGCAGCAATCGCTTGCAACGCGGGCCGCGGCTCACTATGCTGAGGCGCGTCGGCTCACTGCGCCGCGCCCCCGGAGCACACCCCTATGTCCACCCTGCCCGATTACGTCGCCTCTTCGGTCCCCAACCCGCGCGAGAAGCGTGGTCCCTGGTACAAGAACACCGCCCCGGCCTACGCCGGCATTTTTCTCTGGATTGCGTTCTACGCCACGCTGGCGACCGGAACGCTGAGCCAGACGAGCGTCGGAGTCTGCCTGCTGGCCCTGCTGGTGGCGGGCCTGCTGTGCTTCGCGCTCTTCTACTACGTGCCCGGGATGCTGGGTATGCAGACCGGCCGACCGCTCTATATTGTCGGCACCTCGACGTTCGGCACGACGGGGGGCTACCTCATGCCCGGCCTGCTGATGGGGCTGCTGCAGATCGGCTGGTTCGCTGTCGCCACCTATTTTTCGGCGCAGTACATTCTGTTGGGGCTCCATAAGGACCCCGCTACCTCGCGCACGTTGTTCACCATCATTGCGCTGATCTGGGCCTACGGGTTGGCCTGGGTGGCGATCAAGGGAATCGGCTACGTGGCCCGACTCGCGCAGTTCCTGAACTGGGTTCCGCTGGTTGTCATCCTGATCGTGTTCTTCGCCACCAAAGACGGCATCGCCAGCTACCATCCGGCGAGTCTGCATCCAAAGTTGGCGTTTGCGACGTTGCTCAGCATCGTGATCGGCTTTTTCGCCACCGCGGGCGCTGCGGGCGCCGACTTCGGGATGAACAGCCGCAACAAGCACGACGTGGCCTGGGGCGGATTGGTGGGCATCGCGCTCGCCATTCTGGTGGCGGGTGGCCTGCCGCTGCTCTCCGTTGCCGGGGCAATCGGCAAGGGCAGCACCGCAAGCTTCAACTACACCGACACCATCGCCACCATTGGTAGCTTGTCAGGGTTGGCCTACTTCCTGTTTGCCGCCGCCTCCTTGGTGCCCACCTGCTTCTGCGCCTTCATTGCCTCAAACAGCTTTGGGACGATGATGCCGAAAGTGCCGAAAATGCTTTCGACCATGATCGGGGTCACAGTGGGCGTGGGACTGGCCATCACGGGAGTTGCGGCCAACTTGATCGGATTCTTCTCCTTGGTGGGCGCTTCGTTTGGGCCCATCTGCGGCGCCATGGCCGCCGACTACCTGCTGGCCGGCAAAAAATGGTCGGGTCCACGAGAGGGCATCAATTGGGCGGGGTACTCGGCATGGGCGATCGGCTTCCTCGTCGGAATCCTGGATAAGATCCCGGGTGCTCCGGCGAGCCTGGTGCGCTACGACAACCCGGCCGTTCTCTACTCGTTTGTCGTGGGTTTCGTCGTCTATTGGGTGTTGGCCAAGGCCGGCTTGCAGCCCGCCGTGGTGCCGGCTGCGCTGATGACGGGCGCGACGGCCTGAGCGTAGCAATCGGGCGGTGGTCGCGATCACCGCCCGCGCCCCGCACCGCAATACGCCCCCGCCGGGCCGACGCGCCAGCGTCCTCCGAATGCTGTCCATTCAAAAATCGAATGAACACCCTCGGAAACGCGTGGTAGTCTCATTACTCATGCAGCCGAAGAGCACCATGTCCGCCTGTTGTTGTCCCGCATGTTGTATGCACGGGTCAGCGGCGGAGGTGTGCGGCTAGCAGTCCCCACTCTTATCTCTCGTCCGCTTCGGCCCGTCGAGCACTCTCGACGGGCTTTTTGCTTTCCACCGCGTTCTTGGACCTCATGACCACTTTGCCCAGCAGCCTGCCCGCCGCCCCATGGGCGCTTGTCTCCATCGAGAGGCAGGATCGTGCCGCGCCGATCCGCTATTCCCCGGTGTGGGGACTCGGGTTACTGGCGCTTCTGGCCTTGGTGGCGGTGGCGATGAGTCATCTCGTGGCCGTTTCTTATGTGTTGTTGTGCATCGGGTTGGGCGTCGGAGTACGGCAATGGGCCGGCGTGGCACCGCGCTTCCAGTCTGGCGTGCTCTGGGATGAACGACTGCAGCGCTCCGCGGTGGTGTTGGCCGGGGCGCAAATGGCCGGGGTGTGGATGCATCTCTCACTGCGGTTGTTGTTGACGCTGGGTCTGCAGGTGGTGCTGGTGCTGACGCTGGTGACCTGGGCGGGGCGCTCACTGGGATTGGGACGCCGTCTGGCGCAGATGCTGGGCTTGGGAACGGCGATTTGCGGCGTGACTGCCATCGTGGCTTATGCCCGCCACAGCGACGCCAGCGACGAGGAGGTCAGTGCCGCCTCCAGCGTCATCCTGATCTTTGGCTTGCTCTCGTTTTTGCTCTTTCCAATCCTGGGCAAGTGGATGGGACTATCGGCTCTTGCTTTTGGCGCCTGGGCCGGTCTCGCCATCAACAACACTTCGGAGTGCATAGCGGCCGGCGCTCTGTGGGGACCGGTGAGCGAAGTCACCGCCATTCTGGTGAAGTCGGTGCGCACGTTGTTCCTGGTGCCGGCGCTGACCTGGCTGCAGCGTTCATCGCCGAAAGAAGAGAACGCTCCGCGCCCCAAAGTGCCCTCGTTCCTGTGGGGCTTCGCCGCCATGGGGCTGCTGGCGGCACTCGATTGGATTCCCACTGCTTGGGCCGGGCCTCTGTCCGCCGCTTCGCGCAGCTTGTTTGCGCTGGGCTTCGTGGGCATCGGGCTACGGACCTCTTTTGCCGGGCTCAGCCGGGTACCGCGTCGTACCTGGGTGCTGGGCATTCTGGCGCAACTCTTGATCGCGGTGATTGCCCTGGGCGCGGTGCGCTCGGGATGGGCACCCCGCTAGACCTGCTGGATGCCAACTGGTTCGGCATGGATGAAAGGAAGACTTCATGGCTTTAAGTTCGCGCCCTGCTCTAACCGACCTCTTTACAACCGATGCTGCTGTTCAGTCCTGGGCGCGGGGTGCCCAGGACTGGGTGCTCGACGAACGACGGCAGTCGGATCTCTTCCTGCTAGCCAGCGGCGCCTTCTCTCCGTTGGACCGCTTCCAGGGACTGGCGTCAACGGTATCGGTGCTCGACAGCATGCGCCTCCCCGATGGCTCGCCCTGGAGCATCCCCGTGCTGTTTCCCTTGTTTCAGGACGCCACGGTTGGGCAGCGCCTGGCATTGCGCAGCCCCGGTGGGGAGTTGCTGGGCGCGATGCACATCGAGGAAATTTTCCAGCTCGAGCCGGAGGTTTTCAATCAAAAGGTGTTTCGAACCACCGACCCCAGCCATCCCGGCGTGCGCCTGGTCGCCGAGGGGCCGACTCGCTACGCAAGTGGCGCACTGCGGGTGAGTAACGGTTGGCTGCCTCCGGGCGCCACCGCCGGCTATCCGATCTCGCCCGCACAGACGCGGGCCGCCTTCGCCGAACGCGGGTGGACGCGCATCACCGCCTTCCAGACGCGCAACCCGATCCACCGCGCCCACGAGTTCTGTATCAAGACGGCGCTCGAGAGCTCGGACGGGGTGGTGATCCATCCCCTGGTCGGCGAGACCAAGGGCGATGACATCCCGGCTGAAGTTCGCATGCAGTGCTACGAGGCCCTGTTACAGGAATACTTCCCCTCCGAGCGGGCGCTGATTGCCCTT
This sequence comes from uncultured Acidobacteriota bacterium, assembly GCA_937898755.1. GTDB lineage: Bacteria > Acidobacteriota > Terriglobia > Terriglobales > SCQP01 > CALEJU01. The sequence goes on along the minus strand of CALEJU010000063.1, from coordinate 60,198 downwards.
TACCCGGGCTGGATGCGCTACGCCGGTCCCCGCGAGGCGATCTTTCACGCCCTGGTGCGCCGCAACTACGGCTTCACTCACTTCATCGTGGGTCGTGATCACGCCGGGGTAGGGAAGTTTTACGGGCCGTTCGATGCGCAGAAAATTTTCAGCGAGTTTGCGCCGGGCGAGCTGGGCATCGAGCCGGTGTTCTTCGACACGGTGTTCTACTGCAGGCGCTGCGCCGGCATGGCTTCCAACAAGACCTGCCCGCATCCCGCCTCCGAGCAGGTGTCACTGAGTGGGACGCAGGTGCGGGAACTCCTGCGCGCCGGCCAGTTGCCGCCGCCCGAGTTCTCCCGTCCGGAAGTGGTCCGCATTCTGATTGAAGCCATGGCGGCGGAGCCGGTGGGGGTGGTATGAGCACGCTTCTTACTGCCCCCCTCAATTCCGGGGAGGCGACCGCATCCTCGCTCTCGCCGCGGCTGCGCGCGTGGCACGCCGCGGGCCAGGACGTGGCGCCGGAGGCTCTGCTGGCCGAGGCCTTCCGTTACTGGGGGCGAGACCTGGCGCTGGTCACCAGTTTTCAAGCGGAGGGCATGGTCCTGCTCGACATGAGCCTGCGCTTGCGGCCGGATCTACGGGTGATCACGCTTGATACGGGCCGGCTGCCGGAGGCGACGCACGAGTTCATGGACCAGGTCAGCCGGCATTACCTGGTTCCGATTGAGATCCTCTCGCCGGAGCATGCCGAGGTACAGCGGCTGGTGAGCCAGCGCGGCGCCCTCGGCTTCCGCGAGTCGCGGTTGGACCGCCAGCTCTGCTGCCAGGTCCGCAAAGTGCGCCCTTTGGAGGCGCTCTTCAACGGCATCGAGCGCGACGCCCCGGCGGCCTGGCTGGCCGGCTTGCGGCGCGAACAGACCCCGTCCCGCAGCAACGCTGCCCAGATCGCTGCGGATGACGCGCACCCCGGCGTCTGGAAACTGGCCCCCTTGGCCGGCTGGAGTGCGACGGACGTGGCCGCCTACAGCGCAGCCCATGCCGTACCTCGCCACCCGCTTTACGATGCCGGTTATTCCAGCATCGGCTGCGCTCCATGTACGCGCGCCGTTCAGGCGGGCGAAGGCGAACGGGCCGGACGCTGGTGGTGGGAGCAGGACGCGACAAAAGAGTGCGGCCTGCACCTGACCGCATCAGGTGCTCCCCGTCGCGCGCTCGACGTGGCATTGGAATCGCTGCTGGGCTGATGGAGATCGCTCCGATACGGCGCCACTCACCGGCACGCTCGCTATACGAATCGAACTCGAAAGGATTCATTGATATGTCCACCACCTCCGTTCCCTCCCAGGGCTTCACGCTCTGGTTTACCGGCCTCAGTGGCGCTGGAAAAAGCACGGTCGCGAACCTGGTTGCCGCCCGTCTGCGCGAGCAGGGGCGCAAGGTCGAGATTCTTGATGGCGACGTCATCCGCACCAATTTGTCCAAGGGACTGGGATTCTCGCGCGAGGACCGCGACACCAACGTGCGGCGCATCGGCTATGTAGCCGAACTTCTGAGCCGCAACGATGTGGTGACCATCGTGGCCGCCATCTCGCCCTTTCGCGAGATCCGCGACGAGATCCGTACCAAGATTGGAAACTTTGTCGAGGTTCACGCCGACTGCACGCTGGACGTTCTGGTGCAGCGCGACGTCAAAGGGCTCTATGCCAAAGCCCTGCGCGGCGAGATTGCCCAGTTTACCGGCGTCTCGGACCCTTACGAAGCACCGTTGCAGCCGGAGGTGCGCTTCGCCAGTGACCAGGAGACGCCGGAACAAAGCACCGAGCGCATCCTCTCCGCGCTGCAGGAGCTGGGATACGTGCAGGAAGCGGTGGCCAGCTATCGTTAGGCGTCGCCCCGAGGCGCCCCCCGACGGAACTGGTCAAAGCGTCGCGTGTCGGCCAAAACCGGGCACTTAGGCAGCGACCCGTCACCCCGCGCAAGCCGGGTGATCTAACGATCAACGAAGCAGTACGCGTTATAGCGCATTTCGCTCCATGCTTCCGGCGGTACCGGTCCGCCCGGAAACAGTGGCAGGTGCAGCGGGGCAAACACGAGACGCAGGCGGATCTGGCGGCGGCCCCGCGTCAGCGCCAGTGGGAGCAGGAACTCGTCGTCACGGAAGCGGCGGTTGGATGTCTCGATGCGATGGGCGGTGATCCCGAGTTCGCCCGGCGGATTCGAATACACCACCGTGTTCGATCCGGCCAGGAACCAGGTTCCGGCCGTCTGCCATGCAGGGTGGGAGCACCGCTCACAACGGACATACACGCGGGCGCGCTGGTTGGCGTAGGAGTTATCGAGCTTGCGGCGCAACAACACGCCCCAGTTGTCGGGGTTCAAGCGCAACGAGAATTCCGAAGTGCCGTGCGTGGTTCGCCCGAGATCACTGGAGGCGGGGAAAATCTCGCGGCCTTGCAGGTGATCCACGCCCCACTCGTAGCGTGAGGTCAACGGGGTGGCAGGCGAGGCTTGCGGCGAATAGTAGCGGTGGGCAGCCTCACTGGCGGCGTTGCCGACCTGCAATGCATCACTCGCGACCAAGATGGGACGCGGCAACCCATACCAGTAGGCGACGGTTTCATAGTGTTCCTCGGACTGGTCCTCGCCGCCGTGTTCGAGCCGGATGACCGCCCGCCTGCCAAAGGGCATCAGGTCGCCGAGTAGGAACCGGTAGGCCGACTCGATGCCGTCTTCCGGTTCGCGGACCGCTGCCGGGTTGGGAGCGCCCGTGGGATGTCCGGCGAAGGGCAGCGTCATATTCTCGCCGCCCCAGTAGTCGCCGCCACCGCCCCACTCCTCCGTGCCGGTGCCCTGCACCTGCGGCGTCTGGCTGTCATCGAAGAAAAACCGCGGGTCGCCTTCGAGGGTGCTCAGGTTGGCGCGATGGCTGAAAATGAACGACGTCCCCACCAGATGCCCGGCCCACAGCGGCTCGTGTTCCACGCCCTGTGTGTCGAGCAGCAGCAGGTCGCTGCCCGCCTCAGGTTCGGGATGATCGCGATACGTCGCGTGGAAGTACGCCGCGTCGCGCCGCGGAAAGGCGGCTGAGTCGTGCAATGACTGGTAGCGCACCCGCCAGCGGAGGTCAGGCACACCCGGGGCGTCCGTCGGCGACTGGAGCGTCATGTGCACCGAATGCAGAAACGGCATCGGGAAGTAACAAGCCAGCACCACCCGTCCGCCGACAAAGCGAATGGATACAGGAAACGCCTTGACCAGGTATTCCCTCGCATCGCGGTTATAGAGCGTGCCCGCACCGAAGAAAAGGGCGAGCGGTACATCAATGGAGGGGTGCGGGCGCCCGTCCCAGAAGACGCGCAAGCGCGCCCGGGAGAGCGCCACCGCCCGGGATTGCGGCAGGGAGATCTCGAGGCTGCGCAACAGCGTGGGCGACTGCAATAAATGCAGCAGCGTGACCGTACCGCCAGCGGGTAGCGTGAAATGCCCTTGCCGGACGTGCAAGTGGGGTGGAAGCAGCCGGTCGGTGCCGGCCTCGCCGAGCAGTTTCGAGAGCGGCTGCGGCGGTGGTCTCCAGTCAAACGTGCGTAGCGGTTGCGACAGCCGCGCCCCGGGCACAAACTGCTCGTAGATGTAATAGCCGGTACCGTAGTGGGTGCGCGTGTAGGCGAGCCGCAGCGATTGAGCAAACGGCATCGGCACCCAGCTCAGATCGGCGCCGCGCGTCGTCGCCCACGTCAGTGCCCACGGGGGTGCGAACACCCGCGACGGCAGCCAGGTCGAGGCCGGTACCGGATGCAGCGGATCGGAGGTGCTGGATTCGCTGACCTGGTGATCGCGGCCGTCAATGGTGAAGTGCCACGGGCTGCCGTGCCAGTGGTTGAAGCGGACAAAGGCCAACACGCCCGCGCCCTCCAGGTCGAGCGTGACGTTGCGATCGTCACTCAGTTGGAACAGGAAGTGACTGGCGTCGGCTCCCTCGTTTCCCCCGGCGCGGTCGTAAGTGCTGCGCATGGAGGTGCGCTCGCCGACGCGCAGGTAGGGCCAGCGAGCCCACTGCTGGTAGGCGTCGTAACCGATCGGAATGACGGGCGGCCGCTGCCCGGGCGCACTCCCGGGCAGCAGCCAGACGATGCATCCGAGCCATAACATGACGCGGTGGCGACGATCGGGGCCAGATGTTCGCATCTCCTGCATGCGTCATGGTGCCCCATCTCGCCCGGCGGTGGACGCAGGGGACGACCAGTCGGCCCGGGCGGCTCGGTGGGCGTCACGCCAGCGCCAGCGGCGAAAAAAGGTAATCTCGACAGGCATGCGAAAGGCGAGCGAATGAGCGCGGGGGAAAGCCCGAAGGCAGACCTTCACTGCCACTCCAATTGTTCGGACGGCGTGCTCTCCCCGGAAGAAGTCGTGACGGCGGCCCACCAGGCGGGCGTACTGCTGCTGGCGCTCACCGATCACGACACCATGGCGGGCTTGGAAGCGGCGCGCCGTGCCGCGCACGCCTGTGGTCTGCGCCTGTTGCCGGGAGTGGAAATCAGCACCTCGGGGCAGGTCGCTGGAGAGCGGCGCTCGCTGCATCTGCTGGGCTATTTCCCCGTTGACTGGCCGGGCAATGCGACGACGCAGGCATCGTGGGAGGCCTGGCTGCGCCAGGCCGCGCAGCGCCGGCGGGAACGCAATGCCGCGATCGGCGAACGGTTGCGAAGCCGGGGCATTCCGTTTCCCGAAATGGCGAGGATGGCGGCGCCCGCCGCGTCGAAGGGCACGGTGCCGCAGTTCGGGCGTCCGCACATCGCCCGCTGGCTGGTCGAGAATCGCTTCGCGCGCGATGTCGCGGAGGCCTTTAAACGTTTCCTGATGCCGGGGACGGCGACCTACGTTCCGCTCGAAGGCCCGCAGGTGGATGCCGCCATCGCCGCGATCCACGCGGCGGGCGGCATCGCCAGCCTTGCCCACCCGGGCCGCTTGAAATTTGCCTGGGAACCATGGCTTGGGACGCTGAGCGACATGGGGCTCGACGCGCTGGAGACGTTCCACAGCTCGCATACGGTCGAGCAGGGGCGGGCCTATGTCCGTATCGCGGCGCAGCACCACCTGGGATGGACGGGAGGGTCGGATTTTCACGGGCGTCCCGGAGAGCAGTTGGGGTCGGTGGAGCTGGCGGCTCCGCGCACCGCGGCATGGCCGTTCTCTCGATGGGTTCGAGATTCGTAGTTCGTGGCGGCGGCCGACGAGCCCGAACGTCACGCCTCGAACACGCTGCCTGTCCTACACGGCGCACCGGCTGCTCTCGGAGGTCGTCGCGCCAGCGCCTATTTCCGTCCGTATGCGAGCAGCGCCACGCCGGCACCGAAACAGAGCACAATCGCCAGCGCCGAAAAGTGGGGCGCAGGGTAGGGATGAGCGAAGATGACCGTGGGGTCGGAGGGGTGTTCGGAGCTGGCCGGCAAGCGGGGATAAAGCCAGAGGACCGTGCCCAGCACGAGAGCGATCAGGCCGAGCCACGTGGCGACGCGCTGCATAGAGTGGGACGGGGAAGGATGGTGGACGTGAGGAGGATCGAACTCCTGACCTCTGCGTTGCGAACGCAGCGCTCTCCCAGCTGAGCTACACGCCCTTCCGGCGAAAAACACGTCAATTCTACCAGACGATGACGTGGCCTCCAATTGCCAGAACGATGGTTGTGGCTGTTTGACGTTGGTCCAGCGAGCCTCGGACGTCATGCGCTGCGCCCGTTGGCGCGGGCTCCGGCGGTGCGGCGCGAGCGCGTGGAGGATTTCGCTGCCGACCTTTCGAGGCATCCACCGCGTCTGCTCTGTGGAGCCGAGATCGCAGGCGCCCAACAGGGAAGGAGTTTGCGAAATTCCCGCGGGCGGGCCGGCGCCGCCCGACGCGATTTGGCAATGTCGCGTATCGGCCCAGACCGGGGTTCGTGGGGCAACGACCCTCGGGTGCGCCGGGGCGACAGCCCCCGATCGGCCGACGCGCCAGCGTCTATACTGGAGAGGCGCTGGCAAGCGGACGGGCAATCGCGCGGGTAACCGCGAGGAAAGTCCGGACTCCACAGGGTGCTGTGCTGGCTAACGGCCAGGGGTTGGGCTTCACAAAGCCCCGTCACGGACAGTGCCACAGAAAATATACCGCCACGTCCGCAAGGGCGGGGTAAGGGTGAAATGGTGCGGTAAGAGCGCACCGCCTCGTCGGTGACGGCGAGGGCAGGGAAAACCCCACAGGGAGCAAGACCAAATAGGGGAGGCAGGGCTGACCCGGCCCGTGTCCCGCAAGGGACGGCACTCCCGGGTAGGTTGCTGGAGGGGGTCAGTAATGGCCCTCCTAGAGGAATGGTTGCCCCCCGTCACGGCGCAAGCCGTGGCGGGGACAGAATCCGGCTTACAGGCCGCTTGCCAGAGCAACTGTTTTACGCTGACCGTTCTTCCGGTGCCGCGTGGTGTCCCGGTGCCGCAAGCCCCCGACACGTCTATGAACTTCACGCTACGCGCCGCACGCACCCTCTCCGGTGTGGTTCGCCCTCCGGGCGACAAGTCCATCTCACATCGCTACGCCATCCTGGCAGCACTGGCCTCGGGACGCAGCCGCTTGGAGCATTACTCCGGCGGCGCCGATTGCCACAGCACCTTGGCATGTCTGCGCGCTCTCGGCGTGCCGATCACGGTGGCGGGCGAGACGGTCGAGATTGACGGCGTGGGACTTCGCGGTTTGACCGCCCCCAACCAGGCGCTCGATGCCGGCAACTCCGGCTCCACCATCCGCATGCTGTCAGGGGTCCTCGCGGCGCAGAGTTTTCCCTCCACCATCACCGGCGATGCGTCGCTGTGCCGCCGTCCGATGCGACGCGTCATCGAGCCCTTGACCCAGATGGGCGCGCGCATCACGGCGAGCGGCGAGGCGCCGAACGGCGGGCGGCCGCCGCTGGTGTTTTCACCCGTGCCGGGCCTGCAGGCCATCAGCTACCGGCTTCCCGTGCCCAGCGCCCAGGTGAAGAGCGCCGTGCTTCTGGCGGGCTTGTATGCCACGGGGGAAACCGTGGTTGAGGAGAGTCTGCGCAGCCGCGATCACACGGAACTGGCCTTGCAGAACTTCGGCGTGCCCATCCATCGCCAACGGGGTCGCATCACGGTGCAGGGACCGGTGACGGCTCTGGCAGCACAGAACTTCAATATTCCCGGCGATGCCAGTTCCGCCGCGTTCTTCCTGTGCGCGGGCGCCTTGTTTCCGGACGCCGATCTGGAACTGCATGACGTGCTGTTGAACCCGACACGCGCCACCCTGCTCGACGTGCTGCGGCGGATGGGGGCGCACGTTGACGTGCTGGCGGTCGAGGATCGCGGCGGCGAGCTGGTGGGAACGTTGCGCGTGCACGGCCCGCGCCAGGGGACGGACGGACACCAGGTCTTTCTCGGTTTGGGGGCACGACCGGCTTCGGCCGGCGCTCCGGAGACGTTGCAGGGCACGACGATTGCGGGCGCTGAAACCGTCTCCCTGATTGACGAGATCCCCGTGCTGGCCGTGCTCGCCACCGCCACCCAGGGCGGCATCGAGTTTCGCGACGCCGGCGAACTGCGGGTCAAGGAAAGCGACCGCATTGCCAGCATCGCCCGCAACCTGCGTGCCATGGGCGCCACCTGCGAGGAACGGCCGGACGGCCTCTTCGTGCCCGGACCGCAGGCCTTGCACGGGGCGGTGATCGAGACCTTCGACGACCACCGCATCGCCATGGCGTTTACCGTGGCCGGCCTGCTCGCCAGCGGTGAAACGGAGATTCAGAACGCGGATTGCGCGGCCATTTCCTTTCCTGACTTCTACCGCATCGTGGAACAAATCGCCCGCTAGCGCGTCGGCCAGATTTCCGGCCCCCGCGAACCGGAATTCGCCGCGACGTCACTTTTTAAAGCAACCTTCCCGGGTGACTCGGCGTAGAGTGAGCGGTATCCCGACTTCTCTGTGGGAAAAGGATGACCATGCGAATGTGTCACTGGCTGGTTCCGGCCTGCCTACTGCTGGCGGGCGTCGTCCAAGCCGCGACCTGTCCCGGCGAAAGCTATGCGATTCGCAACGCCCGAGTGCTGCCGGTGAGCGGTCCGGCGCTGCCGCGCGCGACGGTGGTCCTCTGCCAGGGGATCATCACCGCGGTGAGCCCCGACGGGCCGGTGCCGGACGGCGCCGAAGTGATTGACGGGGCAGGCCTCACAGTGTTTCCCGGCTTTCTTGACGCTTACAGCCAGTATGGTCTGCCGCCGGCGCAGGCCGGTCCTCCCCCGGCGCGCGGGGTGAGCGGGCCGCCGCTACGTCCGCTGGATGCGGTTGCCCCCAATGACCCGGCTCTCTATCTTACGCCGCACCCTGTCGGCAACACGCCGCAGCGCCGGGCGGTGGATCTGCTGAACCCGCAGTCCGATCTCGAGAACGTCCGTGCCAAGGGCATCACCAGTGCCTTGGTGGCGCCCGTCGGCGGCGTCCTGCAAGGCGAGGCGGCGCTGGTGAACTTGCGGGGACCGTACCCCAGTTCCATGGTCATCCAGCCGGACGTGGCGCTGGTGGCCGAACTGCGGCCGCAGCGCGGCTTCGGGCGCTACCCCTCCTCGGTGATGGGGGCGGTGGCGGTCTTCCGCCAGGACTTTCTGGACGCGCAGCAATATGAGCAGGCAGAGTCGATCTATCAGCAGGCCAGTGAGCGCGGGCTGCCGCGGCCGGCATACCGGTCCTCGGTCGTGAGTCTGTTGCCGGCGCTGGACGGAAAACAGCCGGTCATTTTCCTGGCCGGTGACGATAACGCCATCCTGCGTTCTCTGCGCCTGGCAGCGGAGTTCAAACTGCGCCCCATCATCGCCGGGGGCACGCAAGCATGGAAAGTAACACCGGCGCTGCACGCCGCCGGTGCGCCGGTGCTGGTCAGCCTGCAATTCGACCCCGCCAACAAGGACGAGCTGGGCACCGAGGAGCTCAAGAAGGAACAGGACGAGAACGCCGCCAACGCCGCCCGCTTGGCCCAGGCCGGCATCCCGTTTGCCTTCACCAGCGAGGGATTGAAGCCGAAGGATCATTTTCTCTCTCGCGTGCGGATAGCCATTGCGCACGGCCTGAGCGCTGAGGACGCGCTGAAGGCATTGACCCTCTGGCCCGCTCAGATCCTTGCTGTCGATCACCAACTCGGCTCGATCGAGCCCGGCAAGATCGGCGACTTGGTGCTGGCCACTGGGGATCCGTTGGCGGAGGGTACCCAGGTCCGCATGCTTTTCATCGACGGCCAGCCGCTTCCCGTTCACCCGGAGAGCCCGAAGAAAGACATGAAGAACAAGCAGAAAAAAACTGACGAGGCCGGCCCACCCGCCGGCGTCAACGCTGTCACGCTGGGGGCGACCCAATGAACCGTCAGACATTCTGTCTTCTGGTGGCCGGAGTTGTCGCATCGGGAGGCGCGTTCCGGCTCTCTGCCCAGCAGACCGGCAACATGCTGATCCGCGACGCCACCGTGCTCACGGCCTCGCACGGCACGCTGGCCCACACCTCGATCCTGGTGAAGGACGGCAAGATCGCCGCCATCGGTGGCGGCCTGACCGCCCCCGCCGGCGTGCCGGTGATCGACGCCACCGGGAAGTTCGTCATGCCCGGCATTATCGACGAGCACTCGCACTCAGCCATCGATGGCGGCATCAATGAGGGCGCGCCGGCCATCAGCCCGATGGCCCACATCAAGGACGTCCTCAACCCGCACGACGTCAATATCTATCGTCAACTGGCGGGCGGGGTGACCATCATCCACGTGCTGCACGGTTCGGCCAACGCCATCGGCGGCCAGGACGCGGTCGTCAAGCTGAAGTGGGGCGCCCCGGTCGAGGAGATGCTTTATCCCGGCGCGCCGCAGGGGGTCAAGTTCGCCCTCGGCGAAAATCCCAAGCAAAGCCACCGCTTCCTGAGTGAAGGCGGGGCGCGCTATCCGGCCGTGCGGGAGGGCGTGGAGAACGTCCTGCGGACGTCATTCAACGCGGCGCGGCTCTACGAAAAACAATGGGATGCCTACCATGCCGCGCTGGCGCGCGGCGAGCACCCCATGCCGCCGCAGCGCAACCTCAACCTCGACACCCTGGTCGGCGTGTTGCAGGGCAAGATCTTGGTGCATGCCCACTCCTACGTCTCGGACGAGATCCTCATGCTGCTGCACGTGGCCGATGACTACGGCTTCAAGATCCGCACCTTGGAGCACGGCCTCGAGGCCTACAAGGTGGCCGATGCCTTGAAGGCGCACGATGTGGCGGTCTCCACGTTCGCCGACAACTGGCAGTACAAATTGGAAGCCACGGACGGCATCGCGTACAACGCCGCGCTGCTGACGCAGAAGGGCGTGCGGGTGATCATCAACTCCGACAGCGACGAACGCGCCCGGCGCCTGTACCAGGAGGCCGCCAAGGCGATCCATTACGGCGGCGCGACGGAAGAACAGGCGCTGCGCATGATTACCCTCAACGCCGCTTGGGCGCTGGGTATTGACAAGACGGTCGGCTCGATCGACGTCGGTAAGGACGCCGACTTCGCCATCTTCAACGGCCACCCGTTCGCCCCCGCCGCGCTGGTCACTGAGACCATCGTGGACGGCAAGGTCTACTTCGACCGCGCCCAGGATCTCGCCCAGCGCAAGACGCCGGCCGAGTACGAGAAGCTCTTCAAGCCCGGCTCGGGGTTCTTCGGCGGCGATGAGGAGCGGGACGCGCTGCAACAGCGCCTGGCTGCTGCGCAAACGGGAGGGAATCAATAATGCGGACCCCGTGCTCTTCCACGACTGTGCGACGCGGCGGCATGAGCGTGGCGTTCCTTGTGCTTCCTATCCTCGCCGCGCCGGCTCCGCGCCAAGCGGGAGCCCCCATTGCCATCGTCCATGCCCGTATTGTCCCGGTCAGCGCCCCGGTCATTAACGACGGCACGCTGCTGATGCAGGGTGGCAAGATCACGGCCGTGGGGGCTGGCGTGTCCGTTCCGGCCGGCGCGACGGTGATTGACGCCAAGGGCCTTTGGGTTTATCCCGGCATGTTTGACGCGAACACCACCCTGGGGATCGCGGAGATTCCGCTGGGCGCGCCCGGGACCATGGATGTGGATGAGGTGGGGGCCTTCAACCCGGCGGAAGCCGCCGGCGTTGCGGTCAATCCGAGCAGCGAAATCATCGGTACCACGCGGGCCAACGGCATCACCACCGCACTTACCGCGCCGCACGGCGGTGTGATCAGCGGCCAGGGTTCGGTGATTGATCTCGGCATCGGCACCACCGACCAGATGAACGTGCGCCGTGCTGCCGCGCTGTGGGTGAATTTCCCGCAGCATCACGGCCAGGGCGATTTTTTCGAGAGGTACCGTCGCCTGCTGGCCGGCGAGCCGCCCCCTTCGTCCGAGGAGCGCGAGCGGGCCTACCGCAAGCAGGTCGACCAGTTGCGCGATTACTTCAGCGCCGCCCGCCGGTACGCCGGTGTCGCCGACCACGCCACGGACCGCGATCTGGCGATGGAGGCCATGGCGCCCTATGTTGCGGGCCGGCTCCCGGTCGTCTTCCAGGTGGACCGCGCCGAGGACATTCGTTCGGCAGTCACCTTCGGCGAAGAGATGAAGCTGAAGTACGTCCTCGCCGGCTGCAACGATGCCTGGGAGGCGGTGCAGACACTCGCCGAACATCATGTTCCGGTCATCCTCGGCGAGGTGACGGCCATGCCCACCAGCGACAACGACCCCTACGACGCGCCCTACAGCAATGCGGCCAAGCTGGCCGCCGCCGGCGTGCCCTTCGCCATCGCCACCGCCTCGGCAGTGGACTCCCGCAACCTGCCCTACAACGCCGCCCTGGCCGAGGCTTACGGTTTGCCGGCCGATGAGGCGCTGAAGGCGATCACGCTCTACCCGGCGCAAATTCTCGGGCTGCAGGATGAGTTGGGCTCGCTCGCGCCAGGCAAACGCGCCAACGTGATTGTCACCAACGGCGACCCGCTCGACGTGCGCACCACGGTGCGCTACCTGTTTATCGACGGCCGCCCCACCCCGCTCGACAACAAGGGCCTGCGCCTCTACCGGGAGTACGGCGGCAAACCCTGAGGCGGGCCGACGCGCTCGTGCAGGCTAGTGGAAAGTGGAAAGTGGAAAGGCGCGCGGGGAACCACGACGTCGGGTGAATGCCTCAACGCTCGCTCAGGCATCCCAGGGGTTGAAGAGCCGCACGCCGGTTTCCTGAAAGTCGCGCACGTTGCGCGTGACCAGCGTAAGCGTGAAGTGCAACGCGGTGGCCGCAATCAGGCTGTCGAGAACGGGCAGCGTACGACCTAGGCGGGCGGTCATCACGCGCAATGATCCCCAGGTTTCAGCTACGGGGGCGTCAATGGCCAGGATGCGGCCGCCGAACCATTCCCGCAGCTCATGTTCCATCCAATGCTCCAAACGGGCACGGTGGGATCCCTCCGCGAGAAGGGCGATACCGCGCCGTATCTCTCCCAGCGTGATCGCGCTGATGTGTATACGGGACGCCGGCACCTGCGCCAGCCAAGCTTGTATCCGTGCTTCGGGACTCGGCTTGAGCGGCTCTGACAACACGTTGGTGTCGAGCAGGTAGCCGTTCATAGGTCGAGCGGGCGATCGTCAAATTCCCGCGGGCGGTCCAAGTCGAGGCCAGAATCGAACAGGGGCGAGTTGCGCAAGAAGTCCCAAAGATTGGGTTGCGGGGCGCCCTGTAACCGCCGGTACTCCTCCTCAGCCAGCACCACGACCGCCTCACTGCCATGTCGCGTCACCCACTGCGGCCCTTCCTGACGCGCTTGGCGGAAGAGTTCGCTGAAGCGCGCCTTGGCCTCTTGCAGCTGCCAGGTTGCAGAGGGCTTCGGGGCGGAAACTTTTCGGTTGGGACGGGGCATGGGAACGTCAACTGGTCAGTCTAGTCATAATAGCACGCACGAGGGAGAGCCACAGCGCAAATTGGAACCATTGATTCAGGCGACCCTGGCGGGCACGCCGAATTGCCCCCACCGGGTTCAGCTCTACTGCAGCCGGCCGGGAGGAAGCTGGTCGTGGGCGAACCAGCGTTTCTTTACTTCAGACGACGAAGCATGCGGTTGAGCTACGCTGACCCAAACATGGCAACCTGCATCCGGTGTACGTCGCTTGGCCAAGCTGGCCGCCAGGATGAATGCCAAAAGCAGCGCGCGACACGCAGGCGTTTCCCCAACACCCATCTACGTAAGTATGGGGAAGCCCTGCTTAACTCCCGTTCCGCTCAGTTCTCGCGGCTGATCGTCTCGCCTTGCATCAGCGTGCGTTCCAGGAAGTCCGCGGTGGCGGCGTAGGCGCGCAGCCAGGAGCGGTACATCAGGAAGCCGTGGATCTCGTCCGGGATGACGATCTGTTCAAAGGGCACGTGCTCGGCCCGGAGGCGCTGCACCAGGTCCACCATCTGGGAGAACGAGACATTGCGATCGTCGTCGCCCTGGATCAACAGCACCGGGGAGCGCCAGGTGGCGACCGCGCTGTCGGGGGAGCTGGCCCAGCCTAGCTTGGCGGCTTCGGCGCCGTCCGGGGCGTTGGCGGCGTAATCGGCGCGCACCTCGTTCCACCAGTCGTGCACGCCGTGCATGTCGACGCCGGCCGCGAACATATCGGAATTGCGCGCCAAACCCATGGCGGTCAGAAAGCCGCCGTAGGACCCGCCCCACAGGCCGATGTGCTTGGTGTCCACGCCCGGCAAATGTTGCAGGAAGTGTCCGGCGGCAACGATATCGCGGTACTCGCTGGCGCCGCGCCAGCCGGCGTTGGCGGGCTCGCGGAAGGCGCGGCCGTACATCACGCCGGTGCGGTAGTTCACAGAGAGCACGATGAACCCACGGCTCGCCAGGTACTCGTTCTCGGCGTAGGAGCCGTGGTAGTAGTCCATGTAATGGAAGCCGAGCATCATCTGCCGCCTCGAGCCGCCATGGATGAAGACCACCGCCGGGGCCTGGGCTGCCGGATGCGGAGGCATGAAGAGCTGGCCGTGAATCTGAAACCCGTCCTCGCTGGTGAAGAGCACCTGCATGGGCGTAACCAGTTGTGCCGAGGGGTAACCGCGCAGCACGTCGCCGGCCAGCATCTCGCGGCCGGTGGCGGTCAGGCGGTAAGGCATGGCGGGCACGGTGGCAGTTGAGCCGAGGCAGAGGATCTGCTTGCCGTCGCCGGTCTCGACCGGAGTCCACTCCATGGTGGCGCCCTGGGTGAGAGGCGTGGGCGTACCGCCGGCAACAGGAACGCGCCAGAGATGGCGGCGATCGATGTCCAGTGGGTCGTTGGTGACCTGGTTCGACGAGTAGAGGATGGTTTGGCCGTCGGTGCTGGGCGTCACGTCCTCGACCTCAAAAGCGGTGCCCGGAGTCAGCAACGTGGCGCCGCCGCCCTGCAGGGATATCGAGTACAAGTGGTTCCAACCGTCCTGTTCCGAAGAAAACAAGACGCGGGAACCCACGACGTGGAGTGACGCATCCTCGCGCAGCCAGGGAATGGATCCATTGGCGTCATTGCCGCTGTGCCAGATGGCGTGGCCTGCTCCGCTGGTAGCGTCCGCCACCCAGAGCGCCCACGGAGTGGGACGGAGCGGAATGATGGGCATCTTCTTTTCCGTACCCGGCGTGCGGACGAAGACGACCTGGCTTCCGTCGGGTGTCCAGCGCGGCATGGTGTCGAAATCCACGCTGGGCGCGAGATAGCGCAGGGTGTCACGCTTGAAGTCGTAGATGGCGATGAAGCCGTGGTCACCGCGGGTGCTGACGAAGGCGATGCGCGTGCCGTCGGGCGACCATTTCGGCTGATCGTTTGTGCCGCGCATGGCGCAAAGCAGGTGCGCCGGAGTGCTGCCCGATACCGGCGCGATCGAGATCTGCTTCCTGGCTGCCCAGACGGCGAAAGCCCCGTCCGGCGAGAGCTCGATGTCTTCCGCATCTTCGTCGCTCACGCCCATGGCGCCCAGCAGACGCGGCTGGCCGCCGGCGATGTCCACCGCCCAGACCTGCTGCTCGGGCGCCTTCACGTTGCTGGTCGGATTGGCGGAGGCTTGCGCAGCGTTGAGCTCGCTGCCGCGTGAGTAGACCAGCGTCTTGCCATCGGGCGTGATCCGCAGGCTGTCGATTTCCTGTCCGTCGTCCGCGCTGTAGTGCGTGATCTGGCGGGCGGCGAAGTCCGGGCCGTCCGCCACCCAGAGATTGCGCACCCCTTCGCGGTTGAAGACCCACGCGACGCGTTCGCCATGCGGGGCGGCGACCAGTTCGCTGGGAAAGGAGTAGCTCAGGACTTGGGGAAGCGTGAACTGAGCCGCCGCCGGCAGCAGCAACGCGACGCCACAGAAGAGGCCGCGGAAAAACGAGCAACGCGCGAGGGCCATAGCTGGACAGCGTACGGCAGTCGAGGGGGACTTGGCTAGCCGGTGGGCGGTGGACGCGGGTGATTGCCGGGATTACGGCACGGTGGGGTCGCTTGTGATCCAACGCACACTCGCCGGCGGCGTGCTGTTGCAGCCGACGCTCTCCGTCACGCCGGATGCCACGTCGGCGCAGGCATTGTCGTGGGCGCCGCGCCGCGCCTCCTCGCGGGTGCGCGCCGCCGCGATCCGGCAGGCGGTGCGGCCCTGGTAGTTCACGCACACCTCGACCCGAAACTGTGCGGCATGCGTGCTCGAGTAAACCAGATAACCGAGCACGGCCAGCACCAAGAGAGCAAGAAGAGCGCGCAGCAGTTTTGGCATGAGCGACCAAGGGATCGGTCACCGTAGTCGGGGCGCAGACCCCGCGCCCCCAACGTACCAGCATCCACCCAGGTTCAGAACGCGACGACGAAATACTGGGCGCGGTCCGTGCCGGCGTTGTGCACGCCGTGCACGGCGTTGGAGGCCACGAAGGCGACCGAGCCGGGGCCAAAGCGCTGGCTGACACCATCGATGGTGATCTCCAGCGTCCCGGTCCGGATCAGGAACATTTCCTCATGTTCATGGTGATGCGGAGGATGCGGGGCGCCGCCGGGCGCCAGCTCGGTTTCATGCACCTCGAGGTGGCAGCCGTTGTGCAATAGTCCGTCCAAGACCGGACGGGAGCTGCCGCTCGCGCTTCCGTGAACCGGGAGCGTGTCAAACGGGTAGACCTTCGAGGGCAGGAGCGTGCCGTGCTGAGGCGCAGGCTTGGAGGTTTGTCCCGAGGCTTGCACCGCCAACCCAGCAGCCAGCCCCAGACACAGCTCACGACGAGTGGGAGTCATGACGCTGACTATACGGTTCAGAAGGGGAAAGGGGAAGAGAGTGAAAAGGGGAGAGTGAAAAGTGGAAAGTGGAAAGTGGAAAGTGGAAAGGAAGAGATGCCGCCCGGCTGGCGCCGGGCTCCAGATAGCCCGGTCTTTTGGCGGTTGATAATTGACGGTTGAAAGCTACGCCGCTGCTGAACTGCGGCAAATGGTTGCGCAGCCGTCCACCGCCCACTGCTTGGGTCCAGCGTCTGCCTTAAGATCAATCCGGCCGACCATCCTTATGGAACTTTATCCCGGCGTTCACCAGATCCGCTCGCTGTTTGGCGGGCGCAACCTGTTTCAGTACGTCTTCGTGGGTGAACAGGTCATCCTGCTCGACAGCGGTGTCGCGGAGACACCCGAAAAAACGATTTTTCCTTACTTGGAATCGGTTGGGGTGGCGCCGCAGCGCTTGGCGCTGGCGGTGACCATGCATGCCGATCTCGATCACCAGGGCGGCAATAGCGCGTTGCGGGACGCCGCGCGGCATGTGCAATTGGCCTGCCATGTGGCGGATCGCGTACTGATTGAACATCCCGAGGCGCTGTATGCCTTGCGTTACGACCATCTGCATGCCAGTTGCGGCACGCCCGCGCCGCGCGATGCGATGCCGCAGGCCGGAGGGCCGGTGCTGATGGACGTTCTGCTGCAGGGCGGCGAGCGCCTGCGACTGGCCCCGGACTGGGAACTCGAGGTGTGGCACGTGCCGGGACACTCCGACGGCCACTTGGCGATCTACGACGCCAAGCACCGCGCCGTGTTTACCAGCGACGCGGTGCAGTCCGCCTTTTGTCCCATGGCCAGCGGTGCGCCGGCGTTCGGCCCGACCTATTACGGGGTGGACGCGTATCTCGCGACCATTCACTTTCTTGAACAGCAGCCGCTCGAACATCTGTACTCCGGACACTGGCCCGACTGCCATGGCGCCGGGGTACTCGCCTTCCTTGACTCTTCGCGCCAGTTCGTGGAGCGCACCGAGGCGCTGTTGCCCGCCCAACTGGACCGTCCACAGGGCGCCAGCCTCGGCGAGCTGGTGAATGTACTGGCCCCCAAACTGGGGGACTGGCCGCGCCACAACGACTGGTTGTTGATGTGGGCCCTCTACGGTCACCTCGTGCGATTGGAACAACGCGGCGGTGCGCGGCGCATTCCCGGGAGTCGGCCGTGGCGCTGGACTCTTTAATCGAAGTTGAGAGTCGAGCGTGGACGGTGGAGCGTAGGAGTTGGCTGTCGTCTGACGTCCCAGCGCTTGGCTTGCGTGCTCTCGCCCTTCTCCCTTCCGCGCTCGGCCTTCACTCTCGACGCCAGCTACACTTGATCTCCGCATGGCTTACACACCCGCGCATCCCGTTGTGGTCCAGATCTCGCTCGACCTCCCAACCATTAACGAGGCGCTGGCGCATGCCCGCAAGGCGGTGCGCGCGGGCGTGGACTGGCTGGAAGCCGGTACCCCGCTGCTGCTTGGAGAGGGTTTGCGTGCCGTGCAGGCGCTCCGGGCGGAGTTTCCGCACCACCCCATCGTGGCTGATCTCAAGACCATGGATGGCGGATACCTCGAAGCCGAGATGATGGCCAAGGCGGGAGCCACGCACGTGGTGGTCATGGCACGGGCGCACGAGGCGACGCTGAAGACGGTCGTACAGGCGGGATGCGATTACGGCCTCAAGGTCATGGGCGACGATCTGGGATGTGACGACAAGCCCGCCGCCTGCCGTCGCATGCAGGAACTGGGCGTGGACTACATCGTGCATCACGTCGGCTACGATGAGCGCCGCGACCCCGAAGTGGTCGCGCGTCACGGCGGCACCCCCAGCCCGCTGGATGAACTCGATGCCGTGGTGGCGGCCGTGACGATTCCAGTCCAGGCCGTGGGCGGACTCTCGCTGGAGCAGGCGATCACGCTGCCCGCGCGCGGCGCCCCCTTGATTGTGCTGGGCGCGCCCCTGACCGTGGCTGCGGATGCCTTCGCCTCGCCCGACTTCGATTGGGAGAGCCTGCTGGCCGAGATCGTACGCCGTGTGAAGCAGGCATAGGGAACGCCCCCGCGGCCCCCGCCTCACCCCGGGTACGGGGGCAGCGACCCACAAGAGCGCCGCAGGCAGGGCCCGCGCGTCAGCGTCTGTAGCGTTTTGTGCTTGGCGGCGTACTCGGTGTAGGCTGAGCACTTCCGCTTGCCAATTATGCCCGGCGAGGAGTCCCCGTTGCCCACGTTGCGTCCTGTCATCCTGCTTAGTTTGCTGTGCCTGTTGGTTCCCGTGTGGGTTGTGGCGCAAGAGGCGCCGGCGGCGGCCGCCGATGCCCCGACGAAGGCGGCCGATGCCCCGGCGAAGGCGCATGCCGACCCACTCGCCGCCACGACTCTCGCCGGGCTGGAGTTTCGCTCCATCGGCCCGGCCATGATCTCCGGCCGTATTGTTGCCATCGCGGTCGAGCCGGGTCATCGCAGTCACTACTATGTCGGCGCGGCCTCGGGCGGGGTTTGGAAGACGATCAATGACGGCAACACCTGGACGCCGGTTTTCGAGCATGAAGGCTCCTACTCGATCGGGACGGTGGTGCTCGATCCCAGGAACCCGAGCGTGGTCTGGGTCGGCACGGGGGAGAGCAACAGCCAGCGCAGCGTGGGTTATGGCGATGGCATTTATCGGTCCGAGGACGGCGGCAAGACATGGAAGAACATGGGGTTGAAGACCTCGCAGCACATCGCCCGCATCGTTATTGACCCCACCCACACCGACACCGTTTATGTCGCCGCGCAAGGCTCACTCTGGGGTCCGGGCGGCGATCGCGGCGTCTTCAAAACTACAGACGGCGGTAAGACGTGGAGCCACGTGCTTGCCGTCAGCGCCAACACTGGGGCGACCGAACTGGTCATGGATCCCCGCGATCCGCAGGTCCTTTATGCCGCCAGCTACCAGCGCCGCCGCCATGTCTGGACGCTCATCGACGGCGGTCCGGAATCCGCTCTCTACAAGACCACCGACGGCGGCGCGACGTGGTCCAAGCTGACCTCCGGCCTGCCCAAGGTGGACATGGGACGCATCGGCTTGGCGATCTCGCCGGTTGATCCGGACGTCCTCTACGCGACCATCGAGGCCGCCGACCACAAGGGAGGCATCTTCCGCTCCACGGATCGCGGCGCGACGTGGGAGAAACGCAATGGTTTTGACGTCGGCGCCATGTATTACGGACAGATCTTCGCCGACCCGCGCAACCAGGACCGCATTTATGTCATGAACGTGCGGATGCAGGTCTCCGATGACGGCGGCAAGACGGTGCACCCGCTCGGCGAGCGCTCCAAGCACTCCGACAATCATGTGATCTGGATCGATCCCGCCGACCCGAGCTACTACCTCGTGGGCTGCGATGGCGGCGTCTACGAGAGCTTCGATCGCGGCGCCACCTGGGGGTTCAAGAACAACCTGCCCTTGGGCCAGTTCTACGATGTCGCCGTTGACCACGCCGCACCCTTTTACGACGTTTACGGCGGCACCCAGGACAACTCCTCCGTCGGCGGTCCGTCGCGCACGCGCAACGTCGCCGGGATTACCAATGCCGATTGGTTCATCACCCAGGGCGGCGACGGTTTCCGTTCGCAGGTGGACCCGGATGATCCCAATACGGTCTACGCCGAGCTGCAGAACGGCGTGCTGGCACGGTTCAATCGCAGCACCGGGGAACATGTCGGGATCCAGCCGCAGGTCGGCGTCGGAGAGCCGCCGCTGCGTTGGAACTGGGACTCGCCGCTGCTGGTCAGCCCGCACTCCCATACGCGCCTATACTTTGCCGCCAACAAGCTGTTTCGCAGCGACGACCGTGGCGACTCCTGGAAGGCGATCAGCGGCGACCTCACGCGGCAACTGGATCGCGATCAGCTCAAGGTCATGGGGCGGGTTTGGGGCCCCGATGCCGTGGCGAAGAACGCCTCGACGTCGTTCTACGGCAATCTCGTCGCGCTGACCGAGTCGCCCCTGCAGGAGGGCCTGATCTATGTCGGGTCGGACGACGGGCTGGTGCAGGTCACGCGCGATGGCGGGGTCCACTGGGCGCGCTACGATGCCTTTCCCGGCGTTCCGGCCAACACCTACGTGAGTCGCCTTGCCGCCTCGGCGCATGACCGCGACACCGTCTACGCCGCCTTTGACAACCACAAGAACAACGACTTCAAGCCCTATCTGTTGAAGAGCGGCGATAACGGGAAATCTTGGACCTCGATTGCCGGCAACCTGCCGCCTGACGGTCCGGTCCTGGCTTTCGTTGAGGACACAGTCAATCCGCGACTGCTCTTCGCCGGCACCGAGTTCGGCCTCTTCGCCACCTTCGACGGCGGTCAACACTGGGTAGCGCTCAAGGGCGGACTGCCCACCATTCCAGTCCGCGACCTGGTCATCCAGCCGCAGATGAACGATCTCGTGGTGGCCACGTTTGGGCGGGGGTTCTACATCCTCGACGATATGACGCCGCTGCGCACGATCGCCGCGGATCAAGCAGCCGCGACACTATTTACGCCGCGTGACGGTCTCCTCTACACGCCGCTAGCGCCCTACGGTGGGCGCGGCAAGTCATTCCAAGGCGAAGCCTTCTTCACTGCTCCCAACCCGCCGGCTGGCGTGACGTTCACCTACTACCTGCGGGACAGTTACCGGACGGCGCATGCCTTGCGGTTGGAGCGCGAGGCGGAGGCAGTGAAAAAGAACGCCGACTTTGCTCCCTACCCCACGCCGGAGGAGCTGCGCCGCAGCGAAGAAGCGGAAGCGCCCACCATGGTATTAACCGTCCGGGACGCCAGTGGAGAGGCCGTGCGGTTGCTGTCGGCAGTACCCGACGCGGGATTGCACCGCCTCAGTTGGGACCTGCGCGGACCGGCGCCCCGGCTCGTCAATCCCGCCGCTCCGAAACAGCCGGGCGACGATGAGGGCGGACCGCCCTCCGGACCGTTGCTCATGCCCGGCAAATATTCGGCCACGCTTTCAGTCCACACCGACGGAGGCTGGAAGCCACTCGCCGGCCCGGCGGCGTTCCAGGTTGTCGCATTCAACTCCGCGGCGGTGGCCGCCGAGGATCGTGCCCCGCTGGCCGCTTTCCAACAGAAGGTGAGCCGCCTGCAGCGCGCGCTCTACGGTGCGGTGGGAACGGCGCACGAGCTGAAGACGCGGCTGGCCGCCATGCAACGCGCCCTCCTGCAGA
This sequence comes from uncultured Acidobacteriota bacterium, assembly GCA_937898755.1. GTDB lineage: Bacteria > Acidobacteriota > Terriglobia > Terriglobales > SCQP01 > CALEJU01. The sequence goes on along the minus strand of CALEJU010000063.1, from coordinate 38,748 downwards.
CGCCCGGCGCCGACCCCGGCCTGGCCGACCAGTTGCAGGCACTCACCCGCCGCAACGCTGCCATGCTGCGCGCCTTGGAAGGTGATCCGACGCTGGACGCCTTCAACGTGAATCAACCGCCCGCGTTGCTGGAGCGGGTGGAGACGATTGCCGATGACGAACGGTTGGCCACCGGCGCGCCCACCGGCACTGATCGCGAAAGCTACACCGTCGCCGCAGCACAGTTCTCAGAGCAGCTCGGGCGGTTGCGCGTGTTGGCCGAAACCGACGTGCCCCGCATTGAGAAGGTTCTGGAGATGGATGGGGCGCCGTGGACGCCGGGACGGTTGCCGGTGTGGTCCGAGAAATGAGCCCGAGGCTGTTCCTAGGTCAGGCCTGGGTCAGGCGTGCCCACGGGCACTGTGGGCCGCCCGATCGCGTCTGGGGCCGATCTTGCTCGGTCCCGGCGGGGGATCGCTGGCGGGGAAGGAATCCTCCAGCGTCTCGTCGTACTTTTCCTCCTCCTCTTCGCGGTGCGACTTCGCAGGGTCAGAGCGAGCAGGCGGGTCGGGCTGCGGATCCTGCAAAAGCGGCTGAGGGGACATAACGCTACGACGAGGGTTACCGGGTGCCGGGTTGCTTGAGCCACAGACAAACCGGGGCCCTCTCCACCTCACCTCAGACACGGTCCCTCGTTCGGACACGCATTGCGGCCATCCGGAAGCGTGACGCTTCTGCCCAGGAAGGATCCAGTGGCCGACGCGTCCGAGTCCGGCTTACCATGAAGGCCGGGGTTGACGGCCCTGCCGTTCCTTACCTATGGCTTTCTCCGACCTGCGTGAATTCATCCATGCGCTCGACAAGGCGGGCGAACTGAGGCGCATTCGGCACGAGGTGGATCCCATCCTGGAGATCACCGAGGTGGCGGATCGCATCAGCAAACAACACGGCCCCGCATTGCTCTTCGAGAACCCCACCGGGTATCGTGGTCGTCCGTTGCTGATCAACCAGTTCGGCTCGCGGCGTCGCATGGCCCTGGCGCTGGGTGTCGATGACGTGAACGAGATCGCCGACCGCATCCGCAAGCTGCTGGATCTGCGGCCCGCGCCCGGGCTCATAGAAAAGTTAAAGCTGCTGCCGCTTCTGGCCGAGGTGGGGAACTACTTTCCCCGCGTGGTGAGTCATGGCGAGTGCCAGGAAGTCGTGCTCAAGGAGAACTTTTCCCTGCTCGATTTCCCCGTCCTGCAGTGCTGGCCCGAGGACGGTGGACGCTACATCACCTTCCCGTGCGTGTTCAGCAAGGATCCCAAGAGCGGACGCCGCAACGTCGGGATGTATCGTCTGCAGGTCTTCGACGAGCGCACCTGCGGCATGCACTGGCAGATCCATAAGCAAGGCGCGGAGCAGATGCGGGAACGCCTGCGTTCGCGTTCGGGTGCGGCGGCCGAAGCTGTGATCGAGCGTGCCCACGGGTTGGAAAGCCTTCCAGCGCCCAGCAGAAGTTCAGCCGAGTTTGGACAGGTGGCACCCGCTGCGGCGCCGGGCTCTGCCAGCCGGATGGAGGTGGCGGTGGCGATCGGCACCGATCCTGCGGTGACGTTTTCGGCTATTCTCCCCGCGCCCCCCGGGATTGACGAGATGCTGCTGGCTGGCTTTATCCGCCAGAAGGCGGTGGAGTTGGTGAAGTGCAAGACGGTGGATCTCGAGGTGCCGGCTTCGGCGGAAATCGTGCTCGAAGGCTATATCGACCTCGATGAACGACGCGTGGAGGGCCCGTTCGGGGACCACACTGGATTCTATTCGCTGGCCGACCAATACCCGGTGCTGCACGTGACTTGCGTGACTCACCGGAAAGATCCGGTCTATTCCACCACCATCGTAGGCAAGCCACCCATGGAAGATGGCTGGATGGGGGAAGCCGTGAGTCGCATCTTTCTGCCGTTGATGCAGATGCAGTTCCCTGAGATCCGCGATGTCAACTTGCCGGTCGAAGGGGTGTTCCACAACCTCATGCTGGTGGCCATCCGCAAGTCCTATCCCGGTCATGCCCGTAAGATCATGAACGGCATCTGGGGACTGGGGCAGGCCATGTTTACGAAGTGCATCGTTGTGGTGGATGAAGATACGGACGTGCACAACCTCGCCGAGGTGGTCCTAAAAGTCTTCAATCACATTGACCCGGAGCGCGACATTCAGTTCACGCTCGGTCCGGTGGATGCTCTCGACCACGCCTCACGGCTGCCGAATTTCGGATCGAAGATGGGCATTGATGCCACGCGCAAGTGGCCGAGCGAGGGGTTCCTGCGTCCCTGGCCGAAGGAACTCACCATGGATGCTGCGGTCAAAACACGCGTTGATGCCATGTGGAAAAAGCTGGGCCTCTAGAGCCGACGCTGGCGCGTTGGCCACGCGAGGCTGCGCACCAGGCGCTCCCGTTGGTCGCTGTCCCCCCATACCCGGGTTCTGACCACCAGGTGACCCTTTGCCCTATCCCGTCGCGCGGCGCCGTATTGGCCGCAGGCTATTTCTCGCCTCGGTTCCTGCAGTCATGGCCCCACAGAGCCAAATTCGGGGGCGGGGAACGGAGCTTTACTCGCCGGCGAGGAAGGACTGGGCGAGGAAGGACTGAATGTCGCCCGCGGCGGTCAGGGGCCGATGGTTTCCGGAGTTCCAGCCGGCGGCAATGGTGGCGACGTAGCGACGCGTAATGACACGCACGTACTGCTGAGTCTCGGGGTAGGGCGGGACCTGGTTGCCGTATTTCGCCACCGCGCCGGGTCCGGCATTGTAGGCGGCAAGGCTGAGCGGCACATTGCCGCGATAGAGCGTCAGCAGCGAGTGCAGGTAACGCGTGCCACCGTCAATGTTCTGCTTTGGGTCAAACGGGTTGCGAACACCAAGCCGCCGCGCCAAACTCGGCATGAGTTGCATGAGACCGCGCGCACCGCGGTTGGAAACCGTGCGGGCATGGAAGTCGGACTCCTGCCGCGCCACTTCACGTACGAGTTGCGGATCCACGGAAAAGCGCAAGCCCGCGCTGCGAAACATCGCGTCCAGTCGCGGTGGTGCGGGCGGCGGAGGATGGAGGGCGAACTGCTCGAGCCGAAGCGACATCATGCCGGGGATAGCCACCACGGCGCCCATCGCCCGACCCACTTCAGGAAGCACGCGATGAAAAAACGTGAGTCCGGTCACGCGCGCGGCCAGGATCGGGTCGGCCACCGGCAGTGCCTCGCCCAGGGCGCTATTAACGAGCGCTGTACCGAGGAAGACCAGAAGGCAGACGTTGCGAAAAAAAGGAGAACGGCAGGAAAGGGGTGAAAGCATCGAATTCCTGAAGGGGGATACGTTAGTTGTGCCATGAACTCGCGCCGGGGCCACTCGGGGATTCACCCGAGAGACGAGGTTCATCCCACCGAGGTGCGGTGGAATGCCGGCTCTCTGCTCGGCGCCAGGCGCCAGAAGGGTGTTGGGGCGCGGGCATCAGGGGCAGGACCCGCTTGACCGGCCTTGTGCGTCCTGTCTTGTACCTGCCCGGGTTGCGGTGCTATGTTGGGCCTTCCGCTGTTCGAGGCACGGGCGGCGGCCAAAGTGAGGCGAGCGAGTCAATGGCTACCAAGAGCGAACTTCCCGTGGTCGGACAAACCGCGAGCGGCTTTGAAGCTGACGCGGCGACGCGCGGCATGAACCGTCGGCAGATGGTGCGCAACATGCTGGCAGGCGCCGGGGCGGGCGTAGCGTTGCCGGCCTTCGCCGCCACCGCCACGCACCCCATCCACAAGCACTTGACCGATATCTCCACATTGGCCGAAGCCGAGGCCAAGGCCGCTGCAAGCGACTGGCAGCCGCTCTTTCTCGACCCACACCAGAATGCGTCCTTGATCGTCCTTGCCGAGCGCATCGTTCCCGGCTCGACCGCGGCCAAGAGCAACCAGTTCATTGATTTGCTGCTCAGCGTTGACACGCGCGAGGCCCAACAGGGTTTTATTAATGCGGTCTCCGCTTTCGACGCCGCGTCGTTGAAGGCCTATGGCGCTCCCTTCAAGGACCTCACTGAGGCGCAGCAGAATGAGCTGCTGACCACTGCGTCCACCCTGGCTCCGGGAATAGCGGGGGCGATGACGCTGCGCGACCAGTTCGAACACTTGAAGGGCTGGGTGAGCGGCGCCTACTACTCATCCGAGATCGGCATGAAAGAGCTGGGCTACGACGGCAACTACTTCTACGACAGCTTCCCCGGCTGCACGCACCCGGACGGGCACAAGAGCTGACGCGGGACGATTTTGGTTGATGGTTGATCGATATGTGCCGGCCTTCTGCTGCGTCCCCGTGATCAAGGCAGATAGCCGGGCGAAAAACCAACAACTAAAATCCCAAATCGTTGTCGGCAGCCGCCACGACTTCTGCCCGGCGATAAAAAGACCCCGCGGGTGACACGCTGCGGGGTCTTTTGCCAAGCGGACGACCAACAACTAACAACCAAAATCGTTTTTGTCTACCAGCGGGGTTCGCGTTGTCCGCGCGGGGCACCGCGGTCACCGCCGCGGTCACCGCCGCGATCCCCACCGTAGCCGCCTCGGCCGCCGCCGCCGCTGGGCTTGCGTGCACCGAACCCGCCGCCGCCGGTGCGCTCGGGTCGCGGCCGCGCCTCATTGACGTTCAGGGCACGACCGCCGACCGTGCTGCCATTCATGGCATTGATAGCGGCGATGGCCTCGTTTTCGTTGGTCATCTCGACAAAGCCAAAGCCTCGCGACCGACCCGTCTCGCGATCGTTCATGATGCTGATCCGCTCGACTGCCCCGTACGCCTCGAACAGTTGCCGCAGTTCGTCTTCAGTGGTGCTGAAGGCGAGGTTTCCAACAAAGATGTTCTTCACTCTAAATCCTCGCTATGAGCTATTTGACTGTGAGCTCGTCTCGGGCGAATAGGCAGGGTGGACGAAGGGCCGCTCTGTCTGACCGGAGTCGCGGACACTCAAACGCGTGGCTAGCATAGCGAAAGCCGACGGAGCGGGCAAACAGCCCCCTAAACAGGGGTAACGCTTCCGTTACTTCTGGAGCCTGCGCCGCGCTGTCGTGCCCGCGTGATTACCCACTCAGGCGTCGGGACTCGGAGAACGCGTACAGGTTCAGGCAGGTTAACAGCGGCAGTAGAACACCGAGCGGAGCCAGCAGCCACCAAGCGTGCTGTATCAGCGAGGGGTTGCGCAGTACTGCGAGCATGTTGCCCAAACTGGGGAGCGGTTCCGGAATTCCCAACCCGATCATCGAGAGACTGACTTCAGCCAAAGCTGCGGCGATGAAGAGGAAAGCGAAGTAGGTCCATACCAGAGGCTGAAGGTTGGGCCAGAGGTGACGATAGATCAGGTAGCGCCGCGAGGCGCCCAGGGCCCGAGCTGCCGCCATGAACTCGCGTTGCATGAGCGCACGTGCCGTGCCACGGAAGATCCAGGCAGGAACGGCCCAGGTGGCAGCTGCGAAGATCGTTACCAGAGCAAGAACGAGAGTGACGGGGGAGGCATTCAAGGGTAAAGCGGAGCGCACGGCGAGGAGGACGAAAATCCATGGCAACCCGCGGACGACCTCGCCCGCAATACGGCCCGGAACGTCGACGGCGGGGGAAACGGCTGACCACAGGCCGACGGGCACGGCAATCGCCAAGGCGCCGCCGGCCATGGCGATTGCCAGGGTCAGCGAAATCCGGGTTCCAAGCAAGAGGCGGGAGAGCACGTCGCGACCCAGATCATCGGTGCCCAGCCAGTGCGCCCGGGCGGCGCCGTCGGCCGTCATCCCACAGCGCATGCAGGGTGCGTGCAGAATCAGGTCGCGATCCTGCGCCCGATACGAATACGGGGCGAGCAGAGGACCCAGGGTGGCCAACGCCAGCCAGACCAAAGCCACGGTTGCGGCGAGGCGGCGGAACCTCACGTCATCCTCAGGCGCGGGTTGGAGAGGAACTGCAGAAAATCCGCCAGCATATTGGTCGCGACAACCACCACGGATGTGAGCAGGACCAAGCCCGCCACCAGGGGGACATCATGTTCGGTGACCGCCGTCACCGCCAGTTGTCCGATGCCGGGCCAGTTGAGCAGGGTTTCCACAATGACGGCATCGGCCAGAAGCTGCGCAAAGGTCAGGGCAGCGAGCGGCAGCAGCGTGTCCCAGGTGTTTGGGAACGCGTGGCGCCAAAGCACATAACGAGGGCGATGACCCTGGCTCAGCGCGGTGAGCACGAAGTCCTTTTCCCACGCCAGCGCCAACGCGTTGGCGCACTGGAGATAGGTCAGCGGCAGGAAGGCGAGAGCCAGGACGGCGGCGGGGAGCCATGGCCACGTCGGCGTGTTGTCCGGCGCCATCAGAAGTGACGGCAGCCATTGCACAGGGGCCCAGAGCAGGGCGGCGATGGCGAGCATCGCCAACGGGAGCGAGGCAAGAGCGGAGGTGGCCAGCACGAGGCTGGAGCGTAAGACGGCGCCCGCCGTGGAGCGCGAGAGGACGGCCCAACCCGCCAGCCCCACTCCCAAACTCCAGGCCAACAGCCACGCGAGAATGACCAATCGGGCGGTGGACGGCGTTCGCTCCCGTAACAGCGTCGTGACAGGGCGATGAAAGGTGAAGGAATAGCCCATGTCGCCGTGACTCGCCGCCCCGAGCCAGGCAGTCAGGCGCTGTCCCACGGGTTGGTCGGGGGCATAACGGGCGCGCAGCGACGCCAGCGTGTGGGGCGAGATGGCAGGGTCAAGTTCCAGATCGCTGAAGGCGTCCCCGGGGGCGTGGGCGGCCAGCACGAACCCCAGCAGAAGGGCGATTGCCAACGTGGTCAGACGCGGTAAGATGCGGGGCAACAGCCGTGCCAACACGGGCGCAGCATAACAGACTCGGTCCCGGCAGGTCTGGGAAGGTCGAAAGCGGGAGCGTGACGGACAACATCATCCGGGTTCGGCAAATGGGCATACGCGTTGCGGTGCTGGGGATGACCGTGTGCGCCGCTCTGCACGCGGTGCCGGCCAGCCCAGCTTGGCAACGCGGCGGCAGTCTGACGGTGGCCGCCTCCTCCGAGCCCGTCACGCTCAATCCGGTCTTTGCCGTGGACAACGCCTCGCGGCTGGCCGTGAGCCTGATGATGGCCGACCTGATGCACATCAATGCGGCCACGCAGAAGGTGGAACCGGCCCTGGCGCGCGGCGTGACGCACTCCCGCGATGATCTGCACTGGACAGTGCACCTGCGGCCAGGCCTGCGGTTTAGTGATGGAGCACCCCTGACCGCCGCCGATGTGGTGTTCAGTTTTCAGGTGTATACCGATCCGGCGCTGGCGGCGCCGCAGCGCGACCTGTTGCTGGTGCACGATCGCCCGATCCAAGCCCAGGCGCGGGGTGAGCTTGAGATCGAGTTGACGCTGCCCGGGCGTTACGCGGTGGGCGATCGCCTTTTCGACAGCCTCTGGATTCTGCCGCGTCACAAGCTTGAGGCGTTGTACCGCGCCGGACGACTGGCTCAAGCGTGGGGACTCAATACGCCGTTCACGGAGTTGGTGGGCGCAGGTCCATTTCTTCCCGTCGGGTACCAGCCAGGCCGGCTGTTGCGTCTGCAGCGCAATCCCTATTTCTGGCAGCACGATGCAGCCGGAGAACAGCTTCCCTATCTGGATGCGGTAAGTCTGGTCGTTCTCCCCGATCCCGAAGCGCAAGTCGCGCTGTTCGGGCGTCATCAGGTGGATGTGGTTGAGAAACTGCGCCCCGAAGACATCGCCGGCTTGGCCGGAGACGGCCGACTACGGGTGCTCGACGCCGGGCCGAGTCTGGAACCGCTGGCGCTGATATTCAATCTCAACCAGGCGGTGGAAGATGCCCAGGTACGCCGACGGCAGAAGTGGTTCCAATTGCAGAGTTTCCGCCAGGCGGTCTCGCTCGCCATCGACCGTGCAGGTCTGGTGCGGGCGGTTTTCGGCGGCCGTGGTGCGCCGCTCACCACCCTGACCAGCCCGGCAGAGACGTTATGGGCAGAGCCCGGGTCCCTTCCGACGGAGGATCTGGCGCTGGCGCGCCAGAAATTGCAGGGGGCAGGCTTTCATTGGCAGGGCGGAGAACTGTTTGACGCGGCGCAGACCCGGGTCACGTTTTCCCTGATTGTTCCCTCCAGCAACCAGGTGCGGGTGCGGGCGGCGGTTTTCCTGCAGGAAGATCTGCGGCGGCTGGGCCTTGACGTCCGCGTGGTGCCCTTGGAGTTTCGCTCCTACGTGGAGCGGTTGCTGCACCGCAAAGACTACGACGCGGCGCTTCTCGGGTTGGGCTTTCCCGATGCAGATCCCAACGTAGAAATGTCGGTCTGGACATTGGATGGCGCCGCCCACTACTGGAACCTTCATCCCTCGCAGGCAACGAGTTGGGAACGGGAGATGGACCGTCTGATTCGCAGTCAAGCGGTCGCCAGCAACGCGGTCGCACGACGGACGCTGTACCGCCGTCTGCAGGAGATCGAGCGGGAAGAACTGCCCATGATTCCCCTGGTCGCACCCGACGTTCTGGTGGGCATGTCGGCGGGCCTGATGCATGCTCAGGCGGCTTTGTTGGCGCCGCATGCCCTGTGGAACGTGCAGCAATTAGCGTGGCAGCGCGGTTGGTTATAGGATAACTGCGCAAGAGTAACTCCTCATGATGTTTACCTCGCCGCCCTCAGATCGCGAACTCGTTGAAGCCATGCGGCGTGGCGAGGAGACGGCTTGGACCGCCTTGGTCAAGCGCTACCAAGGCCTGGTGTATTCCATCCCCTTGCGTTACGGGCTTTCGCCCGAGGACGCCGACGAGGTGTTTGACGCGGTATTCACCGAGTTTTGGCGCTCCCTCGACCGCCTGGAGCAGCCGGACCGTGCGCGTTTCTGGCTGATGGCGGTGGCGCGGCGGATCAGTCTGACCAAACGGCGCGCGCAGCAGCGCCTGGTGAGCTTTGCCGAGTGGGACGACCTGCGAGTCCAAGAGCCGGCGACCGGCGGCGAGTTGGCCGGAGATACCGTGCTCATTGCCGCCGAGCGGAGCCAGCGCATGAAGGAAGCGCTGGCGGGCCTGTCCGCCCGTTGTCGCGCGCTGATGGAATGGATGTTTTACTCCGATCCCCCGCCCCGCTATGAAGAGATGGCGAGCCGTCTGGGCGTGGCGCGGAATTCGCTGGGCTTCCTGCGCGCCCGCTGTTTGAAGCAGTTGCGGCTGGCCTTTGAGCGTGCAGAGCGTCCCGGCGGGGAGTGGGATCTTGGCTGACACGCCAGCGCTCGCGGGACCCGATCCGGAAGCCGCCTTGGCAGCGCTGCGCCACGGCGGGGAACGCCCACCGGACGCCGGCTGGGAGTTCTTCGACAGCGCCGCCGACGCCCTCGCGCAGCACGGACGCGTGGACCCCGATGAAAGTCTGCTCCTGCTGCGCACCCTGCAACAGTGGGTGGCGGATGTTGCGGATCTGCGGGCCCAGGCCTTTGTGGTGCGGGCCGCGGGCAATCAGGCGTTTCTGGGCGGGCTGTACCCCGCCGCCATTGAACACTACCGGCAGGCCCTGCAGGTCTTCCAAGCGGCCGGTATGGAACTCGAGGAGGCGCGAACGCTCAGTTCGTTGGTGCACCCGCTGGCCATGGTGGGCGACCACGTCGGCAGCCTGGCCACGGCCGAGGCGGCGCGTTCCATTCTGGAACGTCGGGGCGACCTGTTACGCCTTGGCCGACTCGACATCAATCTCGGCGGCGCGCTGTTCCGACTGGATCGTTTTCCTGAAGCGCTGGCCGCCTTCGACCGGGCGACGGTGGCTCTGTCGGTCGCGACAGACCGCGAGGCCATGGCCGCGGTGCTGATCAGCCGCGCCGTCACGCTCATCAGCCTCGCCCGTTTCGACGAGGCCGAGTCGACCTACGTGGAGGCGCGCGAGTTCGCCAGGCGGGAAAACATGCCGGTGCTGGTGGCGCAGGCGGACTACAACATCGGCTACCTCTATTTTTTGCGCGGGCAGTACGTGCAGGCGATCCACATGCTGGATCGGGCGCGGGCCACCGCCACCCGCTACCAGGACCGCCTGCACCTGGCGCTCTGCGATCTGGACCAGTCCGACGTCTGCATCGAGCTCAACCTTTTCGATGATGCGGTGCAGCTGGCCGGCTCCGCCCTGGCCCAGTTCCGCGCCCTCTCGATGCCCTACGAAAGCGGCAAGGCGATCACCAACATGGCGGTGGCGGAGCAGCATCGCGGCAAGGAACTGTCGGCCTTGGAATTGCTGACGGAAGCGGCGACGCAGTTCCAGACGGCCGGCAATCAGCTCTGGGTTCACGTCGTGGATTTGTACCGGGCGGTGGTGCTGCTCAAGATGGGGCGTTGTTTCGAGGCGATCCGTCTGAGCGAGGAAGCGCGGGTCTACTTCCAGTCCCAGGGCGTGATCACCAAGGAGATTTACGCGTTGGTGGTGGTCGCCCACGCCCGCACCGCGGCGGAGCAGTGGCCGGCGGCGGAAGCCGCGGCGCAGGCGGCGCAGGCGGCGCTGCAAACCCTCGATGCGCCCTGGCTGCGTTTTCACTGCCATTCCGTTCTGGCCGAACTCGCGGTGCGGCGCGGGGACTGGGCGACGGCGGCCTCCGAATGCCGCCTGGCGATCGAGCAGACCGAGGCCATGCGCGGCAACATCAACTTCGATGAGCTGCGCATTTCGTTCATGCGTGACAAGGCGGGCGTCTATGAACGCTATCTGGGGGTGTTGTTGCGCCTGTTGCCGCCGGTGGCCCCCGAGCTGATCCTGCAGCAGATGGAGCGCGCCAAGGCGCGTTCCCTGGTGGCGTTGATGTCGCGCCAGTCGGCCTTCAACGCCGCGCGTCCCAGCGCGAGCAGCGCCGTGGTCAGCCGCATCATGGCCTTGCGCGAGGAACTCAACTGGTATTACCGCCAGCTGGATCCGCGCAGCCCGCCGGGCGAGGGACGCGTGGACGCCGTGGTCGAGGCGATCCGCGTGCGGGAACGCGACCTGCTTCGCGCCATCCGCCTCCTCCCGGAGGGCGAGTTCAAGATTCTGCAGGAAGACCGCGTGGTGGATCTCGCTCCGCTGCAGGGTTGTCTGCCGGACGCCACGCTGGTCGAGTTCGCCGTTTGTGAGGAGCACCTGGTGGCTGCCGTCGTGGATCGGACGGGGGTCGAGATTGTGCCCCTCGGTACACCGCTGGCCCAGATCGAGGCGGCCTTGCGACTGTTGCGCTTCCAAGTGGGCAAGCGCGCCATGGAACCGGAGTATTACCAGCGCTTCGCCGGGGCTTTCGCCCGCGCCGCGGATTCCCATCTGCAGTCTCTCTACGATGAGCTGATCCGACCCTTGGAATCGCGGCTGCGCGAGGAGCATATCGTCTTCGTGCCGCACGGCATCCTGCACGCGTTGCCGTTCCATGCCCTGCACGACCGGCGTCAATTCCTCATTGACCGGCACACGGTCTCGGTGGCGCCCAGTGCCACGGTGCTGGCGCTGTGCTGCCAGCGCCTGCCGTCTCCGCATACCGCTTCATTGTTGGTGGCGGCGGAGCCGAAGTACGCGGCGGCGGAGGTGGAAGCGGTGGCGCGCCATCTGCCCGGGGCGCATGTACTGGAACGCACCGCCTCCAGCATGGCCAGCTTCCGCCAATGGGCGGAGCAGAGCCGCCTGATTCATATCGCGGCGCACGGCATCTACTCCGCCGACAATCCCTATTTTTCCTCCCTCGAGATGGCGGATGGCCGGCTCAACGTGATTGACGTCTATAACTTGCGGCTGGATGCCGACCTGGTGGTCTTGAGCGGCTGCGGCACCGCCTTGGGCAATGTCAGCGGGGGGGACGAGGTGGTCGGCCTGATCCGCGCCTTCCTGTACGGCGGGGCGCGCAGCATCGTGGCCAGTCTCTGGGACGTGAACGACCGGACGACGGCCAGGTTCATGAAATACTTCTACAGTCACTTGGCAGATGGGTGCAGTCTCGCTAAGTCATTGCAAGGCAGTATGTTGGAGCTGCGGGCCGAGGAGCCGCACCCGCTGTTCTGGGCGCCGTTCGTGCTGACCGGAAACTTTATTCGACAAATTTCTTCGCCTGCCCTATACTTACCAGCCTCTTCCCCCCACTAGAGAAACAGGACCCAAATTCCGGGTTCTGGAGAGCACCGGCGATGGAGCAACACTTCGAAACCCTCCAGTGGGTGGCCTATTTACGCGGCGTCGCCGCCGCGCCCCACGAGTTGAGCGCACATCTGGATGCTGGCTGCGCCATCTGTGTGGCGGACCATGCCTTCTGCCGCACGCTCTCGTCCACCCTGGAGGAGATGCGCCAGGCGCCTGCGCCGAGCTTGGAGCGGGTGCTGCATCTTCCGATGCAGCGGCCCATGGCCAGCCGGTCCCGGCTGCTGCTGCCCCTGTTTCCTGTCTTTGACAGTTTTCTGGTCGGAGCCTCGGTGGCCCTCCGTTCCAATGCCCGCCATGCCCGGCACACCGTCTACGAGCTGCCCGGTATCGGCAGCCTCGACCTCATGGTGGAGCGGGGCGCGAGTGGCAGCGGCTGGAGCGTGGCCGGGCAGCTGCTGTCGGCCGCCGGCAACGGCCTGCCGGGATTGCAAGTCGCTCTCCGCGATGATCAGCAGCATCACTGGAATGGGCTGGCGAACGACCAGGGCGAGTTTGTCTTCCCGGTAGTCACCAACGCCGGCGGCTTGCACTTGCAGATTCAAGTGGATGAGAACGGATACGAAATCGCGCCGCTGCGCGTTCCCTGAACGGGGTTTGGTAAGAGAAAAAGAGAAGTGGTAACCATGCGTCCTTCATTGATTCCCCCATTGCCCCGCAGGTCCGGCTCGCGCGCAGGCGTCGTGCTGCTCGCCCTGACCGCACTGTGTCTGAGCGCGGCGGCCCAGAGTGCGACGGGTGTCTTGGTGCGTCTGAGCGACGGTGACCTGGCAGGTTTTGAAGCGCGGCACAACGCCTCCGGCGTGCAGGTTGGTAACAACCATGGCCTGTATCTGGTGCAGCCCGCCGACGGTCGCGATGCGGCGTCGTTCAAGACCGAGATCAGCGGCGACAGTCAGGTCTCGGGTACCCCGGAATCGAACTCCAGCTTTAGTTTCGGCGCCAACCCTGCGTTGGACCAGTCCACCGTCTCGGTTCTGAACCAGTCGACTGTGTCCGTGCTGAACAGCGTCAGCACCGATTTCTACGGCTCGACCGTGCTGAAGGGTTATCTGACGCAGCCCTTGGTGGCGCAGATCAACCTCGACAAGGCGCGCAGCCTGGCCTTGGGCGGCGGCGTCGTGGTCGCCGACATAGACAACGGTGTAGATCCGCAACACCCCTCCTTGCAGGGAGCATTGACCACTGGATACAACTTTCTCAGCAGCAACGCCGACTGGTCCTGCTATGCGAACCAAAGCACGGTCTCGGTGCTCAATCAGTCCACGGTGTCGGTGCTGAACCAATCCACGGTTTCCGTCCTCAACCAGTCCACCGTGTCCGTTCTCAACGGGAGTCTGGTCAGCTCCACCGATCCCTCCTTCCAAGCGCTGCTGGCGCAGTATCCGGAGATCGGCCATGGCACTTCGGTGGCCAGCCTGATTCACCTCGTGGCGCCCGCGGCCAAGATCATGCCGTTGAAGGCCTTCGGGCCGGACGGCTCGGGTGCCCTCGCCAACATTGTTGCGGCCATTTATTTCGCGGTTGACAACGGGGCCAACGTGCTCAACCTGAGCTTCGACACCACCACCAAGTCGGCGGAACTACAGACCGCGATCCGGTACGCCCAGCAGGCCGGCGTCGTGGTGGCGGCCTCGGCCGGTAACGACGGTCTAGACACCATTGTGTACCCGGCAGCCTTCCAGGGGGTGCTCAACACGGCAGCCGTCGATGGAAAGGGCGCCAAGGCTTCGTTCTCCAATTTTGGGCAATCGATCAAAGTCGCGGCCCCTGGCGTGGGTTTGATTGCCGCCTATCCCGCGAATCACTGGGCGGCGGTTTCAGGCACTTCCTTCGCGGCGCCGTTGGTCTCTGGCGAAGCAGCGCTGTTGTTCCAGTACTACTGGAACAACCACGTCATCGGACAACGGATTCTGACCAGTGCGGAACGTACGGCGACGGCGCAGCAAACCGAGCAGGAAGTCGACAATCAACTCGGTCATGGCTTGGTTGATCTGTATGACGCCCTGACCCACGCGCGCTAAACGGCGTCGTGTACCCGCAGCGTCTTTCGCAACTGCATGTCCTTGTTCCCTCACGCTCTGCGGAGCAGTGACCCGCAAGCACTGACCAACGCCGTGGCCTGTGCCATGGGGCAGGTTCTAGATCTGCGCGACTTGGGCACCGGTTTGCACAGTACCCAGATCGTCGAGTTGGCGTTGGCCGTAGGGGCACACTTCGGGCTGGAACACGAGCAGCTGCACGACCTGGAAGTTGGGGCGACGTTGCACGACCTGGGAAAGGTGGGCATTCCCGATACGATTTTGCGCAAGGAGGGTGGGCTGACCGCGGAAGAACGCGACGTCATGCAGCATCACCCCGAATACGGCTGGGCCATCCTGCGGCAGGTCCCGGGCTTCGCACGCATCGCGCTCTATATCCTGCATCATCACGAGCGCTGGGATGGCACGGGCTATCCCGGTCAGCTCCAAGGCGAGGCCATTCCTTTCAGTTCTCGCATTCTCGCGGTGGTGGACGCCTTCCATGCCATGGTTTCGGATCGTCCTTACCGCCGTGGTCTGCCGGTTGAGGAAGCCTGCCGTCGCCTGGAGGCCGCCCAAGGTACGCAGTTCGACCCCAAAGTCATCGGCGTCTTTGTGCAGTACGCGCGCCAGCAGTTCGGCGGCTGAGCCGCCAGGTTCTCGCTCAGCGCGGCATCGGGCGGCTGCCCGGGCAGGGTAGCGGCCCCGCCTTGGCACGCGGTCGGCGGTCTTCAGCAAACCCCTGACCGCCACGGCCGGATCGCGCCCGAGAAACGATCTCCAGCGACGGCGTTCTTGTGGCGGCGCCGGCTCTTCAGGCACGGTGACTGTTTGGTCACATGTCAAGCGAGTTGGTGGCGGCGCCATCGAGCCGCGATCGTCGTCCGGCGGACGGCCAGAAACGGCCGAGGCCTCGCTTAAGCGCCGCCCTCCGGCGGAGCGCTCCACATGCCGCCGGCGGCCAGCAATCGGCGCGTATAAGGATGCTGAGGCTTCTCCAGCAATGCTCTGGTCTCGCCGCACTCGACAACGCGGCCCGCTTGTAGAACCATGACGCGGTGCGCCCGGGGAGCGACTGCGGCCAGATCATGGGAGATCAGCAGACAGGCGCACCCGTGCCGCGCCTGCAAGCGCCCGAGCAATTCAAGAATCTGCAGGCCGGCGCGGCGGTCGAGCGAAGCCACCGGCTCGTCAGCGATGATCACGTCGGGTCGCAACAGCAGGGCGCGGGCGATTGCCACCCGCTGGCGCTGCCCGCCGCTCAAGGTCGCAGGAAAGGCATCCTGCAGGGCGGGTGCGAGGCCTACTTCCTGCAGGGCTTCGCCGGCCAGCTCGCGAAACCATCGCCGACGGGCGCGCCCCCAGCGGGGAGTGGTGGCCGCGGGATGAATGCGCCGCGGTTCGGTCACCAACATGCCGACCGTCAAACGCGGGTTCAAGGACGCCGTCGGATCCTGAAACACCATCTGGATGCGCTGGCGTTTCTGCCGCAGCCCGGCGGGCGAGAGGCGCGCCAGATCATCGCCGGTCACCCGCACCTCACCCGAAGTGGGAGCCACCAAACCCACCGCCAAACGGGCCAGAGTGGATTTGCCGCTTCCCGAGCCTCCCACCAGCGCCAGTGTTTCCCCCGCATCCAGGGTGAAGGAGATGTCCGCGAGAGCCGTGATCGGTCCGGTGGGGCTCGAAAAGTGCCGGCAGACAGCTCGAAACTCCAATACCGGATGCTTCATCTTGCACTTCCGGGTTGGTGCGGTTCCATCCAGTAGGGACAGCGACAGAAGTGCGCCTCGCCGCAAGGTTCGAGTTCGGGCAATTGCGCGGAACAGGAGGAGCGCTGTTGCGGACAAGCCGAGGTAAAGACGCAGGCGCCTTCAAAATCAGCGGCCCGCGGCGCGATCGTATTGGGAGCCTCCGAGGCGACGCCGTGTAACAACTGCTTCGTGTAGGGGTGGGCCGGGCGCGTCCACACCGCGGAGGCCGGACCGATCTCGACCAGTCGACCGGCCAGCATCACGGCGATGCGATCCGCCAACGCCGTCGCCACGCTGAGATCGTGCGTGATGAGGAGAATGGCGAGGCTGCGCGTCGTGCGGATCCGACGCAACAGCGCGAGCGTGTCCGCCTGGGTCAGGGTATCGAGCGCGGACGTGGGCTCATCTGCAATCAGCAAGTCGGGGTCGTGCACCAGGCCGAGGGCGAGCATGACGCGTTGCAGTTGCCCGCCCGACAACTGGTGCGGATAACGCCGGCTGCATGCTTCCGCGTCCTCCAGTCCCAGCTCCTGCAGCAGCACCAAGGACTTCCGGAGCGCCTGTTCGCGGGGGACCGGAGTATGGGCGCGGGCGGCGGCGATCAACTGGGTGCGAATCCGCAGCCGTGGATCCAAGGCATGCATGGGTTGCTGGATCATCAGCCCGATCTGGGCGCCGCGGATGCGTGACCATGCCGTTGCGTGGGGGCGCAGCCCGGCCAAGTCCACCATCCCGGTGCGCGAAGCGAACTGAATGGAGCCGCTCAGGCGTGCCCCGGCAGGCAAGAGACCAAGCACACTCCGTGCGGTCGAAGTCTTGCCACAGCCCGACTCGCCCACCAGGGCCAGGACTTCGCCGCGCTGCAGTGAAAACGAGAGATTGCGGAGTACCGGCTCAAAACCGCGCTGCGTCCCCCGTGGAAGCTGGAGCGAGACGTCCTGCAAGGCGAGAAGCGGCTGCATGGTGTGGTGTTCCGTGCTTACAGTTGCGCCAGCCCGTGACGGACCTCGGCGCGCATGGCCGGAATCTCCTCGTGGCCACAGTCGTAGAGTTCGATTCGGCAGTCCTGTTCGCGTCCATGGGCGCGATAGAGCGGCAGGAGAGCCTCGCGAACAGCGCGCACCCCCTCCACCGGCGCCAGAATATCGCGCCGACCATTCAAACTGAGGTGACGCCGCGGCACAATCAGTTCGGCGATCTGTGCCGTCCGGAAGTGCCGGAGCAGACCGGGAACATAGGCGTAAATGTCGTGCGCGCTGAGGTGTCCGGCGCCAATCAGCGCGGCGAAATCGGTGAGGCAGCAGAGGTTGACGCACAGGCGGAGGCGGGGGTCGAGAGCGGCCAGCCACCAGGCCTTCAACGCCCCCATGGAAAATCCAAGACAGCCCAGACGTTGGGGGTCCACCTCGGTTCGAGAGGCGAGGTAATCGAGCGCCCGATATTCGTCGAACAGCATCATGCCGAATAACACCTGGCCGTAGAGCAACATGCGCTTGAAGGTGTCCTGCTCGCCGATCCGCCCATTCGCGGCATGCTGCCGCTGGCCGAAACACCAACTGTCAATTGCGAGTGTGACCAGGCCGAGTTCAGCGCACAGCGGGGCGTACGCGGTTTGAAACGTGCTTCCCTCGAGTAACTCCCGGCTGCCGGCCGAATAGACGCCGCCGTGAGAATGGCAATAGAGCAGTCCGGGAGCGCGTGGCGCGCGTCGGTCGGGGATCAGCAGCAGGGCGGGCACCGGTTCGAGGCCGTTCAGGTCCAACAGCAAGTGCTCGAGGGTAAAGCCGGGATGCTTCTCCACCGCTTGTTGTTGTGGCGGACGCGGTTGATGATCGCGCGGCAGGCGGCCGAGCAGGCCCCACAGCTCGCGACGGCGCTCCGCTTGGTGCGCCGTAAAGTTATCCGACGCGCTCGACCCCTGATCCATGATCTATTCCCCGCAAGAAGAATCACAGCCCCCAAAGCGATGGCATTGGATCGTACCGGATGGACGGGCCGAATGCACCGGCCTGATGCGCGGGCTCGCATTCCCTGGCATGGTCCGCTTTGGGCGCGAGGAGGGTCTGTTCCCGACGGGCGGCGGTGCCCGCTTACTTCAGGCGCCCACGCGCTCGCAACTGACGCTGCGGTGGACGGCTTTGGCGATGAGCCGCAGTTCGTCCATCAAGGCCACGAACTGCGGCGGGCGCAGTGATTGCGCGCCATCGCTCAGCGCGTGATCGGGGTCGCAATGGACCTCCATGATCAGCCCGTCGGCGCCAGCGGCGACGGCGGCGCGCGCCATGGGCGGCACCTGGTCGCGCCGTCCCGTGCCGTGCGACGGGTCGCCGATGATCGGCAGATGCGACAGCTTGTGCACCACCGGGATGGCCGAGACGTCGAAGGTGTTGCGGGTGTAGGTCTCGAAGGTGCGAATACCGCGTTCGCAGAGAATGACGTCGTAGTTGCCGCCGGCCAGCAGATACTCGGCCGAGAGCAGCAGTTCCTCGACCGTGGCCGAGGGGCCGCGTTTCAGCAGGATGGGTTTGCGCGTCTTCCCCAGCTCGCGCAGCAGGTTGAAGTTCTGCATGTTGCGCGCACCGACCTGCAGGATGTCGGCGTATTTGAGCAACAGGGGAATCTGCGTCTCCGACATGACCTCGCTGACGGCGAGCAGGTTGAAGCGGTCGCACGCCTCGCGCAGGATCTTGAGCCCGTCCTCGCCCAGCCCTTGAAAACTGTAGGGGGAACTGCGCGGCTTGAAGGCGCCGCCACGCAGGCCGCGCGCCCCAGCTTCAGCCACCACCTCGGCGACGGCAAACAACTGGTCGCGCGTCTCGATCGAGCAGGGCCCGGCGATCACCGGCACATCCTCGCCGCCAAAGCTCACATCACCAACCTTGACGACCGAGCCGGTAGGACGAAACGGGCGGCCGACCAGCTTGTAGGGTGAGGAGATGCGGTGCGCCTCGGCGACACCGTCCAGGAGCTCGACCTGGCGGGCGTCGAAGTCGGGGTGCACCCCGACGCAGCCCAGCACGGTGTGCTCCACGCCGGTCGAACGGTGAATATCAAAGCCAAAGGAGACCAGGTGCTCCATGACGCGTTGAATCTGGTCCTCGCTGGCTCCGGCCTGCATCACTACGATCATGACTGTCCTCGCACTTTCCTAGCGCCCCGAGTCGCCGCCGGGGCGGCCGGCACTGGCGGAATGCTTGCCCGCCGCACTCGTGTCGTCCGTCAGCGCTTCATACTTTTGAATGGCGCGCATCTCGTCAATGATGCGTTCATAGATGTGACGCAAGGCCCGGGTGCTGAGCGGACCTTGGTTCAGACGCGCCACGTTGTCGTAAATCGTCTTCTCGCGATCCGGTTCGTAGACCGGCAGGGCCTGACCGCGCTTCAGATGGCCGATCTCCTGGGCGCAGCGACAGCGCTCGTTCAGGATCTCGACCAGTTGGCGATCCAAGGCGTCGATTTGTTGCCGCCACTCGGCGATGTCCATGATTTCCGTCGGCTTCCCGTCCGAAACGAGCTTCCATTATAGCGGGCGAGACAGGCCCGGCGGCCGGGGTTGCGTCGGCCAGCGCCAATTTCTTGGAACCGGTGTCAAACCATCGTCGTATCAGTGGCCAAGCGTCTTCAAAACTGCTCCGAAATAATTTCCCCTATCGCCTCTCCCGAGGAGGCGTCCAAGCAGGAAGCCGCGGCCCACATGCCCATCATGCCTCCCCGATCCCTGAAGTTTGCCGCCGGGCTGTGGCCCCTGGTCCTGCTCGTCTGTTGTCCCGTGATCTGGGCGGCCGACCCCCCAGCGGGACAGGCTCCTGCGGTGCCGCTCGAGGCGCACACTCTGGAAGTGCCTTACTGCGCGGTCGCACCCAAGATTGACGGCGTGCTGGACGACGCCTGCTGGCAGACCGCGCGCCGCATCACCGACTTCGTGCAGGTGCGGCCCAAGAACGCCGCGCCGCCGCAAGGCGCCATCACCGCCTACCTGGCCCGCGGCGCACACGCCTTGTATGTCGCGTTCCATGTCCAGCAAGCGCCCGCCACCATCCGCAGCTACGTGACCAAGCGCGACGACGTCCAGAGCAGCGACTCGGTGCTCATCGGGCTGGACCCGACCGGCGCCCACCAGCAGCTCAACATGTTCCAGGTCACGCCCGCCGGGGTGCAGGCGGACGGGATCTTTACCTCGCAGAACGGCAACATCGACTACAGCTGGGACACCATCTGGACCGGGGACGGACGCCGCACCCGCGACGGCTACGACGTCGAGATGGCCATCCCCTTTCGCTCGTTGCGCTACAACGGCACCGGACCGCAGACCTGGGACTTCACGCTGGTGCGGCTGGGCGCCCGCAACAATGAGATCGACGTCTTCCCGCGCATGTCGCTGACCGAGTTCGAAAACGATCAGCTGGCCCACCTGGAGCACGCCCGCCTCACCGTGGACGTGGCGCCGCACGAGCTGGCAGCGGTGCCCTACGTGGGCGGCCGTTTCCTGGCCCAGCCGGGCCGCGCGAACTCGTATGGCGGCCGGGGCGGGGCGGACTTTTTCTACGCCCCCACCGCCAAGATCTCGCTGGCCGGCACCATCTTCCCGGACTTCTCGGAGGTTGAAGCCGATCAGCCGCAGATCGATGTCAACCTCAACCAGCCCTTGTTTTTTCCTGAAAAGCGGCCCTTCTTCACCTCCGGCACGCGGGTCTTCGACACCGCCGCGCCGACCTCGCTGGGGGACAATGGCCCGGTCGGAGGCCTCTTCTATTCCCGCAAGATCGTCAACCCGCAGGCCGGGTTGAAGGCCACCGGCGAGTTCGGCCGCTGGCAGTTCGGGGCCCTGCTGGCGCAGGATCGCGCCCATCCCGGCATCGTGGGAGCGGAGGACGCCAACGATGCCGTCCTGCGCCTCAAGCGGGCCATTCACGCCTCCAGCTACGTCGGCTTCATGTCGACCTTGAAGAGCTCCCCGCAGGCCCGCAATCAGACGGTGGGTGTGGACGCGGACCTCCATCTCGGCAAGCGGATCGACTGGCAGAATGCCTTCCTGGTATCCCATACCGGCGGACAAAACGAGACAGCGCAGTCGGTCTCCAACACCGGCCCCGATTCCGTTCACCCCGACCTGCTGCACTCGCAGGGCTACTCCGCCTCGACGTTCCTGGTGCTGACGACCGACAACTTCAACGCCTACACCGTGGGCTGGGCCATCTCGCCCGACTTCGACCCGCAACTCGGCTTTCAGAGCTACACCGATCAGAAGAGCGTGCTGGTCGGCGCCAACTACCACTGGCGGATCAACCGCCACGGTGTGCAACAGGTGCAGATCAACACCAACCACCAGCGCGCCGGCAGTTATCACTTCGGTCTGACGCAGCAGTTCGACAATTGGAACCTGGGCGCCTCCCTGGTCGGCAACACGCACCTGTTCTTCGGCAACAGCTACAGCCGCAGCCAGTGGAACCATGTGCTCTACCCGGCCACCTTCACCTTTCTCAGCCTGGGGACGCACTACCTCAGCTGGCTGGACGTCAACTTTTTCACCGGCAGCGGGGCGGCCATCAACTACGGCGACAACTACCTGGGTTACAGCCGGCAGTTCAGCCTGCGACTGGGCACCGATGTGCGCCGCTTCCACACCAGCCTCAACGCCCAGAACTCCAGCTTCTACCGCCATGCCGGCGGCCGCAAGGTGTTCTCGGATCTGGCCTGGTTCTGGCGCACAGAGTACTACCTCGACAAGCGGACCTACCTCCGCGGCATCCTGCTGGGATCGAGCAGCGACAAGACGTTGGGCGAGTCGCTGCTACTGCGCCGCATCATCAGCCCGGGAACGGAGTTCTACGTCGGGCTGGGGTCGAACTACCTGCGCAGCCTTGAAGCCTCCCCCGCCAACGGCCCCGCGCCGCTGCTGAGCGCGCCCCAGCGTCGCTTCGTGTTGCAGCAACGCGGCGTGTTCTTCAAGTTCTCCCGGCGCTTCGACTTTTCCGGCTGATGAAGCCGAAGGGCGAAGGCCGAAACGCCAACGTGGCAAGCAGATACGAAGTCGGCCTTGGCCCCTCGGCCAGCCGGGAATTTGTCACAGCCTGCAAGCCCTTGCTACACTCCCCCCCAGCGCTCCTCGGTGAGCCGCCCAGTGTGGAGTCCCCCGGAGAGTGTTCATGAGTGTTGCCCGTTATCTGCTATCGGCCATGGCGCTTGCCGGCCTGGCTATCCCCGCCGCCGTTGCCCAGACTGGGGACATTGCCCCGACGCCGCCCATGGGCTGGAATAGCTGGAACCATTTCCAAAGCCGCGTCAGCGACAAACTGATCCGCGAAACGGCGGACGCGATGGCGGAGAACGGCATGCGCGCTGCCGGCTATGTCTACATCAACATTGACGACACTTGGGAAGGGAAGCGCGACGCCAAGGGCAAGATCACCAGCAACGAGAAGTTCCCCGATATGAAGGCGCTGGCCGATTACGTGCACAGCAAGGGTTTCAAGCTGGGCATCTACTCCTCGCCCGGTCCGAAAACCTGTGCCGGTTACGAAGGCAGCTACCAGCACGAGGCGCAAGACGCCCAGACGTACGCCAGCTGGGGCATTGATTATCTGAAGTACGACTGGTGCAGCGCCTCCACGGTCTACCGCAGCGACGCGATGCCGGCGGTGTACAAAAAGATGGGTGACGCGCTGCGCGCCACCGGCCGGCCCATTGTCTATAGCCTCTGTCAATACGGGCAGAACGATGTCTGGGAGTGGGGCGCCTCGGTGGGCGGCAATCTCTGGCGCACCACCGGGGACATCATCGACAAGTGGAGCCTGAGCTGGGCGTTCGGCTGGGGCAAGGGCATGGCGCAGATCGGCTTCAACCAGAACGGGCTCGATCGCTACGCCGGCCCGGGCCACTGGAACGATCCGGATATGCTCCAGGTGGGCAACGGCGGCATGTCGGACACCGAGTACCACACCCACTTCAGCCTCTGGTGCCTGCTCTCCGCCCCGCTGCTGGCCGGTAACGACATCGCCCACATGACCCCGGAAACGAAGGCGATTCTGACCAACCGCGAACTCATCGCCGTGGACCAGGATCCGCTGGGCAAGCAGGCGGTGGTCGTGGCGCAGGTCGACAACGCACCGGTTTACAAAAAGCTCCTGGCGGACGGCAGCTACGCCCTCGGAATCTTCAACACCACCGAGTGGGGCATCAACGTCACCCTGCCATGGCGCGATGCCGGGTTGCCGAACAATCAACACGTCCGCGACTTGTGGACCCACGAGGACCTGGGCGTGGTGCCCGAGGCCCTCAAGGTACGGATTCCCAGCCACGGAGTTGTCGTAATTCGCGTGCGACAGTAACTGGATCGTCGGAAAACCGCTCTTGATCGGAAGGACGACCATGATGAAAAAAGTTGCGTTCGCGACGTTCGGGCTGGGATGTTTCCTGCTCAGCCTTCCTGCGCTGGCCCAGGCTCCCATCTTGGCGGCTACGCCGCCCATGGGCTGGAACAGTTGGAATCACTTCGCCGGGAAGGTCACCGACGCCGATGTGCGGCACGCCGCGGACGCGCTGGTGACGAGCGGCATGCGCGATGCCGGCTATATCTACGTCAACATCGACGACACGTGGGAAGGCAAGCGCGACGCCGAGGGCAACATCACCAGCAACGAAAAGTTTCCCGACATGAAGGCGCTGGCCGACTACGTGCACAGCAAGGGTCTGAAGCTGGGCATCTACTCCGGCCCCGGGCCTCTCACCTGCGCGCACTACGAGGCGAGCTACCAGCACGAAGCGCAGGATGCGCAGACCTACGCCAAGTGGGGCGTGGACTACCTCAAGTACGACTGGTGCAGTGCCGGCAAGCTCTACCAGCCGAGCGACATGCCGAGGATTTATAAAATCATGGGCGATGCGCTGAAGGCCACCGGACGGCCGATTGTCTTCAGCCTCTGTCAGTACGGGATGGACAAGGTGTGGGAGTGGGGCCCGTCCGTGGGCGGCAACCTCTGGCGTACCACCGGCGACATCAACGACTCCTGGAAGAGCATGGCGACCCTGGGTTTCGACAAGCAGGTCGGGCTGGAGGCCTACGCCGGTCCCGGCCATTGGAACGATCCCGACATGCTGGAGATCGGCAACGGTGGCATGACGAATACCGAGTACCGCACGCACCTGAGCCTGTGGTCCCTGCTTGCCGCGCCGCTGCTGGCGGGCAACGACCTCAGCGCCATGACGCCCGCGACGGTTTCGATCCTGACCAACCGCGAGGTGATTGCGATCGACCAGGACAAGCTCGGCAAGCAGGGGCACCGCGTCGCCCAGCAGGACGGACTTGAGGTCTGGATGAAGCCGCTATCCGGGGGCGAGTTGGCAGTGGGCCTATTCAATCGCGGCCCGGAAGAGGCCACGGTCACGGCCAAATGGTCCGACCTCGGCCTGAGCGGCGCGTATCGGGTTCGCGACCTGTGGGCCCATGCCAACCGCGGAGTGCATCGCGACCACTACACCGCCACCGTGCCGGCGCATGGTGTGGTCATGCTGCGCGTTCGCAAGTAGAAGGTTGTCGGCAAAACCCGGACACATCCAAGTATTTGCGTGAACTGACAACCGAGAACCGACAACCCTCAGTGCGGTCGCTGCAGGAAGCGGATCCGGCGGTGTGTGCGGCCGGTGTTGTTCTTGATGTCATCGGGCTTGAGAACGCTGATGCTGCCATCCACCTCGAGAATGGCGGAGCTGCAGTCGGCGGCGCGTGCCACGCCATGCTCACGCAAGGCCGCTTCCAATGCTTCCTGAGTAATACCCTCGCTGCGCAGATGGTCTTGCAGGATCTGCCCATCGTGAATCAGCAGAGTCGGGCTGCCTTCGACCAACTTGCGCAGACGTGCGTGCTTCAACAAGGTGTGCGAGAGGACGAAGTTGATGCCGATCAACGTGGCGGCGGCAACCGCCCCGCCGACCAACGAGGTGTCCGGCCCGGTCATGGCATTCTGCACGGCGTTGGCAATGAGCAGCAGCATCACGAAATCAACCGTGTTCATCTGCCCCACCTCGCGCTTGCCCATGAGGCGCAATAGCAGCAGCACCAGAAGGTAGACAGCGGTACAGCGGACCACGATTTCCAAGGCGGTGTGGACGGGGGTTAGAAGGCCGGGCGGCATGGGAAGACTCCAGAGGTGTGATGAGTCACTTGCGGGCGTCCATAGAAACGCGCCAGACGTCGGCGGCTATTTGCGCGCCAGTACACTGCGGACGCCGCTTACATCCTCAGCGCGCACCTCGATCGACTGCGACAGCTTGTCTTTCCCGGTTCGCAGGGTGACGGTGTACTTGCCCGGCGCAACGCGGCGTTGTCGTTGCTGTTCGGAAAGCGTGAGTTCCGCTTCCCCCGCGGGCGGGGGCGCAGCGGCAAGGGTGGTGGCGCGGTCCGGCTCGAGATCCCACGCCAGTTGGTGCAGGCCCGCGGTTCCGGGCCCGGTCAGGGTGCGCACCCGCTTGTTCTTGGCGTCCTGGATCTCCAGCTTGATGTCGCCAGCGACGGGATCGGCGAGGTAATAGGTGATGACGGCGCCATAAGGCGGGTTGGCAGCGCGGAAAAAGGCATCGCCGTTGAGTTCCTCAATCGTGGTTCCGTAGGTGTGGCGGATGTTGTAGGCGACGGCCGGCTTCACGGCAAACAGGTAGGCGGGCTGCGCCAGGGCGGCATCGAGTTCCTGCAGCGGGGCAGCGTCGGCGATCCAGATGGCGCGGCCGAAGGTGCCGACAATCAGGTCGCGGTCTCGCGGATGCGAGACCAGGGCGCGCACCGCGCTCATCGGCAGGTTGCTCTTCCAGCGCACCCAGTGCGCCCCAGAGTCAATCGAGACATAGAGTCCGAACTCCGTGCCGGCATAGAAAACGTGGAAGTTGAACAGATCCTGGCGGATGACATACGCCGGCCCATCGGCGGGCAGGTCGCCGCTCATGCTGGTCCACGTCTGGCCGTAGTCGGTGGTGCGGAAGAGGTAGGGATGTTCGTCGTCGAGCGTGTGCCGGTCGTAGGCGACAAAGGCGGTGCCGGGGTCGGCATCCCCCGGCTCGATCTTTGAGATGACACCGCCGGGCGGCGTCCCCGGCGGGAAATTGCCGTCCACGCGCGTCCAGTGCGGACCGCCGGGCTGGTTCAGATCGCGCGTCACGTGGAGCGGGCCGTCATCGGCACCGGCCCAGAGCACGTTGCCGTCGGCCGGCGACTGCGCCAGCGAGAAGAGCGCACCGTAGCTGTGATATCCGTCGCGGGTCCCCAGCGGGTTGCGCTCCTGCTGAGCGCTGAGGTCCGGGCTGATCGCGGCGCAGGAGTGGGTGGGGTCCTGGCCGGGACCCACGATCCCGACCGTGCAGCGGAACAGGTAGTTGCTGCCCAAAAAGAACTGGTCGAGGTTCTGATTGGAGAGAATCATCGGCGGCGTCCAGTCCCAGCGCAATGCATGCAGGTTGTGCTCTTTGGCGAAACTGGCCGGCGGTTGCAGCTCGGTCCGTGTCCAGGAGTGCAGGTCGAGGCGTGAAGTGTTCCCGAACTCCTGCACCATGAAGAGGACGTTGGGATCGCGGGGATCCGGATGAATGGCCATGCCGTCGCCGTTGTAGCGCAGCTTGATCCAGTCGTCGTTGGTGATGCCTTCGTGATCGAAGGTCTGGCTGGGGCCGGCCCAGTGTCCGGTGTCCTGCATGCCGCCGTAGACCCAGTACGGGCGCTGGTCGTCAACGGCCACCTCGTAAAACTGGGCGATGGGAAGCACCTGCTGCGACCAGGCCGCACCCCCGTCAAAGCTCGTATTCACTCCGCCGTCGCCGCCCAGCACGAGGTGGGCCGAGTCGGCCGGGTCAATCCAGATGCTGTGCAGGTCGTCATGCACGTTTTTCATGTTGTGTTTGACCCAGGTATGGCCGCCGTCATCGGAGCGCATGAGTTCAAACACCGGCATCCAGAGACGCTGGTCGTCGTTCGGGTCCACCGCGATGCGGTCGTAGTAATAGCTGGTCATGGAGGCATTGACCCGTTCCCAGGTGGCGCCGCCGTCGGTGGAGCGAAAGATGCCGCCACGCTCGCTGCTGCGCCCGCCACCAGGCTGCGGCTCGCCGGTCAGGACGGCGGCATAGACGATCTGGGTGTTATGGTGCGCGATGGCGAGCGTAATTTTTCCGGCATCTCCCACGGGCAGCCCGTTCGTCAGGCGGGACCATGTGGTCCCGCCATCGGTGGTCTTGTAGATGCCGCTGCCCGGGCCTGATTCCGCCATGTCGCCGCCGCCAAAGCGCAACCGTTGCCAGGCGGCGGCGTAGAGGACCTGCGGGTTGCCCGGGTCCATCTGCAGGTCGCTGACGCCGGTGGTGTCGTTGATGAAAAGCACTTGTTTCCAGGTCGCGCCGCCGTCGGTCGTCTTGTACACGCCGCGGTCCGCGCCCTTGCCCCACAGGTGGCCGAGGGCGCCCACGTAGACCGTGTTGGGATCGCGCGGGTCAATGATCACGGCCCCGATCTCTTCGGTGGCGCTTAGACCGACGCTGTGCCACGTCTGCCCGCCGTCGGTGGACTTAAAGACGCCGCGGCCCTGTGAGTTCGCGCGCGTCGAGGCGGGCTCGCCGGTGCCCACCCAAACCTGCTGCGGGTTGGACGGGGCGATGGCGACGGCGCCGCAGGAGGCCGCCGCCTCGTCGTTGAGGATGGGCAGGAGCGTGGTGCCGTAATTAGTGCTCTTCCAGACCCCGCCGTCGGCGGTACAGGCGTAGAGCGTCTTCGGCTGACCGGGGACCCCGACGACCTGCCAGACGCGCCCGGCGGGACTGGCGGGCCCGATGAGTCGGAACGGCAAGGCGTCGAGCAGGTGCGACGTCAGGGGCCGCACCGGATGTTTTTTCGCCGTCGCCGCGGTGAGCAGCGCCAGCACCAGCAGCGCTCCCAGGCGCAGGCGACGAGGCAGCAGGGGCATGGGGCCTCCGATGAAGCCAAATCATACCCTTGCCACGGCCAACCGTAACGCAGGTCAAGCGCCCCGGTTTCCGGCGCTTCGGGTGGCGGAGGCCACCCAGGGCCGCGGTTAGCGGATAATATTGAGAGTGATGCCGCAGACGTTGTTCGACAAGATCTGGGAGCGCCATGTGGTCCGGGCGGAGGCCGGCAAGCCGGCCCTCCTGTACATTGACTTGCACCTCATTCACGAGGTCACCTCGCCGCAGGCGTTCGAGGGCTTGCGCGAGACCGGGCGCAAGGTGCGCCGCCCGGAGCGGACCTTTGCCACGCTCGATCACAACGTGCCGACCGACCCGCGGCCGTTCAAGATCCTGGACGCGAGTTCCAAGCGCCAGATCGAGGTGTTACGCGAGAACTGCCGGACATTCGGCGTGCCGCTCTTCGACCTCGACAGTCCCCATCAGGGCATCGTGCATGTGATCGGCCCCGAGTTGGGACTGACCCAGCCGGGAATGACGATAGTCTGCGGTGACAGCCATACCGCGACTCACGGTGCGTTCGGGGCGCTGGCCTTTGGCATCGGCACGAGCGAAGTGGAACACGTGCTGGCCACGCAATGCCTCTGGCAGTCTCGCCCCAAGACCCTGGAGATTCGCGTCGACGGCGAGCGGCCCGCCGGGGTGACGGCGAAGGACATCATCCTCTTCATCATCGGCAAGATCGGCACCGGGGGCGCCACCGGTTCCGTGGTCGAGTACGCCGGGAGTGCCATTCGCAGCCTCTCGATGGAGCAGCGCATGACCGTCTGCAACATGTCGATCGAGGCGGGAGCGCGGGCCGGCATGATCGCGCCCGACGCCACCACGGTCACGTATCTGCGTGGGCGCGAGCACGTTCCGTCGGGAGCCGCCTTTGACACGGCCGCCGCCGACTGGCTCTCCCTCGCCACCGATCCCGGCGCGCGGTTCGATCGCCAGTTGAGGTTCTCGGCGGAGGAGATCGCGCCCCAGGTGACCTGGGGCACCAATCCCGGCATGGTGGTCAACGTTACGGAGCGCGTGCCCGATCCCAACGCCTTCCCCGACCCGGTGGACCGGCGTTCGGCGGAGATGGCGCTGGAGTACATGGGCCTGAAGCCCGGCGTGCCCATGCAGGAACTGAAGCTGGACCGCATCTTCATCGGTTCCTGTACCAACGCGCGGCTGGAGGATCTGCAGGCGGCGGCACGGATTGTCCGCGGTCGCAAGGTGGCCTCCACCTTGCGCGCCATGGTGGTGCCCGGTTCTCAACAGGTGAAGAGCGAAGCGGAGAAACTCGGCCTCGATGAGGTTTTTCGCGCCGCCGGTTTCGAGTGGCGCGAGTCGGGCTGCAGCATGTGCCTGGGGATGAACCCCGACATCCTGCAACCGGGTGAGCGCTGCGCCTCGACCAGCAACCGCAATTTTGAAGGCCGGCAGGGCAAGGGCGGCCGGACTCATCTGGTCAGCCCCGAGATGGCCGCCGCCGCCGCGATCGCGGGGCATTTTGTCGATATCCGCGAGTGGAAGTGAATCGCTGACGAAAAAGCAACCCGGAAGAAGCCAAGAACCGAATCGGGTGCCAGTCAGGCTAGTCGCTCATCACTCGTCACTCATCACTCACTCATCCCCATGAAACCCTTCACCACCCTCGACGGCCTGGTCGTTCCCGTGGATCGCGCCAACATCGACACCGACCAGATCATTCCCAAGCAGTTCCTGAAGAGCATTCTGCGTTCGGGGCTGGCTGCCGGTCTGTTTTTCGACTGGCGCTTCCTGCCAGGCGGCGCTCCCAACCTGGAATTCACGCTCAATCAGCCGCGTTATCAGGGCGCAAGCATTCTGTTGGTGCGGGAGAACTTCGGCTGCGGCAGCTCGCGCGAGCATGCGCCTTGGGCGCTGAAGGATTTCGGCATTCTCTGCATCATCGGCTCCTCGTTCGCCGATATTTTCTATAACAACTGCTTCAAGAACGGGATGCTGCCGATCGTCTTGACCGCGGCGCAGGTGGACGCGCTCTTTCAGGCGGTGGAGCGCCCGGCGGGTCTGCGACTGCACGTTGATTTAGCGCGGCAGATGGTGGGCGATCAGGACGGCTGGCACGCGGGTTTCGAAATCGACCCCTATCGCAAACAATGTCTGTTGGAGGGGCTCGACGACATCGCCGTCACGCTGCAGCATGAGCCGGAGATCACGGCTTACGAAACGCACGTCCGCGCGTGAAACGTGCCGCGACGAGCCGGCCCACAAATCGAGCGCCGCAAGGCGGCTCCCGGGGTGCCGAGAGCACCGGGGCTGCCATCGTGCCAGCGCCTAGTCGCCGGAGTTGGCGGAGCGGGCACGAGGGCCTGCTGTTCCGGAGCGGGCGTTGCTGCGGCGCGGCATGGGACTCACCGGTTCCGCAAACGCACCGTTCTGTGCGTCAAACTCATGTTGCCGGATGGCACGCAGCACGTCGCGCGCCCAGGCACCGATGTCGTGGTTGGAGACACGCCAGCGCATCCGCCGCATCCGTTCGGTGCGGTCCGCCAGGTTGAGTTCGAAGGCACCGGCGATGGCGTCGGCGAAATGGTCGGTGGCGAAGGGGTTGAGCGGCACGGCCTCGCGCAGTTCCCGGGCGGCGCCCGCAAACTCGCTGAGCAGCAGGACGGCGTCGTCACGCCCGGCGGCGACGAACTCCTTGGCGACCAGGTTCATGCCGTCGTGCAAAGAGCTGACAATGACGGCATCGGCGGCGTGATACCACACCCAAACCTTCTCCGGCTCGACATAGAGATGCAGGTCCACGATCGGCGTCCAGTCGGGGGTGCCGAACTCGGCGTTCAAACGCGCGACGGCCACTTCCACCTGCGCGGCATAATCGCGGTAGGCCTCCACTGAGGTGCGCGTCGGCGTGGCAATTTCGATGAACACCACCTGACCCTTGAGTCGGGGATGACGTTCGAAGAGGCGACGAATGGCCTCGATGCGCTCCAGGATGCCCTTGGTGTAGTCCATGCGCTCGACGCTGAGCACGAGTTTGCGGTTCCCGGCATAGCGGGCGTGCAGGGCGGCGGCCTCGTGTTGCGTCGCGGGACGTTGGGCGTGACTGCGAATGCGTGAGTAATCCACGCCGAGCGGAAAGGCAGCGACGTTGGTCCGATGCTCGCTGGCCACCACGGCATCCCGTTCGCGGTCTACCCGGACCTGAAGTTCGCGATCCACGCTCTCCAGAAAATTGATGCAGTGGTAGGGCAGATGAAAGCCGAGCAGGTCGTTGCCCAGCAAGCCACGCAGCAATTCCTTGCGCCAGGGACAGATGCGGAAGGCCTCCGCGTTGGGCCAGGGGATATGCCAGAACTGGGCAATCAGGCTGCGTGGGCAGCGTTCGCGCAGCATCTGGGGCAGCAGCGCGAGGTGGAAATCCTGGATGAAGATGACCGCACGCTCACCGTCAACCTCTTCCGCGACGGCGTCGGCGAAACGTTGGTTGGCTTCGACGTAGGCCTTCCACCAGCGCTCTTCGAACTGCGGTTGCCGATAGGCGATATGGCAGAGCGGCCACAGGGAGGAATTGGCAAACCCGCTGTAATAGTCTTCGCTCAGGGCGGCGGGCAGGAAGACGCGCCGCACGCTGTACTGGATGCCCGCTGGCAGAGGGAAGACGTGACCGTGGGCGTCGGTGAACTCGGCATCCGCGTTGCCGCTGGCACTGGCCACCCACGTACCGCTGGTGGCTTGCAGCATCGGTTCCAGCGCCAGCGTCAGGCCGCTGGGGGGCTTCTCAACGCGCACGATCTCACCATCCGCCCCGTCCTGGCGAACGTGGGCGAAGGGTTGTCGGTTCGAGACGATCAGGAACCGACGGCCCTCAAGCGAGGTGACTTCGCGCAAAAACGAGTGCGGATTCATCGGCGAGCTCCGATGTCAGGACGATTATAGTGGAGGTGCCCCAGAACGGACACCCTCAAGCGGGTGGTGGAGGAACAGGGGGACGAGAGAGGAGCGCATGGCTGACGTGCCGTCCAGTACAAAAAGCCGGACTCGGGATGGGGCTGGGTCCTCAACCGATCCGAAGCGGTGTGAACCGGTCAAGGCGGCTGTGCACCACCCGGCTGAGTCCCAACTTCCGCCATCCCAAGCCCAGTGCGCCAACCCGCTTATCATCGAGAATCTATGGCCGGAACTCAACGCCGGCCGCCATCCCGTCAAGCGCGAGGTGGGCGACCTCTTTACCGTCTGGGCCGATGTGTTTCGCGACGGACACGACGTCATCGCGGCTGCATTATGGTTTCGAGAATTCGATGCCGCGGACGGGCACCAAGTTGTCCTCCAGCCGATCGGCAATGATCGCTGGTCGGGGAGTTTCCCACTCCAACGGGTCGGCCGCTATCGCTATACCGTGGAGGCGTGGACGGAGCGTTTTGAGAGCTGGCGGCGCGATACGCTGCGCAAGCAAGCGGCCGATCAGGATCTCAGCAGCGACCTGCTGGAAGGACGCGCGTTGCTGGCTTCTTATCTGCCCCGTACGCAGGGTGGGGACCGCGCCGCCTTGTCCGCGATTCTGGCCTCGCTCGCAGGCGATGCGCCTTCGGCGGCGATCTTGCTTGATGACGCACCCGCCTTGCTGGCCGCGCGCTACCCGGATCCTGCGCTGAAAGTCCGCTACGCCCCCGAGCTGGAGGTGGTGGTGGATCGGGTCCGCGCCCGGTTCAGTGCGTGGTACGAGTTCTTTCCGCGCTCCCAAGGAACCGATCCGACCCGCAGCGCCACCTTTCGCGAGTGCGAAGCACGCCTGCCGGAGATTCAGCGAATGGGCTTTGACGTGGTGTACCTGCCGCCCATTCATCCCATTGGGGTCACGAAGCGCAAGGGTCCCGACAACAGTTTGGTGGCCGGACCGGACGACCCGGGAAGTCCATACGCCATTGGCTCCGCCCTGGGTGGTCATGACGCGATCGAACCGGGACTGGGAACCCTTCACGACTTCGAGCATTTCGTGGCGGCGGCGCATCAGCACGGGTTGGAGGTGGCGCTCGATTTCGCCATCAACTGCTCTCCCGATCATCCCTGGGTGCGCCAACATCCGGAATGGTTCTTTCATCGCCCCGACGGGTCCATCAAGTACGCCGAGAATCCTCCCAAGCGTTACGAGGACATCTATCCGCTGAACTTTCATGGCGAGGGGGCGGCGGCGCTGTGGGAGGAGCTGCGCCGCGTGCTCAGCTTCTGGATCGGCCATGGGGTACACATCTTCCGCGTTGACAATCCCCATACCAAACCGATGCCCTTCTGGCACTGGCTTCTGGGCCGGTTGAAAGAGGAGTGTCCGGAAGCAATCTTTCTCTCGGAAGCTTTCACGCGGCCCAAGGTGATGAAGTACCTGGCCAAGATCGGGTTTTCGCAGTCCTACACGTACTTCACGTGGCGCAATACGAAGACGGAATTGATCGAATATCTGAACGAGCTGGCGCATGGTGAGGCACGCGAGTACTTCCGGCCCAACTTTTTCACGAACACGCCGGATATTCTTCCAGAACTCCTCCAGCATGGCGGTCGTCCTGCCTTTCAACTGCGTGCCGTGCTGGCCGCCACGCTGGCGCCGAGCTACGGTATCTACAGCGGCTTCGAGCTCTGTGAAGCGAGCGCCGTGGCCGGCACCGAGGAATATCTGCACTCGGAGAAGTATCAGTACAAGGTGTGGGATTGGGAGCGGCCCGGCCACATCAAAGACCTGATGGCGCGCCTCAACCAGTTGCGCCGCGAGAACGCCGCCCTGCAACGCCTGGAAACCCTGCGTTTCCTCCCCGCAAACGACGACAACATCCTGTTCTATCTGAAGCGCACTGCCGATGGATCCAACGCCCTGTTGATCGCCGTCAATCTCGATCCCCATCACCCGCACGAGGCCGCGATCGAACTGCCGCTCGACGAACTGGGCATTGGGGAGCAAGAGGAATACTGTGTCGCCGAGCAGTTGCGCGGTTGGGACGCGCGGTGGCGGGGCCGCCACCAGCGGCTGCGTCTCGATCCGCAGGAGCTGCCGGCGGCGGTGTTGCGGGTGACGCGACCGTAAATGGCGGACATCCCCGCCGCGCCTGGTCGAGGCACGCTCTCTCTCGGCTGCTTTGGCGGCGAGGGCGGGGGCGCTCAAGCAAAAAACGTCCGAGCAAATCCTGCGGGTGGTCCGGAGCTGCCCGACTGGAATAGGCAACGTCGCGCGTCGGCGAGAACCTGTAAGGACAGCGACCATCGGGCGCGCCGGGGTGGGAAGTCCCGCGGGGCCAACGCGCCGGCGTCCGGGCGTATGATGGCAACAGGTTCGCGTCACGCGTCGGGAATCGCACGGGGAGAGGCATGTCGGCTGCCATTCTGCTGGTCGAAGACGAGGAGTTGATTCGCGATACGTACGCCCGGCGACTGAGCCATGAAGGCTACGTTGTGGCCGAGGCGCCCAACGGGCGCGAAGCGCTGCGTCAGGCGCGGGTGAAGCCGCCGCAGTTGATTCTGCTCGATGTCTTGCTGCCCGACATCAGCGGTTTGGAAGTGTTGAAGGCACTGCGTGCCGACCGCCGCTTTTTGACCACCCCGATCGTCCTGTTCACCAACCTCAGCCAGCACATGGACAAACACCAGGCGGCGCGCTTGGGAGCGACCGATTACATCGTCAAGTCCGAGGTGACGCCCACCGATGTGGTCGAGAGGGTGCGCAAGCTGCTGAGCGAGAGCGTTGGGGGGGAGCGTCCCATCGCCAACTTCACGCTGGCGGTGGATCCGGCGGCCGGCGACGCGACGGCCTTGGCGTCGCTGCTGGGATATCCGAAGGATTACCTCTGTCCCAAGTGCCAGGACCGCCTGTTGCTGCATCTTACCGGTGACTTCTCCGATCCCTGGTCGCGTACTTTCCGCGTGCGGCTGCGCTGCCCGCGTTGTCAGAGTTGAGCCGGCGTGGAACGAGTACCGCTGTGACCCTTCCCGATGCCATGTCCGCCTTTGCTGCCGGTCGCGCGCGTATCACACGGCGTCTGGCGCATCTGGCGGAAATCTCGTTGCGCTGGCTGACGGCTTCGGTTTTTCGCTCCACCGCCATTTTTATCGTCCTGACATTTCTTCCCGTCCTGCTGCTGACCTATTACATCGTTGCCTCCAGTATCCGCACCTCCAAGGCCGAGGAGGCGCGGACCGACAGTGAGGTGCTGGGTGTGGCGGGACTGGTGGTGCGCACCAACCTGCACGCCGAGTTGGACGCGTTGTCGGCGCTGGGGGACAGCCCGACGTGGCGACGCATCCTGGGGCCCGAGGAGATCTCGCCGTTCCGCATCGCCAGCCCGCACGGCGAGCAAGTGACGCTGGACCGTTTTCTGCGCCGCCACAAGGAGCTGGCCGCGGTGGGCATCTACGACGTCAACGGCCGCCTGCGGGCGGCCGCCAGTTCTGGTTGGGGAGTATTCCCGAACCAATGGGAACCCGACCAGTGGGAGAGTGCGTGGGAGCCGCACAATGCCCTGATTTCGCCCAGTTCCTGTCCTGGCATGGTCGGCACGTTCTGCCTCTATGCCCCGGTCGAGGTGGAAGACGATCAGGTCGGTTTGCTGGCGGCGGCCTTGCCGCGTACGCTGCTGGGCAGTCTGCTGCGGCGCTCCAACCCCGTGGGACAACGCTCCGTCTATATTCTCGACAGCGCGGGTCATGTGTGGGCCAACCCCAACGGCGGGGTCACGATGAGCGCCGCCGAACTGGCGAGCCTTCCCGGCGTGAGCGCCGCGTTGCATGGCCAGAGCGGCGCGGTGCAGTTTCTCAGCCCCAGCCGGCTGGAGTCGCTGGTCGTCAGCTATGCGCCACTGCCAGAGTTGCATGCCGCGCTGGTGGTGGTGCGCCCGGTGCGGATCGGGTTTTACGTGGCGCGGGTGTTTTACGACAAGCTGGCGCTGATCGCGACCATCGTGTTTCTTCTGGCGGTGGTGAGCGGCGCCCTCTTGCGCGCCGCGTTCCAGTCTTACCTGCGGTACAGCCGGGCGGTGGAAAGCGCCCGCAACCAGACCGAGGCCCTGCTGGGCAGCATCGGCGACGGGGTCTTCGCCGTGGACGCCAACGGCCACATCATCGAGTTCAACCGCGCCGCGGAGTTGCTGACCGGCCGGGCGCGCAGCGAGGTGCAGGGCCAGCCCTACGAAGGAGTGATGCGCTGGGTGGTGACCGGCCCGGGGGGTGGCGCCGCGTTCGGCGAGGAACGCACGGCGCCCGACCCGGTGCGCCAGGCCATCCTGGAACATCGCAGCCAGCGTCTGCGCTACCTGTCGCTCGCTCGCCTGAACGGCACCCGCGTTCCGGTCACCCTCAACGCGGCTCCCGTTCTGGACAACCAGGGACAGGTGCGGGGCTGCGTCGTCGTCTTCAGCGATGCCAGCCAGGAGCGCGAGGTGGACCGCCTGAAGACGGAGTTCATCAGCATCGCCAGCCACCAGTTACGCACCCCGCTGACCGGGATCAAGGGGGTGCTGTCGCTGGTGCTGGAGGGTGTTCTCGGGCCGCTCAACGCCGAACAGCGGCGCTATATCGAGCGCGCCAACGAGGCCAACGAGCGGCTCATCACGCTGGTGAACGATCTCCTGAACGTCGGCA
The DNA here is from genome assembly GCA_937898755.1 of uncultured Acidobacteriota bacterium. Lineage (GTDB taxonomy): Bacteria > Acidobacteriota > Terriglobia > Terriglobales > SCQP01 > CALEJU01. The sequence goes on along the minus strand of CALEJU010000063.1, from coordinate 2,295 downwards.
AATTGGAACAGGGCCAGTTACAGATCGCGCCCCAACCGCTCGACTTGACGGCGTTGGTCGAGGCGGTGGTCAGCGAGCTGCAGCCCCGGGCCCAGCGCTACCATCAGAGCCTGAGCTTTGCAGCGGCGGAGCGGCCGCTGGAGGTCGCCGGCGACCCCTTGCGGCTGCGCGAGGTCTTTGCCAACCTGGTCGACAACGCCGTCAAATACACGCCCGAGGGTGGACGCATCTCGGTGCGCGTGGGCCGGTCCGACGGTCAGGTGGCGGTCGAGGTGGCGGACACCGGGGTGGGCATCCCTTCCGACCAGATTCCCCGTTTGTTTCAGAAGTTTGTCCGCCTCCCCAATCCCCTCAGCGCGCGCGAGTTTGGAACCGGGCTGGGGCTCTACTTCATCAAGTCCGTGGTTGAGCTGCATCGCGGCAGCATCGAAGTCCAGAGCCAGGAAGGGCAGGGCTCGGTGTTTCGGGTGCGCCTGCCCCCGCGCGAGGCCGCCGCCCCGGTAGCCGTCACTTCCGCTGCACAAGACATCAGCACCCCGCCCGCACCGCTCGGCGATCCGCGCCGCAGCGCTTGATCTCAACGAGCGACTCACTCCCATGTGGTTCAAGAACGCGGTTATTTACGAACTTCCCGTGCGCGCCTTCTCCGACTCCAACGCGGATGGAATTGGCGACTTCCGTGGCCTCATTGACAAGCTCGACTACCTGGAGTGGCTCGGGGTGGACTGCCTCTGGCTGCTGCCGTTCTATCCCTCGCCCTTGCGCGATGATGGGTACGACATCTCGGATTTCACCGCGATTGACCCCGATTACGGCTCCGTGGAGGAGTTCCGCGAGCTGATTGAGGAGGCGCACGCCCGCAAGATCCGCGTGCTGACCGATCTCGTGCTGAACCACACCTCGGACCAGCACCGCTGGTTTCAGGAGGCGCGCAATTCGCCCACCTCGCCCTATCGCAATTACTACGTGTGGAGCGACGACCCCAATCGCTACCCCGAGGCGCGCATTATCTTTACCGACACCGAGAGCAGCAACTGGAGCTGGGACACGCAGGCCAACGCCTACTACTGGCACCGCTTTTATCGGCATCAGCCGGATCTCAACTACGACGAGCCGGCGGTGCGCCAGGCGATGATCGACATCGTCTTCTTCTGGCTGGACCTCGGCCTCGACGGCTTCCGCTGCGACGCCGTCCCCTATCTCTACGAGCGCGAGGGCACCAATTGCGAGAACTTGCCCGAATCACATGCTTTCCTCAAGGACCTGCGCCGCCAGGTGGATGCGCGCTATGGCGGGGAGCGGGTGCTGCTGGCGGAGGCGAACCAGTGGCCCTCCGATGTGGTGCACTACTTCGGCGACGGGGACGAGTTCCACATGGCGTTCCACTTTCCGCTCATGCCGCGGCTCTTCATGTCGCTGCGCCAGGAGAGCAGTCGCCCCATCATTGAGATCCTCAAGCAGACGCCCCGCATCCCGCCCAACTGCCAATGGGGCTTGTTCCTGCGCAATCATGACGAGCTGACGCTCGAGATGGTGACCGACGAGGAGCGCGACTACATGTACTACGAGTACGCGCGTGATCCCCGCATGAAGCTCAATATCGGCATCCGCCGCCGGCTGGCCCCGATCATGGAGAACAGCCGTTGCGAGATTGAGCTGATGAACACGCTGCTGTTCTCCATGCCCGGCTCCCCGGTGCTCTACTACGGCGACGAGATCGGCATGGGCGACAACATCTATCTTTCCGATCGCAACGGCGTCCGCACGCCGATGCAGTGGAACGTGGACCGCAACGGTGGGTTTTCCAAGGCGGCTCCGGAACGCCTCTACTCGCCGCTCATCCAGAACCCGATATACAGTTTCCAGGCGGTCAATGTCGAGCGTCAGTTCCAGGATTCGAGCTCGCTGCTGAACTGGATGCGCAACCTGGTGCAGCTCCGCCACCGCACCCCTGTCTTCGGGCTGGGGACAATGGAGTTCCTCGAGGTCAACAACGACCGCGTGCTGGCCTACCTGCGCCGTCACGAGGAAGACATCGTCGTTGTGGTGGCGAACCTGGCGCGCTCGTCGCAGGCGGCGGAGGTGAATCTGTCCGCCTTTCAGGGCTGCGTTCCCCGCGAACTCTTCGGCGATGCCACCTTTCCCACCATCACCGAGCGCCCTTTCCCGCTCAGTTTCGGACCGTACGGGTATTACTGGTTCCGCCTGGAACGCGGGGCTTGAAGACAGGCAGGGCGGGGGGAACCAGGGCTGTCTCTTATACACATCTCCGAGCCCACGAGACAGGCAGAAATC
>CALEJU010000062.1 GCA_937898755.1 uncultured Acidobacteriota bacterium | reverse complement strand
AAGGTCGTCGGCAGCGTCAGATGTGTATAAGAGACAGGGGAGGACGAGGAGGGGTGGAGGAGGGGAGGGCGCTGCAACAGAGCGGATCACCCCAAATTAGCGGTTTCAAGTCGCCGACGCGCCAGCACGTACACCAATAGCGAGGTCAGCGCTGAGCCGGGCAGGATGCAAGGGGCGAAATAATACAGAATGCTTCTCAAAGGCAGAAGGCCGACTCTAACCACGCTATATGCTAGCGCTAACAGAAAGAGCAGCAAGGAGAAGAATATCGCTGAAGCAAGCCGGAGCGCGCAGGCCTTGGGTCGCTCATATGCTGTCCGTGCCCAATAAAGGAACGCCGCAAGAGCAAGCAGAGAATAAAGCAACATCCCATAAGGCAGGATCAAGCTGCGAGCGGAGAGGTTCAGAGCAAGACCGAGAAACCCTAGGACGATACTCAGGCCGACCGAGTACACCGCGAGCGCGATCGACATCCACTTTCCAAAGCTAATTGGAGTCGGTGTTTGCATTTTTGCCTCTTCCTTTCGGTCAGCGTTTCCGGCTGTCGCTAACGCTCATATAGGCCAGCGTCGTGCCCTCGACCAGGGTCGCTGTCTGCCAGCCGTTTGGTCGTATCGTAGCGCGCCACCGGGTGGCCACCGTCCTCGGCACCATAGAAGTTATATGGAATGGGCCCGCTCGTCGGCGTCGTCCGGCTGCGCCGCCCGAAGGGGTCAAAGGCGTAAGTGGTAGTCGCCGGGTTGGCGTCGGCGTAGCTCAACAGCTTGCCTTCCGGGTCCCATGTGAAGCTGCGGCTGTTCACCCCTGACCAGCTTCCCGAGTTCAGCCGCCCGGCTGCAGCATAAGCCGAAACCGGTGAGATGGTTGCCACGCTCCACGCTCCACTCTTCACGCACCATGTATACCTCCCACCCGGGCGCAACGTGCATGTGTTGCCGACAACCGACAACTGACAACCGAAAACCGTCCCAGCTATACTCCGACACTATGGACTCCCACCCGCTGCTCCGTTCGATCGTCGTCCTGGGGGCGGGCACAATGGGAGCTCGCATTGCCGCCCACCTGGCCAACCATGGCGTGGCGGTGAGCTTGCTGGACATGGCCGGCGCCCCGGGAACCGAGCGCAATCGCGCAGCCCAAGCCGGCTTGCAGTCTGCGCTCAAGAGCCGCCCGGAGGCCTTCTTTGAACCGGCGCTGAGCGCCCGCATCACGCTCGGAAATTTCGAGGATGATCTGGGCCGCGTCGCCGCCGCCGATTGGGTCATCGAGGCCGTGGTCGAAGACCTGGCCATCAAACAGGCATTGCTGGCGAAGGTCGCGCCCCATCTCTCATCCGACGCCATCCTGACCAGCAACACCAGCGGGCTGCCCATCGCGGCCATCGGCGCCATGCTGCCGCCCAACGTCCGCCGCCGTTGGTTCGGGACGCACTTCTTTAACCCCCCGCGCTACATGCGGCTGGTCGAGCTGATTCCCACCCCGGAGACCGATCCCGCCGCCCTCGCCCGTATCGCCGCCTTCGTCGACCAGCGACTCGGCAAGGGCGTGGTCCATGCCAAGGACACCCCCAACTTCATCGCCAACCGCATCGGCACCTTTTCCATGCTCAACGTGGTGCGCGTGATGACCGCGATGCAGCTCTCGCCCGAGCAGGTGGACGCGCTCACCGGGCCCATCCTTGGCTGGCCCAAATCGGCCACATTCCGCACCATGGATCTCGTCGGCCTCGACCTGCTCGCCCACGTGGTACGCAACTCCTACGCCAACCTGCCCAACGACGAGCGCCGCGAGGTCTTCCACGTCCCGGCATTCCTCGAGCAGTTGCTCGAACGCAAGTGGCTGGGCGACAAAACCGGGCAGGGATTCTACAAGAAAGTCCGCGCGGCAACGGGCGAGAGCGAGATCTTGAGCCTTGACCTCGCCACCTTCGAGTACCGCCCCCGTCAGAAAGTCCGCTTCCCCTCGCTCGACATGGCTAAAACCATCGAGGACCCCGCCGAGCGGTTGCGTTCGGTCGTCTTTGGGCAGGATGTGGCCGGCCGCTTTCTCTGGACCACGCTCAGCGAACTGTTCCTCTACAGCGCGGCGCGCGTGCCGGAGATCAGCGACGACCTGTATGAGATCGACCGCGCCATGCGCTGGGGCTTCAATTGGCAGATGGGGCCGTTCGAGATGTGGGACGCGCTCGGGCTGCAGTCCACCGTGCAGCGCCTGCAGCAGGAGGGCCATGTCGTCCCTGCGCTGGTGCAACGCGTACTGGAGAGCGGCGGGACTTCCTTCTACCGCATGCCCCCACCCCCCGCAGCCCGGCGCGAAGTTTTCTGCCTTGCGGGAGGTTATCAAGCGGTTCCCGAGCCACCAGAAATCATCCGTCTCGCCGCGCTGCACCACGCCGGGCGCGAAGTGCAGCGCAACCCGGGTTGTTCACTGGTGGATCTGGGCGACGGCGTCGGCTGTCTCGAGTTTCACACCAAGATGAACGCGCTCGGCCCCGACATCGTGCAGATGGTCACCCGTGTGCTGCGCGATCCGCACCCCGATTTCGAGGCCTTCGTCATCAGCAACGACGGCGAACATTTTTCCGCCGGCGCCAACCTGGCGCTGGTGCTCCTGGAGGCCCAGGAAGAGAACTGGGAGGATCTCGATGCCGAGATCCGCGCCTTCCAGGCCATGACCATGGCGGTAAAGTACGCCGCCCGCCCAGTGGTGCTGGCCCCCTTTAATCTCGCGTTGGGTGGCGGCTGCGAACTGCTGCTGCACGCGCCCCGCATCGTGGCCCACGACGAGATCTACACCGGCCTGGTGGAACTGGGCGTCGGCCTGATTCCCGCCGGCGGGGGCTGCAAAGAAATGACCTTGCGGGCCGTGCAGGCGGCGCAGCTCGCCGGCCCCAGCGGCCGCGGCGCCAGCGTTGAGTTGCAGGAGGCACTCAAAACGGCCTTCGAGACGATTGCCATGGCCAAGGTCTCGACCTCGGCGCTGGACGCGCGGCGCCTTGGATTCCTACGTGCCACGGATCGCACCGTTGCCAACCGCGACCGCCTGCTCGGCGAGGCGAAGCGCGAGGCTCTTGCGCAATTGGCAGCTGGCTACGCCACGCCGCTGCCGACCCTGATTCCCGCTCCGGGCAGCGGCTTGCGCACCACGCTGCAACTGGGCGCTTACCTGATGCGCGAGGCGGAGTACATCTCAGAGTACGAACTGGGCATGGTTCGCAAGCTGGCCCACGTGCTTTGCGGGGGCGACGCCCCAGCCGGCAGCCCACTCAGCGAGCAGAACCTGCTCGATCTTGAGCGCGAAGCCTTCCTCTCGCTCTGCGGCCAAAAGAAGACGCAGGAGCGCATTCAGTTCACGCTCAAGACCGGCAAGACGCTGCGTAATTAAACGGTAGGGGGATGAGGAGTCGGGGTGTGGCGGCAACGCGGGTATCAGCTATAGTCCAGAAGCGGCCATGCTGGACGACGACCACCTCCGCGACCTGCTCACCCGCTATCGCCGCGTCGCCGTGGTCGGGCTGTCGAGTGATCCACTTCGTCCCAGCTTTGCGGTGGCCGACTACCTGCAACGCCACGGCTACCGCATTCTCCCGGTCAACCCGCAGCAGCGCGAGATCCTGGGCGAGACGGTCTTTCCCCGCTTGGAGGAGGTACCCGCCCCGCTGGAGATCGTCGCCGTGTTCCGCCGCCCTGAGTTCATTCCTGAAATCGTGACGTCGGCCATTGCCGGGCACGCCGCCGTGCTTTGGTTGCAGGAGGGTCTCCGACACCCGGCAGCCGAGGCGCGCGCCCGCGCTGCCGGCCTGCAGGTGGTCGCCGATCGCTGCCTGCTGAAGGAGCATCGCCGTCTCTGTAACGCCTGAACCTGCTTCCATGGCCAAGTCGTTCATCCCGGAACTCTCCCTTTTGCGCTGGCAGAAAGCACTGCACCTGGGCGAAAACCGACTCTTCATGCTTCTCGCCATCGGGACGGGACTGGTGGCCGGGTTGGTCGCCGTGCTCTACCACCTGTTGCTCGACTGGCTGTTTACCCATCTTTACGGCGGTTCCGACCTACACGCCGGGCTGCACTGGCGCTACCTGGTTTTCCTCGGTGTGGGCGCGACCATTGCCTCCTTGGTCATGGAATGGCTGCCGCAATCGCGCGGCAGCGGCGTGGCGCACACCAAGATCGCCATCCTGGTCCATGACGGCTACATCCCGCTGCGCAGCACCATCGGCAAGTTCCTCGCCTCGGGAGTCGGCATCGGCAGCGGACAAGCCATGGGCCCCGAGGGTCCGGCGGTGCATATCGGCGCCGGGGTGGCCTCGGTCATTGGACGCCTCAGCTCGCTGCCGAAACGCAAGATCCAGCAACTGGTGCCGGTGGGCGCCGCCGCCGGACTGGCCGCCGTCTTCAACGCCCCCATTACCGCGGTGCTGTTCGTGCTGGAAGAAGTGATCGGGGACCTCAACACCCCCATGCTGGGCTCGACCATCATCGCCGCCGTCATGGCGGTCATGGTGTCGCGCTGGTTTCTGGGTAACGGACCTTTGTTTCACGTTCCCCAGTACGAGTTCGGCGGCGCTCGCGAGCTGCCCGCCTTCGCCGCCTTGGGGCTGGTCGGCGGCATGGCCTCGGTCGCGTTTACCGGCAGCCTGGTCAACATGCGCCGCCATTTCCTGCGTCGCTCCGGACCATGGCGCCGGTGGCTGCCGGTCGCCGGCGCCCTGGTGGTAGGACTGATTGCCTTCGCTTTCCCGCAGGTGCTCGGGGTCGGCTATCACTACGTGAACGCCGTCCTCAACGACCGGATGGCGGTCTCGCTGATGCTGTGGCTGGTCCTCGCCAAGATGGCCGCCACCGCCATCTGCTATGCCACCGGCAACGCCGGCGGCATCTTCGCCCCCTCGCTCTACATCGGCGCCATGCTGGGCGGAGGCGCCGGCGCCCTGGTGCACCTCGGCTTCCCGAACTACCATGCCAGCGCCATCGGGGCCTACGCGCTGGTCGGCATGGGGGTCATGTTCGCCGGCATCAACCGCACCCCCATCACCTCGATCTTCATGATCTTCGAGGTCACCCAGGACTACAACCTCATCCTGCCGCTCATGATCGCCAACGTCATCGCCTTTGCCGTCGCCACCCGACTGCAGGGCGAGGGCATTTACGAACTGCTGGCCGCCCAGGACGGTGTTCACTTGCCCTCCCGTCACAGCCGGATCCAACTCCAGCGCCTGACCAACGGCGATGCCATGGAAGCGCGGTGGGAGGGTCTGCCGGCGCACCTCACCGCCGAGCAGGCGTTGCAACGCCTGCAGGCGGACAACGACGGCGCGCAGAACGCCTTTCCGGTGCTGGCGGAACGCGACTTCGTCGGCTTGGTCAGCCGCGCCGCCCTGCTGCACGCCGTCGCGGACCACCAAGGCGAGCAGACTTTGGGCCAGATGGCCCACTTGGACCCGGAGCTGCGCGTCTTCCCTGACGAATCCCTGGAGACCACCCTGCATCTGCTCGGCAGGGGCGCGGACCTGGTGCCGGTGCTGAGCCGACTCGATGGACGGACCCTGCTCGGCGTCCTCACCACGGCCGACGTGATGCGCGCCTTCGGGGTGGCCGAGGGTCGCGCCCAAGGCAGCGGGCCGGCCGCGCCGCCCCCTCAGGCCAGCGTTGAAACCCGGTTGTGAACGGCCCGCACCGCCCGCGCCTGATCAGCCTCACCTGTGTCGAGATCCGTATACTCAACCATCGTGCTTTCGCGGATCGATCTCGTCGTTCTCGTCGCTGTCTCGCTGCTCGTGCTGGCGCTGCTCATCCAGCGCGGGCGGCAACTGGCCCGTAGTCCACGCCCTGCGGCCGACCGTCTGCTGAATGAGCTGCTCTGGACTCTGCTCCCCTTGGCCGTCCTCGGCCTGCTGTGGTGGTCACGCTAATACAGCACCCGTCACACATCCCCATCCACGCTTCACGCCTCACGTTTCCGCCGCATGGCACAATGAAAGCCGAGGTTCGATGTCCTCGGCCCCCGCTAGAACTCGTCCCATCCCGACCTTGGATTCCGCCCGCGCGGGGCGTCGCCCGTGGTCCGACTATCTTGCGCTCAGCAAGCCCCGCGTGACCGGAATGGTGATGCTGACCGCGCTGGCGGTCTGCTATGTAGGTGAGCGGCGGCCTTTGGGCGTCTGGTTCATGTTGCACCTGATGGTCGGCACCGGCCTGCTGGCGGCAGGGACAGCGGCGCTCAACCAGCTGTGGGAAAGGGAGACCGATGGCGTCATGCGACGCACCTCCCTCCGGCCGCTCCCTGGACACCGGCTGGTACCGCTGCAGGCCCTGTTGTTTGGACTCTCCACCGCCGTCCTCGGACTGCTCGAACTGGCGCTCCGCATCAATCCGCTCACCGCCGCGCTGGGCTTGGGCACCTCGCTGGTGTATTTGCTGGCCTACACACCGCTCAAGAGTCGTTCGCCGATCAGCACGGTCGTCGGCGCGTTGCCGGGCGCCAGCCCGATTCTGATGGGCTGGGCGGCGGCGCGGCAGCAGATTGACGCTCCCGGCTGGGCCTTGTTCGGCATTCAACTGCTCTGGCAGTTCCCGCACTTTCTGGCCATCGCATGGCTGTACAAAGAAGACTACGAACGGGCCGGGATCTGCATGCTGCCGGTGGTTGACGCAGAGGGCGTAGAGACCGGACATCAGATGCGTCTCTACACGCTGACGTTGTTGCCGGTCAGCTTGCTGCCCACACTGCTCGGCATTGCCGGCACAGTTTACTTCCTGGGCGCCTTGCTGCTCGGGGTGGCGTTCCTGGCCTGCGCCTGGCGCACCGCTGCGCACCTGACCAAGGCCTCCAGCCGTCTTCTGCTCCAAGCCAGCGTGCTCTACCTGCCGCTGCTTTTTGTGTTGCTGGCCCTCGATAAACGCTGACGACGCCGGCGGGTCGACCATGCGGGGGCTTCGCCCTCCGACGCTGCCGTTGGTCGCTTCCCCCTACCCGGACTCTGGCCGACACGCGACCCTTCGTCCAATCCCTTTGTCCAATCCATGGCAGTCGGCACCGACCGCCCCGCAGGAGTTTCGCCGACAGCGATTCGCCCGGGCGCCCGCGATCTCGGCTCCACAGGAGCCAACTCGGCGGCTGCGTCGTCCCGGTCGTTGCTACCGCTTAAAGAGTCGCCGGAAGAAGCGGGTCAGGAAATTACCACGTTTCCTGGGCTGTGTTGCGGGCCGCTGCACGGGGGCGGCAGGGGCGGCACTCCGGTCCGCGGCACTGTAGGTCAGTCCCGCAGCGGCAGGAAAGAGCGGCGCGGCCCCGCCGTCGGCGCGCGCGGGCGCCGCTGCCACCGCGGGCGGTGGCACGGCACGACAGCCGCAACCCGCTACCGCCACGGAGGGCATGCCGGGAGTCATGCGCAGCGGCATCCCGGCGATGACGCCCACGCTCTCATTCCCCCACAAGCTGCTCACCGCAAGCGGCGTGCCGTGGTTCTCGACGCACAGCGTTCCACCCTTTTCCAGCTCGAGATTCGCCGAGATCGCCGCAACCTGGCCCGGCGGAGACACGGGCGTCACGCGAAAGTCAGCCGTCAGCAAGCTGTCGTCGGCGTGGGCCGGAAAACGCAGTTCCAGCGCTCCATGGCCCAGTGTGACCAGAAGGCTCTCCTGCGGGCCGGCCACCAGCGTGGCTTGCAACGGGCCGCAGAAGCGCAGGTAGCCACCGCGCGTCAACGTCAGCTTGGCCTCGCCGCTCGCGACATGGACTTCCGTCCCGCTCTCAACCGTCAGCTTGCCATCCGCCATCGCCACGGCACCCTCGAGGCGAACCGCGGGGCCGACGATGACACCGATACTGGACACGGTGGCGGCGGCGCTGGGAGTCGCGGGAACCACCGGCGTCTGCCCCAGCAGGGAAACGGCGCCGCACAACACAACCCCCAACAGCGTTCGGTGCGAGGCTGTTACCTCGGATGGGCGCGCGTCTCGACGTGAGCCCCTCAACGAGGCGTGTTGCCGCCGACTCGCGTTAAAAAGTTGATGCAGCATGGAACGCTGATGAATGCGACTAGTGGTCCGATCACGGAGCCAGCGGCACGAACTCGCCCGTGCTGGTCTTGGTCGCGACCGGAGCACCCCGGCCACCCAGCTCACGCCGAATATAGCCCAGCGCCCAGCAGCGGCCGTCGGCGAGCGGTGCGACGCTGGTCAACTCTCCTACATCCGCGCCGTCCTTGACCAGCTTTTCGCCCGCCGTCACCGGGCCCGTAAACAGGAAGCCCCCGAAGCGGCGATGCACGTTGCCGCGCGAGCGGATCCGTTCCACGATCTCCTGCCCAAGGTAGCAGCCCTTGGCGAAGTGCAGGTTCTGCAATTGCTCGGTCTCCTGCGGTAACTCCGTGCTCCGGATGTCGACGCCGAACAGCGGCAGGCCGCTGAGGATGCGGTCCTGTTCCTGCAGCATCGCGGGTAAGGCAACGGCCTCGCGTTCCAAGGCCTCCCACAACGCAACGGCATGCTCCGGTGCGACGCTCACCTCGAAGGTCTCGCACTGGATCTGCGCTACCACCGGCCCGGGGAGGGCACGGAAGCGAATCTCGAGATCGCCCCACCGGGTTGCGGGGCAGCTCATCCAGTCCCCCGCAGCGGTGGGGAGCGGCGGCAGCCCGAGTGTTTCCAGAACGCGCCGTGCAGTCGCACCGCGCACCCCCAGCGTGGCCAACGACGCGCTGCGGTCCTCAAACTCGATCTCCTCCATGACGATGAAGCGCTCCAGTTCCCGGTAGAGGGTGGCGCTGTTTGTCGCGTCGGTCAGGATCCAGAACTCATCGCGATCGTGAGCGACGACCTCCAACTGGCCCAGAATGCGGCCCTTGGCGTTCAGCAGGAACGCCGGGACGCTCTGGCCGACGGCGAGGTCCCGCACGTTCCCGGTAACCATCCCATTCAGCCACCCGCGCGTATCAGATCCGGCAGCGCGCAAGCGGCTGCGCCAGGACCAGTCGTAGAGCACCGCTCCTCGAGCGAGAGCGTCTGGCAGGCGCGCGGAAGGGGATTCCAACCACTCCCCGGCCGTCCACGCGCCACGATACTCCGCCAACCGCACCGCGTGCCGCGACCAAGCCGGTAAAAAGGGACTCTCGACCATGTCATCAGCATAGCGGACGGCGGACGCGCGCGCGTCAACCACGATTCCCTTCCTGACCCGCTCTTCCCGTTTGGGTACGTCGAAAACCGCGGCATTGCGGCGCCACCCCGTCCGTTCTGAGACTCACGGCTGGAAATCTGCGGCGTCGACTCGCCCCGCGATCCCCAGCCGGTTCACCTCGGCGACGGCCGGAAAAAAAACTTGCCGCGAGCCCCCGCAGTTAACTCCAGCCTTTTCAGCCACCCAGCATTTCGACCACGCATCCCCGTCTGCCGATCGCCGCAGATTGGGCCATTGGGTGGCTGTGAAAATGCGCTCAACTGAGCGACAAACACAAGGCGACATTCGGTCGGCTTCGGCTGGTTCCCCGAATCAACCGAAGCCAGCTCGCCCGAACATCCAACTGAACAGGAGTCCGCATGGCGACCAAGGCCCAGACCCAAATCCCTTCGCACCCGTCCTCCCCGCTGCCGGAGGTTGTCATGCAACAACTCTTCGAGGCGCACCGCCATCGCGTCTTCTCCCTGTGTTCGCTCCTGGTCGTCGAGGCGGGCCTGGCCGAAACCCTGACTCGTTCCGTGTTTGCCCAGGCCATGCAGGGCGCGCTTCCCTTGACACAGGACGCCTTCGACTCGCAGGTGGTGATGCAAAGTCGCACCTTGGCGGAGTACTCGGCACGTGCATCGCAGACCAAGAACCTTCCGACTGGGGCCGACGACGCCCGACTGCGCCGCGCCATTCATGCCCTGCCGGCGGCGGAGCGCCTGCTGTGGGTGATGCACGACGTCGGTGGCGTCCCGATGGAACGCCTCTGTACGCTGCTCCATCTCGGCGCTGCTGAGAGCTTCCGCCGCCTCGGCCGCGCCCGCCTGCAGATCCTCGAACAGATTTCCAACTCGCCTTAGGACAGCAGGGGAGGAGGGAGGATGGGAGGGGGGAGGACGGAAAGAAAGTAGGGCAAGGCCATCAAGACCCGCGGGGCGTTCCCCAGCGAGGATGCCGCCTTGAAGGTGATGTACCTGGCGCTCCGCAACCTGGCCAAAAAATGGACCGCCGTGCAGGGCTGGAAGGAGGCCCTCAACCGCTTCGCTCTGCTTTGGGAAACCCGCTTCCCTCACCACAGCGCCGGAATCCAGCTACACCCGTTTACACAAAAAAATTGACACTCCCCTTGCTCCCCGTCCTCCCTTACTCCTGTCTCTTATACACATCTCCGAGCCCACGAGACAGGCAGAAA
>CALEJU010000061.1 GCA_937898755.1 uncultured Acidobacteriota bacterium | reverse complement strand
CCTCCCTGTCTTCATTCGCCTCCCTTCCCCGGTCTTCGCATTTCTGCAAGCGCTTTACCGAGCGGTCAGCGTGCGATAGACTCGCGCCGATCGCTTCTGCTGGCCTCACGCAGGCTGGGGGTGTTTGTGTTTCGTCTGGACGCCGACAAAAAGGTGCATTTCTGCGACGGTCTCACCCGGCGCGACTTTCTCCATGCCGGATCGGTGGGAATGCTGGGTCTCGGCCTCGCCGACTTCCTGCAGCTCAAAGCGATGGGCGCGGTGGACCCCAAGAAGGACGTCAACGTCATCTTCCTGTTTCTGGTGGGCGGACCCAGCCAGCTCGACACCTTCGACCCCAAACCCGAAGCCGCCTCCGAGATTCGCGGGCCTTACAAGGCGATTTCGACCAATGTCCCGGGGATTCAAATCTCCGAGATTTTTCCGCAGGTGGCACGGCAGGCCGATAAGTACGCCATCGTGCGCTCCGCCTACCACACGGCACCGGCGCTGCACGACCACGGCCACCAGGTCATGCAGACCGGACGCTTGTTCCAAGCCGGCATCGAGTACCCGCACTTCGGGAGCGTGGTCAATTTGCTGCAGGGCCCGGATGGCGACGTGCCCCCCAACGTCATGGTCCCCGACCTGATCGGCAATACCGGGGGCAACCTGCCCCACGGGCAGAGTGCGGGCTTCCTCGGCAAGCAGTACGACCCCTTCGTGCTCAACGCCGACCCCTCGCAACCCAACTTCCACGTGCCCGACATGCTGCCGCCCGACTACATCTCCGCCGTACGCGTGGACCGGCGACGCAGTTGGCGGAAAGAAATCGACAAGTCGGTGAGCGCCTTCGAGGACAGCCAGGATGCCAAGCTGATGGACGCCACCTTCCATCAGGCCTACACGTTGATGTCCTCCAGCAAGGCGCGCGAGGCTTTCGAACTGGGCCAGGAAACCGACGCCATGCGGACGCGCTACGGCAAGAACCGCTTTGGACAGGGCGTCCTGCTGGCGCGCCGCCTGGTCGAGCGCGGCGTGCGCTTCGTGACCGTCAACATGTTCGACACGGTCTTTAACGAGACCACTTGGGACATTCACGGCTCAGCGCCCTTCAGCCCCATTTCCTGCTACCGCGACCTCATGGGCCCCATGTTCGACCACGCCTACAGCACGCTACTGCAGGACCTGCATGACCGGGGATTGCTCGACTCGACGCTGGTCATCGCCACCGGCGAGTTTGGCCGCACTCCCAAGATCAACCCGGCGGGCGGGCGCGACCACTGGCCGCAGTGCTGGAGCATGCTGTTCGCCGGCGGCGGCGTGAAGGGTGGTCAGGTGGTCGGCTCCTCGGACGAGATCGGCGCCGCCCCGCAGGACCGTCCCGTGTCACCGCAGCAGGTGGCGGCGACACTCTTCCATGCGGTGGGCATCAACTTGGACACCGACCTGCCGGGTCCGCAGGGTCGGCCGATCCCGGTCGTGGATCGCGGGACGGAGCCCATCAAGGAATTGTTTGTCTGATCCTGAATGGGCCGGCCGCAGGCCGGCACGACGCGCAACCGCACCGCGCTCCTTCGAGAGCAGCGACGCGAGTGGAGTACGTGGCATGAAGCATCTTTCCCAACGTCGTCCGGCGCCGGCAGTCGCCGCCATGGCGCTATGCCTGACGCTGTGTGGTGTCGTCGGTGCGCGTCAGTGGGCCAAGAAGCCGCCGGCGCACGCTGTCGCCGTGGCCGCCCCCCAGCCTGCTGGACCGCTGGTGGCGCTCGAGATTCTACCCGCCGCGATTGCGCTCGAAGGTCCGCAGGCGCGCCAGCAACTCGTTGTCGAGGCCCATTACGCCGACGGCCACGTTGCTGATGTCACCGCTCAAAGCCACCTCGCATTGGCCAATCCCGCCCTGGCGGTGCTGGACCACGACTTCGTGTTGCTGCCCCGCCAGGACGGCACGGCCGCGGTGCGGGCCGAGTTTGACGGGCGCAGCGCCACGGCCCCGCTCACCATCCATAATGCGCTTGCCCCCACTGTGTGGAGTTTCCGCAACCAGGTGCTGCCCGTGATGACCAAGGTGGGCTGCAACTCCGGTCCTTGTCACGGTGCGGCCGCCGGCAAGAACGGTTTCAAGCTGACGTTGCGCGGCTACGATCCCCTGACCGACTACGAGACGCTGACGCGGCAGGCCGACGGGCGACGCACCAACCCGATGGACCCTGCCCGCAGCCTGATGCTGCTCAAACCGACCATGACCATTCCGCACGGCGGCGGACGCCGGTTCGCGGTGCATTCGCTGGAGTACGACGTCATCTCCGGCTGGATCGCCTCCGGTCTGCCCGCCCCGCGCGCCGACGATCCCAGCCTGCAGGACCTCGAAGTCCTGCCCCAGGCGGCATCCCTGCGCCCCGGCTCCACGCAACAGTTGATCGTGCGCGCCAAATTCTCCGACGGCCATGTTCAGGACGTCACCCGCTGGGCCATGTTCGGCAGCAATGACGCCTCGGTCGCCAGCGTCGACCAGAACGGCCGGGTGAAAATGACGGGCAACGGCGAGGCCCCCGTCACCGTCTGGTACCTCAGCCACGTCGCCTTTGCCCGCATGCGCGTGCCCTTCCCGGGACGCAATGACGACCCCGCGTTCCTGCAGGCGGCGCACTACAACCACATTGATGACCTCGTCCTCGGCAAGCTTGCGGCACTGCACATTCCGCCCTCGCCACTGGCGACTGACGGGGAGTTCATCCGCCGCGCCTTCCTCGACGCGGACGGCATTCTGCCTTCGCCCCGCGAGGTGGAAACCTTTCTTGCCGACACGCGCCCCGACAAACGCGCACGTCTGGTGGACGCCCTGCTGGCCCGCCCGGAATACGTGGACTACTGGACCGGCCACTGGTCCGATCTTCTGCTCGTCTCGAGCAACAAGCTCTCGGGCGACGAGATGTGGAGCTACTCCAACTGGATTCGGCAGAGCGTCGCCTCCGACAAACCCTGGGACCAGTTTGCCCGCGAGCTTCTCACCGCCTCCGGCAGCACGCGGCAGGACGGCGCAGCCAACTTCTACGCCATCCATCCCGACCCGCTCGACCTGTCGGAAACCGTCGCCAAGGCCTTTCTGGGGATGAGCATCGGCTGCGCCAAGTGCCACAATCACCCGCTGGAAAAATGGACCCAGTCGGACTACTACCGGCTTGCCAACCTCTTCAGCCGGGTGCGGCTGAAGAACCGGAACAGCGATGGCCGCGAGGTGTTCAACGACATCAGCGTGGTCTCCAGCCCGACCGGTGAGGTGCTGCACCCGCGGCTGGGCCGTCCCATGCGGCCCCGGCCTCCGGACGGACCCGCCTTGGCGCTCGACTCCCCCGTGGACCGGCGCGTTTTCTTCGCCAACTGGCTGACCGCGCCCAGCAACCGCACCTTTGCCAACGCGGTCATCAACCGCGTCTGGAAGTACTTCCTCGGTCGTGGCCTGGTGGAACCCGTGGATGACCTGCGCGCCACCAACCCGCCCAGCAACCAGAAGCTGCTGGACGCACTGACCGATGACTTCATCGCGCATCACTACGACTTGCGTCACCTGATCCGCGAGATCATGAACTCGGCCACCTACCAGCGCGCCTCCACTCCCCTCCCGCGCAATCAGCAGGACGACCGCTATTACTCCCACTACCTGGTGCGCCGCCTGCCGGCCGAGGTGCTGTTGGACGCCATGTCGCAGGTCACGCAGTCGCCGGAACGCTTTGCCGGCTATCCGTTCGGCATGCGCGCCGTGCAGTTGCCGGACACGAAGGTAAACTCCTACTTCCTGTCTGTCTACGGACGGCCGCCGCGGGAACAGACCAACGCCGCGGAGCGCATGTCCACGCCCAGCATCACGCAGGCGCTGCACGTCATCAACGGCGACACACTCAACGAAAAGCTGGGCGCCAAGGGTGGCACCCTCGACATGCTCACCCGGCTGGGCGTGAGCGACGGGCGCATGCTCGACTACCTCTACCTCGCTGCGCTCAGCCGCTATCCCACTGTGCCTGAGAAAACGGAGTTCCTGCGCGCGCTGGGCGCGGCTCGCGAGCCGCAGGAGTTGAGCCGCGGCGCTGGCGACGTCGCTCCGGCGGTGCCCCGCGACCGCACCCGCCACGTCTGGGAAGACCTGATGTGGGCGCTCATGACCAGCAAGGACTTTACGTTTAACCACTAGCCTGGACGCGCGGGCACCCCACACCGGGAGCCCGCGCCGAGCATGGAACTCTTGATGACGATTCGCGCATTGCAAGCGGCTGTGATGGTTCTCGGTCTGGCTGGTGCGGCGCTGGCGCAAGCACCGGCAGCGGGCAGCTTCGCCGCCGTGGCGCCCATTTTCAATAAGCACTGCCTGATGTGCCACAGCCCGCAAGGCAAGGCCTCGGGACTGGTGGTGGCGACCGCAGCCGACATCCTGCGTGGTGGCAAGAACGCACCCGACGTTGTGCCCGGCAACAGCGCCGGCAGCCGTTTGGTACAAATGCTGGATGGCACCATCAAACCGCGGATGCCGCTGGGCGGCGAGCTCGCCCCCGGCGAGATTGCCGCCATCCGCGCATGGATCGACTCAGGAGCCGACGCAGGAGCCGCCGCTGGCGCCGACGCCAAGGATGTCAGTGCCCCACCCGCGGTTGCGGGAGCCGCCCCGGCCCCGGCCACTGCCGCGCCCTCCGGAAGCTACGAGTCGGTTGCGCCCATCTTTCAGAAAAACTGCGTCCTCTGCCACAACAGCGATAGAAAGACCTCAGGCCTGGTGGTCGAAACCTATGCCGGTCTCATGCAGGGCGGCAAACACGGCCTAGCGATCGTCGCCGGACAGAGCGCGATGAGCCGCATGGTGCAGATGTTGGAGGGCACGATCAAACCGCGCATGCCTTTGGGAGGCGAACTCGCCGCGGCCAATATCGCCGTCATCAAGGCCTGGATTGACGCCGGCGCCAAGGGGCCCAATCCGGGCGCGGCGGCCCTGCCGACCGGGATTCCCGAGCTGGCGGTTCCCGATATCAAGGCCAGTTCCGCCGTGGTCTCACCCGTCTATGCCCTCGCCTACTCCCCGGATGGCAAGTACATTGCCCTGGGCGGCTATCGGCAGGTGCGCGTGCTGGACGCGCGCGACGGCCGCCTGCTGTGGACCTTGAATGGCCATGCCGATGCGGTCCGCGCGCTCGTCTTCAGCTCCGACGGCTCCTGGCTGGCGGCGGCCGGTGGCCCGCCGCAGCGCGGCGGCGAGATCAAGATCTGGAACCTGCCCAGTGGCACCTTGCGCGCGTCGCTCTACGGTCACCGCGATGGAATCTATGCGTTGGCCGTGAGCCCCGACAACACGCTGCTCGCCTCCGGCAGCTACGACAAGCGCATCCTGCTCTGGCAGGTGCCCGCCACGCAGGCCGACCTCAAGCCGCCCAAGCTGCTCAAGGACCACAACGACGCCGTCTTTGCCGTGGCATTCAGCCCCGACGGCACACGCCTGGCATCGGGTTCCGCCGACCGCACCGTGAAGGTCTGGGACGTGGCGACTGGACGCCGCTTGTACACCCTCGGCGACGCCTTGGATGTCGTCAACACGGTTGCCTTTGATCCCAGCGGCAAGCACCTCGCTGCTGCCGGCATGGACAAGACCATCCGGACCTATCTTCTGGGCGACAAGCAGGCCACGCTCGACCAGACCATGATTGCGCACGAAGACAGCGTGCTGCACCTGGTCTACACGCCGGACGGCAAGCAGATTCTCTCGACCGCCAGCGATCACACCTTGAAAGTATTCGACGCGGCCACGCTCAATCCCATACGCGATCTGGCCAGCGAGCCTGATTGGGTGCAGGCCATGGCGCTGAGCCCCGACGGCAAGGAACTGGCCTTGGGGCAATACAACGGCCAGTTCACGGTTCTCAATCTGGCCACCGACAAGCCGGTCCTGGGACCGCTGACCGGATTCGCCGCACCCATGGTGGCCACGGCACGGCGATAGGTCGAAGTCGACCCTTCACGCAGGTACGTTTTATGCACGTTTCCACAAGGCTGGCTCTCCAAATCCCACGCGGCGCCGCGCTTCTTTGCATCGCGCTCGCGTTGCCCGTCGCTGCACAGCAGGCCGACCTCGACTATCCGTTGCAGATTCCTCCGACGCTCTTCAGCGTGCGGCCGGTTGGGATGCTGCGCGGCGAAAAGACCACCCTCACGATCGCGGGCGGCAATCTCGACCCGGTCGCGGCGGTGCTCTTCGACACGCCGGGATTCACCGCCACGGTGACCGGGACGAGTCGCCTTCCCGACCCGCCCAAGGCGATGGACGGCACCGGCGCCGCCGTGCCCCAGGGCAGGCGCAATGAGATCACGCTCGAGGTCACCGCGGACGCCGAGGTGCCGCTCGGTCTGCACCGCTTTCGCATCGAGACCCCCGAGGGCACCTCCAACCTCCTGACCTTGGATCTTGGCCTGATGCCCGCGACCTCGGTACGCCCGGAAGCCGTGTCGCTGGTCACCGGGGAAGGACTACCGGGCCAGAGTCGCGAAACCCAGGACGCGCCCGCCCAGGAAGTTCACTTCCCCGCCATCCTGGTCG
Source organism: uncultured Acidobacteriota bacterium (assembly GCA_937898755.1). Taxonomy (GTDB): domain Bacteria; phylum Acidobacteriota; class Terriglobia; order Terriglobales; family SCQP01; genus CALEJU01. The sequence continues at coordinate 6,271 of CALEJU010000061.1, read as the reverse complement.
GCACGCTGCAGCAACCCGGCGCCGTGCATCGCTTCAAGTTCGACGGAGAAGCGGGTCAGGAATTGGTCTTCAAGGTGGTCGCCGCCCCGCTGGGCTCGGCGTTGCGCTCCGTGTTGCACCTGGAAAACGCGAACGGCACCGTCCTTGCGGGCGCGGGAGACACTTCGCCGGACGCCGATGCCATCCTGACCACGCGTCTGCCTGCCGACGGCAGTTACACGCTCGTCCTCTCCGACTTGGAGATGCGCGGCGGTGGGAACTTCTTTTACCGCCTCGAAGCTGGAGAGCTGCCGCACCTGACCCGCGTCTTTCCGCTGGGTTTGCGCGCCGGCACCTCCGCCGACCTCGCAGTGGTGGGTGAAAATCTGGACGGTGTGAAGACGCTGCACGTCTCCGCTCCCACCCAGGTCGCCGCCGGTGAGACCGGTCTGGCCACGATTCCGGTGTGGGATTCCACCCCCGAGGGTGACTCGATCAACCAGCTTCGCGTCGCGGTCGACTCCTTTCCAGAAGTCATGGACCAGGAACCCAACAATGACCCGCAGCACGCCCAGGCCATCACGCTGCCGGTCACAATCAACGGCAGGATAGCCGGCGGCACGGCGGCCGCCCCCGACGAGGACTACTTCCGCTTCACCGCCCACCGCGGCGAGCGCCTGGTCTTCGACGTCGCGGCCAATCGCCTCGGCTCGCCCCTGGACTCGGTGATCGAGGTCCTCGACGCCGCCGCCCGGCCGATTCCCATCGCCGACGTCCGGGCCGTCGATACCACCGCGATCAGCTTCCGCCCCATGAACGGCAGTGAGTCCGGCGTCCGCCTGGTCTCCACCAAGGGACTGCGGGTGGGGGATCATCTCGTGCTCGGCGATGAGCTCATGCGAATTGAGCAGATTCCCGATTTTCCCGACGCCGATATCCGGATGCACAACTACCAGGGAGGGCGCGTTGACGAACTGGGCAGCTCGCCCAGCGTCCATCCCGTGGATGCGGCGGTGTACAAGGTCGAGATCCTGCCGCCCGGCAAGAAGATGCCGCCCAACGGACTGCCGGTATTTCACTTCACGGCGCGCAACGACGATGGCGGCCCCGGCTACGGGCAGGACTCGCATCTGGTCTTCACCGCGCCGGCCGACGGCACCTATTTGTTGCACCTGAAGGACTCGCGCGGCTTTCAAGGCGATGACTATGCCTATCGCCTCACCGCCGATGCTGCCGATGCCGATTTCACCTTGACCGCCAGTCCTTCGAACCCGAACATCCCCGCCGGTGGACGGGTTCCCATCCAAGTCACCGCCGACCGCCGGCTCGGCTACCAGGGCGACATCACCCTGCACGTGAGCGGGCTGCCCGCCGGCGTGACGGCCGGCGAAGCCCACATCGCCGCCGGCCAGCAAGGCGGCGTCATCCTGCTCTCCGCCGCCCCCGGAGCGCCGCTGTCCCATAGCGCCACGCCGTTCACCATTACCGGAACCGCGGAGCTGGACGGCCACAAGTTGGTGCGGGAAGCCGACCCGGCACAGCCGCTGCGGGTCGCTGCCGTCGTCCCCAGCCCCGACCTGACCGTGCAGGGCGACACCCAGGTGGTCACGCTCGAGCCCGGCAAGCAGACAACCTTCACCTTCCATATCGAACGCAAGAACGGCTTCGCCGGCCGCGTCCCGTGCAGCGTCATGAACCTGCCCTACGGCGTGGACGTGGCCAACTTCGGGCTGAACGGCGTGTTGGTGCCGCCCACTGAAACCAGCCGCACCGTCACCCTCACGGCCGAGCCCGGACTGCCGCCGCAGGAGATCCCGATCTACGTGGTCGGCGCCGTGGAGTCCGCCTCCAGCACCCGCCACGCCTCGCCCGCCATCCTGCTGCGCATCGGGAAGCCGAACGGCGAGGTGACGACGGCGCAGCGGTAAGACGCTGGCGCGTCAACGGGGTTGGCCGCGGCTGCCTCGGACATCAACAACCTGAACGGTTTGGCAGACAAACGAATAGTGCAGCCGTTGAATCCTCGTACGGCGCCACACAAGAGACGTGGCGTGGCCCTCAGGGTTATTACCTTGAGGAACCGTTCCGTTGACAAGCCCTCAAAGGCGCAATAGAGTGCGGTGGGAGATACGGCTCTTTATGATTGGATTTTCCGGATCACGGTCTCTGTTATTTGTCTGGTTGAGCTTGTCTATAGCAGCACTGGCCCAGTCACCCAAATCGTCATTCATACTCCAAGACGGCACTCCCATCAAACTGGTCCTTAAGCAGACCGTGTCCTCCGCCACCGCCCATGTTGATGACTCCGTGAGTTTTGAGGTGGTTGAGGATGTGAAGGTGAATGATGTGGTGGTAATACCGCACGGTACCATGGCCATGGCAACGGTCACAGAGGCTCAAGAGAAGCGTAGGATGGGCCGCGCTGGCAAGCTCGACGTCAATGTAGACTGGGTTCGTTTGATCGACGGCGAGAAAGCACCCCTGCGCGCCGTCAGGGCTGTCAGTGGTGGCGGGCACGTCGGTGCCATGACAGGCGCCATGGTGGCTACGGGAATCGTGTTTTTTCCAGCAGCCCCACTTTTTCTCTTCATGCACGGCAAAGACATAACGATTCCAGAAGGCACGCAAATCACGGCATTTATCAACGGTGATCTCACTCTCGACCCAATTAAATTCCGTGCTGAACCGACCGCCACAACGACGGGCATGACGTCAGCGATCGCGGGAACGACCAAGGCAACGATTGTCTCGGATCCGGCTGGTGCCGATATTTACATTGACCAGCGGTTTGTCGGCAGCGCTCCCGCCACTGTTGATTTAGCCAGCGGGGATCACGAGATAGCCGTAAAAAGGGTTGGCTACGTCGAATGGGCGCGCAAGATCACTGCGATGGGTGGCAGCGTAAACATCAATGCGCAATTGGCCCCGGTTCCGGCACATTGATCGCAGACTGTGGATCATCGATACTCACGTCGGCAAGTTCCACCGAAATTATGAATCCGGCTGCTACGAGGAAACCATCTGGCGACGTTGATCGGACCCATGTTAATGCGCTCTGCGAGCGCAACGTGCTGGATTTCTGAACGTTCCCGCGGGTAATGCGAACTCGGTGGGGACGAAGGATAATCCACTGACCGTTCGTGGCTTTGATCGCCTCGATTAGAAGATCGATCCATCTGTGCTTAAAAAGCCTGCAGCATTGAACGTCGGCGATCACGCCAACGCCGCTCGCGCCCTCGCGAGCCAATAATCGCCCATGAGAATCATGGACGTCGTGGGCCACCTGCACGATCACTTGTCCGCCTTCTTTAGCCGTACGCACAACGATAGGTTGTGTCAGCCGCACGGTTACGATAATTGGCGCTGCTGGACAGTTGAGCCCGTATGCAGAGGTGGCAGAGAAGACAGCGACTGAGGCAAACAGGAAGAAACTGAGATTGGAAGTTCGAAGAGACATGGCGCCATTTACTTTGCACAGCGGTGCTCTTGGTCACAATGCCCCCGACGTGTGACGCCACAACTGGGTGGACCCAATTAAAGGTCCTATGTTCAGTAGAGAGTTCGGCCCGGGCCTCGCTCAACGGTCGCGTGTCGGCCCGTCTCTCGATGAAATGCGGCGACAGCTCGATCTACTCGACCGAGGAACCACGTGGTTGCGGTTGGAATGCTGATCAGGTGGCCATCCTACAATGGCGTGAGAGGCCGTGATATCAGCGCGCGCACGGCAGCGACGACCAATTCCGGCTCATCGAGTTGTATCCAATGTCCACTGCCCTGCGCCACGGTCAACGTGACCTGGGGCCCGAGGCGGGCGGCGTAGGCGGCGGGCGACGGGTGCATCCCGCGTCCTCGCCCCGCCAGCAGCAGTTGGGTTGGCACGCCGTGGAGGGGAGGGACTGCGGCCATCTCCTCGACGCTCGAGGGCAGGTCTTCGAGGTGTTGCGCCATGGCCTGAAATGCCTTGGGATGACTCCAGTGCGACGCAATCACCGGCCAGACCTCACGCGGCAGCTTGCGGATCTCGCCGGTCAAGCGCTCGGCGATGCCCGCGCCGCGACCGGCCGACAGCCGGTTCATCAGCCGCGGCACCAGGTGGCGTCCGCCCGCAAGCAGTCCGAGCGAGCCACGCACCACGCCCAGCGTGGCCAGCCGCTGGCCGCGCCGCGCCAGCCGCACCCCGTGCCGCACCATGGCGCGCTGCCCGTCCGTGGCAGGCCACCACTCCTCCGGGCGGAACGGATCCACCAGCACCAGGCCGGCCGTCTCGTGGGGAAACCGGGCGGCGAAAGTCCGCACGATCAGCGCACCGAAGGAATGCCCGACCAGAATGTAGGGTCCGGCATGCCCCGAGGCTTGCAAGAGTTCATGCAGGGTGGCGGCCAGCCGCGACGGCGTACAGGGTGCCGCGCCCGCCTCGCTCCAGCCCAAGCCGGCGCGATCGTAGCTGACCACGCGGGCGAACTGCGCGATCGCCGGTTGCACCAGCATCCAGCTCAGCGAACTCGCCGAGATTCCCGCTTCCAGCACCACCGTCGGCGCCCCACTCCCCATGGCGTGCAGATGCAGGGTCTCTCCGGCGACCCTGTACAGCCCGCCACGAGGCGGGTATCGCCGCGCATCGCGGCGCGCGCCCCAGCGCTGGTACAGAACACCCAGCAGCGGGAGCACGACCAGCAGAAAAGCGAGCCAGAGAAAAAAAGAGTGATACATGAAGTTGACGACGCTGGCGCGTCGCGTCGCTGCGTGCCCAGCCACCACGACCCACCTGCCACCCATCGAGGCACACGCCGAGTCGCCTCACCTGTGAGGACTGCTCCGCGAAATTCCACCTGACGGTCCGGTGCCGCCCGACCCAATGCCCCTCGCGGTCGCGCATCGGCCACGTTTCCAGCGTGCTGGACCGCGACCAACGGGAGCGCGCCCGCGGGCGAAGCCCCCGTCTGGCCGACGCGCCAGCGTCCCACGAACGATCTAGTCCGAGACCGCCCACTCGCCGGGCACGATCCGCCGTGTCCTAGGCAACACGCCGCGCATCGCCAGCCGGCCCATATACACAATGATCGCCAGGAAGACGCCCAGCTTGGTGGCGTCGGCCCAGCGCGTACGTGGCAGCACCTGCCAGAGCACCCAGAGCACCGGCTGGGCACAACACAGTGCCCATACCGTGCCGTAAAAATAGCGCCGCTCGTGGCCCTCTCCCTGGGTCGATACGCCGACCCGCGGCAGTTTCCCGATCGCGCCCAGCAGCCAGACGGCGCCCGCGATCGGGTAGTAGCCCCAGGCGTAGATCTGCTGCAGGTGCCAGTGGCCGCTGAGCAACGCATCCACCAGCCCGGCGATGTTCAACAAGCCGTAGGCGAGCAGTTCACTCCAAGCCAGCGTGTAGCAGACGCGCCGGTAAAGTGGATTGGGGCGGTCTTCGGTGAACCGCAGGATGTAAGGGCGCGGTTCAACCCCGGGCAACTGCCCGAAGAGCCCGGCAACACCCGTCCCGACCAGTACCGCCGCCAGCCAGAGCCCCATGCGGCGGTCGAGGCCATGGGCAAACAGGTGGAAGGTCAGCGGGCCGGGCGCGAGATAGAAGACGGTGATCCAGATCGGCCAGTGCGCGAGACGATAGTGCAGCTTGTTGCGCTCCCGCAGCCTGCGTTGACTGGCGTACTCAAGGCGCACCTCGGGCAAAGCTGGGTTCGGCATGACGGAAAAAGTTTAGAACAGCGGCGCCAGCAGCACGGCGGCCTGGGTGAGGGTCAGCAGGTCGGCAGGCGTAAAGTCCACCACCTGGGCGTCCGGCGCGGCCTTGCGGCTGATCTGCACCACCCCCACCACCTTGCCGTCCTTCAGGATCGGCAGGGTCATCAGCTTGTGGATCGGAAGCTTTGACGATTCGCCCAGCTTGATGCCTTCAAAGAAGCTGATGTGCTTGGTCGTCATGAAATTGTTCAGCAGCTCACCGCGTTTGGTCAGCGCCGTGCGGGCGGCGACCGAGGTGGTGGCGGCGCTCAGGGGAATCGTGCCCATACTGCCCAGCTTTTCCGGCACCAGAAATGACAAGGCATCGTCCCGTAATCGGAAGATCGCCACCTCGTGTTCGGTCACGCGGAACAGAGTACCCAGCGCCAACGCCACCTTGCGCCAGGTCTCAGGAGACGCGGGGGCCACGGCGGCGGTCCGCAACGGAGCGAGCGTGTCGGCAGCAGCACTCATTTCCTCGCGATTATAAGCGGAACTGTGGGGCGTTGGGGGTCTGTCTCTTATACACATCTGACGCTGCCGACGATCTTACGCGTGT
>CALEJU010000060.1 GCA_937898755.1 uncultured Acidobacteriota bacterium | reverse complement strand
CACAGCGCCGGAATCCAGCTACACCCGTTTACACAAAAAACTTGACACTCCCCGCCAACAACCAACAACAAAAAACTAACAACCGTTGTAGCCGACAACCGAAAACCGACAACCGAAAACCGTTTTTGCTTTCCTGGGACTGGCGTCCCAGGCTACGTGCGGGCTGCCCGCTACGCGGGCTCCGGACGTTCCTCGTGTGGGTCTTTACTCTTCACTCGCTTCTGAGCTTGCTATAGGCCACTCCGGATCCGGCGGAAGAAATGTGCTTCCAGCGTACTAGAGGTCCGGAATGTGGTCTCGGTAAGCAGCCTGCGGTAGGCATCCGCTGGGTCGATCAGGTCCGCTGCGCCGGCAACTAGCAGCACGCCGAGCGTTCCAGTCGTTCTGATTCCGCGCCGTCGGGCCTCAATGCGTCCTTTCTTCTCGTCTATGAGCAGCAGGTCCGCAGCTTGTTCTTCGGCGAGTTGAATGGCCTGACGTTCCCCCGGATCCAGGAATGCAAGTTCCGCGTCCGCCTCGTTGGAGGCGAAGCAAACATCGACCCAACCCGGAAGCTCGGCAAGCCAAGCATGTACCGCCGGCGGTGCGCCAGGGTGCTTCAACTCCTGCATGACGGCATCCGGAAGCAGGATGCGGCCAAAAAGGCGAGGAAGAAGCCCTTCATAACCGAGCTGAATGAGGTAGCCGAGCGGCGAGGTGTCCGCGACGACGATCATGCAGGCAGATGGCCCTGGGCGCGGAGGGCGCGCAGCGTCTCGACATCCTCGTCAAGGTCGTCGGCTCCGTAGGCATGGTCGGCGACGTGACGATCTTTGAGGAAGCCATCGAACTCGAAGCGCGTCAAGCCCAGCATGTGGCTGGCTTGGTAGTGCGAAAGCGTTCCGGCACGGTATCCCTCAACGACCAATGCCTCAAGCGCCTCACGCCCAGGGTTGGGGTGCTGCGCCAGATCGTCCGGCAGTTGAACCGTGATTCGCATGGCTTCACTTTACCACCGCGCTCCACCGTGCGGGCCACCGGCTGGCGCCGGTTCTGTCGCGCATCTTCGCGATTCCCGTGGGCTTGCGGCTTTCCTGGGACTGGCGTCCCAGGCTACGTGCGGGCCGCCCGCTGCGCGGGCGCATGGTTTTCGGTTGTCGGTTGTCGGTTTTCGGCAACAACGGTTGTTAGTTTTTGGTTGTTGGTTGTTGGCGCGCTCACAGCCCGCCCTCCGGTAGGGGGCCTTCCCTCATCACTTTCCACTTTCCACTTTCCACTTTGACTCATCGCTCATCGCACCCAACCAACAACCAACAACCTTCACGGTTTCAGGTGCAGGAACGTGACTCCATAGCCCTTCAGGCTCACGGTCATGTGCGCGGCGAGTGGGACCGCGGCCATGGACGGGGTCTTGGAGGGGTCGGTGGTGGCGTCCAGGGTGAGCTGTTCGGCGGCACTGAAGGCGCCCAGAGCGCCGACGTCGACCACGACGCTGCGCGGGGCGCCGAGGCCGTTGTTGTCGCCCGGGGCGGCGACGGCATGGTTGGCGGCCAGCACCACCACGGAGCGGTCGGCGAGCTGCACGGCGAGCAGCTCGACGGTCGCGGTCTCGGTGGCGGCCAAGGTGAGCACCTGGGCGCCCACAGGCAGCCACTGGGACAGCTCGCGGTCCACCCAGTAGCTGAGGTAGAGCTGCGCGGTGTCGCCGTTCAGCTCGCCGTACTGCTGGTCGGCGGCGAACTCCCAGTGGTAGAGCGCCTCGGAGCCCGCGCGCGCCGTCTCCACCAGCACGTAGGGGCGCCAGCCGGCGAAGAAGGCGCTGGTGCCGCGCTTGTCGACCGTGAACGCGCCGCCGTTGCAGACGCTGATGCCGTTGTTGCCGAAGTCGGCGTTGACGTTGTTTTCCGTGATCCAGACCGGGACCTTGGCCAGCGCGGGAACCGTGGCGAGCTGCTGCTTGATGTAGGCCGTATCGCTGGCGAAGAAGGGGACCTGGCCGAGCAGCGCCTGGTCAGCGTCGTGCTGGTTGCAGCTCGAGTAGAAGTGCGTCGCCAGCACGTCCACCGGCGCGGTCACGCCGGCGATGAAGGTGGGAATGTACTTGCTGGCCTCGGTGCCGAAGTCGGCGAGCTCGACCGCGGCGAAGTGGATGCGCGGATCGGCCGCCAGCATGGCCGGCACCACCTGGTTATACAACTGCACGTACTGGCTGGCGCTGAGCCCGTTGATGTTGGGCTCGTTGAAGATGCCCCACCAGACGATGGGGTTGGGGCTGGGCGACTGGAAGTGCTTGCCCTGCGCGTCGAAGCCGCCGGTGTTGTAGTACTTGACCAGTTGGACGCAGTAGTCGGCGAAGGCGGCGAAGTTGGCCGGCAACAGGTGTCCGGCGGAGTCGTTGAGATAGGGCGGGGCGACCGCGATCTGGAACTCCGGGCTGTGGTCGGCGGAGGCCAGCACGGGCTGCACGATGGCGTCCAGCATCGAGAAATCCCACACCCCGGCCTGCTGCTCCGGCACCGCCTTCTCCAAGCCCTGCAGGCGGATATGTTGCGGGGCCAGGGCGGTGAGCGGCGTCGTCGCCCCGGGGTTTTTCTGGAAGAACTGGTAGTCCCAACTGGCGGGCTGGAAAGAGGTGGAGAGCGCCGCCTTCCAGCTTCCCGTCACCGCCGGGGTGACCACAGCGGCGATGGCCACGGTCAGGGTGACGGTCGCCGAGCCGCTCACGCTGCCGTCCGAGGCGGTGATCTTGACGGGATAGTCGCCCGCGGCGGCGGCGGCGGGCTGGGCCACGGCGAAGGTGACCGAGCCGGTGGTCCCGCTGCCGGGTGACTGCACGGTGACTGCCATGCCCGCGGGCGCCCCAGTTACGGTGAGGGTCACGTTGCCCACCCCGGCGGGATGGTCAATGGTGACCGGGAGGGAGACGGCCGTGCCGTCCTGCGACGCCAGCAGGCTGGAGGCCGCCAGTTGCACGGCCAGGTTAACGACCGCCGGCGGCAGGCTCGCGCCCCCGCCACAGCCGGTGAACAGCACCGCCAGCGCCGGCAGCACCAGCGTGGCCAAGAGCGTCTTGTTAATCATTCTTAATTCCGCGGCGAATTGTAGCACTGCGGCGGGAATTGTTTTTGGTTGTTGGTTGTTGCGCGGCGCGGGCGCAGATCGGCCGTGATGATTGCCGACGACCGATCAGTATGCCGCCCGGCTGACGCCGGGTTATCGGCGAGGTAGCGGTCCGATGCCCTCTCGGGCCGGCGCGCTACTGGAACTGGAACCAGCCCACGTTTCCCAAGCCGGCGGCACCCGGGGTGGCGGCTTGGGAGGCCAGGTAGAGGTCGTGCACCCCGGCCGCGCCGTTGGCTGCTGCGGTCACGGTCTGCCACGGTTGCCAGCCCCCGGTATTGGGAATGGTGACGGCGGCGACCCGGGCGCTTGGTGGACGCAGCCAACCGCGCCTGTGGCACCATGGGCGGCATGCAGCGCGTCCTGTTTTTATTCGCGCTGGGCGGCGCGGTCTTCGCCCAGCAACCGCCGGTATCGAAGCCGGCACCGAAAACAGCCCGCTCCCCGGCGGCGGACGCGCGGGCCATCACCCGCGCCGACCTGCAGTTCGAGCACGAGGCGCAGACGCGGGGCGCCGACGCCTGGTTCGACTTCGCCGCCCCGGGCGTCTATCTCCCGCAGTCGGACGTCAAGGGCAAAGCAGCAGTAAAGGCGGTCTACACCAAGGCCTACGCGCAAACCGGATTCAAGCTCACGTGGCATCCCGATTACGCCCACGTTGCCGGGGACATCGGCGTGACCAGCGGGCGCTACGAACTCCACATGCCGGGGCGGCCGGAGCGCACCGGCCGGTACCTGACCGTCTGGACGCGCCAGCCCGACGGCGCCTGGAAGTTCAGTTGGGACAGTGGGACGCCCGACCAGCAGTAACCCCGCCTCAGGACGCTGGCCCGTCGGCCACGCTCGCCGGCATATCCCAGATCGGCATCCAACCGGTGCGAGTAGAACGTTGAAGGTCACCTACAGCAGCCATGAAGTCGAGAACGATCGTGGTGAACGACAAGATGCAGAGGAGCTACTGCTACACGCTCACCGCGCCCATGGGCAAACACTTCGATCCGGACTTCCAGCCGGAACTCTCGCCGAAACAGATGCTGCGCCTCGGCGTCTTCGGCGGCAAGTACATGACCGATACGACGCATGAGTTTCCAACAGACTGGTTTGTCAGGGCCAAACTCTCGCCGCAGGGTCACGACACGTCCCTCAACTATTTTGGCGTGGATGCGAGCCAGGCGCTGTCGGTCTGGCGGCAGAAGGGTTGGATCTCAACCGACGATCCGCGCGGCTGGTTCCAGTGGTATTGCCGCTACTACTTCGGTCGCCGCTTGCCGGAGGAAGATGCGCGCCAGATCCGGCGTTGGAAAGCGATGCGGCGTCACCTTCGGCAAATCGAGAAGCACTGCGAACCCTGCGATCTCCGCTGTCGCCGGCGGCAGCGGCAGGCGCTTCTCCAGTGGGCTTACGACAGCCGCCACATCTGACGACGCCGGAACGTCGGCCATGTCGGGCCGCCCCACCCGGCACCCCAAAGACGCCTTTAAGCAGTTCGAAGCATCTGTCTCAGGGCGCCGCCCACCTCCGAGATGAAGGCCTCTGCCCCGGATGGCTTTTCGATATACGTGTTCGCGCCGGCGATGCGGCTGCGGTGCCGATCTTTTTTCAGGGTGGAGGAGGTAATGATGGCAATCGGTACCTCCGCCAGCCAGGGCGTCTGCCGTAATTTGCCCAGCACCTCAAAGCCGTCGCTCCTGGGGGTGTTGAGGTCCAGAAGAATGACGTCGGGCGACAGCATCTGCGAGGCGGCGTCCGGCCCACACAGGGTCCAGAGCGCTTCGCGTCCGCTCGCAAAGCGGTTCATTTCAAAGGAGATCCCATTCTCACGCAGGGCCAATTCAATGAGCACGACATCGGCCGGATTGTCTTCGATGAGAACGATGTTCCTGACTTTCATGCGGATACCTTCGGTTCCGGGATCGTGAAATAGAACGTGGACCCCTGCCCATGGATGGACTCCACCATCAAAGTGCCCCCGCAGGCGTCGACCAGGCTGCGGGCGTTGGTCAAGCCCAGACCGGTGCCGGGGATCTCCGGCCCATGCAGGCGCTTGAAGGGCTGGAAAATCACCTCCAAGTACTCCGCCTCAATGCCAATGCCGTTGTCGCGAACGGCAAAACGCCATGCATCCCCGCTACGTTCGGCGGAGATGTCAATTCGCGGCGGTTCGCCCTCCCGGGAGTACTTGATGGCGTTGCTGATCAGGTTTTGGAAGAGCAACGTCAGAGAAATCTCGTCGAACGCGACCGTGGGCAGGTGATCGTAGTTTACCACCGCGCCCCGTTCCGCCACGGACAATGAGAGGAGGCGAATCGCGTCCGCCACCGCCCGGTTGGCGTCGGTGAATCTGACCTCGGTCGCTGCGGCATCGTCCGATGCGCAATTCTGGGCGGCCCAGTATTCGCGCAGCCCCTTGAGCAACGACTCCATCTGCATCGCTCCCTGCACCGCATATTCAATGTACTGGTTGGCGCGAACATCGAGCTGGCTGCCATAATCGCGTGCGAGCAACTGGGAGAAGCTGATCGTCATCCGCAAGGGCTCCTGCAAGTCGTGGGACATGGCATAGGAGAAGTTCGTCAAACGGGCATTGGCCTCGCGCAACTTGTCCGCGGTGTGCTGGCGCTCGGTGACATCCTCCATGGCCAGCAGAATCAATTCCAGGTGGTCCACCCGGCGGGCGTTGAGCAGGAACGACCGTCCTCCCCCCTCCTTGCTTTCAAACTTGACCAGGAAGTCCTCCATCGCGGTGTTGGACGGCAGCAGGTCGCACAAAAGCTCCCGCAGCGCCGGACTATCCCACATTCCGTTGCTCACGTTCCAAAGCAGACTCCCGGCCGCCGCCTCGGGGCGAAGCCCGAAACTCCGGTAAAACGCGTCGTTGGCGGAGACCACGCGCAGGTCCTGATCGAGCACGAGCAGGGACTCCCGAATCGTATTCACAATGTCTTCCGCGTAGACGCGCGCCTGTTCCGCTTTCTGGCGGGTCTCCTGCAGCTCCGTGACGTCGTTGAAGGTCAGAACGATGCCGTCCACCTCGCTGGAGTTCGCATGGTAGGGGAGCATAGCCAACCGAAACTGTGCGTCGCCACTGGTGCGCACATCGCGGTGTCGTTCCGATTCGCTTTCCAGCACCGCCGCAATCTCGTCCACCAGCCAGGGAGCCTCAAACAGCGCGGCCAGATCGGTGATCGGGCGGCCAATATCGCTCGTCGCCAGCGGGAACAGGCGCTGCGCCGAGGGCGTAAAGCTCCGGATGCGCAGATCGCGCGTGAGAAATACGGTGGCGATGCGGGTACTGTCCAGCAGGTTCTTGATGTCGTTATGGGCTTGATCGAGCTCGGTCACCTTGCCATTCAGTTCGCAGTTGAGCGTTTGCAGCTCCTCATTGTAGGATTGCAGCTCTTCACGCGATGCCTCCAGTTCTTCCTTGCTGGATTGGTACTCCTCCCGGACGGCGCGCAGATGTTCCTGGGAGGCGCTGAGCTCCTCAACCGCGACTTGCAACTGTTCCTGACTGGAACGGAGGTCTCCCTGGAGTCGGGCCACGACGTCCTGGCCGTCATGGTCGGCATGGTTTCCTTTGCCGGCGAGTGGCGGAGGGATCTGGGTTGCGGGCGTCGTCCCCGTCACCGGCTCCTGGAGCACGAGCATATAAACACGCTCGCCGCCATCGACATCCACCGGTTCGATCACGGCGTGAATGCGCGACTCGCCGCCCGCTTCCAGGACACCGATATTCAACGCCGCGGAACGCTCGCGACTCTGAACGGTGCGTCGCAGCAGGACACGAAGGCTCGCCCGCAGGCTTGGGGTAAAGGCGTCAAAGACGTTGCCCCCGGGGAGCATGCCGGCCTGGCCGTCGAGATAGCGTTCGGCGGGTCCGGTGATCGAGATCATTTCGCCGGCTTCGCTTACCACGATGCATGCCGGCTGGTAGCGTTGGGTTGTCTGCTGTAGGTCCATGGCGGGCTTTCTCCCGAGGTCAGCGGGGTTGGTCGAGTTGCGTGGAGGCACGATGATGGGTACGCGGAGCCGCGAGGGGACGTCCGTCCTTCGGAAAACGGAATAGCGGGAGTGGACCGGCCAAAAATACCGGCGATTCCCGATCACGTTCTCCGCCGTCCCCATAAAGAGGAACCCCTCGGGACGCAGTGCGAAGTGGAACATTGGCGTGATCTTACGCTGCAGATCGGCCTGCAGATAGATCATGACATTGCGGCAGGCAATCAAATCCAGGCGTGAGAAGGGAGCGTCCTGCAGGACGTTGTGGTTGGCGAACACACACTGTTCACGGATCTCGCGCCGCACCTGGTAGGAGCCGTGGGTGTGGGTAAAGAACCGTTCCAGCCGATCCGCCGAGACCTTGTCGCGGATGCTCTCCGGGTAAGCTGCGCGGCGCGCCCGCGCCAGGCGCAGCTCATCAATATCGGTTGCAAAGACGCGGATCTTGGGGGGCGATGACAGGGTGAGCTGATGCTCGTGCAGCAGGATCGCCAACGAATACGCCTCCTCCCCCGATGCGCACCCCACCACCCAGGCGCGTACCTCATCGTCGGACGCTTTGCCCGCGAAGAGTTGCGGAATCACATAACGGCTGAGGTAGTCAAACGAGTCGGGGTCGCGAAAAAACTCGGTCACGCCCACCAGCAGATCGCGGACCAGCGCGTCAATTTCCGCCGGCTCGCGCTGGAGAAGGGCGATGTACTGCTCCCCAGTGTGCGCATGGGCCAGGTTCATACGCCGTTCCAGCCGGCGCAACAACGTGCTCTCCTTATACAACGAGAAATCATGCCCGGAACGACGGAAAAGCAGATCGTGGATGGACGTGAGTTGGGGCGCTTGCAGGAGACCGGGGCCCTCCGCCCGCGTGAGTAGATGCGTCTTGTACCCCTGCAATCTTGCCCACATCTCCTCGGGAGGGAGAATGGAGTCCACCAGACCCGTGGCAATGGCGCTGCGCAAAAGGGGATCATTGTGTGCCGACTCCAGCGTTTGCGCCATGGCCATGCCCCCGTGTTCCTTGATGGCGCGCAAGCCGATCGTTCCGTCCGTCCCTTCCCCCGACAAGAGAATGCAAACGGCGTAAGCGCCCTGGTCGGCGGCCAGGGATTCAAGGAAACAATTGATGGGAAAAGAGTCCTCGCGCGGGGTGTGAACCTTCAGGACGTGGTTGCAAATCGTGAGGGTCGAGTTGGGGGGAATCACATAGACGCGACCGGACGCAACCCTCGTACCGTCGCGAATCTGCTCCACGGGGAGAGCGGTGCTTTTGGCAAGGAGCTCCGCCAACACGCTTGCGTGTTGGGGATAAAGATGCTGAACAACAATGAAAGCAGCGGGAGCATCCGTGGGGAGTTGACCGAGTAGTCCCCGCAGCGCGGGCAACCCCCCAGCGCTGGCCCCCACGCCGACGATCAGGCATCGGTCCGGATTGGAGTTGCTGCATCGCACGGACAACCTCAGATGGTCTTGGTCGTCGCGGGTGGCGCGTCGTATGTTAGCTCGGATTGGGCGCACTGTCCAATTCCACCGGCGTCGGCGCGTCGGCCACGCTGGCGGTGCGGCAGATAAAGCGGGTCGTCATGATTGACGACGACTTTCACCCTGCACCAGGGCAAAAAAAACGCGGAGGACATGAGCGCCTCCGCGTCATCGAGCTTGGATTCCACTCACCCTTAGCCGGGCGGAGGTGGGGGCTACCGGAGCGGCCCCCGACCGGGTTATTGAGCGGTCTTGGCCGCGTGATGGCGGACATGATGACGGCGAGCGGCGTGGTGGGCCACCATGGGCTTCACGCTGGACTCGTCGAACGGCTGGGCGGAACCGCTGTAGGTCGCGCCCTGGGGAACGATCCAGACCTCGGCCTTGGTGCCACCGGTGGTGGTATCGCTGCGAACCTCGATGCGGTCGGCGGCGATGCCCTTCTCGGTGGTGAGGTAGGCCTTGGCGTTGACGGCCCGCTCCTTGGCGAGCATGTCGGCATTGCGCTCCGAGGAGTCGGAGAAGCCGACGATGACAGCCTTGGCGTTGGGATCCTGCTGCAGACGCAGGGCCACATCATCCAAGGCGGCCTTGGCGACGTTGTCCACCCGCGCGCTGTTCGTCTTGAAGGCGAGCGTGGTGGCGAGGGTGGCGGCCGGTGCCGCGGCAGGCGTCTCCACCGTGACCGTGGTATTGGCGGTCGCGCTGAGGCCGCGATCGTCGGTGCAGGTGACCGTGCCTGTGATGGTGCCCGGCGCCACGTCAGTGGTGTCGAGGTGGGCCACGGCTTGGTTGTTGGTGTCCAGCTTGCCGGCGGTCACGGTCCACCCAAGGGTCAGGGGCCGTTGATCGGGGCTGGAGCAGACGGCGGTCAGCGTGGAGGCCGCACCAGGGAGCAAGCTGGAGGGATCCGCGCTGGCGGTGACCGTCGGCGGGTTCTTGACGGGCTCACGCAGTTCGACGTCGGTCTTGCAGTCGGCGAAGCCGCCCTGACCATTGTCAACGTGCGAGCTGACCGTGTAGACGCCAGGAGCCAAGCCGGTGGTGTCGAGGGTCGCGGTGTTCTGCGACTGCTCGAGCTTGCCGCCGGTGGAGGTCCAAGTGTAGGTGTAGGGGTAGCCGGTGGGGGAAACCGTACCGGTGAAGTGCACCATGGTGCCGGGGGCGACCGCGGTGGCATCGGCGCTGCAGCTCAGGCTGGGCGTCGGCGGGGCGAGGACCGGCGGCGGCTCGCCACCGAAGTTGAAGACGATGCCGGTCGAAACGCGCATGTCATTCTGCGTCGTTCTGACACCAGTGTTTTGATCCCCGAACCGGGTCATCAGGTATTCGGCTTGGATGAGGCGGAGGGCGATATGGTCGTGCACCCTGAGGTCGAGTCCGCCGCCGGCGGCCATGGCAAACGCGTCCTCCGTGCGGAGGGGCGTACAACCCACGCCGGTACAACCGGTAATCGTCACCTGACTGGCGTGCATGTCTCCAAAGAGCGCTTGCACAAAGGGAGTGAACCGGGAGTCCGACCGGTAGGAAAGGCGGGGGCCGAAGAGGTACGTGAAGACCGTCCCGGTTGAAGTCACCGAGCGCGGCGGGTTCGCACCGGTCCCTGTCAGCCGGAGCCTGGTGTCGTGGTAGCCACCAAAGTCGGCCACCAGACCCAAGTAACGATTCAAGTTAAAAGCGATGGATCCGCTGGCGCCGGACAGCCATACGATCCGGTTTCCCAGCGTGTTCGTCGGCACCGCCCGTATCCCGGAGTAACCCAGGAAGAGATCAACCTTGGGAGTGTAGCTGTACGTGTCACTCGAAGGCGGCACGGGTGCCGGCGCCGGCATCGCCGCCGCCTGCCTGGCCTTGGGTACGGCGCCGGGCACAACACGGGAAGTGACCGCCTTATCCTCCATCGCTCTGGCCGAAGGCTTGGCGGTGTCGTCCGCTCGGAGTAAAAGTGATGGCACCAGTAAAACAGCACCCGCCAGTGTGGCAATCGTCCGCGCCCCTAATCTCATTGTCGTCTCCTGAATTGCGCCCGACATCTTCTCGATGCAGGTCACCCACTTCACCGTCGCGATCATCCGCCGCGAACAGAACGACCTGAGACCGCCCTGGGGGGGCGGTCTCAGGCATGGCCTTACGGAGCAGGCACATTAACGACGGTGTTCACGACTGTAAGCGGCCCAGTTAGAACGAGCAATCTGCCGTTAATGGTCGTGATTCTGGCGACGCCGGCAGTAGAGACCGAGATTCCTGCCTGGGCAATGATGGTTCCCACCATCGTATCGCCCCCCAAAATCCCGTTGATGGTTGCGGCGCTGCCGACCTGCCAAAACACGTTCTTGGCCTGGGCGCCGTTGATCAGGATGACGTTGCGAGGTGTTGACGGTGTGCCCACGGTGAGTGAGGTCGCCATCTGGAAGATCCAGAAAGCGTTGGGGTTTCCCTGGGCATCGAGAGTGAGGTCCCCGATCGTGATGCCATAGCTACCCGGCGCGGATTTATAGACGCCGGGGGCCAGGGTGCGTCCGCCCAACTCGCCCGCGGCGCCGCCGCCGCATCCGGCGCAGGTGGACACGTCTTGTCCTCCTGGGAAGGCGACGAGGGCCCCGTACGCGGTCATCGTGTCGGTTGCAGCCTGAGTGGCGATGGCGAAGGTGGCAGCCGTTCCTTCCGTGGGACACGCAACCGTGGGAGGAGGGGGAGCGGTGTCAATCGCCCCGTTCACTGCTCCAATGTTCAGTGGCGTTTCCGTATACGTACACCCGGGGCCGTTGTCGTGGAAACCGGTGATCTTAGTCGAAACGCCGGTGGTCCCGATGTTTCCATTGATCACGGTCAAAGTTCCCTGGTTGGTGATGCCGGCGGTACCGCCAAAGCCTCCGAAACCTGCGGCCGTTCCCAGGGCCACTGGCGGGGGACTTGCCACGGCGCCCGTGGTGAAGCTCCAAGGATTCGGCGCCGCGCCGGGCGCGAGCCGATTGCCGGCCAGGTCCGCAGCCCCGGTGGTGATCGTGGCTACATAGGTGGTCGTCGCGGCGAGAGCGGCTGAGGGTGTAAACGTGGCGATAAAGTTGATCGCATCGTAGGAGACCGTGCCTGTGATCACCGCACCACCCGGCCCCCTGAGCTGGAACGTGGCCGTGGTAATCGTCAAGGGATCCATCGCCTCACTGAACGTGGCGTTCACGGTGGCCGTGGTGGCCACATTGGCGCTGGCATTCACAGGGTTGGTCGAAATGATCGTGGGCGAGACGATGGTTGGCGCTGTCGCCGTCGTAAACGTCCAGACATAGTTGGTGGCCAGTGCATTGCCTGCCAGATCCTTAGCCCCGGTGGTGATCGTGGCCCGATACAGCGTAGAGGCAAGGAGCGGAGCTGACGGCGTGAAGGTCGCCGTATTTCCGATTGCGGCGTACGTCACAAACCCCGTGACTGGAGTTGTGCCCGGTCCCGTCAGCGTAAAGGTCGTGTTGTTAATCGTGGCCGGGTCCATCGCCTTGCTGAAGGTGGCACTGACGGCCTGGTTGATGGGCACTCCCGTGGCCCCGTTGGTCGGAATCGTGGCAATCACTGTGGGTTGGGTGGTGTCCGGGGCTGCGCTCGTGGTGAAGGTCCAACCGTAGTTGCTTGCCAACCCATTCCCTGCCAGGTCTTGGGCCCCGGTGGTCACTGTTGCGACGTAAGTGGTAACCGGCGCGAGATTGGCTGTCGGTGTGAATGTGGCCACCGAGCCGGAGACAACGTAGGTGACCGCACCGGCAACGGCAGCGCCGCCCGGTCCCGTCAGCGTGAAGGTCGTATTGTTGATCGTAGCCGGGTTCATCGCCTCGCTGAACGTGGCGGCGATTTTCTGGTTGGTGGGCACACCCGTAGCGTTGTTCACCGGGACGGTCGAGATGACCGTGGGTTGCGTGGGGGCCGGAGCGGTTCTAAAGGTCCAGGGATTCGGTACCACCCCACTGACCAAGGGCTCGCCCTCCGGGTCCATGGCCCCGCTGGTAATCGTGGCCGTATACACGGTGTTGGACGCAAGCACGGCGGTTGGTGAGAAGGTCGCGGTGGTCCCGGTGCAGTTGACGACACCCGCGACGGCAGTCCCGCCGGGGCCTGTCACCGTGAAGGTTTGTGCGGGCGAGTAGAGCGTCGCACAGTTCATCGTCTCGCTGAAGGTCGCCGTGATGTTCTGGCTGGGCAACACACCGGTGGCGCCATTCGCGGGGACGGTGGAGATCACGCTGGGTTGTGCACCCGTGGTGAAGGTCCAGACATAGGGAGTGGCGAGGCCATTGCCGGCGAGGTTCTGGGCCCCCGCAGTAATGGTTGCCGTGTAGGTGGTGTTCTGGGCCAGGGCGGCGGTGGGTACGAAGGTCGCGGTGGCGCCGGCGCAACTCACTGCGCCTGCGACGGGACCGGACGGCGCCGTCACGGTAAAGGTGGCCGTGGTGAAGGTGGAACACTTCAAGGCCGCATTGGGACTGTCCGGATCCTGCAGGAAGGTCGCGCTGATGGTCTGGTTGGTGGCCACACCCGTGGCGCCCTGAGCCGGGTTGGTCGAAACCACGCTCGGCACTTCCGTCGTTTCAAACGTCCAGACATACGGGTCCTGCATGGCGTTGCCCGCCAAGTCCTTGACCCCGGTCGTCACCGTCGCACTGTAGGTGGCATCCTGCGCGGCGAGCGCGGTTGTGGGCGTGAAGGTCGCCGTGTTGCCCGACATGGCCACGGTTCCGGCCACTGCACCTGCAGCGCCGGTCACCGTGAACGTTGTGGCGTTGACGGTGGAAGCATTCATCGCCTTGTTGAAGGTGGCGCTGATGAGCGGGTTCAAGGCCGCACCAGTAGCACCTGCGGCAGGCGTTGTGGAAATCACAAAGGGTGGGGCGGTGTCTGGGAGATTGACCGTTTCTTTACCGCACCCGGCCATGACAACAGCCAGGAGTACTGGCAAGAACCACAACTTGTTAACCCTGCATGTGCGCATTTGCGTTCCCTCTTCCAATTTTACTGACACGGTGTTTTTTCCGGACCGGTTGCCGTCCTACGCTAATCTAACAACAGGACCTTTGTCAATCGGAACGTGACGCCTCTTTGTCAAGAAAGCGCACGTTCGTTTGCCCGCCGTAGGCCTGAACTAAATCCGACGTGGAGGTTGTGGGCTCGGATGAAACAGTACGTGCCCGCAGGACTGTACCCACCCAACCTCGACGCCGAGCGTTTCGAATTTTATGTACGAAATAGTTAACCCGCGGACTACAGAATTGATCAACAACATCCGCTTGGATGCGGGCCGAGTGGACAAGTACTGCCCGCGCTTGAAATTATTTGCGGGTTGTTAACTTATTTTTTGGAGCTACATTTTCGAACGGCGAAATGGCGACGTGACCGTCGCAGTATTGCCCTATTTGTACAGAGAAATTTTGACCTCATAACCCAAACTGTCACTGGGTCACAATGAGCGGTTCTTCCCAAGGAATCATGACTTTACGGGCTTTCTGGCATCGCCGTTCAACCCCTGAACGCGCCCCCTGAAGATTCCACGAGCCTTGGAATGACGGCGCTGCGATTGTTGCTTCCTTTTCGTTGGCCGGTGAGTATTTTTGGAGGCTACATATTCACCATTATGTTCCGCTTCGCATGATGGGGCCCAGGTTGATCGAGGAGCGTTCGGGAGGTCAGCCGGAGCGTGGGCCAGCCAACGCCGTCGCCGCGGATACCGAACCAACGGGTTTTTCGGTCGTCAGGTGCGCGTTTAAAGACCTCCAGTTGGGATCAAGTCTTGTGCAGCCACTCGTTCAGTAGCACGTTGAATCTCGCGGGCACACTGGCAGTAGGGACGCGCAGCATCGCGGCGCACCTCGACGCCAGTCATTCGTCTCCGATTGTGCGCCTTGTCTGCCGGGGCACCTCTCCGCAGACCCCGGTCCACCGCGTGGCCCACTCATAATATGCGGCGCCAATTCCTCGTTGCTGACCGCCCAGTCCTCTTCTGCCCCGTGGAGTGACCGCCGGCGGCGCCCGACCCGATGACTCGACGCTCTGCATATAGACCTTGCTGGTTTGCAGGCCATGCTGCTGCTCTGTAGCTCCTCGGCCCAGCGCCGGCAGCCGAGCCAATCCCCCTGATAAGCTTGACCAAGGTTTTCGAGGGGTGCTCAGGGTCGTCTCCTTCGATCGGTCTATGAGTCATGGAAAACCCAACTCCCGCCGGAACCCGGGCCGGTCCAGCCGTCGCTGGACGGGCGCATGGTTGGGCACTGATTTTCTACAAGCCGTCATATGTCGGCCCTGGCATCATGCGACCGGCTTTCGAGTGGAAACGTCGGCATGGAGTCCCTCGCCAGCTCCGTGACTCGCGGCGGAAGCATCGGTGCACTCACGTTGACTTTCGGTTGTATTTCGGAAGTGCACCGCAATTCAGCCGTGACTCTCGCCGCTTTCATCCGGCGTACGTAGGCCGGTAGACGTAACTGTTTGTTCGGAAGACAGTAGAGGAAAGAATATGCTCTGGCCCCGTCTACCCAATGCAGCCGGACGCGCCCTCTTCGCGGCTTTCGCAGGCTGTGCGATCTGCGTTGCTCAAGCCTCGTCAACAGCATCGGCGCCGGGGGCGCATGCACTCCCGTTCGAACACGCGAACCTGGCGGCGAGCCCGGACGAGCAAGCAGTTTGGACGCTTCCGCAAGTGCTCGCCGTCGTACTGCGCCGCCATCCGTTGATCGCGGCAGCGCGTCAGCAGATTGCGGTCGCGCAGGGCCTGGCAGAGCAAGCTGGAGCGCTTCCATCGCTGACGCTCTCCTATGAACGTTCGAAGGTGACGGACCGCGGGGGGCTCGGCGAGTTGATCGAGTTTCCTGGCAAACGCGGCTTGCGACGCGCGGCGGCAGCCGAGGCGGTGGCGGAAGCGCGCTTGCACTTGCGACAAGTGCAGCTTGCAGTCGCGTTTCAAGCCGCGCAGGCCTTTGCCCGTGTCCTGCTCACCAACGCGCAGAGGCAGGCGGCGGAGGAGACCCGTGCGGCGGTGCAAAAGATGGCGACCGCGGCGCAGTCTCGATTCCGGGCTGGTGACGTCGCGCACCTGCAAGTCCTGCAAGCACGAATCGAGGTCGAACGCGCCGCGCAAGCGGTGCGCGAGGCCGTCGGGCAGCAGAGGGTGGCAGTGGTCGGATTGAATGTCCTGCTGGGATTAAGTCCGGACGCGCGCCTGCACGCGGAAGGCACCCTGGACGAGCCGGAGCCGCCGCAACCGGGATTTGACGAGCTGTTACGCCGGGCGCGCCGGCAACAGCCACAGATTCAGCAAGCCGAAGCGATGGTCAAGCGCCGGGAGAAAGAAGTTGCTCTGGCGCGACTGCAAAAATTTCCCGATCTCAACCTCGGCGTGAGTTATGGGACCGAGGAGCGGGAACGTACGGCCGGCGTGCAGGCTTCCATCGCGCTGCCGTGGGCCAGCCGCTATCGGGGTCAAACCGAAGCGGCGATCGGGCAGAAGCTGGCCGCGCTGGCCGAGGTGGAAAGCGTCACCGACAATGTCACCGAAAATCTCGCTTCGGCCTATCAGGACTGGCTCACTGCCGATGCTCAGGTTCAGGCTTTTCATTCCGACCTGTTGCCACAGTCCTCCGTCGTGGTTCAAGCCGCGCAGGAAAGTTATGAGCAGGGTGAGAGCGGTTTGCTGAGCCTGCTCGACGCCGAGCGGACGGATCTGCAGGTCCAGCAGCAGTATCAAGCCGCCTTGTATGCGCGCGCGGTGGCGGCGGCGCAACTCCGGCTCGCCGAAGGAGAAATGCCATGACCGGGTGCACGGCTGTCAATGGACGTTTCCGCCTGTCACGGCGTGGCAGGTCCGCCGTGCGGAGGGGCTTGGGTGCCGTGGCGCTGCTGACGGCACTCCTGCTCTGTTTTGGGTGCGCTCCCGGTCAGCACGCGGGTGGGAGCGATCCCGATCATGACGGCGACGGCAGACAAGCTCAGCCCGTCGATGGCGCGCCCCAAAAGAGTGCGGACGGAGACGTCAAAACCGGGGATCAACCCGGCGCTCACGATCCCGATGTTGCACGGCTCGATGCGCAACAGCAGCGACTGCTCGACGTCCGGGTGGCCAGCGTCCAGATGCGACGACTGCCCCGCATGTGGACGACCACGGCTCCGCTCACTCTCCCCACCGGGCGGAGCGCGGAGGTGGTGGCGGCTTTTTCCGGGTATATCGTCCCCACCCATTCCGGCCTGGCGCCCTTGGGCAGCGCGGTCAGCCAAGGCCAGATCGTGGCCTGGCTACGGCCGGCCTATACGGCGCAGGAGCAAATGCAACTGCAACTGACGCGGCTGCAGGCGCGGGCAAATCTCGCGTCCGAACGGGCGCGGCTGGTGGCCGATCACGCGCAACTGGAGCGCTCGCGGAAACTGTACACCGATGGCATTGCCCCGCTGAAACAGGTGCAGCAGGCTGAGGCGACGGCCTCTGCCGATCAGGCCGCGCTGACGGCAGCGGAAGGGCAGTTGGGTGAGTTTGGTTCCGTGTTATCGGGAAGCGCACTGCGGGCGGTGGGGACAAAGGACTTCGCACTGCGCGCCCCCCTGGCGGGAACTATTGTCGAAGCCAACCTCGCGCCTGGCGAACTGGTTCAACCTGGGCAGCCGCTCTTCAAGCTTGCCGACGACCGGACGATCTGGGCCGAGGTTCCCATTCCGGAATCCGCGATCGCGGATATGAGCGCCGTCCAGAGGGCCGCGCTCAGCGTTGCATCCCTTCCCGGACGATGGTTTCCGCTGCAGCGCGTGGGTGCGACAGGCATCGTGGATCCGCAGACTCACACCCTCCCGCTCATTTTCGCCACCTCCAACGATCGCCATGATCTGCATCCCGGGATGATTGCCACCGTTCAGTTGCAGACCCCGGAGACCCAGACGATGCTGGTCATCAACCCCGCCGCGCTCGTACAGGAAGGCGCCACCACGGTGGTGTTCGTGGACGAGGACGGCGCACTCTTTCGACGTCAACCGGTGAGTGTGCTGTACACCTCAGCGGACCAGAATGGCGAGTATGCCGCCATCGGGCAAGGCCTCCACCCTGGCGAGCGCGTTGTAGTTCACGGCGCGGCGCTCGTGGAAAGCACCCTGCGTGCGGGCAGTGTGCAAGGAGATACCGACTGATGTTGAATGCCATCATTCGCTGGTCTCTGCACAACCGGGCCGTCGTCGTCGCACTGGCTCTCGTTCTCCTGGTCTGGGGTGGCGTGCAGGCGCTGCACGCTCCCGTGGACGTTTTGCCGCAGTTTTCGCCGGCGCAAGTCGTCATCCAGACCGAGGCCCCGGGCTTCGCACCGCCTCAAGTCGAGCAACAAGTCACCATTCCGCTCGAAACCTCCATGTTCGGCCTGAACGGTGTTGAGGACGTACGCTCCACCTCCATCGATGGACTCTCCATCATCACCGTTTATTTCAACTCCGGCAGCAGTGTCTGGACCGACAGACAATTGGTGGCGGAGGCGCTCACCACCGTGGCCACGCTGCCCTCCTCCGTCCAACCCCCGCGGCTCACCCCGGTGACATCTCCAATCGGGATGACCGAAGTGCTCGGCATGACCGATGATGCGGCGGGCACGCATCCGTACCGTCTCCGGACGCTGGCGGACTGGCTGGTCCGTCGCCGTCTCCTCGCTGTTCCCGGGGTCGCCAACGTGACCGTGTACGGCGGGGAGATCAAGCAGTACCAGATCACGGTGGACCCGCGCCGGCTGCAGCAGTTTGGGCTAAGTCTTGTCCAGATCTTGCAGGCCGCCCGTGACGCTGGGGCCCTCGGCGGCGGGTTCTTCAGCACGCCCTCGCAACAAATCATCGTTCATGCTTCCGGGCAGATCGAAGATCTCGATAGCCTGAGCCGAACCGGGGTCGCCATTGCGCACGGTGTGCCGATCACGCTGGGTCAGGTCGCGACCATTCATTTCGGCGAACCGCCTCCCATCGGCGGCGCCACCCTCAATGGGCGCCCCGGGGTGGTGCTGCAAGTGTTCAAGCAGCCGTGGGCCGATACGATTCCACTCACCACCGCCATCGACAGAGCCGTGCATGATTTGCAGCCTTCCCTCCCGGCGGGGATTCGGCTCATCCCGGACCTGTTCCGCCAGGCGCGCTTCGTGCAGGCCTCGATTCATGAGCTGAACACCGCCATTTTAGAGGGCGGGCTGCTCCTGGTGCTGGTGCTGGTCGTCTTTCTGCGCAACGGACGCGCGGCCGCAATCAGCTTCACGGCCATCCCGCTGTCATTGCTGACCGCCGTTCTGGTGTTGATACACGGCGGCGCTTCGCTCAACGCCATGACGCTGGGAGGACTGCTCCTGGCTCTCGGGGAGGTCGTGGACGATGCCATCATCGATGTGGAAAACATTGGACGCCGCTTGCGCGAAAACCAGATCGCCGCCCGGCCCGCCCCGCTATGGGAAGTGGTTTTTCACGCCTCCACCGAAGTGCGCGGTTCGGTTGTTTACGCAACGCTGATCGTGGTCCTGGTGTTTCTCCCCGTGCTGGCGCTTCCGGGCGTCGAGGGGCACATATTTGCGCCCCTGGCCAAGTCCTACATTCTCGCTATTCTCGCCTCGTTGGCCGTGGCGCTGACGGTGACCCCCGTCCTTTCATTCTGGTGGCTTCCCCGGCGCGCGACAGTCGAGGCAGAAGCGGACGGCAGGCTGGTTCGCAGCCTGAAAAATAATTACGAAGGGATTCTCCGTCGGACCCTCCCGTACCCCCGTGTTCTCGCGGTAGCCGCGTTGATCGGATCCGGCATTGCCCTGGTTACCCTTTCTCATTTGGGCGGAGAATTTCTTCCGCCGTTTCAGGAGAGCAACCTGATTCTGCACATGACCAGCCTGCCAGGAATCTCATTGTCCACGACCCTGGCTGAAGGGCAGCGGCTCGAAAAGGAACTGCTGCGGTTGCCGGGAGTCGCTTCCGTCGATCAACGCGCCGGGCGCGCCAGCTTGGGAGAGGACACGGTCTCCTCCAATAACAGTGAGTTCGACCTGAATCTACGCTCCGGTTTCGATCGCCAACGTACCTTGGCGCAGATCCACCGGGTCACACAGACCTTCCCTGCATTCGTGTGGGCAGCGAAAGGCTTCATTTCCGAGCGCATGGGTGAGGTGCTCGCCGGCAGCACGGGCACCGTGGCGATCAAGATCTATGGCGGTGACCTGGACCAACTGCAACAGATTGCCGCCCAGGTCCAGGCGCAACTGGCGACGCTGCCCGGGGTGCGCGACTTGCAAATGGCGCAGGCCAGCAACGTTCCCGAACTCGACATTCATCTTCGTCGCGCCGCCGCCGCCGCCTACGGGATCAGCAGCGCCGATTTGGCGTCTACCGTGCAGACGGCGTTCTACGGTTCAACCGTGGGCACGGTCTTCGAGGGACAGCGCCATTTCGACTTGGTCGTCCGCTTCCCCGAAGATTCTGTGGCGTCCCCAGCCATGGCCGCAACGCTGCTGGTCGGCTCTCCTGGTCAGAGCCCGGTTCCCCTCGCCTCTGTGGCGGACGTCCACATGACGGAGGGACCGCAGCAAATCACGCGGGAAAATGGCTCGCGGGTGGTGGTGGTGCAATGCAATGTGAATGGGCGTGATCTCGTCGGGTTCGTCAATCGCGCTCGGGCACGTATCGGCAGCCATGTCCATCCGCCGAACGGCTACACGATCGAGTACGCCGGTGCATATCAGAGCCGTGCGGAGGCCACCACTCGCCTGCGTACCTTGAGCCTCGCGGCACTGGCGGCGGGAGTGTTCCTGCTCTACCTGGCCTTTCGCTCGGTACGAGCCACCGCCTTGGTGCTGTTCAATATCCCGGTTGCATTTCTCGGGGGCGTCGCAGCGGTTTGGGTCAGTTCGAGCCCGGTTTCCGTGGGAACGCTGGTCGGACTGATTACCCTGTTGGGCATCACTGCTCGCAACGGCATTATGATGGTCAGCCATTACCACCATCTGGAAGAACGCGAAGGCGAGGAGTTCGGCCCTCAGTTGGTCCTTCGGGGCGCACGGGAACGACTGGTACCCATATTGATGACCGCCACTGCCACTGGATTGGCTCTGCTTCCCATCCTGGTGGGCGGACAGCATAGTGGGCGAGAAATGGAACTCCCCATGGCCATCGTCATCGTCGGAGGGTTAATCACCTCGACGCTGCTCAACCTCTTGATTTTGCCAACGCTCTATCTGCAATGGGGCCGGGCGCCCTCCAGCGCGCGTTGACCGGGGTGAGCGGCCCCGCCCTCCGGGAGGAGTGCGCCCTCATTTCCGCTCGCTCGTATTTCTGTAACGTCCGGAAGTCGCGGTGAGAGGCATGTAAGCTTTCCTTCCTCCCGTCCTCCCTTTTTTTGCAGTAGCCGACACGACGGCAGACCACTTTCGCTTAGAGGTGGGTTCCGTTACCCTTTCTCAGGAGACTCCCATGACCCTTGGTGCCGCCCTGATTCCCGAGTTCGATCAAGAGATGGCCAACACGCGCAAGACCATCGCGCGCGTCCCGGAAGATAAATTTGGCTGGAAGCCGCATGAAAAGTCCGGCTCGATGGGCTGGCTGGCCAGTCACCTCGCCGACCTGCCCGGCTTCGTCTTGATGGCCTTGGAGCGGGATTCGATGGATATCGCCCCGAGCGGCAAGTCGATGCCGCCGCGGCCGGTCTCGACGTCACACCGGGAGATCATGGAGCGCTTTGACGCCAACGTCACGAAAGCGCGCGCCGCATTGGCGGGCGTCGCGGATGCGAAGCTGGCGGAGCCCTGGTCGCTGCTGCAGAACGGCAAGACGCTGCTCACGCTTCCGCGCAGCGCCATCGTGCGCTCGTTCGCACTCAGTCACTTGATCCACCACCGCGCCCAGCTGGGCGTCTACCTCCGCCTGAACGATATTCCCGTGCCCAGCATCTACGGTCCATCGGCGGACGAGGGAATTGGCGGCTAGGGCGCTGGTGCGTCGACCACGCGGAGATCCCTCACCCCGGCGCTTAAAGCGGTCGCGGGGTACCCGTGACAAAAATCTGGCTGACACGCGTGCCTTGGTTCAACCCCGTCGGGCGGCAACGAACGCCCGCAGCAATTTTGTGGAGGATTTTTTGGCTTCCGCCCGCCTTCTCGGCTCCACAGAAACCGAGTTGCCCGGCGCTTTGATCGAACCTGGCGTGACGGGTCGTCTATCATCAATAGGTTTGCCGCGAGCCGCCCGTGTGATTCTGGCGCGGGTCGTCGGCATCGTCCATGCGGGGGTGAAAGGAACGACATGAGTGAGACTGCTGTGGCCGACATTGGCCTGATCGGGTTGGCGGTGATGGGTGAAAACCTTGCCCTGAACATTGCGGATCACGGCTTCAAGGTTGCCGTCTACAATCGCACCACCGATGTCATGCGGCGCTTTGTGGCGCGTGAGAACCCGCCGGGAGGCCTGGTGGGCTGCGCCACGATCGCCGAACTGGTGGCGGCGGTCAAGCGTCCACGCAAGTTCATCATTCTGGTCAAGGCGGGCGCCGCGGTGGACGCGGTGACGAAGGAGCTGATCGCTGCCGGCATCGCCGCGGACGACATCGTCGTGGATTGCGGCAACTCGCTCTGGACCGACACCATTCGCCGCGAGCGCGACTACGCCAAACAGTGCAAGTTTTTCGGCTCGGGCGTCTCGGGCGGCGAACTGGGAGCCCGCTTCGGACCGTCCATGATGCCGGGCGGCGATCCCGAGTCGTGGAAGCATCTCCGTCCCATCTGGGAAGCGGTCGCCGCCAAGGTGGACGCGGCCAGCGGCAAGCCCATCGAAAACTACGCTCCGGGCCGGCCTGTGACGGGGGGAGTTCCCTGCACCGCCTACCTCGGCCCGAACGGCGCCGGCCACTACATTAAGATGGTGCACAACGGTATCGAGTACATCGACATGCAGTTGATCGGCGAAGCCTACTGGCTGCTGGCGCAACTGCTGGGCCTGAAGGCCCCCGAACTGAGCACGATCTTCAGCGAGTGGAACCAAGGAGATCTCGACTCATACCTCATTCAGATCACCGCTGACATTCTGCAGCAGCACGACCCCCTTCACGCCGAAGGCTATCTGGTGGACCACGTGCTCGACGCTGCCGGACAGAAGGGCACCGGCAAGTGGACCAGCGTCAGCGCTCTCGACATGGGCATCCCCGCCAATGCCATCGCCGAGGCGGTGTTCGCCCGTTGCCTGTCGGCGCTCAAGGAGGAACGCGTCCAGGCCAGCCGGATTCTCAAGGGACCGGCGGCGGCCTACGACGGCGACCGCAAGGAACTGGTCACCGCCATCCGCGATGCCCTCTACTGCTCCAAGATCTGTGCCTATGCGCAGGGCTTCCAGCTCATGCGTGAGGCGCAGAAGGAATATCAGTGGAAGCTGAATTTTGCCGAAATCGCCGCCATCTGGCGCGGCGGCTGCATCATCCGTGCCCGCTTCCTGCAGAAGATCACCGAGGCGTACCAGAACAATCCGGATCTGGTGAACCTGCTACTGGACCCATATTTCAACCAGCAGGTGCAGCAGACACAGACCAACTGGCGGCGGATTGTCGGACTTGCCGCAACCCACGGGATTCCGGCGCCCGCCTTCATGAGCGCCCTCTCCTACTACGACGGCTACCGCAGTGGGGTGTTGCCAGCCAATCTCCTGCAGGCGCAGCGCGATTACTTCGGCGCCCACACTTACGAACGTATCGACGCACCGCGCGGACAGTTCTTCCATCTCGACTGGCCGGAAGCGAAGCGACCACAATTGAACCTGCCATCCGGCGGCGGCCACTGATACCACTCTGAGCCGCCGCGGATGCACCGGCATCATCCCGGATACGCTTAACCCGGACCGGGCACTTCTCATGGACCGACGTTCCTTTCTCCGTGCGGGCAGCTCCGCCGCCAGCTTGGCTGCCTTGACGCGGGGCCACACTTTCCCGGCGTTGAGTCCGGCTCCTGATGCACGCGCGGATTACACGCTCCGCATCGCCACCTCTCTGGTGGAGCTGGCGCCGGACCGCATCATCTCCACGACCACCTACAACGGACAGTTTCCGGGACCCTTGCTGCGCTTCCGCGAAGGGCGGCGGGTGGTGGTGGATGTCATCAACGACACCGACCGCGCGGAACAGGTGCACTGGCACGGACAGTTCGTGCCTGCCGCCGTGGACGGCGCTGCCGAGGAAGGCACGCCCTTTGTGCCGGCGCATGGGCGGCGGCGCTTCGCCTTCATCCCCGGTCCTGCCGGCCTTCGCTTCTACCACACGCACCTGCGCGCCGGCCGCGATCTGAGCCGCGGGCAGTACAACGGGCAGGTCGGCCCGGTGTACATCGAACCCGCCGCCGACCGCGGCGCCTACGACCGGGAATTCTTTCTGGTGCTCAAAGAATTCGAACCCGCCTTCAGCCGCGGTGGCGACATGGCCCAGGACTTTCTGCCGTCGGGCGGCACGGAGGGCGCCTTGCAAGCTGCGGGTGAGGCGTCCATGCGCGCGTCGCTCGCGCGCGGCCGCCCGCACGGCTACGAAGTAGGCTACGGCGCCTTCACGATCAATGGCCGCATGCTCGGCAGCGGTGAACCACTGCGGGTGCGCCTCGGCGAACGGGTGCTGTTGCACATCATTAACGGCAGCGCCACCGAGATCCGCAGCCTGGCGCTGCCCGGACATACCTTCAAGGTCGTGGCGCTGGACGGCAACCCCGTCCCGACGCCCGCCGAGGTGCCGGTCCTGTGGATTGGGACTGCGGAGCGCGTTTCCGCCATCGTCACCATGCGTCATCCCGGGGTCTGGGTGCTGGGCGATCTCGCCGATGACGATCGCGGGCACGGAATGGGCATCGTGGTCGAGTACGCCGGGCGCCAAGGCAAGCCGCAATGGTTGGCGCCGGCGCCGTACCGTTGGGACTACACCCGTTTTGGACACTCCGCCGGGACCGCGCCACCACCGGATGCAATTCTCGAAATGACCTTCGCCAAGCGCAACGCGGCGCTGGACGGCTTCAACCAGTGGACGATCAACGGCATGGCGTTCTCGATGGAGACGATGCAACCCCGTTTCCGGCTGCAGCACGGCCGCCGCTATCGGTTGCGCCTGCGCAATGCCAGCGATGACATCCATCCCATGCATTTGCATCGCCACAGCTTTGAGCTGACCCGAATCGGCGGACGCGTCACGGCGGGCATCCTCAAGGATGTCGCCATGCTGGGCGGCTACCAGGAAATGGAGTGCGACTTCGTCGCCAACAACCCCGGCCCCGCCTTGTTCCATTGCCATATGCAGTTACACATGGACTACGGCTTCATGGCGCTCTTCGAGTACGCCTAGCGCGCACCGTGAGGCCGCCGCTCGCGCGGAGAGTCAAGCCTGCCGGCCGCGTCTGAATCCCGGTAGCTGCCACTTTCATCTAAACCTTCCGCATGGCAGATCTTCTCTTCTCCCCTTTCCAGCTGGGCCCGACACATTTGGCGAACCGGCTGGTGATGGCCCCGATGACGCGCAACCGGGCCGGAGCCGGCTTGGCTCCTGAGGCGCGCAATGTCCTCTACTATCGCCAGCGGGCCTCAGCCGGATTGATCGTCACTGAAGCCACCCAAGTCTCACCACAAGGCATTGGCTATCCCTTGACGCCGGGCATGTACACGCCGGAGCAGGCGGCGGGCTGGAAACAGATCACGGACGCGGTCCACTCCGGCGGCGGGAAGATCTTTCTGCAGCTTTTCCACGTCGGGCGTATCTCGCACCCGTCGCTGCAGCCCGAAGGCGCCATCCCCGTCGCACCCTCGGCCGTGGTACCCGCGGGCATGGCCATGACGTACCAGGGGCCACAGCCGTTTGTCATGCCGCGGGCACTCGCCACTGCAGAGATCGCCGGCGTCGTGGCGGAGTTTCGTGCGGCGGCTGCTCGCGCCCGCGAGGCCGGCTTCGATGGGGTGGAGTTGCACGCCGCCAACGGCTACCTGCTCGACCAGTTCCTGCGCGATGGCACCAACCGGCGCTCCGACGCGTACGGCGGCCCAGTCGAAAACCGCAGCCGTCTGCTGCTTGAGGTCATCCGGGCCACTGGCGAGGAGATCGGCAGCGAGCGGGTTGGTGTCCGTTTGTCGCCGGGCGGAACCTTCAATGACATGCGCGACGGCAACACGCGCGCCACCTTCAGCGCGGTGGTCGGCGCGCTGAACGCGTTTCCGCTCGCCTACGTTCACATCGTCGAGGCCAACGAGTCCGATCTGAGCCATGGTGGCGAACTGGTGCCGGTGAGCTTTTTCCGCCGGATCTACCGCGGCGTGCTCATGGTCAACGGCGGCTACGACCGCACGCGCGCCGAAGCGGTCCTGGCCGGCGGTGACGCCGATTTGGTGGCGTTCGGCAAATTGTTCATCGCCAACCCCGACTTGCCCCACCGCCTGCGCCACGGCGCGGCCCTGAACACGCCCCAGCCGGGATCGTTCTATGGCGGGGATGAGACGGGCTACACCGATTACCCCTTTGCCGGGTAAGTCTTCTGCCTGGCTGGCCAGCGTACGTCCTCTTACTTCAGGAAGAAGGCGATGTAATCAAACAAGGTCGCCGGCTCAACGAAAGTGCGGTCGTCACGCTGCCAGGCATCGGATGCGGGAGCGGTGGGAGCGATCACTGCTGGGGTTCGCAGCCCGATTTCCGATGCCTGGCTGGGGTTGACGTCACCCACGTGATAGCGGTGTTGATCGCCGTGCAGGTAGTGCACGATGCGGCCGGCCTCACCGCCGTAGGCATTGCGGCTGCGGCGCAGGACCTGCTTGTCGCTGGCAAAGGGCTGCGGCAGCGACGAGTAAGTTGGATCGGCGGCGCCGGTTTCCACGATCAGCGGCCACGGCGCGGCGAGGGCCTCCAAGTCGGAAACGTCCACGTACTCACGAATGTCGGCGTGCGTCCAGCGCCAGCAGGGATGGTTGCCATGCCACGCCATAACGCCCAAATCGGGGGAAAAACCGGCGGGGATCACCATGGCGAGACGGTCTTCGAGGCCGCCCAGCAAGGTTGTGACTTCCCCTCCCATGGAGAGACCCGTGACCACGATCCGCGACCTGTCCACATTCGGCAGCGCAGCGAGGTAGTCGAACCCGCGCATGGCGTCCCAGACACGCTCCCCATCCTCCTCCCAATCGGAATCAAAACCCACCGCTGTGATGGAGGGGTGGGGACCGTTGCCGTGGTCCGCATCGTCGCCGTTCACGCTGCCGGTGTAAAACGGTGCGGATTGATACGGCACGCGGCGATCCGCCGGAGGGCGGTGCGAGATATCCAGCGCCAACACAACGAATCCTCGGCGGGCGAATGCGTCGCCGTACCAGTAGAGGTCGTTATCGGGATCCATCACCTTCCACGCGCTGCCGCCGTGGCCGTTGAGCGCCAACAGTGCGGGATACCTGCCGCCGGCAGGCGGCGGGGTGGTCGGTACGGCCAGATAAGCGTGGGCGCGGCGGTTCAGAGGAGGTCCACCGTACGGGTTGGGAAGCGTGAAGTCGAACTGTAGTTCCGACCGCACATAGTGCTGCGGCCATTGTGCCGGGTTGTCGTCCCGCCCGGCAGGCAGGCGCCGCGAGGCGATGGGAGGAAGGTTGGAGCGCAACACCGTAACCTTCGACTCGGTCGGCCCCGGGTCGTCGGCCATCATCAGGTGTTCGATCTGCCGACGGGTGCGCGCCTGCCATCGCGCCCGGGCGCCAGGATCTTTCATCATCGCGAACCCGTAACTTAAAACTTCGGCGCGCGTCCCGCTCCATGGCCGGCTGCCATTTTGTCCGGACTGTGTATAGCTTCCCGACACCGTTCGCAGATGCAGCATGCCGGTAAACGTCTGCGTGCCCTTCGCCACCGTGCGTGTAAATCGGAGGTGGACGCCGTCCCATTGCGTAATCGCGATATCTTCCTCGGGACCCTCGCCCTTGGCCCCGTCCTTGGCGGTGGCGTAGATCTTCATCCGGCCGACAAAACGGGTGGCGGATTGCGGGTCGTGATCCAGGCGCAGCCGTCCGTACTGGTTCTGATTCACAACGATCTCGAACACCCGTGGCGCCAAGGGTGCGTCGAGAAAGCTGCTGTTCCAGCCCGTCACATGAAACGCGTAGGCCTTGAACTGCATGGGACGTGTGGCAACCGAGGCGCTTCGCGAAAAACGACCCACCAGCACGCCTTCGACGATCGAGCCGCGGTACCACTCCCAGAACCCGCCTGCTACGCGGCGGAACTCAAGGCGGCGCCGGGCGGCATTCCAGGTGATGCGATCCAATGCTTCCGGGCGGCCATTCGCGGTCCAGGTTCCGTCGAGAACACCCTGGACGCGACTTTCAATGGTGACTGTCAGGTGCTGATTGTTGGCGTTCAGGAACCAGGTACCCACTGGCCCACTCGTGTCGGTCGCCGAGGCGCGAAGAGCGCCCCAGGAAAACACGAGCACGACAACAAGCGCACAACGGTATTTCTGCATAGTGGTTTCCTGCGCGGCACTCCGACCGCGATGGAAAGCCGGGCGCTGAAGGACGGGGGCAAGCGTGCAGATGTGAAGTGCGAGCTTGCACAACCCGGCATCCATCCCTCACCCGACCGCACCAACTTTCAGCAACAATTCAGCCACCACCTGATGACCCTTTTGCATGGCGAGATCCAACGGCGTTTGCCGGGCGTCGTTCACTGCGTCAAGGTCGGCGCCGGCGGCGACCAACAATGAAGCAAGCTCGACGTTGCCGTTGTACGCGGCCGCGTGCAGGCAGGAGAAGCCGCCTGCCTGGCGGGCATTGGAGCCGGCACCGCGTTGCAGCAGCAGGCGTGCCACCTCCGTCTGGTTGCTGGCGCAGGCGGCATTGAGCGCCGTATTGCGCATGGCGTTCTGCGACTCGATCGTGGTCGAAGCCCCGCGATCGAGCAGCAACGCCGCCGTCTCCAAGCGCCCGAAAAAAGCAGCCAGGTGCAAGGCCGTCCAGCCATCGCTGGAAACGCTGTCGAGCAGGCCGGCATCGGCATCAAGCAGGACCTGCACCCGTACCGTTTGTCCCGTGGCGGCGGCAGCGTGCAAATCGAGCGTGGGCTGTTGTGCCAGCAGCAGATCGAGAATGGCGGGTTGGCGGTGATAGACGGCAACCAGCACGGCGGAACGCCCTTGCGCGTCACGCGCCTCGGCCAGTCCGTGATGGGCCGCCAGCAACGTCGCGACGGACTCAACGTCACCCGCTGGAATGGCGGCAAACAAAGCAGCACTCATGGGAACTGATCCTGACACGAATCGGAAGCGGGTGGAAGAGTCGCCGGATCTCGGCGGCACGGGCTGGTTGCCCGGTCGTCCCGGGGGACTCGACCCCGCCTGTCCGCGAACCTCGAAGGACTCCGCGAACGCGGTCTCAGCGCCTTTTCATCCTCACTTCCCTTTCCACTCATTCAGGAACGCGATCAGGTCCGACGGACCCAGTCGCCTGGCGGATTCGAACTCGCCGTGTTGCGAGCTGAAGAGCAGCTTGCCACTGCTGTCGAGCAGAACGATCGCGGGAACACCCTTTTCCAACGGCACCCCGTATTGCTTGGCAATGTCCAAGTTGCGGTTGAACTCGCCGACATCCACGCGCACCACGACGTAGTTGGCCTCAAGGAGCGGCGTCAGCTCGGAATGGTCAAAGGCCATGTCGAGCACGTGGCAGTCGTAGCACCAGTTGCCGCCGAACTCGACCAGAACACGGCGATGCGAGCGGGCGGCTTCTGCAAGACCTTTTGCGAGGTCGGCGTGCGCATCGGCGCCCGGTGGGTAGAGAATCGCGTTCAGTGAATTCGGCTGCTTCAGTCGCGCCAGGTCGGTGCGCGTGCTGGATACCAGCTTCCATGCCTCGCCCTCGTGCGCCCAAACCTGGCCGGCAAAAAAATAGAAGTTGCGGCGTCCCCCCGGGGTTGTGGCCACAAGTTCCGCCTGGAAGAAGGCCTCCTCCACCTGCGGACTGATCGCCACCAGGCGGAGTCCGTCCAGGTTCAATCCGACCAGCCCGGACTTTTTCAGGGCCGCCCAGAACGTCAGTTCAAGGGCGACATCGGGATGCACACCGGTTGAGTTGACGACGATGCTGGGCGGAGCTTTCGAGTACAAAGCGGCCAGACCGGAGGCGTCCCCGGCGAGAATCGCCGTACGCCAGCGCTGCAAGGGGGTGAACGCGGAGCTCTGGCTGGAAGCCCACAACGCAGTGACAAGACAGAAAATTCCGAGACGCAAGGCGGTACGCAGCATGAAGTCCTGAGTCGTCACCGACGCGATTCTACGAGCAACACCATTTCATCATGAAGCAGCAACGGATGAAACAAAAACGGCTGCCGCCAGGTTCGTTCACTTGGCGACAGGCGCAGTCAATGCCTGCAGAAATTGGTTGGCTCCGGTGACGGCACGCACCACGGGGCCTCCCTGAAAGCCCGGTTGCGGCGGGGCTGCGGTCCAGAGCTGTTCCGGGCTGTAGACGGCCAGATAGTCCCAGACGATGCTGGCAGGATCATGCTCGCCCATCAGGTGCGAGAGGACACGATCATGATCCCAGTACTGCGTGACCCGCCGATCTGCGATGCGGTGCAGTGTTATGGATGACGGGGCGCTGAAATCCATCGGCAGAACGGGTTCCCACACTACAAATACGCGCAGATGCGGATCGCGTTGCGTGGCCAGCAGGGACTGGAATGCGGAGGCCCCCCGCAAACAGACGGGTCACGTCGGTGACAGCAACAGCAGGACGCGCACATGCGCATGGCTGTTGTTAAATTCGTGCTCGAGTCCGGTCAAGGTGGCCGCGTTCAGCTCCGCCAGAGGGGGTTGACCCGCGGGCGTCTCGTGGCCCCCATAAAGGTAAAACAAGCCGGCCAAGGCAATGGCCACCACCAATCCCGGCATCAGTTTCTTGTTGGTCACAACAGCCGCTCCATTAGATCGGCAAACACCTGCGGCAACAGGATGGAAATCGCGACAATCAGCGCCGACGTCCACAACACCACCTGGCGCCACACCCTGGCCCGACCTTGGCATTGACGCTCACGACGGCTTTGCAGGAACCCCAGCACGACAAACAAGACCGAGGCGGCGAGCAACGGGATGCGCAGCGCTTGAATGACGGCGGCGCTTCCCGCCGAACCGGCGGCGAGAACCATCGGCACCACCGGCAAACAACAGGTGGATGCCGCTAACACGCTGCCAACTGCGGAAAGGGCTGCCGCAACCGTCCCCCGCGACGCCGGATGACCACCGGAGCTCATGCTCGCCGCACCTGCCCCAACTTCACTTTCCTCCTGCCCTCCAGTACGCTTGCTGCCCGACGTAGCTGTCGTCCGACATATTGGAGAGGATCGCGCGGCGGAGCTCGAGAATATCGATCTCACCCTGGTGTTCGTAGAGCAGTGCGCCATCGGGCCCCAGTACCACGGTATAGGGCAGCGCGCCGTCCCAGTTCTTATTGAAAGCGGCCATCAGCGGGTAGGGGCTGTTGGCGTTGAACAGAAGATTGCGCGCGCCGACATGGTCCTCATTCAGGACGCGTAAGACGCCGGTCTTCTCGGCCGGGATGTTGGTGCTGACCGTGATCATCTCGAAGGGACGGTTGCGGTACATGCGCCGCGTGGTCTCAAGATCGGGCATCTCCTCGATGCAGGGACCGCACCAAGTGGCCCAGAAGTTGATGACGCGCAGTTTGCCGGAAGCTTCGGTCCGCAGCCGGTGCAGATCGTCGGCGGTGACCAGTTGGACATCCACCGGCAGGGCGTTCAATTTCTCTACTTCGAGCCGGCGACCCTCTTCCTTGTAGATCCACTTGGTTGAGCAGCCGAAGGCCGGCGTCTTCGCCACCTTGACCGGCTGGCCCGCCAGCAGCGCGTCGAGCGCGTCCCGGGCGTCATGCGAGGTGACGTACTGTTCCCGCGGGTTGTCATCCACACGGCCGACGTAGCGCAACTTGCGCGCCGCATCGAAGATGAAGACATGCGGCGTGGCCACCGGCCCGTACGCGTTGGCCACTTGCTGCGTGTCGCCGTCGTAGAGGTACGGATAGGTGATATGGCGGTAGGCGGCCCGCAGTTTCATCTCGGCAAGCGTGTCGCCGAGGTCGGTGTATCCCAGTTCGTCCAGGCGTTCGGCCTTGGGGTTGTTGGGCTGAATGGCCACCAGGGCAACCCCCTTGGGGGCGTAATCTGCGGCCAGCTTTTTGATCCGTCCCTCGTATAGCTCGGCCGTGGGGCAGTGATTGCATGTGAAGACCACTACCAGGATCTTGCTGGCGGCATAGTCCGCAAGGCGATGCACTTTGCCATCAATTCCGGGAAGCGCGAAGTCGGGCGCCGACGCGCCCAGGGCAAGGGTGGGATGCGTG
The DNA here is from genome assembly GCA_937898755.1 of uncultured Acidobacteriota bacterium. GTDB lineage: Bacteria > Acidobacteriota > Terriglobia > Terriglobales > SCQP01 > CALEJU01. Next base: position 8,596 of record CALEJU010000060.1, on the reverse strand, counting down.
GGCGAGGCGCCGAGGGCGGCAACCAGGCAGAGTGGCAGTGCGAGACGCAAAAAGGATCGCATGGCAGTTCTGGGTACGAGCAAGTTCACGCCGCATCATAGCGCGGAAGTGCGCTGGCGCGTCGAGGAAGCGGGCTGCCCATGCCACCATCGCCCACTCTCCACTGCCGATCCGATTCGTTTATCCCAGAAATTTCAATGTTGGCGCGGCAAAGTTCCCCAAATTGGGGAACACGGCGCCAAGACTTGCGGGGGTGACGCCGAACCAGGACGCCAACGTCGCGGCGTACTGGTCGAGCGAGGTGGTGGGTATCCAGCGGCCCTCGCTGCCGGCGTCGTTCGGACCTCCAAGAGCCATGGTTGGGAACTGGCCATACAGATCGCCGCCCTGCACCGCGCCTCCCACGATCATGTGGTGGTTGCCCCAAGCATGATCGCTACCAAGGCCGGAAGCAGGCTTCAGCGTGCGCCCAAAATCCGAAAGCGTGAAGCTGGTCACCGCCGGCGCCACGCCCATCTCGACGGTCGCCTGATAGAAAGCACCCAGCGCCGGACTGAGTTCGGAGAACAATTGATCCTGGTCAGGGAGCTGGTTCGAATGCGTATCGAATCCGCTCAGCGCGCAGAAAAAGATCTGTCGCTTCATGCCGAGGGCGGCGCGCACTTGAATGATGTTGGCGACCTCCTGCAACTGCGCCCCCAGCGACGTCTTGGGAAACACAGTCTGCAATTTGGCCGCTCCCGCCAGGGCATCGGTGAGCAGTTGACCGTACTTGAAGGCATTCCCTGTAATGCCGCTGGCCGACTGCACCAGGGAGATACCGGAGTCGAAGCTGAGCAGTTGCTGCATGGCGCTCAGGCGCGCCTGCGCCACCGCGGAACTGTCAAAGCCTTGAAAGACGGCACTGGAGCCGGGCACGAAACTGGCCGGTCGCGTCTGATTTCCGACACAGAAAATGTTGTTGCCGGCCACGGTCACGATCGTCGGAAAGCCGGTGCTGCTGGCCTGGACTTGATCGGCGGTACGCCCGGCCCAGCCACTATTGCCCAGCCCATTGGGCAGCGACGTCTGCCACTGTGCCTGCTGGTCGGCGTGCGAGAACAGATTGACGGGCAGCGGAGCTGTTCGCCCGAGGTACTCGGTTCGGGAGAGCGGACGCACCAGCAGACCGACGTTACATAGCAAAGCAGCCTTCCCCTGATCGAACAGTGCCCGGATCTCGGCAAGCTTGGGGTGCAGACCAAAAGGTTGAGGTGCGGTGACTGGCTGAATCGGCAGCAATGCTCCTTGGGCCAGCGTCAGCGGACCGCGGGCGCTGGAATATGCCCCATAATCCTGGGCTCCCAGCGGCACCAGAAGATTGTTGCCGTCGTTGCCGCCAAACATGAAGATCCCCACCAACGCCTTGTAATCAGGCGCGGTCTGCTGCGCCAGGGCGTTGATCAGGCCGAAGCCTCCGAAGCCTGAGAAGACGGTCGAAGCGGCAGCAGCGCAACAGCCTTGGCTGAGAAAACGGCGGCGGGTGGCGGGTTGCAGGAGAGGCATGCGGGACTCCAAGGAGATTAGTGCTGCACCTGGTAAAGCGAAGATGTCGCGACCAGGTAAAACGCGGCCTGCGCACGCAGTTTCGGTTGACTGTCTGGAATTGCCGTGAGCGCAGGCAGCAGGGTGGCGCGCATGGTAGCCGGCATCTCGCCGTGCAACAACAACACGGTCAAGCTATCAAGCAGCGCGTTCGCGTCACCCGCCGCGCTGACCAGGGGGCTCAGGTCCGCCATGGTGCCGCTTCCCAAAGATCCAAACGCCAGTGCATTGATGAAGTTGGCCTTGATCGCCATGTTGGCCGTGTCCTGCAATCCGAATTCGGGTCCTTTCAGGGTGCTTCCGGGAATGGCGTAATTGGGCGGGAAAAAATTGAACACCGAGGGCGAGTGCATGATTTCCTGCCCCAGCCGGGCGCTGTAGGCACGCGGGGCCACACCATCACTCACGGCATTGAGCGCCCGCAACAAGCTGGTGATATAAAGCGCCGGCTCGCGCAGGTGGCCGAAATTGGGATCGGGGCTGTCCGGCGTGTCGCGCCGCGCCTCCGGGTCGGTAAGGATGGCGCGAATGATGGCTTGTAAATCGCCCCGAACTCCTGCGCCATTGTCGGCGAACACCGCGGAAACGCGGCCCACATAGGCGGAGCTGGGATTGCTGGTCACCAGATGCTGGATGAGTTGCCGCCCGATGAACGGCCCGACATTGGGATGATTCACAATGTTGTGCAGCGCGTCATCGAGGTCCTTGTCCGGGCTCTGGCCGGCGGGCAGCACGAGGCCATTGAGCAATTGTTTCGTCCCCGGGTCGTGATTGCTCGCATACACCTCCATCGGACCGTTGTAGTAAGCCGGATTATGGCGGGCCAAGGTGGCGCCGGGCTTGGTGGGAAACGTCCAGCCGGTAAAGGTCGAAGAGAAGCCCTCGATGGTGTCCTGATCGTAGGTGGGAATGGGAACGCCGTTGGCGTCCAGCTTCGGTGTCCCGTCGGGGTTCAGCTGCTGCAGACCGATCGAGAAGAGCTGCATGATCTCGCGAGCGTAGTTCTCGTTCGGACTGGTGCCGCGCGCCGCGTCGGGCTTGTCGTTGTTGACCATGTCCAGGTAGCGGCCCATGGTCGGGCTGAGAGTGACGTCCTTGAGCAGGTCGAAATAGTTGCCAAACGCGTCCTTCTGCAGCATGCGCACGTAGGGCAGCAGAGCGTTGGCATCATTGATCTTGAACGACGAGACCACGAACATCTCGCTGAGGGCGAAGGCTGCGCGCTCGCGCAACTGGTCCGGGGCGGTGAGCGCATTGACGAAAAACTGCTGCTCGACCGGGCCCTGCACGTGATAGTCGGGCGGGTCGGGGTAGGAAGCAGGAGGCGCGGCAAACTGCTCGTCCAGAAAGCCGCTGATGCCGACCTTCTGGACATGGGCCACGAGCGCCGGTGTAGGACCAAAAGTGCTCTGCTCGAGCAGGCGTCCTGCGTCGCTGGCCGTGACGCTGGGCTGACTGCCGCTGCCGCCCGACGCCGGCGGTGCAATGCTTCCCACTCCGCCACCGCAACCTGTCAGGTTGAGAACAAGAAGTCCACCGCCGATACCGGCCGCGACCTTGGCGCGCCACGCTCGCGGGGGCGCTGCTCCCGGCAATCTACTTTTGCGCTGTCGTGTCACGATGTGCCTCGACTTCGAATCACTGCAACTTGACTACCCTAGGCTAAACCGTTCCGAATCAATCGTGTGCGGCTCAGATTGCAGCGTCAGTACTCATGACATGAAACTTTCCCACCCAACGTGGTCAGGTTCGGAACACGGCGTCGCACCCGCGGTTCGAAGCACCTGAACCCCGACATCTCTAGAAAGTTGCGTGTTCTGATGCCGCCGCGCCCGCCATGCTGGAGCTGCGGCCATGCGCTCTCGCGGATCGCCACTTTCAGTTTCCGGCTCTGATCGACACGCAGCGTCGATGGGGGCATGACTCATCTCGGCCAGTTCTGCGTCGTTTCGGTGGGGCCTAGAAGTGTCAGAACTCGTAGAAACTCAGCTCGTGCGTCTTGCGCTCCACCCAGAGGCGCGCTTCATCGTGCCGACCGTTAATCTTGACAAACACCACCAGGCCGGAGCTGTTGCTCCCGGGCGATTCCACGCCATCAATGGAGAACGTCTTGATCGTTCCCCACGAGCTGGAAGGGCCCCAGTCTTGCATGAAGCGGTCCATGGAGTACTCGCGCGGATTGGCCTGCCAGATGAAGTACGCCATCTGGTAATTGTGGCGCTGGATGGCGTCCATGAAGTGCGTCACCGTGCGACGCGCCACGTAACGCGGCCAATACAGATACCCGGCCAACGACAAGACAACGAGCAACGCAATGCCGCCGAGCAACAGACGGCGCCGGCGCAGGCGTTGGTAATCAACGGGTGTGGCATCCAAGAGCGTCATGATTGGGTCTTCTTGAACTCTACATCACATCAGTTCACTTGCTGCGAACCCCTGCCGCACCTGGCAGGACAAGCCCCTCGGCGGGCTTTTCGCCGACAATGACAGCGTCCCCATGCACGACGAGTAGTGCGTCCTGGCGCAACTCAAGACGCAAAAAGGGCGGAGAGCGGTATCGCCCTCCACCCTTAACCTTGCCGCGGCGTCCTATCAGCGCGTTTACGGCTTGGGACGAGCCGCCGGCGTTGCCGGACGTGCCGACGCGCCGCCCACAACCGGGTTGGCGGCATCGTAAAGCTTGACGATCAGGTCGGTAATGTTGATGCCCTCGCTGGCAAACAGGACCGGGTTCTGCGGCCACGGAAAACTCACGTCGAGAATCACGGCGTAGCCGTTCTTCTGGGCGTAGTCGTTCACAATCTTGACCATCTTGTTGCCGATGGCATTGACCATGTCGTTTTCCGCGCCCTGGAAGTCCGTGCGCGCCTGTTCGGCGGCGAACTGGAGTTCCTTCTGCTGGCTCTCGATGTTGCGCGTCAGTTCGGCTTTCGCCTCGGCGCTCAACGTGTTGCCGCCGTCCTGCAGTTTTTGTTGCAGTGCCTGCAGCGACTTCTGCTTGCCCGCTAGCTCCTGCTGCTTGGGCGCGAAGCGGGTATTCAGGTCCGCTGTCGCTTTCTTCCCCTCTTGCGAAGCCAAAATAGCCTGCTGAATGTTCAAAATGCCGACCTTTTCGGCGGGCGTGCCCGCCGGCGCCTGCGCCAGCATGGGAAGCGTCGCCAGGCAAGCGGCCACGGAAAGCTTCAAAAATCTGCTCATGGAATCCTCTAAGTTTTAATTTCCCGGGAGAAGTTCCCTTGAAGTATAGGGGAGCCCCTGCCCAGAATCAACGAACTGTTCCACCTAGAACGTGCGGCTGATCGTAAAGCGGAACGTATGCGGCGGCTCCTTGAAGGGCAGCGGTGCGGCCGTCTGCAACTGCTTCAGGGTGTAGTTGACCGCATTCAGGACATCGGCATCGCTCTGGAACGCCGCGGGAACGCCACGCAGGAAATCCTGCTGGGTGGCGATCACCGGTAGATGAATGGCGGTATCCACCCGCGACGGGTTAACGGCGTAGTAGATCCGGAACGGCGCCTGGATGATGGGCAGCATAAACTGCAGCTCCAAGCCCGTGGAGATGCGGACCGTGGAATTAGTGGTGGGAGCCAAGAGCACCCGCGGATTGAACTGCCTCCCGAAGTCGGTGTTCAACTGGTTGAGCACCTGGGTGTTGACACGCAGTTGGTTTGGCAAGCTGATGCGGTTAATTCCCGCATCGAAAAAGGCGGCCAAAGTGACCGGGCCAAAAATGGGGATGCGGTACTCGAAATTGCCAATCGCCTCGGTGTCGCCGCCTGGGGTGGTGATCTGATAGGTCGGGACCTTGGCTTGAAAATTAATGAAGCCAACCGCGTTCGGATTGGTGGGGGTCGGCTGGGGGACGAGCTTGACCAATTGTCCCCCGGTCAACGGGTTCAGAATGGCCTGCGTGGTCTCGGTGGGAATCATGGCGATCGGGGTCACCGCCAGGATGTCGAAACCGCGGATGGTATCCTCGCCGCCGACAAAAAAGCGGTCGAAAGTGGGAGGCGCTCCCCCGCCATAGCCGGAGACCATCGAGCCCAGCAAACGGAAGCCGACCACATGGTTTCTCCACGCCGGGTGGAAATACCGGAAAGACAGGCTCGGACGGATGATTTTGACATTGCCACCCAGTCCGGTGAATTCGGTCGAGGCGCTCACTTCCTTGCCGCCGGTCGGCTGGAATTGGCTGTTGACGGTGTTGATTTCGAACGACGGAATGATGCTGCTGGTGGCGATGCCCGTCAGATTGCTCGGCCCGCTAATCCCGCGGAAACTGACCGAGTTGAACAGCAGCGTGGCCGCCTGCGTCAACGGCGTCAGGTTTGAAATGTTATAGCCATAGGTCAAGCCCAGCCGGGTGAACGACCGCTTCAACGGCATGCTGGTAGTAACGGTGAACCCTTTGCTGTTCTGCGTGTAGTTCAGCAGCTGGTTCTGTCCCAATGCCGAGAAATAGGGCACCAGATTCTGACCGGCGAAGATGGATGCCTGCCTGGCCTGGTCGTAGCGGTAGTCGCTTCCGAAGACGGAAAAGCCCAGCTGGATGTTGCGATCGAACAAATAGGGTTCCGTAAAGCCGAACTGGATGATGCGCTGCAGCGCACCATACTCGCCGGAAAACGAGAGCGTTTCGCCCAAGCCGAGAAAGTTGTTGGTGGAGTAATTCAGGCCGAGGAAGCTGCCGGCCAAGCCACTGACACCGCCTGTCAGGCCAATGGTATTTTTACCCTTTTCCTTGAGCTTGAGGTTGATGTCCACCTGCCCTTCCGGACCGGTCGAATCCTGGCGAATCTCTGCGTCTTCGGGCTTGACGGGATCGAAATATCCCAACTGGTTCAACCGTAGCAGGCTGGTGTCCCAAGCCTGGCTGTTGAAGCGCCCGCCCTCATCAATCAGCAACTCGCGCCGAATCACCTTGTCGCGCGTGGTCGTATTGCCGCTGAACTCGATCCGGCGCACGAAGTAGGGCTTGCCCTCCTGAACGTCGAGCGTCAGGTTCACCACCCGACGCTTTTCGTCCGGCTGCGGGTCGGGGTTGGCGACAAAGTTGATGTAGCCGAATTCTCCGTACAGTTTGCGGAGATTCTCCAGCCCCTTGCGCAGCTTCGAAATGTTCAGGATTTCACCCTGATGCATGCCGAAGACATTGGTCAGGACTGCCTGGTCGTTGATGAACTTGTTGTTGACGAAATTCACCTTCCCGACCCGGAAACGGTTCCCTTCGACAATCGGGATGGTGATGTCCACCTTCTTTCCGGGGTGACCGCCCCAGAAGAGAACGTGCATGCTGTGGGTATCACGCTGCTTGAGCGTGGGGTCTTCCACGATCACGCTGAAATAGCCGCGATCCTGGTAGACGCCGCGCACCCGTTCCAAGTCTTCCGACAGCTTGGCCGCATCATAGGTCTTGCTGAAGAGGTTCTCGAAAATCAACGAGTCGGGGATTCCGATCGGTCGCAGATTTTTCATGCTGCGCCGGAGCACCAACGAGCTCATCACCGTGTTGCCGTGGAAGGCAATCTTCCCCACTTCGACCTTGGGGCCTTCATTGACGTCGAACGTCAAGGCCACGGAACTGGGGGGCAACTGGGTAAGCACCGTCTTGACGGAGGCATACTGCCGCCCGTGCTCCGCGAGAAGCTCCTTGATGGCATCCTCGGCGTGCTTGGCCCGCGTCGGGTCAAATTGGTCGTCCCGCGTCAGGCGCACATTGCGCGCCTTCCAGCGATCCAAAATGTCGGATTCGGTGATGGACTTGAGCCCCTTGTACTTGATCTCGCGGATCAGCGGCTTCTCCGAGACGTGGATATGGAGGAGGACGCCCTGTGGCGTGTCCTCGCGTTCAATCTTCAGGTCATCGAAGAATCCCGAGTTCCAGAGCGCCATGAAGTCGCGATTCACCTGCGCCGGGTCCAGTTCACTGCCCGGCTTGGAGTAGATCCGCGTCTTGATCGTGTCGCAGGGAACGCGATGATTGCCTTCGCAAATCACCCCAATGATGGTGTTGTGAGCCGGCACCGAGGCGGACGCCTGAGCGCGAAGCAGGGCGGGAGCCCCCACGACAGCCCCGAGGAGGGGAAATGTCGTCCACATGAGGCGCCGCGCCCAACAAGCGCGGCGTGACTGACGAGGCAGCAAGTGCAGATTGGTCACCAGAGCGCGTTTATCCCCTTGCCCCCTCCGTCCAACTGAGGCGGAAGCTCAAAGCCATGAGTGCCAACAGTATAGCGGTGTCGCGCTCCGATGGGCGAAGTTTTCCGGTCAGTCCCGCTGTCTCTGTACAGCCACACACAATCCGGCCCGGCGAACCCCCTGGCGCTGCCCGGCCCACTTTGCGGAGTGTCCCCCCGGCTTCAACCGCGACCAAGCCCGGCCTAAGCGCCGCGCGGCAATCCAGAACGGCCACACGGAGCGCCCGAGTCCGTACTTTCGCCGGAGAGAGACGCGGCGCGCATGTCGCCGATGGCCCAAACTTCGGCCCCGCATGCGAACGGCATGCACCCGCGCCGCGCGACCCTTCCATCCAACCACTCACCGGCCGTGCAGCAGCCACCGCGGCTCTGCTTGGACGCGACGAAAGCGCAGCATGGCCAAACCAGAAGATGTACAAGTCAAGTGTGGTCGCTGCGGCCGAACCTTCCGCACTCAGAACTTCCCGAAACTCGACCATTTCAGCATCTACCGCGTCACCTGCCCACATTGCGCCTGGCCCGGCCGCTATCTCGCCTCCGAATTGCGCGCTCTCACCAATACCATCCCCGCTCCCGCTTCCATCAAGAACAAGGCCAAGCCCGGCGGCGACCCGACGCGCTAACATCTTGCCCCGGCACCCTCCCGTCAGTCTCCTGAGCTGTCTGTAGGATGCGTCTCCAAGTCCGCGTACGAAACCATCTATTTGGCACGCATGAGGAACTGCTCTTGGCGGTTCATCCCGCCCCGCCGCTTCGTACTTCTGTCAACGCAAAGTAGAAAGTTCCTCATTTGAGCAAAGTAGAAAGTTCCGCAA
>CALEJU010000059.1 GCA_937898755.1 uncultured Acidobacteriota bacterium | reverse complement strand
CTCTGAGCCAGGTCAAGCGCAAACGCGTCGAAGAAGTGTTCGGCTGGATGAAGACTGTCGCCCTGCTGCGCAAGACCCGCCACCGGGGGCGCGAGCGAGTGAACTGGATGTTTGTGTTCGGTGCGGCCGCCTACAACCTGGTGCGCATGAGGAAACTGATGGCGACGCCCGCTTGAAGTAACAAATCGAAGCGGCGCAGGCTGCGGAATCGGGCCGTTGGGCAACGACAACCCGCGCCATCCGCCCCGAAATCAGCACGCAACAACCCGCTGCAAGCCACTTAATGGCAGCATCAGACCGTTTTTCAGCAGCCTGCTAACGCTGAAACGCGCTGCAATGCTGCAGCGGCCCGGGGTGAAAGGCGGGAATGGACTGCGGCTCGACGGTTGCCGTGTGCGTACTGTTGCAGCCCGGCAGCAGCACCGCAGCGAGCGAGGCCAGCCACAGCACCCTGACGCGCTGGGAGACGCGGGCAGGTCTGAGTGAAGAGGAGTACGTCGGGATCAGATTTTGCATGAGGGGCCTCAGCCGTGAGATGCAGCACGGTTCCAAAACAGGTGCCCGTTAACTCCACTTCGTCTTGCTTGAGGCCAGACAGCCGGCACGTCCGAGAGCTGACACGCCCTTCTCCTTCGCTCTCGGCAGGCGGAGGAAAGGACGAAAACTCCGTTCCGCGCCGGCTTGCTTCCCACTTGGTATCGGTCCGTGCCTTCCCGGTTGCTTCCCGCACTTTCCAAATGCGTTGCTGGCGTGTGAACGGCCCCCTCCCGTGGAGCGCTGCCCAAATCTAGACCTGACGTGATATCTGTTCCCGCTGGAAGACCACCAGATCGGTCGTCGGCGCCGGATGACCGAGCTGCCGCAGCATATGCACAACCTGTCCACGATGGAAGGTCTGGTGGTTGGCGAGATGTTGCAGCAACCCGGTGGCGGCGGCGCGGTGAGGATCGCCAGCCAGGGACTTGTAATCAATCACGGGCAACTCGCCCGGTGACTGTGCCTCCAGCCACTCGCTGAGGCCTTTGCCGGTCTCGCGCCACGCGTGGAAGAGCGCCTGCGGCGCCGCAACCGCCTCGGGGTCGGGGCGCCCCACGCCCTTCTCGCCGCGCAGGCGCGCCAGCCAAACGCGCTCCGCCCCATACATATGGACCAGTGTGTCGTGCAAGGTCTCGAAACTGCCCCCCAAACGGCGGTGGTACTCCTCGGCGCTGACCGGCGCCAAGGCCGCGATCATCCGCTCGCGTGACCATTCCATGTAGGCGAGAAGAAGGTGCAAGTCGGAGCGATCCATGATGGGTCCGGTGGGTGCGTGGGCGCTTCCTGGTTCGTGACGCGGGGTGACACACGGCCTACTTGCTGTAAATGCCCCCGAAGAAGATCGCCGTGAACTGCTGGATCAACGCCTCTTCCTGGATCTCGCCCTCGGGGTGGTACCACTGATAGGTCCAGTTGATCATGCCCAGCAGTGCAAACGCCGCCACCTGCGGATGCACGGTGCCCAGCGGTTTGCCGCCCGCCCGCTTGCGCTGCACCTCGCCGATGAGATCCTCCAGCAGCACAATATAGCTCTTCTTGCGGGCGTTGATGTGTTTGTTGGCGTCCGGCGGCAGGGCGCGGTTCTCGTGCAGGATGACGGTGATCTCGCGGTCGCGGCCCCGCAGCACCAGTTGAATATGCAGCCGGATGCAGGTGCGCAGCCGCTCCTCGGGATCGGCGATGGGGCGGATCTCGGAGAGCACCCGCTCCTCGAAGACATCCATCCCGTAATCCATAATCTGAAACAGGATCTCGTCCTTGCTCTCGAAGTGGTGATAGAGCGCCGCCTTGCTGAAATGAAGAGCGGAGGCGATGTCCTGCATCGATGTCGCATCGTAGCCGCGTTCCTGAAACAAGCGGGCGGCGGTACGCAGGATGTCGCGACCGGATTCGGAGAGCGTGCCTCGTGCCATGCAGGGGCGATGGTAACAAAGAAGACCCCGGCACGTGGCGAAAGACACCCGCCGCCGCGGTGCGCATCGAACCGTACATCAACGTGGGGCAAGTGGATCGTCGATCCTTCAATATCCGCGCTCGCGCGGGTACAGGAAGATGCGTTGTCTTTTGAGCGGCTCCCACCCCCCGGCCCTTTTCGCTTGACGTGCCTGGCCGGACCGCATAGCCTGTTCCTACCGACCAGTCGGTAGGAACCCCAACGCGGTTCTCCTGCTGGCCGGGTTCTGTTCCTGCGGGAGACTTGCGTGGCTGCCACCATCTACTACGAATCCGACGTCAACCCTGCCGTCCTGAGCGGTAAAACCATCGCCATCATCGGTTACGGCAGCCAAGGCCATGCCCAGGCGCAGAACCTACGCGATAGCGGCCACAAGGTCATCGTCGGGCTGGAGCCGGAGCGGGCCTCGGCCAAGCAGGCGCGGAGCGATGGCTTCGAGGTGGTCTCCGTCGCCGAGGCGGCACGGCGCGCCGACTGGATCCACATCCTGCTGCCCGATGAGACACATGGCGCCGTGTACCGCGACAGCATCGCCCCGCACCTCAAGCCGGGCAAGGTGCTCGGCGTCTCGCACGGATTCAGCGTGCATTTCAAAACCATCCAGCCCCCCGCGGACGTGGATGTGGTGATGATCGCCCCCAAGAGCCCGGGACACCTGGTGCGCCGTGTCTACACCGAGGGCAAGGGGGTTCCCTCGCTGATCGCGGTTTACCAGGATGCCAGCGGCCACGCCCGCGATCTTGCGCTGGCCTTTGCCGCCGGCATTGGTTCCACCCGCGCCGGGGTGCTGGAGACCACGTTCAAGGAAGAGACGGAAACCGACCTCTTTGGCGAGCAGGCGGTGCTGTGCGGTGGTCTCACCTCGCTGATCAAGAAGGGCTTCGACACGCTGGTCGAGGCGGGATACCAGCCGGAGATCGCCTATTTTGAGTGCCTGCACGAAACCAAACTGATCGTGGACCTGATCTACGAGGGTGGACTGAGCCGGATGCGCCACTCCATCTCCAACACGGCCGAGTACGGCGATCTGACGCAGGGCGATCAGGTGGTGGGCGAGGCGACGCGTGCCGCCATGAAGAAGACATTGGCCCGCATTCAAGACGGCACTTTCGCGCGCGAGTGGATCGCGGAGAACGAGGCGGGCTGTCCCAACTTCAACCGCCTGCGGGAGGCCGAGAAGCAGACCAAGATCGAACAGGTCGGCGCCACGCTGCGCGGCATGATGTCGTGGATCAAGAAAGACGCCAAGCCGGAGGCCACGCCGCCAGTGGTGGCCGGGAAGCGCTAAATGGAGAACGCAAACACCGCCGCTCATCCCGCCCGCACCGGCGCCGCGACCGTCTGGGCCTGCCTGCGCGCCGAAGGAGTGGACACCGTCTTCGGATACCCCGGCGGAGCGGTCATTCCTCTCTATGACGCGCTCGAGGGCAGCGGCATCCGCCACATCCTGACGCGGCACGAGCAAGGGGCGGCATTCGCCGCCGAGGGCTATGCCCGTTCGACCGGGCGCTGTGGCGTGGCCATCGCCACTAGCGGTCCGGGGGCCACCAACCTGCTCACCGGCATCGCCGACGCCAAGATGGATTCCGTCCCACTGGTCTGCATCACCGGCCAGGTACGGACCTCGCTCATCGGCACCGATGCCTTTCAGGAGATTGACATCTTCGGCGCGACGCTGCCGATGGCGAAGTGGGGCCGCCTGGTACGCAATATTCAGGAGTTGCCCGACGTGCTGCGCCAGGCGTTTCACATTGCCCAGAGCGGCCGTCCCGGTCCGGTGCTGATTGACATTCCGGTTGACGTCCTCAAAGCCAGCGCTGAACTGCCGGTGCCGGGCCGCTACCAACCGCCGGCCACGGCGCACGACATCGGCGCGCCCGCTTTCCCGGCGGAACAATTGTCGGCGCTGTTGGCCAGCGCCAAGAAGCCTGTCGTCCTGGTCGGCGCCGGGGTGAAGCTGGCCGGCGCGCAACTCGAATTGCGTCGCTTGCTCGACCGTCTCGATCTGCCGGCATGTTCCACGGTGCATGGACTGGGCTGCATCTCGAGCGAAGCCCCCTATTACCTCGGCATGTGCGGCATGCACGGGACGCGCACCGCCAACACCGTTCTGCACGAAACCGACCTGCTGCTGGTGCTGGGGGCGCGTCTCGATGACCGCGTGACCGGTGACCCGACGCGTTTTGCGCCCGACGCGCGCATCGTCCATTTCGAGATCGATCCGTCGCAGTTGGAGCGCGTCCGCGCCGGAGAGTTGGCGGTGTTGGGAAGCCTGGCCGACACCATCCCCCAATTCGCCGCAGCCTTGCCCCGTCTGCAGCGGCCGGATTGCAGGGCGTGGCGCGATGCCGTCTGCGCCGCGGCCCGCGAGGAACTGGGCTCGGACGGCGGCGGCACGGCACTGCCCGCGATCCGCTTTCTCGACGAACTCTTCGCGATGATGCCCGCCGAGGGCGTGGTCGTGGCCGACGTCGGCCAGCACCAGATGTGGGCAGCCCAGCGCTACCGCGCCAACAACCCGCGCGGTTTCATCACCTCGGGCGGCCTGGGCGCCATGGGCTTCGCCCTGCCGGCGGCCCTGGGCGTGCAGTTGGCGCGCCCCGAGGCCTGCGTGGTCTGCGTCTCGGGCGATGGCGGCTTCCAGATGAACATCCAGGAACTCGCCACCATCAAGCGCTTTAACCTGCCGGTCAAGATTCTGATCGTGGACAACAAGTTCCTGGGCATGGTGCGGCAGTGGCAGCAGCTTTTTTACGACCGCAACTACGCCGAAACCGACCTCAGCGACAATCCCGACTTCGTCGCCATCGGCGCGGCCTACGGCATCCAGAGCGAACGGTTGGCGGTGGATGCGACGACGGTGACCGGATTGCCGGCACGCACCGGATCGGTGCTGCGCCACTTTCTCGACGCCACCACGCCGCAATTGCTGGTCTTCGAGTGCCCGCCCGAAGCCAACGTCTTCCCCATGGTGCCTTCCGGCGCCGCACTCTCGGAGATGCTGTTGGAGGAGGCGTAGAGGCGGTTCGTGGTTGAGCTGCGAACGCGGACCGATCCCTGGCCTGTACTGCCGCCAATTACGATCCACGAACCACCATGAATCGTTTCCTCATTGACTACCGCAACTCACAAGGCACGCTGATGCGCATCCTGACGGCGGTCTCCCGCCGCGGCATGGACTTCCAGGAGGTGACCGCCCTGGCGCAGGGCGACCGCCACCAGGTGCGTCTCGTGCTTGAGACCCATCCCAAGCAGATCGCCCAGTTGTGCCGCGACTGGCGCGCCACGGTGGACGTTCTGGAAGTGCGACAGGAAGCCTGAAGTCCGCGTTCCCTCGCCCCGCGCTCCCACCGATCGGCGCCGCATCAACTCGTTGCCCCTGCTTCTCATGAACCTCAAACACCGCAGCCAGCTCATCACCGACGGCCGGGACCAGGCGCCGGCGCGCGCCATGTTCAAGGCGATCGGGTTTTCCGACGCCGACCTCCGCAAGCCCCTGATCGGGGTGGCCAACACCTGGATCGAGACCATGCCGTGCAACTTTCACCTGCGGCAACTCGCCGCCACGGTGAAGGAAGGCATCCGCGCGGCGGGCGGCACGCCGATGGAGTTCAACACCATTGCCATCAGCGACGGCGAGACGATGGGGACGGAAGGCATGCGCGCTTCGCTGGTCAGCCGCGAGGTGATCGCCGACTCCATCGAGCTGGTATGCCGCGGGCAGCTCTTCGACGCGGTCGTCGCCGTGGTGGGCTGTGACAAGACGCTGCCCGGCGCCGCCATGGCTCTGGCGCGGGTGGATATTCCGGGGCTGGTGCTCTATGGCGGCACGATCGCGCCGGGCCGTTTCCAAGGCCGGGACGTCACCATTCAGGACGTCTTCGAGGCGGTGGGCGCCAACGCCGCCGGCACCATGTCGGACAGCGACCTGAAACAACTCGAGGACGTGGCCTGCCCGGGCGCGGGCGCCTGCGGCGGACAGTACACCGCCAATACCATGTCCACCGTGCTGGAACTCATCGGTCTCTCCCCCATGGGCTTCAACAGCATCCCGGCTTTGGACCCGCGCAAGGCAGAGGTGGCCCGCCGCTGCGGCGCATTGATCATGGAGCTGCTCAAGCAGGGCACCCGACCCTCCCAGATCCTCACGCGCCCGGCCTTCGAGAACGCCATCGCCAGCGTCGCCGCCACCGGCGGCTCGACCAATGCCGTTCTGCATCTGCTGGCGCTGGCACGGGAGACGGGCGTCCCACTCGAGTTGCGCGACTTCGAGCGGGTCAGCGCCCGCACGCCGCTGCTCGCCGACCTCAAACCCGCGGGACGCTTCGTGGCCAGCGACGTTCACACCGCCGGGGGGATTCAACTCATCGCCCAGCGCCTCGTGCAGGGCGGCTTCGTTGACGGCACCACTCGCACCGTGACCGGCCGCACGCTCGGCGAGGAAGCGGCCGAGGCCCGGGAAACGCCGGGGCAGGAAGTGATCCGGCCGCTCGACAACCCGATCAAGAAGACTGGCGGCTTGGTGGTGTTGCACGGCAACCTGACGCCGGACGGCGCGGTGGTGAAGCTCAGCGGCCACGAGCGGCTCGCGCATCGCGGCCCCGCCCGCGTCTTCGAATCAGAAGAAGCGGCCATGGCCGCCGTCACCGGCAAGCAGATCCACGCCGGCGACGTCGTCGTGATCCGCAATGAGGGGCCGCGTGGCGGACCCGGCATGCGCGAGATGCTCAGCGTCACGGCCGCCATTGTCGGTGAGAACCTCGGCGAATCGGTGGCGCTGCTCACCGACGGCCGCTTCAGCGGCGCGACGCGCGGACTGATGGTCGGTCACGTCGCACCGGAAGCGGCGTTGGGCGGCCCCATCGCAGCCGTCAAGGAAGGCGACATCATCCACCTCGATATCGCCGCCCGCAAGCTCGAGATCGAGATCAGCGCCGAAGAGCTGGCCGGCCGTCTCAAGAGTTGGAAGCAGCCGCCGCTGCGCTACCCCACCGGCGTGTTCGCCAAGTACGCCACCCTGGTGTCCTCCGCCGCCGACGGCGCGATCACGCAGCCGCGCTAGCAGGCGACGGCAGGGGGTCCGTGGGCAGGTGGGGATCTCCGGGGAGCGAGCGTTGTTCGCCCCCCCCACCCCGAACTCCCCACCCCCCACAGGCTTCGCTTACCGCAGCACCGAGTAGCCCTTGGGCGTCAGGATCATGTTCGAGATCTGGCGGATGACGTCGCCTCCCTTGCGGGTGGATTCCTGCAGCAGGGGACCCCACGCCGGGTCCTTGCCGAACTTGCCCCACGCGTCGTCCCGCTGCGCCATGTTTTCGAACGGGATGAGGTAGGTCAGGTTCGGCATGGAAGGACCGGCAAGAGCACGGCCATAGACGACCGGGTCAAACCCGGATCGTTGGAACACGGCAACTTCCCCGCTCTCGAACCGCTCGCGGACAAAACGCGCCTGACGCTCGGTGGGTGACTGGTAAAGGCGGACCTCGTAGATTTTGTGCGGCGTCTGTCCGGCGGGGGCGGGCTGCCAGACCGGCTGAATCGGCAGGGCTTCCAGGAAGCGCACCTCGAGGTCATCGTAGGGCGGCTCGGGATAGCTGCCGGTGACAGCAGGCATCTCCAACGTATCAAGCGCTGCCTGATAAGCGGGATCGGCCTCCAGCGCCGCCCACAATCGTTCCCGTTCCCCGAGGTTGGCGTACGGAATCACCTGCAGCAGCGACGGGGTATAGGGGCCGATGCTCTCGCCGAAAAAGGCCATCGGAGCGAAGCCGTGCTTGGCATAAAGCGGTAGCGCTTGGGTGGCAAACCATTTGTCGAGCCGGCCGCCTTGTGCCCCTTGGTGAAGGCGATAAGTGCGCCACTCGAACACTCCCGGCTTGAAAACCGCAGGCACGGCACCCGGTCCACCGGCGGCCTGGGTCAGCCCATGAGCGGCAGCCAAGCTGGGCAAGGCAAGGGCGGAAGAAGCAAGAAAATTGCGGCGTTTCAAGGTTTTCTCCGAATGGGCAGGATGTCGGGAATCAGTATAGCGAAGCGACGGATGGAACACGCCGCTGGCGTGCTCCATCCCGTCGTCCCTCCCTGTTCTGGCTTAAAAGTGGAACTTGGCGGCGAACTGGAGGATTCGCGGATCGCCGGAAGTGCCGGTGATCTGGCCAATCTTGGCGTCGTTCAGGCCCGTATGGGGACCGCCCAAATTGGCGTGGTTGAGCACGTTAAAGGCTTCGGCACGAAACTCGAGGTCGCGGCCTTCACGAATGGAAAAGCGGCGGCTGAGTCCCATGTCGAAGTTGAACGCGCCTGGACCATACAGCAGGTCGCGACCCGCATTGCCGTAGGTGCCGCTGGGGTTGGGGGTGAACGCCGCTCCGTTGAACCATTGCTGGTAACTGGGGTTGCTGACATGCGGATCACCCACCAAGTTGGGGCGGTCGTTGCCAACCCCGGTCAGCGAGTTGTCCTTGTTGGTGCTGACCGTGAACGGTTCACCGCTCTTAATGCCGATGATGCCGGAAAGCTGCCAGTGACCCAGCAGGCGTTGCGCCGCGGCCGTGGAGAACTGCGGCGAGGCGACGACAAACGAGCCGTTGACGATGTGGCGGAAATCGAACTCGCAAGCGCCGCGGTCATTGCCCGGGTTGTGCGGGTCCTGGAAGGCTGGTCCTGCCAGCTCGCCCGAGAAGTTGCCGCCGCTGATGCAGTGCGACCACGTGTAATTGCCGAGCACAGTGAAGTTGTGACTGAAGCGGTGGTTGGCGCTGAGCAAGAGACCGTTGTAGCTGGAATTGATGCCGTCCTCGGTCTGCGCCATGGTGGAGTAATACTTGCCGCTGGCCGGGTTCTGCAGGTAGAGCACGCGCCGCTGGTTGGTGTTGCCGGTCGTTGACTTCCCTGGGATATAGACCGCAGGGTTGACTTCGTTGCCCAACCAGAGGTGAGAGGTCTCGTTGCCGAGGTAGGTCGCGGACAAGAGCCAGCTCGCCCCCAACTGGTGCTGCAGGCTCAGGTTCCATTGTTGGGTGTAAGTGGGGTGCAGGTTGAGCGGCAGATTGATGTAAATACCACTCGTCGGAAAGAATGCGTTGGCCGAGGGAGGGAACGGTAGCGGGAAGGGCTCGCCGCCGGGAAAGTTCTGGTAGGGGTTGGTCAGGCCGCCGGCCGGGGACGGCAGATCAATCGAGCTGCCGAAGGGCGCGCTGTCGGCAAAGCGGTCGAAGTAGAAGATCTCCGGGGAGTCGTAGAACAAGCCATAGGAGGCGCGGATGCTGGTGCGTCCATCCCCGGCCGGATCGAAAATGAGCCCGACGCGGGGGGCGAAATTGCCCAGATGGTGGTTGGTATAGGCGGCCGGTGTCTGCGAGTCGCCCCGGAAGAACAGCCCCGGAGGCGCGTTCTGGAAAACGCGACTCTTGACGCCCGCCGCGAAGGCGGCCGGGTCGAAGTGATTGCCGCGTCCGAACTTGTCGAACTCCGGCCAGTAGGGCTCCCAACGCACACCGCCGTTGAGCGAGAGACGGGAGCTGACGCGGTAGTTGTCCTGGAAGTAGACGCCCAGATAGTTCTGCCGCCAGTTCTCCTCCTCCGGGTTGCCTTGGCTGAAGTCATTCGGCAAGCCGAGCAGGAAGTCGAGCAGCGGGTCCTTGCTGAAGGTGCCGTTGAAGTTGAACGTTCCGTTCGACTTGAAGTTACTGAGCTCGTTGAGCTGGTTATGGATCCAGTCGACGCCGAACGCCATCTGGTGGGCGCCGCGCGTCAGGTCAAGATCGTCGGCCGTCTGCACGGAGTTGTCGTTGAAGTGTCCGGGAGAACAGATGCCACAGCCCACCGTGAACCCGTTGCTGACCGACATGGTGAGGAAGTTCTTCACCAGGCTGTTGACCTTGACCCCCAACTGCGTCGGGTTGGGCAGGTTGGCGGCCGGACCGCGGTTGATGCGCAGGCGTGTTCCGGTGAGATGGAAGGAGTTGATCGCGGTCGGGCTGAGCGTGTAGGTATCGCTGAACCCCGCCGACTGGCTGCGTTGCAGCACGCCGGGCTTGGACGAGGTCAGCAGGTTCTTGCCGTCATATACCGCCGGATCGCTGAAATCGGAGATGAAGTAACGGCCGAACATGCTGTGGTGGGAGTTGCGCACCCAGTCGGCGCGGCCGATGTACTGCTCCTCATCGCCGGTGCTGGGAATGCCGTACTGCACGCGGCCACAGGGGTCGCCGGAGACCGGCAACAAGGCGACGATGGCCAGCGCCTGCTGGTTGAAGCGGTTGGGATCGATCCGGTTGCCCGGCAGCGGTTTGCCGGTTGCCGGGTCCACATCCTGAATCGCCTTGCCACAGGTGGTGGAGTCGCGCACGCTGAAGTCCCCGCTGAGCATCGCCGGGTTGAAGGCAATTGAAGACGCGGTCGGCGGGTTGGAGCGGTTGCGGGTGATCTGCATCCCGCCGAAAAGGAAGAGCTTGTCGTGAAGGATCGGACCGCCGACGGTGCCGCCGAACTGATTACGTTTCAGTGAATCGCGCGCCTTCACCGAACTGGGCTGGGCGTTGATCACCGAGGGGGCGGCGTTGAAGCGGTAGTTGCGCACGAACTCAAACAGGTCGCCGTGCCACTGGTTGGTGCCCGATTTGGTGATGACGTTGACCACCGCCCCGGGGTGCACGCCGTAGCGCGCCGACATGCTGCTGGTCTGCACGCTGAACTCCTGCAGGGCGTCGGGGAAAGGGAAGGGGAGATTGACGTTGGAGAAGGCGTCATTGTTGTCCCCTCCGTCCATGAGGTAGTTGGTGCCGTTGGCCTCGCCGCCAGCCACCGAGATGGTCACCGAACTGCTGTAGTTCTTGCTGCTCTTCAGGCCGTGCGCGGGGGCATTGGTGGCGCCGCCGGAGAGCAGGATGAGCTGTGTCGCCTGGCGGCCGTTGAGCGGCAGCTCGACGATGCGCTTCTGGTCAATCACCTGCGAGACGGAGGTCTCGTGGGTCTCGGCCATGGCGGCCGCGGCGCTGACCCGGACCTCCTGGGCGATGGCGCCCACCTCCAGCCGGGGATTGACGACCGGGTTGCTGTTGACCTCGAGCACGATGCCGGTCTGCACGTAGGTGCGGAAGCCGGGGGCGGTGACCTCCAGGCGGTAGGGGCCGACCGGCAGGTTGGTCAAGGCGAAGGCCCCGTCGCTGCCGGCCACGGTGGCGCGTGTCTGCCCGGTGGCGGTCTGGGTGGCGGTGACGCGGGCGCCAGGGATGGCGGCGCCGCTGGCGTCCTGCACGGTACCCGAGATCTGCGAGCCGGCCGTCGCCTGGGCGGCGAGCAGGGAGGAGAGGAGGAGGAACAGGGCGAGGGTTGTAAGCGCTTTCATTTGGCCTCCACACAGCGTCCCCCGCCGGCCCGACGAGGGCCGTTCCAGAGGGCTCGGTTGGCATTATGGCGAATCCCGCCGCCCTGTCAAGCAATCGTTTACATCGCCGCGCCGGAGGCGGCCCCGTCGTCCACGGGGGGAATGGCTGCCCCAGCGCAACACCGTGGGCGCGGTGTGCCATGGACCGCGCAACATGACGGGGACAAGTAGGGGACAGCGATCCATAGCTTCCCTTTCTCCCTCCCTTTCTTCCGGTTCGGCGCCTGCGACCTCGATCAGTCGAAGTCGGCGGGCAGGCCCGGGTCACGGTGCTGCTGAAAGAACCGCGCAATCTGGCCAGGCAAGACGCGCGTCAGGGAGAGGGGCGGCGACGCACTCTCGGCAAAGAAGTCCACCTGCGAGGTCTCCGCACTGGTCGCCGCGCTACCCCCTGTCACCCTGCATTCCAGGAACAGCTTGTAGACGTGGAACGGGTAGGGCGGATAGCCGTGCTGATTGCGATCGCAGACTGCCAGTACGCGGGTCGCCCGCGTCTCCCAGCCTGATTCCTCGCGGATCTCCCGCTCGACCGCCGTCGAGGGCGCATCGCCGATATCGGCCCAGCCGCCCGGCAGGCTCCACAGCCCGTCGTCGCGCTCCCGTACCAGCAGGAGGCGCTCCTCGTGAAAAACGACCCCGCGCACGTCCACCTTGGGGGTGGCGTGGCCCCGCTCGAGCAACTGCCGCGCCAGGAACAGATCCGCGGGCCAGGTTTGTCCCACCTGCGCCATGGCACCGGCAATGGCGGCCACGTGGCGATAGCGTTCCCGGTCGAAGTCGTTCTCGGCATAGTGCAGTCCGTTCTGCGCGATCGCCTGCAGTTGTTGCACCCAGTCGCGGTGGCTGGAGCTCGTTGGCTTCCCCGCCGCGCGGGCGCCGCTTCCCAGCGGGCTCTCAAAATCATCCATGAGGGGCATGATAAGGCGGCTCACGATCCGCAGCGGACGGCCACGCGTCCCGCTCGTGGCCGCTTTCCAGTACCGGGGGGAAACTGGCGGGCGCGCTCCGCCCCAATCCGCCGGCAACGCGAGCTGAGTTGGACCGGGATAGAATCCAAGACAGTCTGCCGCACAAGTCAGCGAGGTCTGTTCATGACACGCACGCGTTTGGGAGCGCAGGGACCGGAAGTGGCCGCCCTCGGGTTGGGCTGCATGGGGATGTCGGATTTCTATGGCCAGCGTGACGACTCCGAGTCCATCGCGACCATCCACCGCGCCCTCGATCTGGGCATCACGTTGCTCGATACGGCCGACATGTACGGCCCCTACATCAACGAGGAGTTGGTGGGGCGCGCCATCGCGGGACAGCGGGACCGCGTCTTTCTCGCCACCAAGTTCGGCATCGTGCGCGACCCCGCCAATCCTGCCGCACGCGGCGTGAACGGCCGCCCGGAGTACGTGCGGGCGGCCTGCGAGGCCAGCCTGCGGCGCCTCAAGGTGGACACCATCGACCTCTATTACCAGCACCGCGTCGATGCCGACACGCCGATCGAGGAGACCGTGGGCGCCATGGCGGAACTGGTGCGTGCCGGCAAGGTGCGCTATCTCGGACTCTCCGAAGCGGGCGTCGCCACCCTGCGGCGGGCCCACGCCGTGCACCCCATCACCGCCCTGCAAACCGAATACTCGCTCTGGACGCGCGACCCGGAGGACGAAACCTTCGCTGCCTGCACCGCACTCGGCGTCGGCTTCGTGGCTTACAGCCCGCTGGGGCGCGGCTTCCTCTCCGGACAGATCAAGCGCTACGACGACCTCGCTCCCGACGACTACCGCCGTCACGCGCCGCGTTTTCAGGGCGAAAACTTCGCCCGCAATCTGCAGCTCGTCGCCCAGGTGGAACAGATGGCACGCGACAAGGATTGCACCGCCGCGCAACTGGCGCTGGCCTGGGTGCTGGCGCAGCAGCGTGTGCGCGGTCTCGCCATCGTTCCCATCCCCGGCACCAAGCGCCGCACCTACCTTGAGCAGAACGCCGGCGCGCTGGCGGTGACGCTGAGCGACGATGAATTGGCACGCTTGGAAGCTGCTTTCCCGCGCGGCAGCGCCGCCGGGATGCGCTACCCGGAAACGATGATGGGTTGGGTCAACCGCTAGGCCTGCGCTGCACGCTTGCGTGGTTCCCTTCCAGCCGGCGGGCCGTCCGCCGGACCTGCTGCATTTTCTGCTGGTCCCCTCATCCGTTTTATTTCACACTGCCGGGATGTCGCGATATTGGCGTTTGCGCATCTTGCGCCACCTCTTGCTGGCCGCGGTGAGCGGCGGATTGAGCTGGGGCGTGTTCCGTCTCGTGCACTCCGTGGACTTCCGGCACAACCTCAGCATGGGCACGGCCTACGCCGCCTTGGCGCTGACCGTGTTGGCGCTCGCCCTGGGACCGTGGAACGTGCTGCGCGCGCGACCCAATCCGATCAGCTTCGACCTGCGCCGTGATGTCGGTATCTGGGCGGGCATCATGGCGATCTTTCATACGGTGGTCGGATTGCAGGTGCATCTGCGTGGCCGCATGTACCTGTATTTCGTGAAACGGCTGCATCCGCTCACCTGGCGGCGCGATCAGTTCGGAGCCGCCAACTATACCGGGCTGCTCAGCGCCCTGCTTTTTCTCGGCCTGCTGGCGCTCTCCAATGACTGGTCGCTGCGCCGCTTGGGACGCAACCGCTGGAAGAATTTGCAGCGTTGGACCTACCTGGCAAGCGCCCTGATGGTGACGCACGGTTTCTTTTTTCAAGCCGTCGAGAAGCGCCATGCTCCCTATGTCTGGACGCTGATCGCCGCCGCCGCCGCCACGGTGGCGCTGCAACTTGCCGGCCTCTGGCGACATTCCGTCTCGCGGTAACCACATCGAACACGGACATCGCAACCACGCGCAGGTGCGTGGGTCGCCCTGCGTTGGCTGTCTTCTGGTGCCCGACTCCCGGGCGACACGCCACCCTGCGCCCAATGCAGTCGAGACCGATTCACGGAGGGAGCCTGCACTTTGGCAGCACAGCATTCGCCTTGGCAGGTGCCTCGCATGGGTCTGCAACCATGCGCTCAGCGTGCATTGAGATGTGTACAACTACGGAACTCGGCAGCAGCATCTGAGCGCAGAGCCGTTCGTAAGTGTTGTCTTTTTTTTTTGATCACTCTTACATCCGGGTTCGCGCCGCTTCCGTACTTCTGCTATCCGCCACTCCCCGAACCTGGGGAGTGCGCGGCAGAAGTGGGAGCCGAACGTCCGCCCGTACAGGCCACGGTCGGTCGAACCCGACCCATTTTTCTCTCTATCGTTTGGTCTTTAGGCGCATGCGAACCGGACGCCCACGGCGTCCCCTGGAGATGAATCCCGATGCAAACTACTGTGGACAGTTTCATGGCCGCCGTCGACGCCGCCGTCTCACGGCGCAGCTTTTTTAAAAGCGCCGGCGCCGCCGGCTTGGGCGCCGCCGGCCTCACCCTGGTCGGTGGCAGCCTGCTGCCCGCCTTCGGCCAGAGCACGATCACTGATGCCGATATCCTGAACTTTGCGCTCAACCTGGAGTATCTGGAGGCGGAGTTCTACACCGTCGCCACCACCGGCAAGACGTTGGCGCAAAGCGGCTTCGCCACCAACGGCCCCGGCACCCCGGGCGCCACGGTCGGGGGCGGCCAAGTGAGCTTCAGTGACCCGGCGGTAGCGGCCATCGCCGCCGAGATCGCCAAAGACGAGCAGGCACACGTCAAACTACTGCGCGGCGCCTTGGGGGCGAACGCCGTGGCGGAGCCCTCGATCAACCTCAACGCGCTCGGTTTCGGGTTCGGCAGCCAGACGGAGTTTTTGGCGTTGGCCCGCGCCTTCGAGGACACCGGCGTGACAGCCTACGCCGGCGCCGCCCCGGCCATCTCCAGCGCCGCCATCGCGGGCACCGCCGCCCGCATCTTGGCCGTGGAAGCGCTGCACGCCGGCAACATCCGCCTTTCGGTCGCCCAGAACAACATCGCCACGGCGAAACTTGACGCGGTCGACATCCTGCCACCGCCCTCGGGGACCAATTACTTCTCGCTCGACAACAATGCCCTCTGCGCCCTGCGCACCACGACGATGGTGTTGGCCATCGTCTACGGCGGCAGCGGCAAGAAGGGTGGCGCGTTCTTCCCGGCGGGAGTGAACGGCACGATCAACATGTCCTGAGATCGCGCCACGCCGCCCGGTGCGGCGTGGTCCCCGCCGTGACGCCGCATCCCGGCGCCCGGCTCCATTCCCCGGGGGTGGAGAACCGCCCCAAAGTTGGCAAGGAGATGATTGAATGAGCGAGACCCTCAATTCTCTGAAAGTTTTGGAACCCTCCGAAGCCGCCGTGGCCGACACCCGCCGGCGCTTGCTGCGCGGCTTGGGCATGGTCGGCGTCACTGCCGGCGCTGGTTTGCTGGCCGCCTGCGCAGGCGGGATCAACAACATCCCTCCCGTGGATACCAGTCCGCTGACCGATGCCAACATCCTCAACTTCGCGCTCAACCTGGAATACCTGGAAGCCGAGTTCTACACCGTGGCCACTACCGGAAAGACCATCGACCAGATCGGCATCGGCGTGAGCGGGACCGGCACGCAGGGCAGCACCACGGGTGGCAAGCAGGTGGCGTTCAGCGACACCCGCTTGCAGGCAGTGGCGCAGGAGCTGGCTTTCGACGAGCAGGCCCACGTCCGCCTCTTGCGCGGCGCGCTGGGCAGCTCCTCCGTCGCCCGCCCCGCCATCAATCTGAATGCCTTGGGCATCGGCTTCAACAGTGAAACCGAGTTCCTCACCCTGGCACGGGCCTTCGAAGATGTCGGCGTTACCGCCTACGGCGGTGCCGCCCCCCTGCTGCAGAGCAAAGCCTATCTCGGCGTCGCCGCCCAGATTCTTGCGGCCGAAGCGCTGCATTCCGGCGATATCCGCCTGCTGGTGGTGCAACGCAAGATCTCGGTCGGTGCGCTCGACAGCTTCGACGTGCCGCCCACTTCCTCATCGTACTTTCCCGTGGATGGCAACGCGCTGGCCATGATTCGCACCCCACGCCAAGTGCTTGACGTCGTTTACGGGGCGGTCGGAGCGGCCCAAGGGGGCTTCTTCCCCAACGGCATGAACGGCCGTATCTACAAATAGCTCCATTTGACTCCGTGCAGACCTTGACCCGGGAAGGACAGGCAACCCTGTCCGCCCGGGTCTTTTTCTGCCCGCGACCCGCCTTTCCCGATGCCACCAGGTATCTTTTCGGCACTACTAAGGCATCTCAATGGGGTCTGGCATAGGAGACATTCATGATGACGGTAAAGAGGTGGCGTTATGCCGCCACAGTGCTCGTGGCGGGTTCGGCCTTGTTCGCAGCTGCGTGCACCTCGCACTCTGCGGCCCGCACCTTGGAAGCCAATGCCAAGACGGCCTTGGCGCAAGCAGACCTGAAAGACGTCACCGTCAACGTGGATGATGCCAAAGGGGTGGTGCAGCTGGGCGGCAAGGTGGGTTCAGAGGACAGCAAACAGCGCGCCGAGCAGGCGGTCAAGGCGGTGGCTGGAACTTGGATCGTCGCCAACGAAATCAGCGTCGAGCCCCCGGGCGGCGAAGATCGGGCGCGCGCTGTTGCCTCGGACCTCGATCAAGCCATCGAGAAGAACTATAAGGCGGCCTTGCTCTCCGGACATCTTGACGGCCAGAAAATTGACTTCCGCGTCAAAAACCAGGTGGTGACTTTGACCGGAAGCGTCGCGGATGCGGGACAACGCAACCTGGCGGAACAGCTGGCGGGAACGGTTCCCAACGTGCTGCAGGTGGTGAATGAACTCACCATCAAGTCCGGTCAGTAGCCCGCGGCGGCGTTGCGTTTCACGGGGCGATTCAACCCATGGCCACCCGCACCGCCTCAACTCCTTGGCTGGCGCGCCGTCTACAAGGCGGCTTGCAGCAGGGACTCGAACGTACCGCCCGGAGCCTGCAGGTTGACCCGGAACGGTTTCTGCTGCACCTGCAGCGCGCGCACGGTCTGCGGCTGAGTCGCTATTCCGATCTGTTTGAACTCCCGGTGGCGGAGTTGGATCGACTGGCCGCACTCACCATCAAGGCCACTACCAAGATGGGCGCGATCGAGGGAACGGGGCTGGGACTGGGCGGCTTGTTGACCCTGATTCCCGACCTCGGACTGCTCAGCACGCTGACCGGCCGCATGATCCAAAAGCTGAGCCTGATCTACGGCTTCCCCTACGCGACCGACGATGAGAAGGCCGAACTCTGGCTGGCCATCGCCAGCGCCAGCGGGCTTGATCTCGGCAAGGAGTTCCTCGAAAAGCAGGTCATCGAGCGTCTCGTCCCGCAGATCATCGAGCGGGTGGCCGTGCGCGCCAGCACGGAAGTGGCGGAAAAATGGGCAGCCCGGGTGATTCCTCTCGTGAGTGGGATCACCGGTGGCGCGCTGAACTACTTCTTCATTCGTAAATGGGGACAGCGGGCCCAGGCGCACTTCCGCGCCCGCCATTTGGCGCGCAGAATCACTCTCCAGCTACCGGTCGGTGGTTGACAATCGCATGTCCGCGAGTTGATCGTAGCGTGGCGGGCCGCCGTCAACCTGCTTTACACTGCATCCACTCGCATGCGTGTCGTCGACCTGATCCGCCACAAGCGAGACGGCGGGGTCTTGGAACCCGCCGTCATTGCGCAGTTGGTCCGCGACGTCACGGCCAGCGTCGTTCCCGACTACCAGCTCGCCGCCTGGTTGATGGCGGTCTACTTCCGCGGGCTGAACGCGGAGGAGACGCGCGCCCTGACGCAGGCCATGCTGCACTCCGGCGAGGTGCTCGACTTTGCCGGGCTGGGCCGTCCCGTTGCCGACAAACACTCCACCGGTGGCGTGGGTGATAAAACGAGCCTGGTGGTGGCGCCGCTGGCTGCCGCCTGCGGCGTGCTGGTGCCGATGATCTCGGGCCGCGGCTTGGGCCATACCGGCGGAACCCTCGACAAACTGGCTGCCATTCCCGGCTTTCGCACCGATCTTGACGCGGCGGAGTTCCGGCGCGTTCTGGAATGCGCCGGTTGCGCCATCAGTGGCCAGACCGCGACGCTGGCCCCGGCCGACCGCCGCTTGTACGCCTTACGCGATGTCACCGCCACGGTTGAAGAGATCTCGTTGATCACTGCGTCCATCCTCAGTAAGAAGCTGGCCGAGGGGCTGCATGCGTTGGTGTTGGACGTCAAGACGGGCGATGGGGCGTTCATGAAACGGATCGAGGACGCGCGTCGCCTGGCCGACGTCATGGTCGCAGTCGGTACCGAGATGGGAGTGGCGGTGCAGGCGGTGCTCTCCGATATGGAGCAGCCGCTGGGCCGCACCGTCGGCAACGCACTGGAGGTCGAGGAGTGCCTGGAGGTGTTGCAGGATAGCGGACCGGCAGACCTGCGATACCTCTGCATCGAGCTGACCGCCCGCATGCTCGTTTTGGCGCGCACGGCGCCTCGAACCCAGGAAACCCTGCAGGCAGCGCGCGCGGAATGTGCGCAGGCGCTCGCCACTGGGCGTGCCCAGCGGACGTTCCTGAGCATGGCTGCCGCGCAAGGCGCGGATCCGCGCAGCCTGCAGGAACCCGGGGCCCTGCCGCAGGCCGGCCGGAGCGCCGTCTTCACCGCGGCCGCATCCGGATACGTTCACGCCGCGCGGGCACACCTGCTGGGCGAGGCCGCCATGTTGCTGGGCGCCGGCCGCGCCACCTTGGCGGACGTCATTGACCCGGCCGCGGGTCTGCGGCTGCATCGCAAGATCGGCGACGCGGTCGCGCGCGGTGAACCGCTCTGCACGGCATATTGCAATCGTCCGGAAAACTGGGAGGCGGTGCAGGAGCTCCTGTCGCATGCGTTCGTGTTCGGACCCGAGCCCCCGCCCCAGCGCCCGTTGCTGCAGGACGTGATCGGGTGAGGAATCGCCGGCACGGAATGGCGTTGCGCTGCGCTACAATGCAGCGGTTCACTCCCCGCCTCGTGAGACTATGTCGACCTCCGACGTGGCCGCCTCCGACCCTGTAACCGCTCCGCCCTCGCGAGCCCCGTGGCTGGTGGTCGCATTGCTGCTGCTGGTCTGCGTCGGCTTTGCCTTGCGACAGACGGGCGCCCGCCTGCAAGCGCTCACCGGCGTGCTCGGGGTGATGGCAATTCTTGGGGCGGCGGTGGCGATGTCGTCCAATCGCCGCGCCATACGCGCCAAAACCGTGGCTTGGGGACTGGGTCTGCAGCTCCTGTTTGCCGTGCTGGTCCTGCGCGTTCCCGCCACGCAGTGGCTGTTTGCCCGCATCGCGGGATATGTGCAGACGTTGCTGAATTACTCTTTCCAGGGCTCGGAGTTCGTCTTTGGCACACTGGGGGCGCCGCAGGGCGGCGCGTCGCACCTCGGCGTGTTGTTCGCCTTTCAGGTGCTGCCGACGATCATCTTCATCGCCTCATTGTTTGCGGTGTTGTATTACCTGGGGGTGATGACGGTTATCGTGCGCGCCTTTGCCCGCGTGATGACGCGCCTGATGGGTGCCAGCGGGGCGGAGTCGCTCAACGTTGCGGCAAGCATCTTCATGGGCCAGACCGAGGCACCGCTGACCGTGCGCCCCTTTCTGGCCGACATGACCGAGTCGGAGTTGTTTACCGTCATGGTGAGCGGCATGGCGCACGTCTCGGGGTCCATCATGGGGGCGTACGTGCTGATCGGTCATGTCAGCTTGGAGCACCTGCTCACGGCCGTGGTCATGACCGCCCCGGCCACCATCATGCTGGCGAAGATGATCATTCCCGAGACCGCGGTGCCGCGAACCGGCCAGAACGTGGTCCTCGATATCCCGAAGATCGACACCAACATGATTGACGCGGCCTCGCGCGGCGCCGGCGAGGGTCTGTTCCTGGCCCTCAACGTGGGTGCCATGTTGATCGCCTTTATTGCCTTGATTGCGCTGGTCAATGGACTGCTCGGCCACTTGCATACCAGTCTGGAAAGCCTGCTGGGCTACGGTTTCGCCCCGGTGGCATGGTTGCTGGGCGTGCCCTGGCACGATGCCCGCGTGGTCGGGAGCCTGCTGGGCACGCGCATGGTGCTGAACGAGTTCGTGGCCTTTCTGCAATTGGGACAACTGCAGGCCACGCTCGCTCACCGCTCGTTCGTCATCGCCACCTTCGCCTTGTGCGGCTTCGCCAACTTCGCGTCCATCGGGATCCAGATTGGCGGCATCGGCTCCCTCGCGCCCAACCGCAAGCACGACTTGGCTCGCCTTGGCCTGCGCGCCATGCTGGCCGGGACGCTGGCCAATTTTATGTCCGCTGCCATCGCCGGCCTGCTGTTGCGTTAATTCCCATGCCTCCTCCGCCCACGGCTGCTGATCGCGACCCGGTGCAAGAAGCCGTCGCGGTGCTGCGTTCACAGTTGCCGCGCGATTTCACGCCGGAGGTGGGAGTGGTTTTGGGCTCCGGCCTGGGCGCCTTCGCCCACACCTTTCCCAGCCTCGCCACGTTCGATTACTCCGCCATTCCCCACTTCCCTGTTTCCACCGCGGTCGGCCATGCAGGGCGGCTGGTCTGCGGCACGGTGGGGAACACGCCGGTGGCGGTCATGGCAGGCCGCGTTCATCGGTATGAGGGTTACGCGCTTGCGGATGTCGTGTTCCCAGTCCGCGTGCTGGCTGCACTTGGGACGCGCATCCTGCTCCTCACCAACGCCGCCGGGGGCATCAATACCGGTTTTCGCCCGGGCGCCCTCGTCCTGATCAGCGATCACATTAATCTGCTCGGCAACCCCCTCATCGGGCCGAATGATCCCCAGCGTGGTCCCCGCTTCCCGGATATGACCGATGCCTATTCCCCGTTGCTGCGCCGCCACGCCCACGCCGCGGCCAGCGCAAGCGGGGTGTCGCTGCAGGAAGGCGTCTACCTGGCGGTGACCGGTCCCAGCTACGAGACCCCCGCCGAGATCCGCGCGTTCCGGACCTGGGGCGCCGATCTGGTGGGCATGTCCACGGTGCCGGAGGTGATCGCCGCCCGCCACCTGGGTCTGGCCGTCTTGGGCCTCTCGGTGGTCACCAACATGGCGGCCGGAATCCTGCCGCAGCCCATTGACCATGCGGAGGTTCTTGAGATCGGGCAGCGGGTGCAGGATGCGCTGTTTCGCCTGCTTCGCGAGCTGATTCCGCGCCTCACGGAGGCCCTTCCATGATTGACCCTGCCGTGAGCCCCGACTGGGATGCCATGCTCGCCGCCGCCACCGCCGCCCGCGAGCGCGCCCTCGCACCGTTTTCGCACTTCCGCGTCGGCGCCGCGCTCGCCACCGCGGCCGGCCTCATCATCACTGGCTGCAATATTGAAAACGCCAGTTACGGACTTACAGTTTGCGCGGAGCGCGTTGCCCTGTGGAAAGCGCTCTCGGATGGACATCGTCACTTTGCAGCTTTGCTGGTCGTCGCCGATACCGAAACATTGACCCCGCCCTGCGGCGCATGCCGGCAACTGATCTGGGAGTTTGGCGGCGACCTCCCCGTCCGGCTCGCCAACCTCCACGGACGGCAGGAAACCCTGCGCGCCGGGACGCTCCTGCCGCGCGCCTTCGACGCCGGCTTTCTGCGCGGCTGAGGCGCGCACCACTGCAGGTGAGCGCGCCGGCACGATCCTCAGCGGGGTCTGGACGGGCTGCGCAGGCGGCTGCCGCCCCTCCCCCGAATAGGGGATCGAAAGGAGAACGCACCCAACCCGTGCGTCCGTCGTCGTACTCTCCTCGACTAGGGATTCTTACTTACGATCGGGACACGACCTGGGCCCTGACTTTCTCCCCCATCTGTGGGGATTAAATGTGACAGCGCGTGAAAATGAGAGGTGCGGTGTTACACTCCGAGGCAATTAATTTGGGCTATGACCTCATGAGTAAGGCATTAATTCCCGGCTCTTCGAGCGCCGCCGGCAGTCCCGAAAATCGTGCCGGCGCTGCGCCCATCGCCATTTTGCTCATCGAGGACGACCGCCACATTCAACGCAGCATCAGTTATCAGCTCAGCCGGCAGGGCTACCAGGTCACCTGCTGCGAGGACGGCGAGGAGGGTTTGGAGAAGGCCCTGCAGGGGCAGCATCAGGTGGTGATTCTCGACATCATGCTGCCCCGCCTCGACGGGCTCAGCATCTGCAAGCGCCTGCGCGGCACCTTCCCCGAGCTGCCGATCATCATTACCTCGGCGCGCGGTACCGACTTGGACAAGATCACCGGCCTCGAGTTTGGCGCCGATGACTATCTCAGCAAGCCTTTCAGTCCGGCCGAGCTGGAAGCGCGCATTCGCGCTGTGCGACGGCGCACCCAGAGCGGAAGCGAAGGCCCGCAACCACGTCTGCTTGAGCTTGGCCAAGTGACGCTGGATCGCGACCGCCGGCTGGTGCGCGTGGCCGGAGAACCGATCCGCCTGACGCCCAAGGAATTCGAGCTCTTGCACCTGTTGATGCAGCATCCTGGCCGCGTCTTCACCCGCGAGTCCCTGCTCTCTCATATTTGGGGCTATGCGTACGACGGTTATAATCGTGCCATCGACGCCCACATCAACCGCCTGCGCAGCAAACTCCAGGAACCCTTGGCGGGGGGCCCGGAGTTGATCGAGGCGGTTTATGGAGTGGGCTATCGTTTTCGAGAGCCATGACCGGGGAAGCGCGTGAACGTCTCGCCTATATCAACCAGCATCGTGAGTTGATGCTGGCAGGGCTGTGGGCGGTGGCGGTGGTGTGTCGCTGGCCCATCGGCATCGCCGTCCCGCTGCCGGTCCTTGCCCTCTTGGGCATCTGGTTCGGCAACTCGGTCATTTTCGCCCAGGTTGCCCGCCGGATCGAGAACGATCACCACCTTGAACGTTGGGAATTCAGCTATTTCATCCTCGAGGTGCTGCTGCTCACCGCCCTGGCGCACTTCGCGGGAGGCGCCGATTGGCTGGCCGTGCTGTTCTATGCCGCCACCATCCTTTACGCCAACGTTCTTCTTCCGCCCGCCCGCGGCCGTCGCATCACGGGCTTTGCTGCGCTCTGTTTTTCCGCGCTGGTCTGGCTGGAGTATCGCGGCTGGCTGCAGCATATCGAGCTGTTCCCCGGTACGAGCCGCTTCCACGCGCCCCACTACGTGCTGGCCACCGTCATGGTGGGAGGGACGGCGGGCTTCTTCCTGATCAGCTACACCGCCGCGCAGTTCTCTCTCATGCTCACCCGCAAGGCCGAGGAGTTGGAGCTCGCCAATCGCGACTTGCGGCACGCGACCGCCGCGCTGCGACAGCACCAGAACAGCCTGGAGGACATCGTGCACCAGCGCACCAGTGACCTCGCCGGCGCCTACGAGGAACTGCGGCGCGCCAACCAGGAACTGCGGCGCGTCAACGAGATGAAGACCAACTTTCTCGCCAACGTCTCCCACGAGCTGCGGACCCCACTGACCTCCATCCGCTCTTTCTCGGAGATCCTACTCAACTATCCCGACGAAGATCTGGCGACCCGTACCGAGTTTCTCGGCATCATCAAGAACGAGAGCGAACGACTGACGCGGTTGATCAACGACGTTCTTGACCTCACTAAGATCGAGGCGGGACGGCTGCCCTGGGATTTCCGCCTCGTCGCAGCCGAGGAGCTGGTGCAATCGGCCGCAGAGGTGGTCAAAGGCTGGGCGGAACGCCGCAATATCGATCTCCGCATAGTCGTGGAGCCCAATCTGCCCCTGCTCCGTGCCGATGGCGATCGCCTGTTGCAGGTCCTGAGCAACCTGCTCAACAACGCTCTGAAGTTCACCGTGACGGGCTATATCCAGATAGGCGCGTTGCGGCGCCAGCATGAAGTCGTCATGTTTGTGGCCGATTCCGGACCGGGCATCGGACCCGAGGAACAGGACGCGATCTTCGAGAAGTTCTATCAGGGGGGGAGCCCGCTGGTCGGAAAGCCGAATGGAACCGGTCTGGGACTGGCCATTTGCCGGGAGATCCTGCAGAACCATGGCGGGCGCATCTGGGTCGAGAGCCGGATAGGGCAGGGCAGCACGTTTTATTGCGCGCTGCCGGTGGCGCTGGACGAGCGGGTCTTGACCGCCCCCACCCC
>CALEJU010000058.1 GCA_937898755.1 uncultured Acidobacteriota bacterium | reverse complement strand
TACACGCGTAAGATCGTCGGCAGCGTCAGATGTGTATAAGAGACAGGTAGGGGGCAGGGGGTCGAACTCCAGTTGTGTTATTTAAATCTCCATTTCTTTTCGTTGACTTCCACGGCCCACCCTCCACGGTCCACCGCGCACCGTCCACCGCCTATACTGCTCAGCAAGGAATGCCATGGCCGCCACTCCCTTGACCGTCGCTCATGCCGCGTCGCGGTCGCGCGACGACCGGCTCCCGTGGTTTGTCTGGACCTCGCTTGTGGCCGCCACCTCGGCACTGGTGGGACTGCACTGGGACATCTCCTGGCATATCTCCATCGGCCGGGACTCGTTCTGGACGCCGGCGCATCTGCTGATCCAGTTCTGCGGCGTGCTGGCCGGGGTGAGCTGCGGCTGCTTGATCCTGCACACCACCTTTGCCGGTAGCGCGGAGGCGCGCGCCGGTGCGGTCCGCATCTGGGGCTTTCAAGGACCGCTCGGTGCGTTCCTCTCCGCCTGGGGCGGGCTGGCCATGGTGGCCTCCGCCCCTTTCGACAACTGGTGGCACAACGCCTACGGGCTGGACGTGAAAGTGCTCAGCCCCCCACACGTGCTGCTGGTCATCGGCATCATGACCGTCGAACTGGGCGGCCTGGTCCTGACCCTGGGTTGCCTGAACCGCGCTGAAGGCACGCTGCGCCGCCGGCTGGATGTAGCGTTTCGATTCATCGGCGGCATGGTGCTGGCGCTGATGTCGCTGCTGGTGGTGGAGTACCTCAATCCCGTTTTTATGCACTCCGCCATTTTTTACCGCGCGGTCAGCTTGGCCGCTCCCGCGGTCCTGGTTGGCATTGCGCGCGGCAGCCGCGCCCGCTGGGCCGCCACATCCATTGCCGCGGTCTACACCGCACTCTACCTGGCGATGGAGTGGATCCTGCCGCTGTTCCCGGCGCAGCCCAAGCTGGGCCCGGTCTTCTACCCGGTGACCCACTTCACGCCGGTCGGCTTCCCCCTGCTCTTGCTCGTGCCCGCGATCGCCGTCGACCTCTTGCTGCCCAAGCTGGAAAGATGGCACCTGGCGGCGCAGGCCGCCGCTCTGGGAACCGCGATCATCGCGACGTTTGGGGCGGCGCAGTGGTGGTTCGCCGACTTCCTGCTGTCACCGCTGGCACGCAACTGGGTCTTCGGACAGAACTACTTCAACTACAACACGCGCCCCACCTCGTATTCTTTCCGCCACCTCTTCTTGCCTTGGGAACAATCGGCGGGAGCGTTCTGGACGGGCATGGCCATCGCGCTCGCCTCCGCCATCCTGACCACCGCCATCGGCCTCGGCTGGGGCAACTGGATGCGGAAGATTAAGCGATGAGCGATGGGCGATGAGTGCAGCCGCCTGGGAAACGAATGAATGATCCTGAAGGATTCCATTAAAAGGCCCATCGGAGAAACGATACGTCGTCAGTTATATCGTGCGGTTTGTCGCGCTCTCATCGCTCATCGCCCATCGCTCATCGCTCGCTTCATCCCCAGCCTTGCCCTCGTCATCTTGGCCCTTCCCGCCTCCGCCCACGTCGGCAGTCCCGACGTCTACTTCGACGGCATGGCCGGCCCCTACCATTTGCAGGTTGTGATCGCGCCGCCGCCGGTGATTCCGGGGCTGGCGTCGATTGACGTGCGGGTACTGTCGGGATCGTTGCAGGAGGTGCGGGTGACCCCGCTGCGCCTGGTCGGGCCGGCGGCGAAGTTGGCGCCGGTCGCGGATCAGCTGCAGCGCTCCAGCGTCGATCCCGCGCTCTACACTGGCCGCCTCTGGCTGATGGCGCGCGGCGCCTGGCAGGTCCGGATTATGGCGGAGGGCAGCGCCGGGCCCGGCGAGTTGGCCATTCCGGTGGCGGCCGTGGCGCAGCGGACCTTGCCGATGCAGCACTCGCTGGGAGCGATCCTCGGTGCCGCCCTGCTGCTGTTGGCAGTGGCCATGATCAGCATCGTCGGCGCGGGTGCGCGGGAGGCAAAACTCGACCCCGGTCTCGAGCCGGCCATTGGCGAGCGCCGCCACGCGGTGGTGATGATGACGGTGACCGCTGTCCTGGTCTTCGGCACCGTACTGCTCGGCTACGCCTGGTGGGGTGCGGAGGCGCGCGGCTACGCCAGGACGATCTACACGACGCCACACATCCAAGCCGAACTTACGCCGGACGGCCATCTCGACCTCACCCTTCCGCCAGCGTCCGCGGCGACCGGCGTGCCCGGCCCTCGCAGTCTCGACCAGACGCTGGGCGGCAGTGAACTGCTCCCCGACCACGGCCACCTGATGCACCTCTTCCTGGTGCGCCTGCCGGCGATGGACCGCTTCTACCACCTCCATCCCGAGCAAACCGCAGCCGGACACTTCGTGCAGGCCCTGCCGGCCATGGCCGCCGGGCGTTACCAGGTCTTCGCTGATGTGGTCCACGACACCGGCTTTCCGGAGACGCTGGTCGCGCAACTCGAAGTGCCCAGCCTGCCGGGCACGCCGCTCACCGGCGACGATGCCGCCGCCATGGCGCCGCCGCTTCCCGAGACTTCGGCCTTCGACACCACGAAGGTGCTCCTGGCGAATACGATCAATCTCTCCGCCCCCGGTGCGGCACAGCCCATCGGTTACATGGTCTGGGAACGGAACCCCGGCCCCTTGTCGGCGAACCATCCTTATATCTTTCACTTCCAGGTGCAGGACGCGGCAGGAAATCCGGTCACCGATCTCGAACCCTACATGGGGATGGCCGGTCACGCCGAGTTCGTGCGCACCGACCTGAGCGTCTTCGCCCACGTGCACCCGGAAGGAACCGTGGCGATGGCGAGCATGGCACTGGCCGTCCCCGACCAAACCGAGGCCCCGCCGGAAACCGTCGCGCGCGCCGCCATGCCGACGAGCAGGCCGGAAGCGAGCATGCCGGGAATGAGCATGCCCGGCACTCCCATTGGCGGCAACGTCACCTTCCTCTACGGCTTCCCCAAGCCCGGCGCCTACCGCATTTTCGTGCAAGTGAAACGCCGCAGCCAGATCGAGACCGGCGTCTTCGATACGCTGGTCAGATGAGGAAAACAGGGAGGAGGGAGGTGGGAAGGGGGAGGAAAACAGGGAGGAGGGGAGGAAGGGAGTAAGGGAGGACGGGCGGGGAGTGTCAAGTTTTTTGTGTAAACGGGTGTAGCTGGATTCCGGCGCTG
>CALEJU010000057.1 GCA_937898755.1 uncultured Acidobacteriota bacterium | reverse complement strand
GTCGTGCTCCCGCAGATTCGCGCCGTGCTGGCGGCTCTGGGATTGGCGGCGGCGGCGCTGCTGCCGGCGGCATTGTCGGGCGAAACCGTTGTTTCCCAGACCATCGTGGTGCGCGACCCGCGCTATGCGTCACACCTCAAGTTGGGGATGTTCACGTGGCCGTTCAACGACCGGCCGCTGAGCTGGGTACTGGACTACGCGCACGGGCTGGGGTTGGAGATGCTGGAGATCGGGACTGGAAACGATCCAGGCGCGGCGCATTGTCCGGTGGACCGACTATTGGCGGACGGGGGGGCGCGGCGGGAGTACCGCCAGCAGTTCGAGGCGCACGGTCTGGGCATCAGTGCCTTCAGCTGCCACGGCAACCCGCTGCATCCCGACCCGGTGGTAGCAAAGCCGGTCCACGAGACGTTCGTGAAAACACTGCGGTTGGCGGAGCTGATGGATGTGCCAGTGGTCTGCTACTTCAGTGGCTGCGCGGGGGACGACCGCGGCGGGCAGCGCCCCAACTGGGTGACCAGCCTGGAGACCGACGAGTACGTCAAGCTGCTGCAGTGGCAGTGGGAGCAGCGGGTCATCCCCTACTGGAAAGAGGCGGGGGCGCTGGCGCGGCAGCATGGGCGCCGGGTGGCGCTGGAGTTCGACCCGGGATACGCGGTCTACAACGTGAGCTCGCTGCTGCGCCTGCGGCAGGCGGCGGGGGAGAGCGTGGGATGCAACCTCGACCTCAGTAACATGTTTGCCCAAGGGGTGGACGCGGTGGCGGTCATCAAGGCGCTGGCCGGGGCGGGAGCGCTGTTCCACTTCCACGCCAAGGACGCCGTGCTCGACCAGGCCAACATCGACGTCAACGGGGTGCTCGACCTCACACCTTATAACGATGTGCTGCATCGCTCCTGGTCGTATGCCATGGTCGGATACGGGCACGACACGCTGTACTGGAAGCGCACGCTCGAGGCGCTGAAGAACGCCGGGTACGATTACGTACTTTCGATCGAGCACGAGGATCCGACCACCGTGCCGGAGGTGGGGGTGCGGAAGTCGGCGGAGTTTTTGAAAGAGATTCGAATGGGGTGAGGGACGTTGTTGGATTTTAGTTGTTGGATTTTGAAACTGGCAACGTTTGACGCACAACCCAAACTCAACAGCTGGATTGGCAGCGGCTCCGGGATCCGCGTTCCAACAACCAACAACCAAAATCCAACAACCGCCTGCCCGCCGCGAACCATTGATTGACGTTCCGGTGGGGCTGTACTACTTTCACAACAGCTTGTTGCGACGAGGAGTGGCGTGGCGCCTATGGAAATGGACGATGAGTTGCGGGTGACGTTGTCGGACGACAACACCACGGCGGCGCGCATTAAGGTGATTGGCGTGGGCGGGGGCGGGGGGAATGCCGTCAACCGCATGATCGACGCCCGCCTGGACGGGGTGGAGTTCATCGTCGCCAACACCGACATCCAGGCGCTGAACCTGTCGCGCGCCGCGGTGAAGCTGCAGTTGGGGCTGAAGCTCACCAACGGGCGGGGCTCGGGCTCGGACCCGGAGGTGGGACGGCGGGCGGCACTCGAAGACACCGACAAGATCATCGAGGTGCTGGAAGGCGCCGACATGGTGTTCATCACCACCGGCCTGGGCGGCGGGACGGGGACCGGGGCGGCGCCGGTGATCGCATCGCTGGCGAGCGAGTTGGGGGCGCTGACCGTTGCGGTGGTGACCAAGCCGTTTCCCTTCGAGGGCAAGCGGCGCATGGCGCAGGCCGAGCGGGGACTGCGCGAGCTGGCCGAGGCGGTCGACACGGTCATCACCATTCCCAACGAGCGGCTGCTGATGGTGGCGCAGAACGCGCCGTTCATGGAGTCGTTCCGCATCGCCGACGACATCCTGCGGCAGGCGGTGCAGGGCATCTCGGACATCATCACTATTCCCGGCATTATCAACCGCGACTTCGCCGACATCCGCACCATCATGCAGGGCATGGGCTACGCCATCATGGGGACGGCGGTGGCGCGCGGGCCGAACCGGGCGGTGGAGGCGGCGCGGGCGGCGATCTCCAGTCCGCTGCTGGAAAATACCTCGATTGACGGGGCGCAGGGCATCCTGATCAACATCAGCGGTTCGAGCAACCTGATGCTCTCGGAAGTGCACGAGGCGTCGAGCATCATTCAGCAGGCGGCGCACGAGGACGCCAACATTATCTTTGGTGCGGTTCTGAACGAGGAGATGGGCGACGAGGTGAAGATCACCGTGATCGCCACCGGCTTCGGCCGCAACACGCGGGGAGCGCGCCCCACCACGGCGCGGGCCGTGGAACCGCAAGACATTCCCGTGACCACGCCGGCACGGCGCGCGGCGCCGGACCTGGAACCGGAGACGCCGGAGGCGGTGGTTACTGAGGACGAAGCGGATCTGGACGTGCCGGCTTATATACGGAAACGGCAGTCTTGAAGCGTGGGGGGAAGACACTAGACAGGGAAGAGGGAGGGGGGAGGAGAAGGGAGCGGAAGACGGAAGACAGGGAGGACGGGAGTAAGGGAGGAAGGTGCTAGGCGCCGTCGGTTTAACTCTTCCTCCCATCCTCCGTTCCTCCCGGTCTTCCCCTCCCCTCTTCCTTCCCCCCTAGCTTCGATCGGAATGATTGGCGACTTCGGAGGAGGGTGTGGATGCGGTTGCTTTCGGCCTTTGCTTGCAGTTCTTCCTTGATGCTGGGGGTGATGGCAGCGGTGGCGCCTCCGACGCTTTCTCCGGCGCCGCGACAGATGACGCTGGGGCAGGGAACGCTGCATGTCGGGGCGGCGGTGACGATTGCGGCGAGTGGCGCGGACGACCGCTTTGCGGCGTCATTGCTGCAGCAGGAGTTGGGGACGATCGATAACGTCCAGAGCCAGCTCGGAATGGCCGGAGCGCGGATCGTGCTGCTGCGGGCGGCGAGCGAGGCGGGACGGGCGGTGCTGCGGCGGGCCGCCTTAACGTTGCCTGCCGAAGCCAAGGAAGAAGGCTACGCTCTGGTGGTGACGCCGACGCAGGCGACGGTGGTAGCCGATTCCGCGGCGGGAGTGTTTTACGGCGTCCAGACGCTGCGGCAGCTCTTCCACCCGGAGGGCGAGAAGGGCGCGGTGGCTCCGGCGGTGACCATCGTGGACTGGCCGAGCTTCCGCTGGCGCGGTGTGCACCACGACCTCAGCCGCGGCCCGGTGGCGACCTTGTCGGCGATGAAGCGTGACATCGCGTTGCTCTCCGAGTACAAGGTCAACCTCTACTCGCCGTACTTCGAGAACACGTTCGCCTACCAGTCGCTTCCGCTGGTGGGGGTAGCGGGTGGCTCGGTGACAGCGGCGGACGCGCGCGAGCTGGTGAACTTCGCCCGACAGTACCACGTGACCGTGGTGCCGGAACAGGAGGCCTTCGGCCACATGCACCTGTCGCTGCAGTATGAGCAGTTCCAGGATCTGGTCGAGGTGCCGTACGGAAACGTGCTGTCGCCGGCGGCACCGGCATCGCTGGATTTTATCGGCAAGATGTTTGCCGAGCTGGCGGCGGCGTTCCCCGGGCCGTTCCTTCATATCGGCGCGGATGAGACGTTTGAATTGGGCGAGGGTCGCACCAAGCCCATGATCGATGCGCAGGGAGAGGGACCGGTCTATCTCAACTACCTGCGTCAGATTGATGGCGTGCTGCAGCCCTACCACCGCAAGGTGTTGTTTTGGGGCGATATCGCGGTGAAACACCCGGAGTTGCTCAAGCAGTTGCCGCCCGATATGGTGGCGATCGCGTGGGAGTACAACCCGGCGCCGTCGTACGTCAAGCTGATTAAGCCCTTTACCGACGCCGGCATGGAGACCTGGGTGGCGCCGGGGGTCAACAACTGGAACCGCATTTTTCCGAACTACGCCAACGCGATGGCCAACATCAAGGGCTTCGTGGACGATGGGCGCAAGCTGGGCGCCACCGGGGTGCTGAACACCACGTGGATGGACGACGGCGAGAGCCTGTTCAACTCCACCTGGTATGGCCTGCTTTACGGGGCGGCGAACAGCTGGCAGGCAAGTGTGGACGACACGCAGTTCAAAGCAGCGTACGACTGGGCGTTGTTTCGCGGCGACGGGCATAACTTCAGCGATGATATCGATCGATTGACGCAGATCCATGAGTTGATGAAGACAGCGGTGCACACCGATGGCGAGGACTACACGGTGTGGCTCGACCCGTTCAGTCAACGCGGACAGACCTTCTACAGGCAGATGGAGCCGGCGGCGCACCAGATCCGGCTGCTGGCCGAGGCGGTGATGAGCGACGTGATCAGCAACCGCGGTGCGGCGCGGCGGGAACCGGATCTGCTCGACAACGTCGATTTCGGGGCGCGGCGTTTCGATTACCTCGGGCAGAAGGCCATCTACGCCAAGCTGATCGCCGACCTCTACGCCGGGGCGCAGGCGCCGGGCGTGCGGCCCGGACAGGTCTACTCGACGCTGAACCGCATCAACGGGATCAACGGGTTGGTCGAAGACCTGCGCGACGATACGACCGACCTGCGGGCGCGCTACAAGACGCTCTGGCTGGCGGAGAACCGTCCGTACTTCCTGGACAACATCCTGGCGCGCTACGACGCGGAGCTGGCGTATTGGAGTCGGGAGCGGCAGGCGCTGACTGAGGCGCAGGCACAGTACGGGACGACGCACAGTCTGCCGGCGCTGGGGCATTAGAACGGTTGTTAACGAGGGACAGGTGAAAAGTGGAAAGTGAAAAGTGATGAGGTCGGCGGGGCTGGGGGCCGATCTTTAGCGATGAGCGATGAGCTATGAGTGATGAGTGAACACGCGGCTCAGTTGTGTCAACCGTGAACCGTCAACCCTTCCGCTAGCGGCGAGCAAACTTGAACTCAATGGTGGCCTGGATTACTTCGGGTCGGCCGCCGTGGGTCACGGCGGGGTGCACGGCTCTTTACTGGCTGGCGAAGGGGCGGAGGGAGTCGAGGGAAAGTTTGCCGGTGTAGATCGCCATGCCTAACACACTGTGGCAGTGCATGACATCCAGCATCTTGATCTCTTCCAGCGAGCTGATGCCGCCGGCGATGGTGAGCTGATGCTGCGTGGCTTGGCGGACCTCGCGGATGCGGTCCATGGGAATGCCCTGCATCAGGCCCTCGGTATCCACATTGGTGTAAAGGAACTCGCTGCAATAGGGCTCGAGGACAGCGATCGCTTCGAGCGTGGTGAGGGGCAGCACGTTGCGCCAGCCGCCGATGGCAACGTGGCCGCCACGTGAGTCCACGGCCAGAATGATGCGCTCGCGGCCGATGGCTTGCAGGGAGGCGAGAAAGGCGAAATCCGGTAGGCCGTCCTTGAATGCGGCGCTTGAGACGATGACTTGCTCGGCGCCCCAGGCCAGGACCTGACGGGCTCGCTCGAGCGAACGGATGCCACCGCCGACGCGGACGCGGTAGCCGGCGGCACAGCAGCGCTCGACCAGTGCACCGTTGTCGCCTTCGCCCTTGGCGGCGTCCAAGTCGATGATCTGCAGGCAAGGGAAGCCGCGGAAGAGCTCCAGCGTCGGCTGCAGCTCGCGCTGCAGGGCGCGGCGCTCGCCTTGCACCAGTTGAACGACATGGCCGGATTCGAAGTCAATGGCGGGAAAAAGCATGAAGGTTATCGGTTATCGGTTGTCAGTTGTAAACGGTTGTTGGATTTAGGTCGTTGGATTTTGGTGCTTTGCCACCGATCTGCTTACTGGCTCGGTTGGGTTTACTGAAAACTGACAACCAACAACGTCCTCCGCCTACAGGCGCATGGGAATGCCCTCTTTTTGTAGGGACTGTTTCAGGTCGCGGATGCTGATTTCGTTGAAGTGAAAGATGGAGGCGGCCAAGGCGGCGTCGGCCTGGCCGGCGGTGAAGACCTGGGAGAAGTCCTGCGGGGTGCCGCCGCCGCCGGAGGCAATGACGGGGATGGAGACGGCGGAGCTGACGGCGGCGGTCAGCGCGCAGTCGAAGCCGGACTTGGTGCCGTCGCGGTCCATGCTGGTGAGCAGGATCTCGCCGGCGCCGCGCTGTTCCGCCTCGCGGGCCCAGGCGACAACGTCGCGACCGGTGGGGGTGCGTCCGCCATGGCTGAAGACGGTCCAGCGGCTGGGCGGCTGCGCGGAGGCGGAAGCAGCGCGGGCATCGATGGCGGCCAGCACGGCTTGTGAACCGAAGGCTTGGGCGAGGCGCGTGAAGAGCTCCGGGTCGGCTAGGGCGGCGGTATTGACGCTGACCTTGTCGGCGCCCGCGGCAAGGATCTCGCCGGCGTCCGCAACGCTGCGCACGCCGCCCCCGACGCTGAAGGGGATGAACAACTGGCGGGCAGTGCGGCGGACGGTCTCTATAAGGATGGGGCGAGCTTCATGTGAGGCGGTGATGTCGAGCAGCACCAGCTCGTCGGCTCCCGCCTGGTTGTAGGCGGCGGCGAGTTCGCTGGGATCGCCGCTATCGCGCAGCGCAAGGAAGCGAACGCCCTTGACCACGCGTCCGGAATGGACATCGAGGCAGGGAATGATACGGCGCGCCGGGGCGCGTGCGATCACGGGCGGCGGCGGCGTGGCCACCGGCGCGACGCGCGGCAGGGTGACGAAGTTGGTCAGGACGGCGAGGCCGTTGTCGCCGGATTTCTCGGGGTGGAACTGGACGGCGAAGACGTTGCCCTGCTCGCTGACGGCGGCGAAGGGTTCCGGGTAGTGCCCGGCGTAGACGGTGGCGGCGTCGAGCGGTCCGTAGTAGGAGTGAGTGAAGTAGAACGCCGGATCGAGGCCCACGCCGGCGAGCAGACGCGAGGGACGCAGGCAGAGCAGGCGGCTCCAGCCGACGTGCGGCACCTTCACCCCGGGGGCGAAGCGACGCACCCGACCCTTCCAGACACCGAGGCCGGGAACGGTGGGCGCCTCCTCGCTGCCTTCGTAGAGCGCCTGCAGGCCGACACAGATGCCGAGGAAGGGCTTACCGGAGGCGATGGCCTCCAGGATCGGGGCGCGCAGGCGGCGGGCGTCGAGCGCCTCAAGCATGGAGCCAAAGTGGCCAACGCCCGGCAGGATCACCTTCTCCGCGGCGCTCACCGCCCCGGGATCGGCGGTGAGCTGGTGCGCGGCGCCGAGGTGGGTGAGGGCTTTGCTGACGGAGGCGGCGTTACCGGCGCCGTAATCGATTAAAGCAATCATTTGGTTTTCGGTTGTCGGTTGAACTGCGCAACGTTGTTGGATTTTGGTTGTTGGATTAAAACGCGCGCACTACGGGGCTCATAGCAGGCCTTTTGTGCTGGGGAGGATTTGTTTCATTTGCGGGTCTTTGGAGCAGGCGGCACGCAGGGCGCGGGCGAAGGCTTTGAAGATGGCCTCGATCTTGTGGTGATTGCTGCGCCCATAAACGGTCATGACGTGGACGTTGGCGCGGGCGCCGGCGGCGAAGCCATCGAAGAAATCGGCCACCAGCTCGCTTTGCAGGTCGCCGACGCGCGTGACGCGC
This sequence comes from uncultured Acidobacteriota bacterium, assembly GCA_937898755.1. Classification (GTDB taxonomy): domain Bacteria; phylum Acidobacteriota; class Terriglobia; order Terriglobales; family SCQP01; genus CALEJU01. The sequence goes on along the minus strand of CALEJU010000057.1, from coordinate 1,291 downwards.
ACCTTGGTGTCGGTCACGGCGTGCGGGCGTCCACTGAAATCAACAGCGGCGAGGCCGAGGGTTTCGTCCATGGGCATGAGGAAGTATCCGGCGCGATGGATGCCCTTGCGGTCACCCAGCGCCTGATCGAAGGCGGTGCCGAGGGCGATACCGACGTCTTCAACGGTGTGGTGCTGGTCCACGTCGAGGTCGCCGGCGGCAGTGAGTTCGAGGTTGAATCCGCCGTGGCGGGTGAAGAGCTCGAGCATGTGATCGAAGAAGCGGATGCCGGTGGTGACCTGGTAGGCGCCCTGACCCTCGATGGCGAGGCGGAGCGCGATGCGGGTCTCGCGGGTGTTGCGGACGAGTCGGGCGCGACGGACCTTGTGGCGAATGGAGGTATGGGCGGCGGGTCGTCGCGGGCGTGGGGGAGCGCTCTTCATGGTCGGACCTCGGTGGAACGGGAGGCGGGCTGTTGGATGTTGGTTGTTGGAAGAACACGCGCAATGACGCGGGTGGTCACAGGCGACGTCCGAGGGCAGTACGGACGGGTACGCGGCGGACGGTTCATGAGCGGACCTCCTGCAGGAGTCTGAGGGCGGCGGTGGCGGCGTCGGGGACGATGGTACGGCTGCCGAGTTCGACAAAGAGTTGGCGCAGACGAAGCGTGCTGAGGTGATGGGCGGGGAGAATGCCGATGAACGGGACGGCGGCGCCTTGCGCGCAGCGGGCGTCGTCCACGGTGTCACCGACGTAGGCGACGATGGGGACGGGGGCGAACTCGCGGGCCAAGTGGAGCAGGCCGTCGGGAGCGGGCTTGCCCGGATTGACGTCCTCCATGGCCAGCAAACGGGAGAAGTCCGCGGCGACGTTGAAGCGCCGCAGGACGAACTCGGCGTCGGAGCGCGGGCGTCCGGTGAAGATGGCGAGCTGGTAGTGCTGTTTGAGTTCGCGCAACAGTTCGGGAGGCAGGAGCCACTGCTCGCGCAGGATCAGGCCGTCCCAGTCAGGGCCGAGATAGAACTGATTGAAGACGCGGACGACCTCGGCGTAGGGCACGGAGCGGTTGCGTCGGCGCAGCAGCTCGCTGGAGAGATCCCAGTCGTTATTGAAGCCGCCCTCATCCTTGAGCGCCTGCACGTCGGTGGGGCTGAGTTCGCCGCCGCCCAAGTGGCGCACCGTGTCGAGGATGGCCTGGCGGTAGGACTGCGAGACGTCGACCAGGACACCGTCGAGGTCGAAGACGAGCCAGGGACGAGGGAGGGGGGAGGAGCTGTCTCTTATACACATCTCCGAGCCCACGAGACAGGCA
>CALEJU010000056.1 GCA_937898755.1 uncultured Acidobacteriota bacterium | reverse complement strand
CAAGAGGAACTTTCTACTTTGCTCAAGGAGGAACTTCTCACGTTGCGCTGACAGCCGCTTCGTACTTCGAGCCGTACGGTCACCTGCCTGTTACACTACCTGCGTTTTGACCCCTGTCGCTCAGGAGGCCGTTACCCATGTCTGATTCCCCCGTTCGACCGCCGCGCCGCCACATGTTGGGCACCTTAGCTGGAATTGCCGGTGCCGCTTCGTTGCTGCGCCCGGAAGCCGACGCTCTCCCGGACACCGCTCCCGACGCTGCCTTGCTCGCCAGTCTGGCACCCGCCGTGCTCCGTTCCAGCAAAACTCGCAAGGCCTCGAGCTTCGACCGCAGTGGCGGCAACGCGGACGCGTTCCCCATCGAACCAGGCGCCACGCAGCTCCTGCTGGAAACCGACGGCCCCGGTGTGGTGCGCCACATCTGGTTCACCATCGCGGCCGCACCCAACCATCTCAAGGACCTTGTCTTACGCATGTACTGGGATGGCGAGAGTTCGCCATCGGTCGAATGTCCTGTCGGTGATTTCTTCGGGCTCAACCTGAACGAGTACTTCACCTATAGTTCCGCCGTCATGACCGTGGCTTCGATCAAGGCACTGAACTGCTATCTGCCCATGCCGTTTCAGCGTTCCGCGCGCATCACCATCACCAATGAAAGCGCGCGACGCGTGGGGGCGTTTTATTCCAACATTGACTACGAGCTGGTCGCAGCCTTGCCGCCTGATCTGGGCTACTTCCATGCCCAGTATCGTCAAGCTGCGCCCTGCCGGGGTTGGACCGACGCCTGGGAGAATAACGGCACGCCGCTGGTTGATCAGAAAAAGAATCTGGATGGCGTCGGCAACTACGTCATTCTCGAAGCTCAGGGCCGCGGTCACTATATCGGCGTCAGCCATGGCGTCCTGCAGAACCAGGACGGCTGGTGGGGCGAGGGTGATGACATGATCTTCATTGACGGCGACACCCGGCCCAACATCAACGGTACCGGGTCCGAGGACTACTACAACGGTGCTTGGGACTTCGGGGGCCAGCCTTTCGCCTATCCCTACAACGGCGCGCCCTTCATTCTGAATCCGGAACGCGTGGGCGGTCGCTGGTGCCTTTATCGCTGGCACCTGCCGGATCCCATCCGCTTTGACCGCTCCATTCGCGTCACCATTGAACACGGGCACGCCAACCATCGCTCCGACAACTTCTATACCGTTGCCTACTGGTACCAGACCGAACCTCACGCCGCCTTCCCTGCCCTGCCGGAGCGCTCCGCCCGCTACCCGCGCCTCTACCGTGTCGGCGGTCCCAGCGAGGTGGTGCCCGGCTAGCTTGGATGGAGGCCAGTGGCTTGTGGCAACTGCCCCGCATCGTTTGCGGTCCGCAAGCGCATCGACGATTCCGAGTCCCCCGTTGATCGCTTTTTAATGGTTGCGGCCGGCCACCAGCTCGCTATTGTCAGAAGGGCCGTCGGACGGTTACTCTTGCGGCCAGTAGTCTGCAGTCCCGGAGCGATATATCCTCGTGCCTCACCAAATCCGACAGTATTCCCTTGAGCGTGGCAGCCTCGAGGTGGAGTACGTGGAACAGTACTTCGAGGAGTTTCACGAAAAGAAGACCGCCGCCCAAGTCGTCCAGCGCCTGCGGGGTCGACAGCATCTCATCCTCATCTCGCTGGCCGCCGCCTTGGACGATCCCGAGCACTTGGTTCCGGTGGCCTTTAAGGTCGGCCACGAACTTTTTCCCGAGGAGATGGAGCCGCAACTGGCGGATCTGACCCTGCGGCTGAAGAACTGCCTCAATTTTTCTGGACGACGCGTCTTCTACAGTTGGATTGGCGGGACCCGGCAGGAATACCGCAGCCAAGGCCACTACCGCGCGCTCACCGAGCAGCAGGAGGAATGGGCCCACAAGAACGGCTTTGACGAGATGGTCGTCAAAACCAAGAACCGGTTTTACGCCATGCGAGCCACGCTCGACCATCTGCAGTTCAACATCATGAAGTTCGAGCCGCACCCGACATCCAACCAGGATTCCAAGGTCTACATGCAGAAGAGCCTGAGCCCTGAGGTCCTGCGCACCCACCTGACGTCGCGCGTGGTGATGGTGGCGGCGTAAGGAAACAGGTCCGCGGGTCCCACCCGCGCCAGCCGCGTCGGACACCCTTTCAGACGGCTCCTCGTCAGCCGCCTTTTCAGGCAACCATGGGCGGTCCGGGGTAGGCGCATCGGGGCGCCGGGCAGGCAAGCGCACTACGATCAGGCTTCGGCCCGCATTCCTACTTCTCCCGATCCTGCCACTCCTCGTACCAGGCCATCTGAACAGCTTCCAGTTTGCCCTCGTTGGACTGCGCCGCCTCACCACGAAACTGGGGCAGTTCGGTGATCCACTGCAGAAGCTGCGTGAACCGCACCGTCAGCGGGTCGGTTTCAGGGAACCGTTCCGCCAGGAGCAGGCCGATTTCTTCCGTGTCATCCCAATCAATTGTTTCCGCCATGGTGTCTCGCTTTCTCTCGGCCCACCGTCGTGCGGTTGGCCTAACCGATGTCCCGCACATTCCGCCCTTGCAGGGCACCTTTGACGGCACTGTTCATCATCAGCTCGGCGAGGTGCCGTGTTCCTTCGTTCAAGGCCTCGATTCGGGTGCGAATGTGCGCATAGTCGTCGGAGGCCATCGCGGTTCTCAAAGCCGCTTCGAGCTCGCCAATATGGACCCGTTCGGCATTTTCGATCTCCGTGAACGCGGCATCGCGTCGCGCCTTTTCCGTGGCATCCAGAATCAATTGTGCCTCGTTGCGCGCCTCGACCACCTGACGCTGCCGCAGGTCCTCCTCGGCGTAGTCGAAGCTGTCGAGAATCATCTGTTCGACCTGGTCATCGCTCAATCCATAGGACGGTTTCACCTGAATGGAAGCGGCCTTCCCGGTGCGTTCCTCGACCGCCGAAACGTTCAGGATGCCGTTGGCATCAATCAGGAACTTGACCGCAATGCGCGGCAGGCCGGCTGACATGGGCGGGATCTCGCGCAGATCAAAGCGGGCCAGCGAGCGGCAATCCTTCGCCAGTTCGCGTTCTCCCTGCAGTACATGGATCGCCACGTTCGTCTGGCCTTCCACCCACGTCGTAAAATGTTCCGTAGCGGACGCGGGAATGGTCGAGTTGCGGTGAATGATCCGTGCCACCACGCCCCCCATCGTCTCGATGCCCAGCGATAACGGCGTAACGTCGAGCAGCAGCATATCTTGCGAGCTGCCCCCCGACAGGATTCCCGCTTGGACCGCCGCTCCAATGGCCACGACTTCATCGGGATTCAGTTCGCAATGCGGCTCCCGACCGAAGAGCGCTTGCACGAGATTCTGCACGCGCGGGATGCGGGTCGAACCACCCACCAGCACGACCTCTTCAATTGGTCCCGAAAGCTTGGCGTCGGCAAGTGCTGTGCGGCAGGGCCCCACCGTGCGCTCCAGGATGGGAGCGATCAGCTCCTCAAACTGTGCGCGCGTGATCTCGCGACGGTACTCCTTCCCATTGGGCAATGCGAATGCGATCTTGGCCGCAGGTTCGCTCGAAAGTGCAATCTTGGCCGCGATGACCTGCGCTCGCAATCCCTGAATCACGCTAGCCGAGCGGAAGTAATCGACACCGAGGTCTCCTTTAATGTCATCCAGCGCGATGGTCAGTAGCAGGTTGTCAATATCGTCGCCGCCGAGGTGGGTGTCGCCGTTCGTGGCCTGCACGTGAAACAAACTCTCGCCATCGCTCTCCTCGAGCCGCAGGATCGAAACGTCGAACGTGCCGCCGCCCAGGTCATAGACCGCAAAAGTGCCGTGGCGCTTCTTTTCCAACCCGTAGGCCAGGGCAGCCGCCGTTGGTTCGTTGACAATGCGCAAGACTTCCAAGCCGGCGATACGGCCGGCATCTATCGTCGCTTGGCGCTGCGCGTCATTGAAGTACGCCGGAACGGTGATGACCGCATGACGCACCGGCGCACCAAAATAGCGTTCGGCATTGCGTTTCAACTGGCGCAAGATGTAGGCCGAGATCTCCGGAGGCGTCAAAACGCGTTCCCCGAGTCGGAGGCGCACAATTCCGGCCGCTTCGCGCGGCTCTTCGACCACGCGGAAGTGGAAGCGCTCGATCTCCTCGCGCACGTCCGCCTGGCTGCGCCCCATTAAACGCTTGACGGAGTAAACGGCGCGCTCCGGCGCTTCAATCAACCATTTGCGGGCGGAGTTGCCAACCACAATCTCGCCCTCGGGCGTCAACGCCACAATGGACGGGACCAGATTCTGGCCATCTTCTCCGGGAATGACCACCGGGGTCTGGCCCTCCATGTATGCCACCAGGGAGTTGGTCGTTCCCAGGTCAATGCCTATGATGCGTTCTGCCATATCGTTTTGGTTCACCCCTGTCCCACCGCCGGCGCCGTCGGCAGGCTAGGGCGTCGGCGACAAGACCGCTGCCACGTCGCGTAGTAAATTTTGCAGATAGTTCCGACGGTCGAGCAGGCCGGAGATTTGCTGAAGGATCTCGCCACCAGACTCGCCGGCATCGCGGGCGCGATCCCAAGCCGCGGCCCGTTCGAGTAGCGCCGTGTCCACCGTACCGAGCTTGCTCTGAAAGTCCTCCTGCGCCTCGGCCAACTGACGGCGTGTTCCGGGATCGTCCAAACCGCCGGAGCGGGCTTCATCCAAGGCCATGTTCAGTTCGAAGACCTCCTCCAGGAGTTCTGTCGGAACCTGATTGGCACGCCCCCCATCGGCATCGACACGCTCATCGCGCCGCCGCACCCCCTCCAATTCAAGGAGGTAGGCGATGCGCGGGATGGGTTCCGCAAGCGTGCGGTATGCGTCGTTGAGCTGCGACGTGCGCTGCAGGGCCGCTTGTTGCTCCGTCGCTGCGGCGCGGGCGAACCGGTCGGGGTGGAGCTTTCGGCTCTGGCGATAGAACTCCTTCTCGAGCGCAGCAAGGTCCAGGTGCAAGCGGCGGGACAATCCGAAAACGGCAAAATGATCCGCGTGGACGGTGGGGGAAAGAGCGTCGGGCATGGCTGAAACAGGGGGACGGGGCGTGGGTCAGGCGGAGAACGAGGTCCCACAACCGCAGGCCTTTTTGGCGTTGGGATTCTCGAAGACGAAACCGGTGTGCAGCAGCGACTCCTCGTAGTCCAGAACCATCCCGTGCAGGTAGATGAACGACTTGGGATCGACCAGAATTCTCACGCCGCCGTCGTATTCAAAGATGCGATCCCGTTCGCGCACCCGGGTATCGAAGTTCACCGCGTAGGTCAGCCCTGAACAGCCACCGCCGCGCACGCCCAGACGCAGCCCGCCCTCGAGGTGCTCGCGCTGCATGAGCTCGCGCAGCTTGTTGATCGCTTTATCGGTGACGTCAATCCCGGCGGGCATGGGCCTCCCTTGTGCCGTGGCCGACCGAACCGCTGCCGCGCGACCGAAGCCGCGCGGCGCACTTCGGCCGCCGTCGTCAGGCTTTCGCAGTTTCCGCCGGCGCCAACACCGCTTCGGTGTGACGCTGCTTCCAGTCGGTGATCGCCGCCTTGATGGCGTCCTCGGCCAGCACCGAACAGTGGATCTTCACCGGCGGCAACGCCAGTTCCCGCACAATGTCGGTGTTCTTGATGGCCAAGGCGTCGCTCACCGTCCGTCCCTTGATCCATTCGGTCGCCAGGGAACTGGAGGCGATGGCCGAGCCGCAACCGAAGGTCTTGAACTTGGCCTCTTCGATGATCTGCGTCTCGGGGTTGATCTTGAGCTGCAGGCGCATCACGTCGCCGCATTCAGGCGCGCCCACCAGACCCGTCCCGACATTGGGGTCCTTCTTGTCGAGGGTGCCGACGTTGCGCGGATTGCTGTAATGGTCGATTACTTTATCGGAGTAGGACATGTCAGTTCACCTGTCTTTCAAAATCGAACGCCGGCCTCCCCGGCTCCCACGCTTTCCATCGTCTAGTGCGTGACCCATTCCATCTTGGAGAGATCCACGCCTTCCTTCGCCATCTCGTACAGGGGCGACAGGTCACGCAGCCGGACTACTGTCTCCACCATGCGATCGATCACGTAGTCCACTTCCTCTTCCGTATTGAATCGCCCCAGACCAAAACGGATCGAAGTGTGCGCCAAATCCTCGCCCACCCCCAATGCCTTCAACACGTAGGATGGTTCAAGGGTGGCCGACGTACAGGCGGATCCGGAAGAAACCGCAATGTCATTGATTCCCATCAGGAGCGACTCGCCTTCGACGTAGGCGAACGATATGTTGAGATTGTTCGGCAGCCGGTGTTCCATGCTGCCGTTGATGTACAGCTCGTCCAGCTTGGCAAACAGTCCCGCGTTCAGCCGGTCACGCAGTTTGCGCAGCCGCTCGCCCTCACTCGACATTTCGGCCAGTGCAATCTCGGCCGCCTTGCCGAACCCGACGATTCCCGGCACGTTCAGGGTTCCCGAACGCATGCCGCGCTCATGACCGCCCCCATCCATCTGGCAGGCCAGTGAGACGCGCGGGTTGCGCCGGCGCACATACAGCGCCCCAACCCCCTTCGGGCCGTAAATCTTGTGCGCCGTGGCGCTCAGCAGGTCCACACCCCATTGATTGACGTCGACAGGGATTTTACCGAATGCTTGCACCGCGTCGGTGTGAAACAGAATCTTGTGCTTTTTGGCAATCTTGCCGATCGCCTCCATGTCCTGAATCACGCCGATCTCGTTGTTCGCGGCCATGATCGAGATCAGGATGGTCTTGGGCGTAATCGCCGCTTCCAGTTCCGCCAGATCGAGGCGGCCATCGCGCTGGACCGGCAGGTAGGTGACGTTGTAACCCTGCTTTTCAAGACGCTTGCAGGTGTCCAGCACTGCCTTGTGCTCGATCACCATGGTGATGATGTGGTTGCCCTTCTCGCGGTACATCTCGGCCACGCCTTTGATGGCGAGGTTGTTGCTCTCGGTAGCGCCGCTGGTAAAGATGATCTCCTTGGCGGTTGCGCCGATCACCTTGGCAATGCTCTCGCGCGCTTGATCCACGCCCTTTTCAGCCGCCCAACCGAAAGCGTGATTGCGACTCGCGGCGTTGCCGAAATCTTCCAGGAGGTAGGGCACCATCGCCTCCACCACCCGCGGATCGCAGCGCGTCGTCGCGTGATTATCAAAATAAATTGGGGTCTTGACGGCCATCCTCAGGGCTCCTTCCAGTTCTCGGCGCCTCAGCCCGCATGCAAGGGATGCGGGGCGCCGGCAATACGGACCAAATCCTTGTCCAGTGCGCCGTCGGCCCCATCGCAAACGTCTGCGATGGTGATCTTTTCGAGAAAACTGGCAAGGGTCTCGTTGACCTTGCGCAGCGGCTCCCGAATCGTGCAGCTGCCCGACTGCTCACAGACTCGCGCCGTGAAACAGGTCGTAATGAACAGCGGCCCTTCAATGGCGCGGATCACTTCCAACAGCGAAATCCGGGCCGGCGAACGGGCCAAAATGTAGCCTCCATTGGCCCCTTGGGTGGAGATCAACAGCCCTTTGCGCGTCAGCCGCTGTAAGATCTTCGCCAAGGCTTCCTGCGGAATGCTGTACTCCGCCGCTAAGTCTTTGGCACTGCAGGCCTGAGGCACCCCCGGTCCGACACGCTCCGCCAAATGCTTGACGGCAATCAGCCCGTAGTCCGCCTTCTTGGTCAGACGTAACAAAGTCTTCCCCTAAGCCCACCGTTCGATCGTCAGTATAACAGATCTACGACCTTTTTCGTCGCCCTTTCCTGTCTCCATCACTTGTACACATCACTCGTCGTCATCCGCTGACGGCAAGCTGCGCAACAACTCGAGGTCCGGGTCGAATTCCACGGCGTCCAGCACCCCCCGGAAAGGGATGGCCAACACCGTCTCGGCATTACGAACTTGGACCCATTGGATCAACCGGTGTTTACCCGAGACAATTACGATCGGGGCACGAAACCAAAATGGAGTTCCCGTCTGGCGAATGCGAACGGTCAAAGCATTTCCACTACGGGGCATTCTCGTTCGCCGCCATTCAAACTCCGGGTTGGGCAGGCCCGGCCGTTCCAACCATTGTGGCCAAAACCACGCCAGATCACGCTCCCGGGCCTCACTCTGTTGCAAGGCAACGGCACGCTCCAGTTGTGTCGGGCGGTAGGACCGCCTTGGGTGGGTTCGGATTGCAGGATGGATTGCGGTCTTCAGGGCTGCCGGTGTCGCCCAGTGTTCCAAGACTCGGGTCGTGGGAGAGGCGACAACGAGTTGTCGCAGCAGGGCCCAGAATCGCTCATCGCCGACCTCCAGCCGCAGGGCGTTGAGCGTCAACGTGGCACGTGCGGTAAAACTCGACGCAGGTGCATCATGAAAACCGCTGTCAGCATCGGTCGTCGCGCCCGGCCCTTCTGCCAGCGGGTGACGCCAGCCTTGCGCCGCTGCTTGCAGACGGTGCAACCAGAGCACACGAGTCCCCGGCCCCCCCGCCTGTGTGGCGACATCCAAGGCCAACGCGGCGGGGATGCCGGCATTCAACCACGCATCCTGCCGCGAGAGTGGAGAAGCAATCTGGGGATCCGGCGCTGCGATGGCGCCGATATCGAGCGGGGCGGCCCGCAACCAGGACTGCGCCAGCGCCTCAGTGACGGCGAACCGTGCTCTACCAGCAACGCGTTGCAGATCGCCGGGCTCACGGAAGACCAGCAAGGTGCTGGTTCCCACGATTCCGAGCGGAGCCTGTGGCGCAAAGAGAATCTGGACAACGGGCGTGTGAGCTGGCGATCCCAACCGGCCGCTGAGGTGCTGAAACAACGCCACCACGACGTCCGCTGCTTGGCGCAGTGATGTCGGGTCCGCCGCCCCGAAGACATCCACCGTTAAGCCCGGCACGGCACGTTCCACCCGTGGGATGTGAGGCGCGAGAAAGAGGCCCGCCTTCGCCCCGGACGAGACCTGCCATGTCTGTCGACCCGACGAGTCGGCTGACTGCCGTTCCCCGGCTGTAACTACATCCCATCCCGGTCTCGTCGCAAGCGTCAGTGTCGTCTCATAGGCGCCCTCGAAAACGGGATGCCAGGAGCCCGCAAACAGCGCCACGGCATCGGTCGCAATGCGACTTGGGGCGGCGGGCCGGCCGCTGTATTCGAGTTGAAGCGTTGCCGTGGCGGCGGGACGACCCAGCAGAAGACGAGCGACCGCTCCGGTCTGCGTCAGCGGCCACGTGCTCCCATCCACAACGGCGCGCTTGACGTGCAGCCCTGCCGGAAGCCGGAACGCAATCTCCGACAGCGGCCCGGCGCGACGCAGCGACACTACCTCAGTGCCGGAGAGATGTGAACCCACGAAGTGCAAATCGAGGTGGACATGCGCAGCCTCCATTTGGGCGGCCGCGTGACTTGCGACGAGCCATAAGCAGAGCAGACAGGAGATCCAGCCGGCGGGCCTTCGCCGCCAACTCCGGCCTCTACCTTGCTTGGGAATGACCACCGCATCCACAGTAGCGCGCCGCCACTGCGGACCGCTACCAGGGAAGCTGGCGCGTCGGCCACGGGGGGAGGCTTCCGACCCGGCGCCACAAAGCGGACGCTGCCCCCATACCCGGGTTCCCCGCCGACACGCGACCCACTGTCCAATCCCGTCGTGCGGCGCCGGACCGCCCGCAGGATTTGCGCAAGCCATTCTTCGGCAGGGCGCCTGCAACCTCAGTCCTACAGGAGCCGATCCGGCGGGCGCCTCGATCGGCCTTCCGCCTTATTTTCCACGCGTGACCACCAGGTCGGGAGCGTCAAGCCGTTCCAACCGGGAGCCTTCGAAAAATAGATCGAGCGTGACGTCATCGCTCTCCGCGCGCAGGTGATAGAGCCCCGGCCCAGGGACAACGGTCAGGGTGATCTTGCCGGGATCGCCGGTGTGTGGCACGAAGACGGGAAACTGCTGTGCGCCACCGCGTATTCGGTCGTAGCGCGCGGCCAGCATTTCCCATTGACTATAAAAATTGGTGTCCAGAACGGCGGTGGTGTTCGGCATCACGAACTGGAAATCCTGGGGCGTGCCGGCAGCAGGCTGATAGTGCGCCGTGACCTTGCCATCGCTGTAACCGACATCGATCTGTGCCCGACCCTCGTTCCACCGGTAACTGTTCAAGCCGTCACCGGCGTCAAGTTGCAGCACCGCTGTCTGTTGGACTCTGCGATCGCCGATCTGGTACTCAATGCGGCTTTGCAGGGCGAGCCCGCCGAGCGCGCGCCGCAGGCTGAAATGCTCGGTCCCGCGCACCTGGCCATGTTCCGTGATGGTGAAGGTGCCGGTGTCATCCAATTGTGGACGTTGCGCAGCCAAGCTGGCCGCACCGATGGCGAGCAACCACACAACCTGCTTCATTTTATGCACGCGGCATCTGCTCCGTGGCCAGAACGTGGGATTCCGTCGCGCTGAGTTTGTTCAAGATGCGATCCACCATCTCCTCCGGGCTCACGCCACCATCGCCTGCAACGGTCACAGTGGCCTGTGTGTAGTACGGTCGCCGCAGGTCGTAGAGTGCCCGAAACGAGGCCGCATCGCGAAATAAGGGACGATTGACAACTTGGGCGCACCGGGTCAACAACTCCTCAACCGGAACGTCAAGGAATGCGGATGCCACTCCCTGCTGTTGAATGAACTCCAAATTGGCGGGTTGGGCATAGGTCCCGCCGCCCAGCGCCAGCACCGTCCGTCGCCCCGATGCGGCTTCCGCCAAAGCCTGCTCCAAGGCCTGTCGTTCCACCTGTCGAAAGGCGGGTTCGCCACGTTTCTCGAAGATTTCAGAAATCTTGGCCCCGGCGCTGGTCTCGATGCGTTCATCGAGATCAACGAAGTGCCAGCCTAGGCGCTGTGCGAGGCGTCGTCCGACCGTGGATTTGCCGGACCCCATGAAACCCACCAGCAACAGGGGCGAGGAAAGCGGCATGCGCCCAGTGTAACCGGAAGGCGACGCAGACAGGCGCTGCCGCTCGATGTGATCGGGGGCGATGAGGGCGGAGCATGGAGGGTGGACCGTAGAAAGGGTGGGCGGTGGACGGTGAAGCACAAAAAAAATAGAGTGCTGCACGCATTACGCTGCACGCTTTTGGCTCGCCGGGAGCTAGCGGCGGCCGGGAATGACGGGAAAATGACGTGGCAGCAGCGACTCGGGGGTCGCCGCGTTGGCGCCGTTGTCTTTGGAGTTCGCGGGTGGACGGATCAGGCCTTCGCGCTCCAACTGGGCGCGAATTTGCGACCACATCGCTGCCGGAGGCTCAGCGTGAGCCAGGAACTTCGCTTGCGTGGTGAGTGCCTGCAACTGCTGGAGAACGTTTCGGCAACGGGCACACGCGGCGACATGCCGGCGGCCCGGCTCATCCAGTTTGCCGGGATCTTCCGCCTCCGCCATGGCGGCCTGAAAGAGATCGCAATTCATGACGCACCCTCGCACCAAGAACGCGCCGGCGCCGTGCTTCTGTTTCCGACTCATGCGCGTCCTGCCCCGCGTCCTTGCGACACTTGCAGCAAGTCGCGCAATTTCATGCGCGCCTTGTGCAACTGCGATTTCGAGTTCCCGATGGAGCAGCCCATCATATCGGCGATCTCGTTGTGTTCGTACCCCTCCATATCATGCAGGACGAATATGGTGCGGTAACCTGGCGGAAGGGTCTCAAGTGCCCGCTCTAAATTGACGCGGTCCAGAGAGCCAACCAGCGCCGGATCCGGCAAACCAATCTCCCGTTTCGGTACATCCTCATTGCCCGGCTCCCCGCTCTCGTCCAGGGGCACCTCGGGTAGGTTCTTCCGGCGCAAGTGCATCAGGACGACGTTTACCGCCAAGCGGTGCAGCCAGGTTGAGAACGCACTCTCGCCGCGGAAGGTGCCAACCTTGCGAAACAGTTGCAGGAAGGCCTCCTGCGCCAAATCTTCCGCCTCGGCGGTGTTGCTGGTCATACGCAGGCAGAGGGAGTAAACCCGCCGCTTGTGCAGGTGATAGAGGAACTCAAACGCCGCCATGCCTCCCTGCTTGGCCAACTCGATCGCTTCCGCTTCCGTCAACGCATCTTCGGTCGCCGCCCGCTTAATCAGAGTGCTGTCCTTTTCTATGCTTGCGTAGCCCCCGCCCTCGCACCATGCCGTATCCATATGCTGCACACGGCAGACCTGTTGCTGTCCCGTTAGACGGCGCGCCTTCTCGGCCTGTTGCCCGTTCCAGCCTGGCGACACATATATATGAGGGGCGCGCCCATGAACATCCCCACCGCACGATGGACGCGGCGGCCACCTCATTCGCACTCCTTGATCGTGCTATCGTCTCCGCGTGCCGGTTCCCCGCTCCTGGCTTACACCCGCCTTGCCGCTCTTATTTCTCGCCCTTTGGCTGGGCGGCATCGTTTATTTCAGTTCCGCTCTGGCGCCCGTTGCGTTTTCCGTCTTGCCGCCTAGCCTCGCTGGACACGTCGTCAGCCCAGCGCTGCATCGCTTGCACTTCCACGGTCTGCTGGCGGGCATTCTTTACCTGCTCTGGACGCTGGTGCGCGGCCAGCACTTCGGGGCGGCGCCACGGACTCGAATTCTGCTCATTCTTTTGGCCCTGACCCTCACCGCTACCTCCGAATTCCAAATCACGCCCCGCATCGCGGCCGCACGGGCCGCGGCTGGCGCTGATCTCTCCGAACCCGCCCTCGGTCCTGACGAAGCCGCCGCCCGCCGGCGCTTCGATCAACTCCACGTCTGGTCGGTTGGGTTGGAACTGGGGACACTGGTCAGCCTTCTCACGCTCTTCGGTCTCAGCGCCACCTCGACCAAGCCCGACTGAACCGGACCCTGACGCGTCGACCGGACAGCAACGCGTCAGGGCGAATCGAGACCCCAAAGCCTGCTTTTGGCGCTCAGAGGTGGAACTTCGTCGCATGGCAAACGCGCGAGCGTCTCAATGCCCACCGTTCTCCCGCGTTACCATAGCTGGACATCTTTATGAAAACCGGCATCATTGGCGCCCCCCAAGTGGGCAAGACCTCGCTGTTTTCCATGCTCACCCAGACCGAGATGCCCAGCGGGCGACAGCAGGACCTGCTCGGTGTCGCCCGCCTTCCCGACACCCGCCTCGATCAACTTGCCGAGCGCTTCCAGCCGCGGAAGCTCACCCACACGACGCTGGAACTGGTGGATGTGGGCTCGCTGACCCCGGAGTCGCTGCGCGACGGGACCGGCATTGCGGCTCTCCGCTCTGTGGATTCCCTGGTCCATGTCCTGCGCGCCTTCCCGCTGTACGGCACCACACTTGAAGAGGGCGAGGTGCATCCCAGCGAGGACATCCGCAACCTGGAGTTCGACCTGATCGTCAGCGATCTCGGACAGGTCGAGAAGCGCATCGAGCGGCTGGCCAAAGACCTCAAGAAACAACGCACCCCGCAACTTCTGGCCGAGGCCGACCTTCTGGCGCGCATGAAATCTCATCTCGAGGCCGAGCAGCCGCTGCGCTCCCTGTCGCTTTCCCGCGACGAAGAGAAATTGATGCGTGGCTTTCAGTTCCTCAGTCAGAAGCCCATTCTTTACGCTCTCAACGTCGGCGAGGCCGAAGCAGGCGACCTGGCTGGGGCGCCCGCGCGATTCGGTCTGGCGAACGCCATGCAGGCTCCCAAGACCGGCGCCGTCGCCATCTGCGCCAAGATTGAAGCCGAGATTGCCAGCCTGCCCGAGGCGGAGGCGCGCGAGTTCCTCGCCGGCTACGGCCTCCAAGAGCCTGGTCTCACCCGTCTGGCGCGCGCCATCTACGCGCTTCTCGGCTTGGTTTCCTTTTTTACGGTGGGCGAGGACGAGTGCCGGGCCTGGACGATTCCGCGCGACACGCGGGCAGTAGATGCCGCCGGCGCGATCCATACCGACCTCAGCAAGCACTTCATCCGCGCCGAGGTGATCGCCTGGGACAAGCTGCTCGAGTTGGGCAGCGAGGCGGCAGCGCGCGACAAGGGCCTGCTGCGCCTCGAGGGCAAGGACTATATCGTGCAGGACGGCGACGTCATGCACATCCGGCACTCTGGGTAATTGAGGTCAGAGGAAGGCCGTTAGTGGCTGGCTGTCCACGGCAGCCCCCCACCTACGCCCCACTCCCTACTCCCCTCCCCCTACCCTCCTTCCACCAGTCGCTCCAATTCCTGCGCTCGCCGCGCACCGGTGTGCTCCGCCAGTACGCGCGACCGCGCCCGCTTTGCCATGGTCTTGCGGTCGGCGGACGGCATCTCCAGGATTTTGCATACGGCGGCGGCGCTATCCGCCACTTGAATCTCGCGCTCGGGATCGAAGAACAGCTCCAAGCCCGGCCAAGGATCGGTGATGACCGGGGTGCCGCAACAGGCCGCCTCGAACAGACGTCCCTGCGGCGAGTACCCCGCCTGCTGCATCGCCGTGCGCGTCAAGTTGAGCGTAAAGCGCGAGGCGGCGTAGAACCCGGGATGCGCGCGCGGCGCCAGATGCTCAACCCGGAACACGTTGCGTGGCACTTGTAACTGGCCGGGATATTGCGCGCCCACCAACGCGAAGCGTGCGCCTTTGAGCTGTCGGGCGGGGGCAAACAGCAGGAGTTTGAGCTTCTCCAAGCGGTCCGGGGCGTAGGTTCCTAAAAAGCTCAGGTGGTTGCGGAGTTCCATCTGCGGCGCCACCGGACGGTAGCGTTGCGGGTCGATGCAGAGGTAGAGCGCCTCCGCCCGTCGTGCCCGCCAGCGGGCACGTAACTCCTCCAGGAGCGGGCCGCCGGTGAAACTGAGGACGAGATCAAGCGCAGGAACTTGCTCAGGCCGCAAATAAGACAAGGTCATCGGGTCACGCGCCGCCAGTCCGGCCAAGGTCACCGGCGTGTCCAAGTCGTAGAACACGCGCTGCGGACGGACCAAGGACAACACATCGTCGAGGATGGTCGCTCCTTCCGGACAGTAGGAGGTGACCATGACGACATCGGCCTGCGCCGCCAAACGCAGGGCGGCCGAGCGGACCAGCTCCCAGGAGCGGTAGAGCCGCAGGTCGGCATAGCGAACCGCGCGCAGATCCCGCTGGCGCGCATAGTAAGGCAGGTCTTTTTCAAAGAACACGACCTCGTGACCGCGGCGGGCCAAGGCGGGCAGCAGACTGCGCCACAGCGTGGCATGACCGTTGCCCCAGGACGAGGAGACCGTCAGCCCGAAGATCACCCAGCGCTGTTTCACCGCACGGTGGATGCGCCCACCCGGCGACACGTCTTCTTCCGTCGCACTTTCCGACCTTCCGGCGAAAACGAACCCGTCCAAGTTGGCGTCAATTGCGATATCCTCCCGCTGGGCTGGCCGTTTGGCGGGCCCACCATTCCCCTTTAGGAGCGCTCATGTCTCTCTCGCGTCGTGCATTTGGAACAGGTCTTGCCGCCGGCTTGGGCGCTGCTGCTTCGGGAGTGCCCGCCCATGCTCTCTCCGTCGCTGCGGAAACGCCGGCCACGTCGTTCAAGCGCCCAGTGGTCATTTCCAGCGCCAACGGTTTCACCTTTGGTGCTACCCGCGTCGCTTTTGAACAATTGTTGGCAGGCGCTGACACCCTGGACGCCGTCGTGGCCGGCGTGGCCATGAATGAAAACGACCCCAAGGACGACAGTGTCGGTTATGGCGGGCTCCCCAACGAAGAGGGCGTGGTGCAGCTTGACGCCTGCGTGATGCATGGGCCCACCATGCAATGTGGCGCAGTCGGCGCACTGGAGAACTGCAAGAACGCTGCCCAAGTTGCCAAGACCATCATGGAGCACACCGACCACATCTACCTGGTCGGCCAAGGCGCGACACGCTTTGCCAAGGATTTCGGTTTCCCCCAAGTGGAGATGCTCACCGAGCACGCCCGCAAGATCTGGCTGCTCTGGCGCGAGACGCGTAGCACCAAGGATGCTTGGGGCCCGGGCCTCGATTCGCCCGCCTACCGCCAGGCGTTGCGCCAGAAGGCCGTACAACTCGGTATCCCCGAAGAGCACTGGGAACTGGCCATACGGCGTGTGCTGCATCCGCCAACCGGAACCATCAACTGTCTCGCCGTCAATGCCAAGGGAGAAATCTCCGGCACCACGACGACCAGCGGCTTGGCGTGGAAGGTCCCCGGCCGCATGGGCGACTCGCCCGTGATCGGCGCCGGCTGCTATGTGGACGGCGAGGTGGGCGGTGGCGGATCGACGGGACGCGGCGAGGAGAACATCCGCGTCGCCGGTGGCCATACCGTTGTCGAAATGATGCGTCAGGGCAAGAGCCCCACCGACGCCTGCCTTGAGGCCTTGCATCGTGTGCAGCACAACTTTCGCAGCGACCCCGACCGGCTGAAGCAGTTCGACCTGGCCTACTATGCGCTGCGGGTGGACGGCGCCTTCGGCGCGGCCACTTTGTGGAACAACGACGGCGATCAAGGCCACCGTCGGCAGTTTGCCGTGCACGACGGCGTCAATCGCCTGGTCGATGCTGCGTATCTGTTGAGCCGCTAGTCCGCGCGAGCTGGCTGGCACAAAATCAAGGCATTTGGGATGTGCTACGGAGGAAGAATACGATGACGGTTCTGCGTGTCTGCTACAAGAGCGGCATTCGTTTCGACGAAAGCTACTACACGTCGAAGCACCTGCCGCTCGCCGGCGGTATCATGGGCCCGCATGGGCTAAAAAGCGTCGAGATGGTCAAGGTCACCGCGACCGGCAACGGTGCGCCGTCGCCGTACCAGGTGATCTTCACGGCGTACTTCGAATCGGCGCAGGCGCTGCAGCAGGCGATGCAGGATCCGCGGATGCCCGAGGTCCTGGCCGACGTCGCGAAGTTCTACGACGGCATGCCGGACCTGCTGATCGGCGACGTCGTGATCAGCGCACCGGTGACCGCGTAACGGTTGTCGGTTGTCGGTTGTCGGCAACACAGAACGCAACGCCTCGAACGAGACAATTGACAAGCGTTCGTGGTGCCGGGAACCGACAACCGACAACCGTTTGACTCCCTTTCATTTCTGCTTCTCGCCGAGGATCTCTTCCTCTTCCTTGCCCTCCGCGCTGAGCGTGAGCAGGACGCTATAGTCCTCGAGCGTGGTGGTATCGCCGGTGACCTTGTCGGCGGTGACCAGTTCCCGCAACAGGCGACGCATGATCTTGCCACTGCGCGTCTTAGGCAGGGCATCCACCAGGCGAATTTCATCCGGTCGCGCGAAACCACCGATCTCTTTACCCACCCAGGCACGCAACTCGTCGATCAGTTCCGGCGACTTGTGCGTGCCACTCTTGACCGTGGCGAAGACCACCAGTGCCGAGCCTTTGATCTCGTGGGGGCGGCCGACGACGGCCGCTTCGGCAATCGCGGGGTGGCGCACCATGGCGGACTCGACTTCCATGGTGCTGAGACGGTGGCCGCTGATATTGATCACGTCGTCGACGCGACCCAAGACCCAGTAGTAGCCGTCAGCATCGCGGCGTGCCGCGTCGCCGGTGAAGTAGAGGCCGGGAAACTTCGACCAGTAGACCTCTTTGAACCGAGCATCATCGCGGTACAAGGTGCGGAACATGGAGGGCCAAGGACGCCGCAAGATCAGATAGCCTTGCTGGTTGGGACCTACCGGCTCGCCTTTCCCGTCGACGACATCGGGGAGCATGCCGGGCAGCGGCAAGGTGGCGGAGCCGGGCTTCGCGGGGACGGCGCCAGGCATGGGGGCGATCAATATGCTGCCCGTTTCGGTCTGCCACCAGGTGTCCACAATCGGGCAATGCTGCTTGCCGATGACCTCGTAATACCACTGCCAAGCGGCGGGGTTGATCGGCTCGCCCACTGAACCAAGTAGTCGCAGGCTGGACAGGTCGCGGCCGTTGGGCCATTTGTCCCCTTGACGGACGAAGCTGCGAATAGCGGTCGGCGAGGTATAGAAGACGCTCACGCGGTACTTCTCGATCACCCGCCAGAAGCGATCCGGTTCCGGCCAGTCGGGCGCGCCCTCGTACATGAGCGTCGTCGCCCCCATGGAGAGCGGCCCATAAATGATGTAGGAGTGTCCTGTCACCCAGCCGATATCGGCGGTGCACCAGTAGGTATCGTCCTCCTTGAGGTCGAAGACCCACTGCATGGTCATGTGGGTCTGCAACAGGTAGCCGCCGGTGGTGTGAACCACGCCCTTGGGCTTTCCGGTCGTCCCGCTGGTGTAAAGCACGTAGAGCGGGTGTTCACTGTCCAGTTCGACCGCCGGACAGACCTCGCCGGCACCGAACATGAGATCGCTCCACCACAAGTCGCGCTCGCGCAACATCTCGATACCCGAACCGAGATGCTTGTAGACGATGCACTTGCGCACGCCGGGGCAATCCTTCAAGGCTTCGTCCACGTTGCGTTTGAGGGGTACTTCCCTGCCGCGGCGTCGGCCGGCGTCGGCCGTAATGACCAGCGTGGCTTCCAGATCGTCAATGCGCGTCTTCAACGCCTCCGCGGAAAACCCGGCGAAGACGATGGAATGAACGATGCCGAGGCGGGCACAGGCGAGCATGGCCACTGCCACCTCGGGCACCATGGGCATGTAGATGATGGCGCGATCGCCGGTCATGTACCCCAGGCTCTTCAGGACATTGGCAAACTTGGCGACCTTACGATGCAGCTCCTGGTAGGTCAGGATGCGCTGCTCGAAGTTCTCCCCTTCCCAGATGATCGCCGCCTTGTTTTTCCGCCAGCCGGCGAGATGGCGGTCCACGCAGTTGTAGCTGACGTTGGTACGTCCGCCGACGAACCACTTGGCGAAGGGCGGCTTCCAATCGAGGACCGTCGTAAAGGGCTGGAACCAGTGCAGCTCCTGTCGTGCCAAGTCGCCCCAGAATGTCTCGGGATCGTCGAGGGCGGCCTGGTAGAGGGCGGCACGCGCCGCCGGTCCGGAAACACGCGCGGCGGCGGCAAAAGCATCAGCGGGTGGATAGATCTCTTGGCTCATGGCGAAAAACCAGCCCCCGCATCATAACGTGCGTTGACGTGAACAAGACCCGGCGATTGGCATTTAGGGCAGAGCGTGCAGTGTATTCCCGTCTGTCTTTCACCGTCCACCGTCCACTCACAACCGTCTACAAACCTTCACCCTCACCCCTCCATGCTGAACGCTCTACTCTTTCTTGCAGTCCCGCATGGGCGTGGCGCCGGGCCTCCCATCCGCCGGACTATAATCAGAGCTTGAGAAGCGGCCGCCGCTCTGGCCGCATTGGGGGAGCATCGGATGTCAGCCAGCGACACCTTGCAGAAACCGGCCGCAACGCGCGCCGCTTGGATCGAACAGCGTCGCCGGCGCCAGACCGCCGCCGGGCAGGACGTGATGACCCAACTCTACTTCGCCCGCCAGGGCGAGGTGACCGAGGAGATGGAGTTCATCGCGGCCCGCGAAAAGATCTCCCCACTGCTGATTCGTGATGAGGTGGCGGCGGGACGCATGATCATTCCCGCCAACATCCGCCATACCGAGCTCGAACCGATGGCCATCGGCGTCGCCTCGCGTTGCAAAGTGAACTCGAACATCGGCAACTCATCGGTCACCAGTGATATCGCCGGTGAACTCGAGAAGCTGCACGTCTCGGTGCATTATGGCGCCGACACGGTGATGGACCTCTCGACCGGCGGCGAGATCCCCGTGATCCGCGACGCCATTCTGCGCCACTCCCCCATTCCGGTCGGCACGGTACCGATCTATGAAGCCCTCGCCAAGGTGAAGCACATCCGCGACCTGACGCGCGAGGTGCTGCTTGAAACCATCGAGAGTCAGGCCGAGCAGGGGGTGGATTACATGACCATCCATGCCGGCATCCTGGTGCAGTACCTGCCGCTGGTCTCGAAACGTATCACCGGTATTGTCAGCCGCGGGGGCAGCATCCTCGCCCAGTGGATGGTCGAGAACCACAAGCAAAACCCGCTTTACGACTGTTTCGAAGACATCTGCAAGATCTTCCGCAAGTACGACGTCTCGTTCTCCCTGGGCGACAGCCTGCGGCCTGGCTGCTTGCACGATGCCAGCGATGAGGCCCAGTTCGCGGAGCTCAAGACTCTCGGCGATCTGACGAAGATTGCCTGGCAGCATGACGTGCAGGTGATGATCGAGGGTCCCGGACACGTACCGATGGACCAGATCAAACTGCAGGTGGACAAGGAAGTCGAGCTCTGCCACGCGGCGCCCTTCTACACTCTCGGCCCGCTGGTCACGGACTTCGCGCCCGGCTATGACCACATCACCAGCGCCATCGGGGCTGCGATGATCGGCTGGTATGGCGCGTCCATGCTCTGCTACGTGACCCCCAAGGAGCACCTCGGGCTGCCCAATGCCGAGGACGTGAAGCAGGGCCTGATGGCCTACAAGATCGCCGCGCATGCCGCCGACATCGCCCGCCACCGACCCGGCGCACGCGACCGCGACGATGCTCTTTCGCACGCCCGCTACAAGTTCGACTGGAACACGCAGTTCGAACTCGCGCTCGATCCTGAGACGGCACGCGCCATGCACGACGAGACCCTGCCCGAAGAAGGCTACAAGGACGCCGCCTTCTGCTCGATGTGTGGACCCAAGTTCTGCTCCATGAACATATCCGCCAAGGTGGACGAGTACAACGCCGGGACGTTGGGCCTGAACAAGGACGGCATGACGGAAGGCCTGGTCGAGCTCACCACCAGCACCAAGGCCAGCCTGCGCGCCGAACGCACCGCCGGCGTCCGCGAACCGGTAGCCGGCGACTGACATCCGCAACTCGCCGCGTTGGGCAACTCCCGCTTGACCAGAAACCGTCCGCAACGCGGGCTGTGACGCCCTGCGATGAGCTCCTTTCTAAAACGTCCCATGCCGCCCCACGACGAACGACTCCGCACCGAGTTCAACCGCTGGGCGGAAGAGGGCATGGGGACGCAGATGGAGCGCTCGCATGCGTCCATCACCGCAAAAACCTTGGAGCGCATGCATCTCCGGCTGGGCGATCGGGTGCTGGATCTTGGCTGCGGCGACGGATGGGCCAGTCGTCTACTGGCCCGCATGGTCGCGGCCCCGGAAGCTGCAACGCCGGCGGGCCAGGTGGTTGGACTCGACATCTCGGATGCGATGATCCGCCGGGCGCGCACCAGCCATGCCGCGATCGAGAACCTGCTCTTCGTCTGGGGCGCGGCCGACCACATCCCCTGGGCGGAGAATTTCTTCACACACGTCTTTAGCGTCGAGTCGTTCTACTACTACCCCGACCAGGAGAAGGTGCTGGCGGAACTGTTCCGCGTCGTTGCGCCATTGGGAGAGATTTTTCTCGTCATTGCCCTGCACCGCGATAACCCTGGCGCGCTGCGCTGGCTCGACCACATCAAGGTACCAGTCCACGTGCGTAGCGCGGCGGAGTACGAGACCATGCTGCGCGACGGCGGCTGGCTCGACGTCAGCTCAGAGCAGTACGCACCGGAGGGGCCGCCCGCTCAATTAGCTCCGGACGACCCGCACCATACGCCGACAGGCGAAGACCCCCACGAACGCGCCCTCCTGATCCGCGCCCGCAAACCGGACCTGACGGTTCCTGCCCGCGGCATCGAGGTCTGGGCATAGGACGTTGACGCGACGATCGTCGAGGAAGCGAGTAAAGTGAGGCGAGGAGTCAGCACCTCATGGGGCGGTCTCACAAGATTTGGGAGCTTTCGCTGGCGGCCGTCATGCCGCTTACCCTCTTCGCCCAGAGGCCGAGTTTTCGAACCGCGACATCGCTCGTGATTGTTCCCGTGGCTGTCCATGACAAGCACGGGCTTCCCGTACGCGGCCTGCCGCCCACAGAGTTCACGGTATTAGTGGATGGTCACCCCGTGCAACTCGCCGGATTCGAACCGGCCGCAACGACGCCACCCCAGTCTGCGCCGGCTGCAAGTTTGGAGCCGACACCCCCGATCAGCTTCACGAACACTCCGGACCTGCACGCCCGGTCCGAATCGGCGAACCTCGTCATTCTCCTGATCGATTTTCTCAACACATCGCTTGCCGACCGCCTGGCGTTGCGTAGCCAGACTTTAAAGTTCTTGTCGCACGATCTTCATGCGACGGAGCGACTCGGCATCTACGGCTTAAGCAGCTCGCTGGTAGTCATCCAGCCCTTCACCCGCGATCCCGCAGTGCTGGTCATGGCAGCCCGGAACATGCTTCACGGAAAGGAAATGCTGTCGCGCGACTCGATTCAAGGGCAACCCTTGGATCGACCCGGACTTGACCCGCACAAAATCGAAGTCTCGGAGGAATCCGACGCCGCCATTGAGCTTTTGAGTGCACGTTCAGCCCGCATTGCCAGCAACCTGAACCAATTTGACCGTGCCGCGCGGACGTTGGCCGAGTTTCGCCAACTGGCACGGGCATTCAGCCGCGTACCCGGCAAGAAGAGCGTGATCTGGCTAACCGGCGCCGCCTCGCCACTCAACCCGTCGCTGTTGTACACCGTGCTTCTGTACGAGCCGGAATTGGCAACCTTGCGGACGCCGTGGTGGCAGATCGCAAAGACCTACGAACTCCTTGAGGACGCGGGGATTTCACTCTTTCCGGTAGATGTTCGCGGGTTGCTCAATCAAGGCCTCAATCAAGCAAGCGAGACCCTCACGCACAACGAGTTCCGACAAAGTATCGGGGAAAGCCAGTCGACCGATGAGAGTGTCTACTCAGGGGTGACCGACATGCGACAAGGGGAGGCGGCCAATGCGTTGCTGGCAATGCAGACTGCCGCAGCTGAGACGGGCGGTACCGTGCTGCAGGGGAGCAACGACATCGCCAAACTGCTCGATCAAGCCCAAAGTTTATGGCAAGCCTATTATCAGTTGGCCATCAAACCACCGGCGGCAGGCGAACGGGCTACGTATCACCGAATCACCATCAAGCTGGCTAACAAGGGACTGCGTCCCATCGCCCGGCGCGGGTTCCTTGTTCCCCCCGCTAGCATGATGGCCGCGGACCATGAAGTTCAGAACGACCTCTCCGAGGCGGCGCAATCTGAACTGGATGCGACCGCCTTGGAACTGCGCGTCACGCTACAGCCGGCCGTCATCCGCGAAGGTCATCGGGTGATTCCATTCCAGCTGCAAATTGCCGCCGACGATCTAAACCCGGACTCCCTCGGTTCTGGGTTCCGGTACGACCTCATTGTGGCGACCATCATTCGCGACGACCACGGCAGAATAGTGACAAGCCACGGTGAACACCTCACTGCCACACTCTCCTCCTTCCAATGGGCCGCAATGCGACAAGCCGGCCTGAAAGTTATTTTAGGCTTGGAAGCACCGGCAGAACATTCTCGAACGGCGCGCGTAATCGTTCGTGACAGCGACAGTGGACGGATAGGGTCGGTCACATTCGCCTTACCGTGACACGCCCCACCCCCTACCTCCCCACCTGTCTCTTATACACATCTCCGAGCCCACGAGACAGGCAGAAATCT
>CALEJU010000055.1 GCA_937898755.1 uncultured Acidobacteriota bacterium | reverse complement strand
GAGATTTCTGCCTGTCTCGTGGGCTCGGAGATGTGTATAAGAGACAGCTCCCGCCTTCCCTTCTCCCGTTTTCCCGTCTTCCCCTCCCCCCTCACATCCTCCCCTCCGTTCTCCTCCGATGGTCCCGCCAGGGGCGTGTGGGTTCGAGGCCCGCCCCCGGCGCCAAAATAACGAACGCGGCATCTGCCCGCAACGGCACGGCGCGCACCGTTTCCCCAGCCAAAAAAGATCCGGCAGCCCGCAGGGGCTGCCGGACGCAGGGTGCTTGATCACCGCGGTTTAGTGGTCGGTGTTGTCGCTCGAATGATCCCCGCCGTCGCCCGGAGGGGCGTCGGTTTTTTGACCGTCCTGGTGATCCACCTGGTGATCCTCAGATCGGAGGGTGAAGCTGAAGGCGATCACCGAGCCGTCATTCAGGTGAATCTGGTAGCCCTGCACTCCAGGCGCCAGGGGCCGCGTATCCAAGTTGAAGATCAGCAGTTGGCCGTCCTCATCACCCCGGAAGGTGGTGAAGCGCGGATTGCGTGACGTTGGGGCCGGTCCATTGTCGGCGGTGAACGCCGTCACCGCGCTGGGCGTGGCCACCGGCGCTCCGTTGGCGTCGCAGAGTCGGAACTTGACCGGCACCGCCCGGCCCAGTTCGAAGACGCTGCTGCCGTCGGCGGCGATCGGCTTCAGCATCGCATGGCTGAGCTGCTGCGGATTCTGTTCGCCCTCGCCCTCGTCGTGACCGCAGTAGCCTGTCGAGTACAGCACCTTCAGCGTGCCGCCCGCATAGCTGACCGCGTAATTGGTCGAGCTGAGGCCCGAACAGCTGATCGGATAGCTGCCCACGGCACTGCCCGTCACCGCGCTGGAGCTGCAGGTCAGGGTACCGGCCAGCACTGACGGCCCCTGGCCCAGCACGAAGCCGGTAAAGCTGGCCGTGAAGGCCGGGTTGGGTGCGTGCAGCACCTTGGTCGTGTCGTTGGCGGCGATCAACAACGGTGCCGGGGTGACGGTCAACGAGGCAGCGCCGGTGCCCGCCACGAAGTTCGAGTCCCCGTTGTAAAGGATGTTCACCGGATAGGTGGCCACCCCCAACGTGCCGGTGTTGAAGGCTGCCGCGTAAGTCCCGTCCGCCGCCAGGTTGGCGTTCTGCGAGACCCCGTTCAGGACGACCGTGACCGTGCCGGTCGCGGCCACGGTGGCGAGACCGACGCGCCCGGCGATGACCGTGCTCGGGGTGCCGTAGGAAATGCTCAGGTACACCGGAGCGCTCACCTGCGGCGTAGCCTTGGCGATGACCAAGGTGCCCAACGCCGGCTGCGCGATGTAGTTGTTGCCGGTGATGGTCGCCTGCACCGCGTAGCTACCGGCCGCGACGGGAAGCGCCGCGCTGCCGTTGTAGGTCACGCTGGTCGCCAAGCCGGCGGGCGTGGTGGTCACGGTGACGCTCTTGGGCGTGCCGTCGTACACCTGGTTCAGGTTGCCCAAGGCCGCCGAAGCCGTCGGCTTCGATTTGTTCAACAGCACGCCGTAGGTGCGGTCTTGACGGCCCACCGTCGCGATATCGAGCCTCCCGTCGCCGTTGAAATCGCCCACCGCCACGTCGAGCGGACCCTGGTTAACCGCGTAAAGATTGGGGGCGCCGAACTGCCCCTGGCCATCCCCGAGCAGCACCGCGACTTGGTGGCCGCTGCCACCATTGAAGTCGCTCAACACCACATCCAGGTTGCCGTCACCGTCGAGGTCGGCGGTGGTCAACGAGAAGGGCTGGTTGAGGCCCGTTGCATACAGCGTCGGGGGGGCGCTGAACTTTCCATCACCGCTGTTCAGGAAGACCATCAGTTTGCCACTGCTGGGGTCGCCACTGCCGGGGTCCGCCTCGACGAGGTCGGGCTTGCCGTCGTGGTTCACATCGACAACCGCGAGAAAGAGGCCATAGGACGGAATCACCACGGGCGCCTGCAGCGTGCCATCCCCGTTTCCAAAGAAGACGTTGGTCGCGTGGTTCTGATTACTGGCCACCACGTAATCCGCCTTGCCGTCGCCGTTCACGTCCACAATGACGCCGGGCCCGACCGAGGGACCGCCCGCGCCCGGTTGCAGGCTGTAGGAGCCAGGGGGGGCGTTGAAGGTGCCGCCACCCGTGTTCAGCATCACCGCCACCGAGCCGCAGCAGTTGCCGACCACCAGGTCGGGCTTGCCGTCGCCGTTTAGGTCACCGATCGTGACGCTTCGAACACCCTGGAGGAGATTGTAATTCGTGACGGTGAATTGGGGAACGCCGTTCCCATCGTTGCCCGTGTTGAGCAACACCGTGACGGCGGAATTCCCGCCGTTGCTGACGGTGACGGCGTCGAGTTTGCCATCGCCGTTCAAATCGGCGGCCCTGATCATGCCGGGATTCGTCCCTGGAACGCTGACATCGTGCTCGGTGAACGTGCCGTCGCCGTTGCCGAGCATCAGGCGGAGGGAGGCCGAGCCGTCGCTGACGAGGGCGTCCAACTTGCCGTCCCCGTTGAAGTCGCCGACCGCCGCGTACCCCGGGAAGTTGTAACTCGAGTTGGTATAGGTGGTAACGAGGGCGTTGAAGGTGGGGGCTTGGGCCAACGAACGAGCGGGAACCACGAGCGCGGCCAAGGCTGCAACAGCCAGCAACGCGCACGCACGGGGTCGGAATCGGGAGCCGAAATCAGTCATTTATGAAGTCCTCTAGAGTGGGTGCGACACGGCCACGAAAGACCCCATGCACCCTGGAGAAGACACTATGACTGATGCGCTACTCAAGAAGACCCTCCCTGATCAGGGAGGGGTCAGCTCTGCCGGCCCAGCCAGAGGGCGATGACCCCGTTGCGTCCGCTGACGCCGAACTTCCGGAGGACGTCGCGGACGTAGGTGTGTGCGGTCGAGGCCGAGACGCGAAGCTTCGCGGCGATGAGTTTTTCCGATCGGTCCGTGAGCAGGAGCGCCAGGACCCGGCGTTCCATCGGGGACAGCGGCGATCGCGCCACGAGGAGGCCGTGGGAGAGGAGGACCTGGCGATGAAACCCGGTCAGACCGCGCATGGCATAGAGGGCGATGTCGCGTTCTACCTCGGTGAACGGATCCCGCGGGCGCATGCGGAGAAAACCGTAGTACGCCTCAGCCATCGGACTGACGGGAGCACCGACCACGAGCGAGTCGTGAACCCCGCGGTCCAAGTAGCCCTGGTAGGTGGCGCTCTTGAACCAGTCGGCCGAGACCAAATCGCACAGTCGGCGCGCGCGATAGGTACCCGCCAGCCGGGCGTGGGCGACCGAAGATTCGTCGATCTGGCCCCTGCCAATCGATCGAATCCTCTGCTGGGAGAACTTCTCGTCGTTCGGCAGCCGGTGCAGGTATCGAATCAGACGCGGCCGCCAGCCGAGCATCGGGTCGCGTTCATCGTCGCTCATCCGCACCGCGCCCAGCCAGTAGGCGTTCTGCGCGTCGATGATCTGGGCGACGCCGCCGAGCAGATGCCGCAGCGCGTTGTCGTTGTCCGCCGCCTCGAAGGCCGCCAGCTTGTCCCAGAGGCAGTGGATGCGCTCCCGCAGCGTCGCGTCCAGCGCGAGCGGCCTGCCGGGCGGCCGGCGTCTGCGCACCGTCGTCACGAAAACGAACCGTACTGACCCGCCGCGGATAGTCCGCCACGCATAGAATGAAGCCCTCTGTTCGGTTGACCCGCCCTGCGCCTATAGTACGGCGAAATAGTCACAAAACAACCTGTCAACTCACTGTGGCTCACGTGAGTCGACCCACAGCATGCCCCTCTCCACCGGCGTCCGCGCGGGCCGCCCGTCGCCTGCACCCGGGCAGACGGTGGTGACCTACGCCCAGGCGAGCGCTGCCGCCGCGATCGCAGCCCTGAGCGGTATGGCCGGCCACCTGGCCGAAGGCCTGGCCAACGTCTGGAACTTAACCGACCCCGAGGCGGTGATTTTGGCGGGCGGCGTGGTCCAGGACAACCCCATCTTCGTCGCCGCCTTGGAAGCGGCCCTGCAGCAGGTCCTGCCCTTCGCCACGCTGCGCCAACCGCGTCTGGTGGTCTCCCCGACCAGCCTTTACAGCGGGGTGCAAGGCGCCGCGGTGCTGGCGGAAGACGCCGAAGGCCGCGCGGGGAATGAAGTCACGCTCGTCGTTCTACCGTGCGCCGCCTATGCCACACTGACGGCGAGGCGCCCGGGTGGCGAAATTGGTAGACGCACAGGACTTAAAATCCTGAGTGCCGCAAGGCACGTGCCGGTTCGAGTCCGGCCCCGGGCACGAGGAACACGGTAGGGGGTGGGGCGTAGGGCGTAGAGTTTGGGGGGCAAGCGGTGCGGCGCAAGTCCCGAAGACTGAAGGGCGAAGGCCGAAAGCCGGAGACCGCTGCCCTCGGCCTTCCGCCTTCGCCCTTCGTTCTTCCCCGCCCACCGCTCACAGTCCCGTCTTCCCGGGGCGGAAACACGGTACCCTAAAGACTCAAGACCCGCGCCCGCTCGGGCGCAGGGCCAAGGCTTTCAGCTATGCGCGTGCTCCTCATTTACCCGAAGCGTGACCCGGAGTCGGCGGTGCGCACGCAGTTCAGCCAGGAAAAGATCCATGAGCTGATCTTCCACCCCCTCAAGGGGCGCAGCTACGGCCTGCTGTTCAACGGGGTGGAGACGCTGGCGGCGCTCACCCCCAGTTGGGTCGAGCTCGAGATCATCAACGAGAACCTGCGTGACATTGACTTCAACGCCGACGTGGACCTCGTCGCCCTGACGCTGATGGTCACCAACGCCACGCGCGGCTACCAGATCGCCGACAAGTTCCGCCGCCGGGGCATCAAGGTGGTCATGGGGGGCTACCACCCCTACATGATTCCCGGCAACGCCGCGCAGCACGCCGACGCCATCTGCGTCAGCGAGGCGGAGTACGTCTGGGAAGAGCTGCTGCAGGACGCGCGCGACGGACGCCTCAAGCCGGTCTACGAGCAGACGCGCAAGACCGACATGACCACCATCCGCCACCTGCCGCGCGTGCGGCGCTGGGAGTGGCTGCACAACGTCAGCCTGACGCTGCAGGCCAGCCGCGGCTGCCCCTTCGACTGCGAGTTCTGCTCCATCGTGCAGATGCTCGGCCACGACATGCGCTACAAGACGGTCGAGAACCTGACCGCCGAGCTGGAGGTCATCTACAAGAACGACATCATGGGCCGCTACTTCGCGCGCCCCATCTTCTTCGTGGACGACAACATCTTCGGCCATCCGCGCACGTTCAAGGACCTGGTGCGCGGCATCATCAAGCTCAACAAGCGCTACCCCAACTACCGCGCCATCTTCGGCTCGCAGATGACCATCAACGTCTCCAAGGACAAGGAGGCGCTGGCGCTGCTGCAGGAGGCCGGCTTCTACAACATCTTCATCGGTCTCGAGAGCGAGGACCCGGCAACGCTGCGCGCCTACAACAAGCTGCACAACATCGCCTTCAAGTACGACGACGCCATCAAGAATCTGCGCGAGTACGGCATGGAGGTCATCGCCAGCTTCATCTTCGGCACCGACACCGACACGCTGGCCAGCTTCGACCACGCCTACAACTTCTTCGACCGCAACAACGTCCTCTACCCCTACTTCAACATCCTCACCCCCACCGCCGGGCAGTGGAAGCGGTTCCTGGAAGAGGGGCGCATGATGACCGTGAAGGCCAAGCTCTACGACGCGCACCACACCGTCTTCATCCCCATGAAGATGACGCCGCGCCAGTTGCAGGAGGGCTTCGTCGCGCTCGTGCAGAAGACCTTCGCCTACGAGAACATCGCCAAGCGCATGAAGGGCGTCTACGTGGATGCACCGCAACGCGACTTCAAGCTCGCCATGCCGCTCTGGGCCGAGAAGGCGATGTACCACAAGATCCACTGGAGCCTCGGCCGGCTCGGCGACCGCGACGGCCAGGCCTTCCTCGCCGGGCTGAAGCCCCACATCTTCGCGGGCCGCATCCCCATGGGCTCCGTGCTGCTGCAGATTGACCAGCACGACTTCGCCGTCAAGCTCTCCCTCGCCAACAAGGAACACCGCTACAACCTCGACGTCCCCGCCTGGGAAACGCGTACCAACCAGCCGGCGCGCGGCGAGACCTTTGCCAGCGAGATCGCCGCCCAACTGCGCTGACGCTGGCGCGTCGGCCACACGGGGGCTCCGCCCCCACGCTCCCGATGGTCGCTCCCCCGCGCCCGAGCTCTGGTTGTCGAATGGACCGTGGCCGGCGTCGGACGCCCGAGCCCGCGCAGCGGGCGGCCCGCCCGTAGCCTGGGGCACAAGCCCCAGGAAATCCGGGGCGGCGCGCGCCGAACCGGCGCCAGCCGGTGGCCCGCAACGTTATCGGCCATTGTGCGGGCCACCCTGAAGGGTTCGAGCGCGCCCGCTCCCAGCTTTCCCGGGACTCCGCTGCACCGCTGCGCGGTTCCGCTTCGTCCCGGGCTACGCGCGATTCGTCCTGCGGGCTCCGGACAACGACCAACGGGAGCGCCGGGGCGCGAGTCCCCGCGTTCCACCGCCCACCGCCTACATTTTCGAGCCCTGAATCTCCGCCAGCACCGCCTCGGCGTGGCCTTCCGGCTTGACCTTGGGGTAGATCTTCTTGATGCGTCCATCCGGACCAATCAGGAAGGTCGTGCGCTCGGTCCCCATCACCGTCTTGCCGTACATGTTCTTTTCCTTCCACACGCCGTAGGCCATCACCAGCTCTTTGTGCTCGTCAGCCAGCAGCGGGAAGGGCAGGCCATGGTCCTGCTTGAACTTCATCTGCGCCTTGGGCGTATCGGTACTGGCGCCGAGCACAACCACGCCGGCCGCCTTGAGCTTGGCGTAGACGTCGCGGAAGGCGCAGGACTCCAGCGTGCAGCCCGGCGTGTTGGCCCGCGGGTAGAAAAACAACACCACGTCCTTGCCCTTGAACTGCGTCAGCGATACGGGCGTGCCGGTTTCATCGGGCACGGTGAAGGCAGGAGCAACGTCGCCGGTTTGCATGGTTAGAGTCTAGCAACCCGCCAGAGGGCGAAGGCCGACGGCCGCGAGCACAATCGGACGCGTCCCTCGGTGTCGCGGCCTTCGCCCTTCCGCCCGCGGCCTTCACTCCCCACCCCCCACTCCCCACTCTTCAAGGCAGCGGCTGGTAAACCACCATGCGCGCCACCGGCCGCCCGCCTTCCTCCTGTTCCGGAGCGTAGACGCGGTGCGTGACGGGATCAATGGCGAGGCTGTGCACCTTGTACGCCACCGGGAAGTCTTCCAGCTTGCGGAAGTGATTCGGGTCGTCCTCGTGGAAGACCGAGATCGCGCCGCTGTAGCAGGCGACGTAGATGCGTTGTAGACCGGCGTCGAACTTGATCACGTCCGGGCCGTCCGCCAGTGGCAGCATGGCGATGGGCTGGTGGGTGTCGAGATCGAGGACGGTCATGAGGTTGTTGCCCTCGCAGGAGAGAAAGGCGCGGTGGTGCTCGGGATCGAGCGCCATGCCGTGGTTGCCCCGGCAGCGGCCCACCGGGTAGCGCGCCTCCACGCGGTCGGTGGCCGGGTCAATGACGGCGAAGAGGTTGTCGTCCTGCAGGTTCAAATAAACTTTGCGCGCGACCGGGTCGTACTGCGGCATGCCGGTCTCGCTGTTGAAGTGCAGCGTGGTCAGCACGACGTCGTGGTCCACGTCCACCACCGCTTCCGCGCGGCCGCGTTCGTCCGAGACGTAGAGCTTGCGAAACGGGGCGGCGTAGGTGCTGCCGTCCGGCTTGCTTTCGGTCGCCAGCTTTTTCACCACCCGCATGGAGTTCAGATCAACGACCCCGATCTTGTTCTCCAGCCAGTCCGAGGTATAGACCTTGCGCAGGCCCGGAACGTACTCCACGCCCTCAACCCCGGGCACACCGGGAATCGCCTTCACCAGCCGGTTGGTGCGCAAGTCAATGACGTACAGAATCCCCGCGCCGAGATGGGCGGAGAGCAACCAGCGATCCTGGGGATCCACCGTCAGGTAATCGAACCGCTTGCCGCCAGGACCCGGCAAGTCGAGCACGGCAACCTTTTTCAAGGTGGCCGCCGAGGCGGAGACAACCACCGCCAATAAGAAGATTGAGACGACGCTGGCGCGGACGCGCAGATGCTTCGACATGACTCCATCCCCCTCTTTGGTCCGTTGCGACAACCCGGGCAGGGCGGCACCGCAACCGCCCGTTCCCGCTAGCGCTTCCTGCCCAGTTCCGCCACCGCGGCCTTGAATCCCGCCGCCAACTTTTCCGCGGGGCCGGTACCCCAGTAGTGCAGGAAGTAGATGGCGGGCGCGGTCCCGATCATGTGGTTGTGAATCGAAACCACCTCCAGGCCGTGGCTGCGCAGCGCCTTGAGCACCGGCTGCACCTCGCTCGACAACATGGCGATATCGCCGGCGATGGCCGCCTCATCGTTGCTGCCGGCAAACGCCGCCCACGTGTTAAGTCCCATGCGGGCGTTGATCAGCGCCCCCATCTCGCGCACATGCAGGTCGCTGCGTCCGATGATGATTTTGTAGACCGGTCCGAACTGCTCGCCGGCGTGACCGACGATGCGGGTCAGGGCGGCGGTGTCGAGTGCGGGCGTGCTGGGCAAAGCGCGACCCTCGCCGGCGGCGGGCAGCGGGACGACGTGACCGATCAGGTCCAGGGCCGGTTTGACGCGCTCCGCCAATTCCATCGCCGTGCCGTGTCCGTGGACATGCATGTACGCCAGCCGCGGATGCTCGTAAAAGAAGTGGTTGTGCAGCGCGGTCACCTCGAGGCCGTGGTCGAGCAGCGCCGACAGCACCGGGTTGACCTCCTCCGGCAGCAGGACGAGATCGCCCATCAACACCTGGTGGCCGCCCGCTCCCGGCGTCATGGCGACCCAGCCGCCGAAGCCGAACGGCGTGGGCAGCTTGATGCCGCCGACCGTCATGGCAAGGTCCGTGCGCGGCACGTTGAGCTTGAGGACGTGGTCCTGGTAATCGCCCTTCTTGCCGAGGTAGTCCATCGCCTTCTGGTACTCGGCCGGCATGGTCGCCGCTGCGCCCGCCGCCTTGGCGTCATGGGCCTTGGCGTGGCCGCTCTGCGCGTACGCCAAACCACTGCACCCGGCCACACAGCCGCCGATCAACAAGAACAGCATCCGCCGCACCAACTGCATTGTCGTCATCAACGTGTTCTCCGTTCGTTCAGACATCTTCCCCAGGTCTTGGTACTCGCCCCGCCGACGCCCGCGTCTCTTTGCCGCTTGCCGGCCCGACACCTGGAATGTTATACCCATATCATGGCGCTATGGCAATAACAGGAGAAAAGTCGGTCCGGACGACCACGGGCCGGCGAGCCGGCGTCCCCTGGCTGCTGCTGATGTTTCGCCTGCCCGCGCGTGCCGCCAGCCAGCGGGTGAACGTCTGGCGCAAGCTGCAGAAATACGGGGCTTTGGGCTGGCGCAACTCGGGCTACATCCTGCCCAACACCCCGGCCCACCTCGAGAAACTGCAGTGGCTGCGGGCCCAAGTCCTGAAGGCCGGTGGCGAGGCTTCGGTCGCCGAGGTGGCGCGCATGGACGGCACCCCCGACCGTAACCTGGTGGCCGCGTTCAATGCCGCCCGCGGCCGGGAGTACGACGCCCTCGCCGACGACCTGCAGCAGACGCTGAGCGCGGCGCGCAACGCACCCGCGCTACTCGCGCGCCTGCACCAGCGTTTCGCGGAGATCCGTGAAATTGACACATTCCACTGCGGCCGCCGCGCCGCAACCGAAGCCCTGTTGCGGCGCGTGGAGGCGCTGGGCGCCGTGCGCGAGAACGCCCACCAGCGGCCGACGGCCGGCTACCGCGGCCGCACCTGGATGACGCGGCCCCGCCCCGAGGTGGACCGCGTCGGCTCGGCCTGGCTGATCCGCCACTTCATTGATCCGCGCGCCAAGTTTGTCTTCTCCACCAGCCCCGCCACCCATCCCGGCGCCCTGCGTTTCGACATGTTTGAAGGCGAGTTCACCCACGTCGGCGAGGACTGCAGCTTCGAGACGCTCTGCAAACAGTTCCGCCTGCGCGACCGTCGCCTGCGCACGCTGGCGCAGATCGTGCACGACGCCGACCTCAAGGACAACAAGTACGGCCGGCCCGAGGGGATCGGCTTCGAGCAGGTCTTCAAAGGCTGGGGGCAGGGCCCCTGGCGCGACGCCGAGATTCTAAAGAAGGGATTCGAGATGTTCGACGGCCTGTACCGCATGCTGCCGCAGTAGCGAGGGGCCGACACCGCCGCGATGAAGCTTTCATTTCCTGTTCCACGCCGTGTGGACCGCCGCGTTCGGGGCCGCTTCCGGCCGCTCGGGCTGGCCCTGGCCCTCGTACTCCCGGGCCTGTCGGCAGCTCCGCCGCTTCCGCTCGACCTGCGTCAGGCGCTGCACCTCGCCTTGCAGCATTACCCCACCATTGTCGCGGCCGAACAGCGCCTCGCGGCAGCCCGCGCCGGGGTGGCGCTGGAACGCAGCCGCTACCTGCCGCGCACCGACCTGCTCTGGCAGGAGAATCGGGCCAGCGATAACAACGTCACCGGACTCCTGCTGCCGCAAGGCACGCTGCCGAGCATTTCCGGTCCGGTGCTGCCGGACACCGCAGCGGCCGGATCGTGGGGGAGCGCCGCGGGCGCCCTCTTCTCCTGGGAGCCCTTCGACTTCGGTGTGCGCCGCGCCGATGTGGCGGCGGCGCGGGCAGGCAGTCGCCGCGCTGACGCTCTGTTGGAGCTTACCCGGCTGGATGTTGCCGCGGCCGCCGGGCAGGCCTTCCTGATTGCGCTGGCCGCCCAGGAGCGAGTGCGCGCTGCGGAGGCCGACGTGCAGCGCCGCACGGTCTTCTCCAACACGGTCCACGTGCTGGTGACCAATGAACTGCGTCCTGGCGCGGAGGGCTCGCGCGCCGCGGCGGAACTGGCGGTGGCACGCACCCATCTGGCCGAAGCGCAGGAGCAGGCGGAGGAGGCCGACCTGCAACTCGCCGACAGTTTGGGGATGGCCGGCGTCTCGCTGCGCGCCATCGCCACCGGCGTCGCCGGGTTGCCCCCCGTCGCCCCGTCCGCCGAGCGGGACCTGGCGGCCCACCCGCTGGCGCGGGCGGCGCAAGCTTCCCTACTGCAAGCCGAGGCACGCGAAACCGCGGCCGCCCACGCTTACGCACCGCACTTCGCTGTGCAGGGCGCCGCCTTCGGACGCGGCAGCGGCGTGCGCCCCGATGGGACGCGTAGTGGCGGCGTGCACGGCTTGGGGCTGCAACGGGAGAACTGGGCGATGGGTCTCACAGTCTCTTTCCCCCTGATGGATTTCGCCGCCGCGCGCGCACGACGCGATAGCGCGCGCGCCGCCCGCAAGGAGCAACAAGCGGACAATGCGCTGACGGAGCAGGCGTTGACGACGGCGCAGGCGCGCGCCGCGACCCGCCTGCGCGGGGCACGCGCCGTGGCCGACAACCTTCCCGCGCAATTGGAGGCCGCACGGTTGAGCGAGCAGCAGGCGCGGGCACGCTACCAAGCCGGGCTGGGAACGGCGCTTGATGTGGCCGACGCGCAGCGGCTGCTGGTGGAAGCCGAGACCGAGGCTGTCCTGGCACACCTTGCGGTCTGGCGCGCCCAGTTGGGCGTTGCCCTCGCGCAGGGCGATCTGCGACCGTTCCTGCAACTCCTGCCCCCCGAAGGACAGCCCTGATGCCGCAGGATCAACGGTCCATCGCCTCCCGGAAGGAACTTGAATCATGGGTCTGATTCGCACCGCCTTGCGGCATCCTGTTTCCGTCCTGATCGCGGTTCTCGCGATCGCGCTCTGTGCCGGCTTGGCATTGCAGCGCATCCCGGTGGACATCTTCCCCAACCTCAACCTGCCGGTGATCTACGTCGCCCAGCCCTATGGCGGCATGGACCCCGGACAAATGGAGGGCTACCTCGTCAATTACTACGAGTACCACTTCCTTTACATCGTCGGCATCGAGCGGGTCGAGTCCAAGTCCATCCAGAACGTCGGTCTGCTCAAGCTGACCTTTCACCCTGGCACGGACATGAACCAGGCGCTGGCGCAGACCATCTCCTACGTCGACCGCGCCCGTTCTTTCATGCCGGCAGGTACGGTGCCACCCTTTGTGGTGCGCTTTGACGCCGGCAGCGTTCCGGTGGGCCAGCTGATCTTTTCCAGCGCGACGCGCGGCGTGGGCGAGATCTCGAACCTGGCACTCTTCCGGGTGCGGCCGATGTTTGCCACCCTGCCCGGAGTCTCGGCGCCGCCGCCGTTCGGCGGCAACCAACGCACGATCGTCATCCACGTGGACCCGGATCGGCTGCGCGCCTACCAGCTCGCTCCCGAGGCGGTCGTCGCCGCGGTGGCCTCCGGCAATCTTGTGCTGCCGGCCGGCAACGTGCGCATCGGCGATCTGAACCGCATGGCCCCCATGAACGCGGTGGTGCGCAACATCCAAGATCTCCAGACGCTGCCCCTGCACCTCGGCGCCGGACCGACGGTGCTGCTGCGCGATGTGGCCACGATCGAAGACAGCACCGACATTCTGAGCGGCTACGCTCTGGTCAACGGCCGCCGCACCGTCTACATTCCCGTGACGAAGCGTTCCGACGCATCAACCTTGACGGTGGTGAACGAGGTCAAGGCCGCCCTGCCGGGCTTCCGGGCGCTGATCCCGCCTGACATCAACATCACCTTTGCCTTCGACCAATCGGTGTATGTCAGGAACGCGCTCGGTGCGCTCACCCGTGAAGGCTTCCTGGGCGCGGTGTTGACCGGGCTGATGGTGCTGCTGTTCCTCCGCGACTGGCGCAGCGCGCTCATCGTCGTCCTCACTATTCCCTTTGCGTTGCTCAGCGCCGTGGTGGGGCTGTGGGCGCTGGGGCAGACGCTGAACCTGATGACGTTGGGAGGCCTGGCGCTTGCCATCGGCGTTCTCGTGGACGAGGCGACGGTGGCGGTGGAAAACATCCACACCCATCTGGCCCGGGGCACGCCCCCTGCCCGCGCCGTGCTGGTAGCCAGCGCCGAAGTGGTACGGCCCCGCTTTCTTGCCATGCTGGCGGTGATGGCTGTCTTTATTCCGTCCTTTTTGATGACCGGCGTGGGTCGGGCACTTTTCGTTCCGCTTTCCTTGGCGGTTGGGTTGGCTATGCTGGCGTCCTTCTTCCTCTCCAGCGCCTTGGTGCCGGTTGTCGCCGTCTGGGGCCTGCGAGCGCAACCCACGGCGGATGATGCCCAACACGCCCCGCGTTGGACCCGCTTCCGGCATCGCTACGAACGGACCCTGCAGACCAGCCTTCGGCATCGCGCATGGGTCTTGGTGGGGTATGCCGTCGCACTGCTGCTGGTGGTGCTCACCGTGCCGCACTTGGGACGTGAGATCTTCCCGGCCGCCGACAGCGGACAGTTCCAAGTGCGCCTGCGCGCGCCCACTGGCACCCGGGTTGAGCGTACCGAGGCGCTCTCGCTTACCATGCTGCGCACCATTGAGCACGACGCCGGGCCCGGGCAGGTGGCGCTCACGCTGGGTTACGTCGGCACGCAGCCCACCACGTATCCCGTCAATACCATCAACCTGTGGACCAGCGGCTCCCACGAGGCGGTCTTCAAGATCGCACTGCAGCCGCACTCGCATCTCGACCTCGACGCCTTCAAGGAAAAACTGCGGCGCGATTTGCCGCGCGTCCTGCCTGATTGTCAGTTCTCGTTTGAGGCCGGTGACGCGATCAGCCAGATCATGAATTTCGGCGCTCCGACGCCGGTCGAGGTGGCGGTGCGCGGTCCCAACTTCGCCGACGTGCGTGCCTATGCCGCCCGCCTTTTACCGCAACTGCAGCGAGTCCCCAGCTTGCGTGACGTGCAAATCGAACAGCCGCTGGATTATCCCACGGTGAACGTGGACATCGACCGTGAGCGCGCCGGACAATTGGGCGTCACCATGGCCCAAGCCGGTCGCTCGCTGGTCGAAGCCACTTCTTCCAGCCGGTTCACCGCGCCCAACTATTGGCGCGATCCCGCCTCCGGAATTGGTTTCCAGGTGCAGGTGGAAATACCGCAGGCGCGCATGGCCTCGCTCAACGACGTGGCTAATATTCCGGTCTCGTCACACGCGGGGCCGGGACCGCTGCTGGGCGACATTGCGCAGATCAGCTATGGCACTGCGGTGGGAGAATACGACCGCTTTAACGGCCAGCGCGTGGTCACCGTCGCCGCCAATCTCGCCGGCCATGACCTGGGACAGGCGGCGCGGGCGGTCGCCGCGGCGGTGCAACGCGCGGGCACGCCGCCGCGCGGCGTCACGGTCAATCTCGGCGGGCAGATCGGGGCCCTGCAGCAGACCTTCGCCGGCTTGCAGATTGGACTCCTGCTTGCGATTCTGGTCATCTTCCTGTTACTCGCAGCCAATTTTGAATCCCTGCGACTGGCGCTGGTGGTCATCGCCACCGTCCCTGCGGTACTTGCCGGGGTGGCGCTCATGCTGCTGTTCACCCATACGACCCTCAATGTGCAGTCGTTCATGGGGACGATCATGGCGGTGGGCGTGGCGGTCGCCAACGCCATCCTCCTGGTGACAGTGGCGGAACAGCATCGCTGCGCCGGCGCCGCTGCAGCAGACGCCGCGCTTGCGGGAGCCAGTTCCCGTCTGCGCCCGATTCTCATGACCAGCGTGGCCATGATGGCCGGCATGTTGCCCCTCGCCCTGGCATTGGGCAGTGGAGCCGAACAGTCGGCGCCGCTGGGGCGCGCCGTACTCGGCGGCTTGTTGGCCGCCACGCTCTCGACCCTGCTGGTCGTCCCCGTGGTTTTTGCCCTGCTGCAAGGGCACGCGGGTCTGCAATCTCCCTCGCTCGATCCCGACGACGCGCAGAGCCCCCATTGGGAAGCTCGCGGTCCCCAGGAGGCCTTGTGAACAATCCTCGTTCTAATTTTCCGGCCCTTCATGTCACTTTTGCCGTATGTCTCGCGCTGGCCGCCGTGGGCGTGACGTTCTGCAGTAGCGGCGGATCGGTCCCCGCGGCGGCTGCACCCCCTCTCCCGACAGTGGCCGCCGCTCCGGTGCGGCTGGCGCCGCTGGTACAACGTGAAATACTTCCGGGCGAACTCCAACCTTTCGAGAGCGTTGCCATCTATCCTCGCGTCAACGGCTTCGTTGACTGGATCGGGGTGGACCGCGGCTCCTACGTCCATCGCGGGCAACTACTCGCACGCCTGAGCGCACCCGAGCTGATCGCGCAGCGCGCCGCGGGGCAAGCTCAGGTGCAGCGGGCCGAAGCGCAGCGCGTGGAAGCGGTCGCCAAATTCAATAGTGACCAGGGGACGTGGAAGCATCTGCAAGCGGCCGCTGCCACCCCTGGCGTCGTCGCCGGAAATGAGGTCGAGGTGGCACGACAAGCGGCGGAAGCCGACCAGGCTGCTGTCACTGCCAGTGTCGAGAATGTGACCGCCGCCCGCGCCGTATTGCGCTCCATCACTGACACCGAGAGCTATCTCCGCCTCTCGGCGCCGTTGGACGGTGTCGTTACCGAGCGCAACGTGCACCCCGGCGCGCTGGTCAGTCCGACTCCCAGCACCGGCAATCCGCCGTTGCTCCGCATCGCGAGCGCAAACCGCTTACGTCTGGTTGTTGCGGTGCCGGAGCGGGAGACGGCGGCAATTCCAGTTGGGACTGTACTCTCGTTCACCCTGCCTGCCTTCCCCGGGCAGGCCTTCCACGGCGAGGTGGCCCGGCTCGCCCACGAGGTCGATCCCCAAACTCGCACCATGGCGGTGGAACTGGACGTCCACAGTCCTCAAGGCGGCTCCAATCTCACGCCCGGCATGTTTCCGCAGGTCAACTGGATCATGCGCCGCTCACAAGCCAGTCTTTTTGTCCCTGCTGGCGCCCTCGTGCGCACGACGGAGCGCACCTTTGTCGTGCGCTTTCGAGGCGACAGGGCCGAGTGGGTGGACGTGCATCCAGGCGAGACCATGGGCGATCAGGTCGAGGTGTTCAATGTCCCGGGCGGTTCACTCGCGGTTGGCGATCTCGTCGCCGTGCGCGGTAGCGACGAACTGCGCGCTGGCACCGTAGTTCATCCGCAAGTCCATCCCTAAAAAGCACGGGAGCCGATTCGACTGCGCAACTTTGCCCTCCGAGCCGCAGAAAATCCGCATCCCGCGTGGTTGAACAATGCACCCGGTGCCGTAACCGCCAGCTTTGCAAGGGGTTAGGCCGGGGCAGGGTTTGGCCCTTAACGTGATGGAGATGTCCTGTATCCGGAGGGAGGACGATCCATGCGCACGCGAACTTCCACTTTCGCCGTGGCCATTCTATTTGGCACGGCGCTTGCCACCGCAGGTGCGGCTCAGAATCAGGCGCCAGCCGCCGAGAGCGCAAACCCTGCCAGCTCGCAAGCACAGACCAGCCCCGCGACCGCCGCGACTAATGCGTCGAACAGGCCGGTTACGGAGGCGCCGCCGCAATTGGTGCCGCAAACCCGGCAGGGGTTCTGGGGAAAGATGAATCCCTTCGCCCGCAAGAAGTACGTGCGTGGCCAGCTACAACCGATTCGCGACCGCGTCAACGAGCTCGACGATCTGACCGCCCGCAACGGCAATGCCATCTCGGACCTCGATCGCCGCTCACGGGCCGGCATCGAAGACGCCCAGAGCCGCGCCAACCAGGCGCAGCAAACGGCCAGCACGGCGGAACAGAAAGCACAACAGGCTGCCGGGCAAGCCGATCAGCTTAATCAGCAGGTTTCAACCGTCAGCACCAACATGCAAAACGCCGACCAGTACCAGGTGGCGCAAACAGCGGAACTTCGTTTCCGGCCCGGAACCGCGAAACTGAGCCCGCAGGCGCAGCAGGAGCTGGACAGCTTCCTGCAGGGGCTCGATCAGCAGAAGGGCTACCTGGTCGAGGTACAAGCCTATGCCGGCGGTCGCGGGGAACGTGCGGTGGAAAACAGCCACCGCCTGGCTGACAGCGTGGTGCGCTACCTGGTGCTCGACCGGCATTTGCCGATCTACCGCATCTACACCGTCGGACTGGGCAACGAGCGCGTGCCGGCCTCGACATCGAACGCCGGATCAAGGAGAGAGCGCGCGATGCTGGCCCGCGGCGGCACCGTCGAAGTGCGCATCCTGCGCAACGCTCTGGCCATGAACAACGCTCCCCCCGTCCCGCACTGACGCTGTTGCGTCGGCCGTGCTTAGCCGAGTTGAAGCCAAGTCACAGGATCAGCATGCAGTCCCGTAGCTGAGAAAACGGTACCTCTCGGCTACGGCGTGTTGATACGCATGGAGGATCGCCTCCCGGCCGGCAAAGGCCGCCACCAGCATCAGGAGCGTCGAGCGTGGGACGTGAAAGTTGGTGAGCAGCCCGTTGACGATATGGATTTCCCGGCCGGGATAGAGAAACAGCGCTGTCTCGCCCGCACCGGCGATCACTTCGCCCTGCCCGCGTTTGGCGGCGGCTTCGAGGGCGCGCAGAGCAGTCGTGCCGACGGCCACCACGCGACGTTTCTCCCGGCGGGCACGTGCCACCGCGGTGGCCGTGTTCGCGGGGATCTCATACGTCTCGGAGTGCATCCGGTGCGCTTCCACCTCGTCCGTACGTACCGGCTGA
This sequence comes from uncultured Acidobacteriota bacterium, assembly GCA_937898755.1. Taxonomy (GTDB): domain Bacteria; phylum Acidobacteriota; class Terriglobia; order Terriglobales; family SCQP01; genus CALEJU01. The sequence continues at coordinate 23,474 of CALEJU010000055.1, read as the reverse complement.
AACGTTCCCAATCCAACCGCTAGATTCACGGCGACGCGCTCCACGCCTTTCGCGGCGAGCGCATCCAGAACGGCGGGAGTGAAGTGCATTCCCGCCGTGGGGGCGGCAACGGACCCGTACGCGCGCGCGTAGACCGTCTGATAGCGCGCGCGATCGGCGGGATCATCGGCTCCGGCTCGCGGGCGGTGGATGTAGGGAGGCAAGGGGACGTGGCCGATGCGCTCCAGAATGGGACCTATTTCGTCGTCGCCCTCGAAGCGCAAATCCCGTTCGCCAAATGCTCCTGCGCCAACTACCTCCGCACGGAGCGCCGTCTCGCCCTCGGCGGGGAAAATCACTGCCGTTCCCAGTGGAAGGCGGCGCGCTGAACGGACCAATGCGCGCCAAGTGCCAGCCGCGAGCGGCTGGCTGAGCAGCACTTCGATGGGGCGCGCGGCGGGAGGATCTCCGGGCCGACGGCCCCAGAGACGCGCGGGGAGGACGCGGCTTTCGTTCACCACCAGGAGATCGCCGCTGCGCAGGCGTTCGGGGAGCTCGCGAAACCAAGCATCCTGCAAAGCGCCGCTGTCGCGCGCCATGCAGAGCATCCGGGCTCCGTCGCGCTCGGCCGCCGGCCGTTGCGCAATGCGCTCCGCCGGCAAGTCGTAATCAAAGTCATCCACCCGCACGCATTCAGTATGCAGGCGTGCGGCGCTTGGGACCATGGGCTGAAGACTGAAGCATCGACAAGATGCTGGCGCGTGAGGCTACCGTTGGCCGCTGCGCACGGGCCCGAGTTCTGGCCGACACGCGACTCTTTACGCGGGAGGCGGAGAGTTCCGTTCCTCGCAAGGGCGGTTGGCTTTCCCCGCGGCCCCCGGCTGGCTTACTCTGATCCTGTACATGGTCACCCCCATCGATCCTCAGGTCCGCCAGACGATCGTCGAAATCGGCCAGCTCCTGCATCGCCGTGAGTATGTGGCGGCGAGCGACGGCAACATCTCCGTGCGGCTGCCGGACGGGCGGATTCTGGCCACCCCGACCTCGATGAGCAAGGGGTTCTTCGGCCCGGACGATCTGGTGGTTACGGATGCGGAAGGAACCAAGCTGGATGGCCGGCGCAATCCATCCAGCGAACTGGCGATGCACCTGCTGATTTATCGTCTGCGGCCGGAGATCAACGGCGTCGTCCATGCCCATCCGCCCGTCGCCACCGGTTATGCCGCCGCCGGACTGCCGCTCAACCAGGCCTTGATTTCCGAAGTGGTCCTGGCCTTGGGTTGTGTCCCCCTCGCCGCTTACGGAACTCCGGGCACGCCCGAACTGAGCGATGCGTTACGCCCGCTGATTCCCAGCTATGACGCGCTGCTGATGGCCAACCACGGTGTGGTCACGTATGCCGAGGACGTGATGCGGGCGTATTTCAAGATGGAGACGGTGGAGCACTTTGCGCGCATCTCGCTTGTCTCGCATCTCCTGGGACGCCAGGTTTTGCTGGGCGACAAGGAAGTGGAAAAGCTGCTGGTGCAGCGGCGCAAGTACGAGGGCATCACCACGGCGGCGGCTCCGGCCGTCGGCTGCCCGGTCACCAGCGCGACGACCGTCGACGCTACGGAGCGGATCAACGTGACGCGTGATGAACTGACTACCTTGATCGAGGAAGCCCTGCGGGGTCAGAAACGCCGCTGGTGAGAAGGTTTGACAAGGATCACCTCCCGCGAGCTTCAAGGCACGCAGGAAGCGGCGGGCCATCGCCGCCCCACCTGCCACGCCATACGGGAGGAGGTCCGAGGGCGTGGCAGGGCCTGTGGAGGCAACAGGTCAGGCGGCGATCTTGTCCGCGTGGGCAACGGCCGGCAGCGGCCCACTCGGGGCGCTGGTCGGGCGGGCGTGGCGGAACGGCAAGGGCGTCGGGCGCTGGCGAGGAAATACCGTGAGCATGGCGTGGCGTGGGACCGGCTGGGCCATCACCTGGTTCCATGTACGCGCGTGACGTTTCATGCAGTACTGGCAGCGCAAACCGTAGTGCCCATCATCAAAGCGGGCGCGCACCCAGTTGTGCGGACAAGTCCACTGCGCAATGCCACTCAACAAGCCGGCAACCATGTTCGACATACACATCCCCCTGGTCGGATCGTGATCTCCGCGCCCACCGTTTGGCGGCCCGCCTGAGAGGTACGATCAGATCTGGGTTATAGATGCGTCAGCAGCGTGCTCCGTTGCAGACCTCCTCCTCGAACGAGGGAGGAGAGGACGTCCCATCGGCAGCCAACCACCGTGTTTGCAAACAGATGAGGAGTCAGTTAACTACTCGGTTCCAACTGACATTTTGAAAGGTACCGAGCTGCTGGTAGGTGTTGCGTAGCGCTTGGTCGTAGTGGATTGGGGCGCCGCCACTGGCATCCACGGTGCCTCCGATAATCGCCCCGAACACGGCCGCGCTCCCGGCAACCTTGACCGCTGCGTACGGGGCATATAGGACGTAGTTCGAGGTCGTGCCGCCGGTGACACTGATCGAGCCAGTTCCTCCATACTCGATCAGCAGGTTGGATGGCGCCGAACTGTTCAGGACTCCGCCGCCGGTGAGGGTGAGCGGCGAGGTGGTGTTCGATCCAACAATTTTCAAAATGACCGGTCCTACCGGTGAGACGGAGATGGTTGCCTGGCCGGACTGCGTGATGCTGTTGACGATATAAATGGCGGGGTTGCCGGTCGTGCCACCGGGCAAGGTCAGGTTGGCGGACGACGTGAGGCTGATGTCGCCATAGCTTACGCCCGGCGACAGGACCAGGTTGGCCGGCAGCGCCGTGCAACTGCTGGGAACACAAGGCGCGGGCAGTTGCGGGGCGGCGTACGAGATCGGTGTCGTCATGTTATAAATCTTGCCGTCCACCGTGACCCCGCCGTTCATGGTGATACTCCCCGGGTTTCCCGAGCCACACTTGCCCACCGTCCCGTAAGGCACCAGCACGTTGCCGCCGACCGTGACATTACCGCTGGATTGGATATTGCCATCCGAGCCGATATCGCCGCCACTCGATGGGTTCACCGTCTGCGCGTAGGTTCCCTTGCTGGAGTTGTAGCTGTCGGTCTGCGCCCCACCGCTCATGACCAGACTGCCGCAGGTCTTGGAAAGGCTGAACATCGCGAAGTTGAGAATCGGCGTGACGCTCTTCTCCACGAACACCGAGACCTTGGCGGTGGCCAGCGAGATGCCGGCCACGGTGTAAGCGCCTGTGGTGTCCAAGCGCCACCGCTCCTGGGCCCCCGCGCCGTTGATCGTGGTAACAGGGCGCAGCGCGACCAAGGTCGCGTTGACGGTGAATTTGCCCGCTCCATTTCCCAACTTCTGGTTGCCCAGCGCGTCCTGAAACGACTTGATCGTGGTCATGTCCGGGTAGTTCGACCCGTTCCCGGTCCCGTCAATGACCACCGCCGCGCTCCCGTACTGCACTGGGGTATAGGTGGTGTTGTACGACGAAGTGGGCTGCGGCGTGTAGTTGTTCTCGAACCAGTTCATCGCCGCCTGGGTGGCCCCGTCGGCCACGTAAATCGCCCGGGTGGAGGCACCATAGTTATACGCACTGATGGTCTCCAACTGCGTCGAGTAAAGCACCGCAGCCGCCAGAACGCTCAGCACGACGATCAGAAAAAGGACCGTCGCAAGAGCAATGCCGCGCTGCCGCCGCCGCTGTGTTGTGGCTTTCATGACCATGCACCTCGAACTTCCCCCGCTCAAGGGACGAAGTTGCTGATCGCGGCGGGGGTGGGCGCGATATTGGAAGAATTCGCGGCGGCCGCCATTTGTGAGGCAATGGCCACGTTGCGTGCCTGGATCACGCCGCGTTGCAGGGAGAACGTCGCGAATTGCCGTGTCTCCGGATCGAGATACGGCGTCTGCACGGTGATTTGCAGCGTGATGCTGGAATCATTCCCCTGGGCATCCCGGGCCACGTTGAACGACGCGGCGATGACGTTGTCGCAGATGGAGTACGCCGGGCTCTTGCTGGCCGCGGTCAGCGCCGTGACCGAACGCGTGATGCGCTGATTGGCGGCGTCATAGACGTACTCGACGAAGTAAAGTTTGTTGTCGCCGTAAATGTTGCCGAAAAACTGCAGCTTGCTGGCGCTACAGCCACTCACTCCTGAACTGTTGGCGGGGCAGACTCCCGTGGCATACGGATAGCCGGGATAAACCACGATGGAACCCACGGCGTGCGCCTTGATCGGAGTGGCGGTATAGCTGGCATTGCTGACCGCAACAGGGATCTGCTCGAAGTTGCTGCCGATATCCAACGCGATGACATCCCCATCGTTGAGGCCCGCCCCCGAAGCGAAGGAGATGGCGCAGGGCGTGGCACAAGGGCCCACGGCAGCGGCTGTGGTGGTATCCACGGTGGGGTTGCTGCCCGCCAGCTCGATTTCTTCCGCCATCAGGCTGAGCGCGCTGCGTGCCGCCGCCTGACTCTGGATGCGACCCTGGGTGCCGGCATAGGTCTTCTGCAGCTGGGCAAACAGCAGCAAAACCGGACCGATAAACAGGGCCAGCACACCCAGAGCCATCAGCAACTCGAAGAGGCTGAAGCCGGTGGGCCGGCGAGGCCGCGGTTGCAGGGCCACGCACGGCGAGGTCATTGCGAGATCTCCGTGACCAGCGTGGTGTCCGGCGACAACCCCGTTCGCCCGGCCCCCACGGCGGCCGTGCAGCGCACGCCGATCTGTTTCAGGCCCGCCGGAGTGGGGTTTCCGTTGGTGACGGTTGGAGCCAAGTCGGTGATCTGCCACATGCGGGTATACACCGCGCCCGAGCTGGACGCGACATGCTGCGCGGAGGCATCGAGATAATCCACGTAGCCCGTGGTGGGACTGGTCGTGCTTCCTCCCACGCTCAGCCCCGTTCCGCTGCTGCCATAGGGGACGGTCGTCGTGTCTGTCGTGGTATCGGTGAAGCTCAGCGTCCGCAACTCCTCCATCTTGCTTTGGCAAACGACAATGTCTTCGCTCAATGCCGACTGACTATGGGTTCGTCCCGCCGCGACGCCAAATACGCTGGCCAGCGATAGAACGGCAACGCCCAGTACGACGAGCGCCATCATCACCTCCAGCAGGCTGAAACCGGCCGCACGCGTCAAAGCGGAAGGAAACGGTAAACGCATTTTCATCGCGAAACCCATTGCGTGCCTGTCCACGTCCAAGGCTCGATGCGGCCGGCCAACGACACGGTGACGGCGGCCGTTTGTCCGTTGTACGTTACATAGATGGCATTCGCTGCCGTGGGCTGGCCGTTGGCGTCCACCGGTACACCCATGGAGTTGAAAGTGATGGCGGTCGCCTGCGCCAAGCTGGGTTGCTCATTGGCACTTCCCGCGGGCACCGTCACGCTGCCGAAACCAAAACTCACCGTGCCCGGCAGCGGCGCCGGCGCACTCCCGGGGTCCGGCGCAAAAGTGCGGGGCAGAACGCCTGGCGAGGAGGTCATGACGTAGCGTTGATACGTTCCGGCCGTGACGTTGATCTGCAGTTGATACGGGTTGAGTTGCGAGGTGGCTTTCAACTTGGCCACGTTCAACTCCCCAGCCAGTCCCGCAACGCTCGAGCTCAGACGGTAGCTGTCAACGATGCTGCCCACCCGCGGCAAGGCGATCGCCGAAATAACGCCGATCACCGCAACCACAACAAACACCTCGGTCAGGCTAAAGCCTGCTGAGCGTCGCGGCAGACGGATGGAGGCAGAGTGGGACATGGGCCGATCCTACACCGAGTGCATTTGCCCTGCCATGCCCGCAACCCTCGGCCCCATAAGGACTTGCTGCGCCGCAGGGCGCTGCGGGGCGACTTCCCGTCGCGCCAAACGTCCCTTTTCTGCCCCTTTTTAGCTCTCGCGGTAGGACAGCCGCGTAAAACTGCGCGACGAGTAGGCGGCGCTGATCAGGGCGCTGTTGTACTGAATGCCGCCGTTGCCGCCCCCATTGAAGGTGGTCAGGCTCGCCTGGCCCATGCTGGTGCAATTGCTCAGGTCCGCCGCAGGGGTGGTCGTGTTGCCACAGGCATTGGCCAGAAACAGAGCGCCACCGAGATTGGGATGGCCGCCCCCATTGGTCGCGAACCCGATCTTGCCGGTTCCAATCACCATCAACAAGCCGTTAAAAACAACGTTGTTGGGCACCGTTACCGTTCCCGTAACCACCACGATACCCCCGCTGTTCAAGGGCAGGTTGAGATTCCCCTGAACGACGGTAATCTGCGGCTTGGTGGAGTCCAGAAAACCGGTGCCGTCGCCCACACTGCTCGGACACGCCGGCCCGCTGCCGCCACAGACCCTGTCCGCCAGAGCCATGATCGTACTCACTTCCTGTTTCAGACCGGCAACGCTGTTCAGGCTCGCGGCCAGGTTGCCACTGGCGAGCACATCGATGATCGCGGGATTCGGCGGCGTCACCCCGCTTCCCGGATAATGGGTGTAATCGGGACGAAACGGCTCCGACGCCAGAAAACTGGCATTGCTGGCCCCGACCGCGCCCATGGAAGGCAGGATCTGAGTCGAACCGCTGGCAGCATCCTGTCCCGAGACGGTCCACGGGTAGGAGTGCGGATCGCCATAGATGGGATTGCTTCCCAGCAGCGTCACCGCCGCCGGAGCCGCAAAGGGAAAAATGAAACTCGTCACCTCTTCCGTCACCGTACGGGTATAGCCCTGATCGCTGGCAAAAGAAACAACCTGGTAAATCGGCTTGCCGTTGGCTGAGGCGTTGGTGCCCGAGACGTAGCGTCCATAGGTCGAGTCAAAGAGCAGCGCCGTATTGACGAGCGTTGCGTTGGTGTTCATCACCTGGCCGACACTGTTCTCCGTCTCCATGGTGATGCGGATCCACTTCAACTGCGGCGCGGCGGTCGGTAGCGCGTTTCCCAAAGTCGAGTTATAGACAATATCGGTGGTGCTGGAGGTATAGCCGGTTGCCACCGTTTTGCCGGGGTTGAAGGCATCGGGCTCGTTCGCGTAGCCCGGATCGTAATAGGGATCACCGGTCAGACTGGGATTACCGCCGCTGTAGTTGACAATGTAGACGACGGACGCCGGCGACGTCAGGAAGGCCGCCACCCCGTTTCCCGAGTTGCGTACCGCATCGCGCGCCACCTCGGCCCCGGCTTGTGCCGCCTGCAGGTTGCGCAGATTCACCGTGTTGCGCTTTCCGAACAGCGTGGCATTGAAGGTGACCTCCACCATGGCCGCCGCCAGCAGCGCCATGATGACCAGCGTGAAAAGGACAATCACCAGGGCGATGCCGCGCGTCCGAACACGGCGCGCATGCCGGGGATGTCGAGAAAAACAGGGAACACGCATGGCTACTGCCTCACGAAAGCGGACCCGGAAAAGGTGAGCGTCATCGGCTGGTTGGTGCGCGCATCCAGCGCCTTAGTTTGCAGACCGAGGACGGCCTCAATCATCTGGACCGTCGCCGCTTGGGATGCGGTCAGAGGCAACGGCCCCAGAACATTGCCGTTTGCGTCAAAGTAGGTGAACGTCAACGACTGGACATGACGGATGACGTCAGTGGTGACAACGGTTCCCGGCGCGCCGGTAATCATCTTCGCCGTCACTTGGCGCTGCAGCAGGGTTTCGCCGCCATTGTTGATGAGCTGGTAGTTCACGATGTCCACCACCGGGTTGACGTAGCCGATGGTGGTCTGCCCGGTATTGCCCAACGCGGCTTCAAACGTGATGCTGTTGGCGGCCAGATTGACCGCCTGCACCCCGGAGGCGGTGTTGTATTGGAAGTCCTGCGAGACCATGTTATCCGTGCTGCCCGTGTAGGTCGTTCCGTACAGCTTGGCTTGCGGGTACCCTGCCGACCGCAGGTCGCCAAGTAAACGCGACATCGTCCGCTCCCCCGCCGCCGTCAGATCGCTGGCCTCCATCTCCACCCGGTAGTGTTGGCTGAAGCGCAGGTAAAGCTGGAACGAAGCCGCCGTGATGACCCCGAGTACCGACAGCGCAATCAGCATCTCGAGCAGACTAAAGCCCGGAGCACGCCGGCCGAGCCGCGACTGCGGCTGTCGGGTTGGGCACGTCAACTGTCGCAAGCGTCTCATGGAGGCAGGAACTGTTACCGAAGTAGCCGTCAGGGGGTCAGGGAATGCAGGCTGACGTTGCCGGAACCAGTTCCGGTCAATGGATGCACCCCCACCGTCACGCTATGAATGCCGCCGGCGGTGACGACATTCCATCGGATGTCATAGGGCACGCCGGTGCTGGGCGGCCAGAGCACGGTCTTGTTGTAGCCCGTTTCTTGGGCCGTGGAAAAATCCAACTCTCCGGAACTGTTCAAAATCTGCGGGTTATTGTCATTCAAGGCGTCCGTCTGACCGTCGCTGTCGGTGAACGTGCCGCAGCTCCCCGACACGCACGGTGTCGACATCAGGTTATAGCGGGCCAGCATCTCCTCGATCTGTTTCTGGGCCAGGTAGCGCGCCACGTTGGTGCTGCTGTTGAACGTATCGGCGCGTATCGTACTGGAAAACGTATAGGCGATCGCGGTTACCCCCGTGGCAAGCAAAGCCAAGGCGATGATGACCTCCAGCAACGACATCCCGGCTGACTGGGAACAACACCGTGAGCTCGATTTGGCGTGGAGCGACAGCACTGCAGCCTCTTGCGGGCACCTGCACCGCCAAATCCCTAAGCGGAGGAGGAATAGGGGCATTATCGCCGTGCGGGAACGGGAGTCAACTTGGGAACTTTGTCGGGATGGGTGAAAACTACCCGTTTCTCCCGGGCACTTCCTCCGCCATCAGCCTGTGTAGGGGCAGCAGCCCCTCATTCATCGCCCCGCTGCGAAAGCCTTCCAAGTCGAGCGTCACGTACTGAAATCCAAGCGCCTTGAAGCAGCGGGTGAGCTCCCCAGCCATTTCCAGTGTCAGCGCCTGCGGCAGCTCATCCCGGGCAATCTCGAGGCGCACGATGTCCTGGTGAAATCGCACGCGGAACTGGCGGAAGCCCAGCCTGTAGAGCGCCTCCTCCCCCGCTTCAATGCGGGCCAGGACCTCCGGCGTCACCGACAGCCCGTAGGCCACCCGCGACGACAGGCAGGCTGAGGCGGGACGGTCCCAGACCTCGAGGCCCGCGCGTTGCGCCAGGCTGCGGACCGCACTCTTCCCCAACTCGGCCTCCAACAATGGCGCGCGCACCCCGTGTTCCGTGGCGGCACGGTGACCGGGTCGGAAGTCCAGCGTGTCATCGGCGTTGACGCCGTACATCAGGCAGCCCAGCCCGGGACGTTCCGCCGCGGCCTGCTCCATTCGGGCGAAGAGCGCGTCCTTGCAGAAGAAGCAGCGGTTGCGATCATTGCGCGCGTAATCGGGGTTAGCCATCTCCGATGTGGTGACCACCTCGCAGGGGATGGCGTGACGTGCGGCAAAGGCCAGGGCCTCGCGCAGGTGGCGACGCGGCAGGCTGGGCGAGTCGGCAATGACGGCCAGCATCCGCGCACCCTGCACCTGGTATGCCATCCAGGCGAGGTAGGCGGAGTCCACGCCCCCAGAGTAGGCGACCAACGCCGGACCACACTCTTCCAAAATGACCCGCAGCCGTCCCTCAGCCGCGTCGTACTCCGCCATCTGGGCACTTGCAGTTTCGCTGTTCAGGTCCATTTCCGAGTCCGCTTTTCAACTCCGTTCGCCTCGCGTTCGCACGCGACGCCCATTACTGCAGTCCGAAGCGCTCATGCAGGAGGCGCTGCAGACGCGGCTTGTACAGGATATCGAAGGCCAGCTCCTTGCCGGGAAATAAGGTCAGGGCGGCCCGCCGCGCGCCGGCGGCCAGTTCCGCCGCCTCTTCGACCGTGATCTCGCTCTGCGCGATCACCGACATCACCATGGAGAACATCAACTGCAGGCGACGCAGGCGCTGCGCCTCGTCCAACGGTTCGTCACCCATCGCCCCCACCCGGCCCCATTATCGCGCCGTCGAGGGTGGAAATGCCGGGAGGCGGGAAGACGGGGGGGAAAGGGGGAAGAAGATAGCGAGGGGAGGACGGGAATATGGGAGGGGACAAAGGTGCGAGTGGCAAAAGTCAAGGCGCGGGCGGCAGCAGACAGAGATGAGTGTTCGCGCTCCCCTCCCTCTTCCCATCCTCCCCCCCTCCCTGTGTTTGCGTTCCCCTACCCAGCCAGGACACGCGCCCGTACCACGAAGCGTTTCGGGGCGGGGCCGACGTAGTAAAAGGGATAGCAGGTGATGAGGGTCAGGGTTTGTGCGAAATGGGCGGGAGAGGCGGCCTCGGGCGCCATGACGCTCAAATCGCTCGGCGCCACCACCTTGGTCCACTCCACCTGGTAGGTGTAGGTCTTCTGAGGCGTGGTAAAGCGAATGATGTCACCGGTGCGGGTCTCCCGGAGCGGGCGGAAAAACGTGTCGCGGTGCCCAGCCAAAACAAAATTTCCCGCCGCACCGGGCAGCGCCGTTTGCGGAACGTGTCCGACGGCGCGTCGCAGGATCGTCGCACTGTCGCCTTCGGCGACTACGACGCTCAGATCGAGCCGCGGCACACTGAGGCGGCCGAGTGGCTCCCCTGTCTTGGCGCGCCGCGCCGAAGTCGGAGCCGTCCCGCTCGCTTGGATCTGCGCCAGTTGCCGCGCCGCATCGTGTTGAAAATTATGGGCCGCCCACTGCGCATAGAACCAGACGCCCAATCCCACCACCGCGAGAGCCCAGAGGCCAGCCTCGATCCAAGTGCGCATCGTATTGCGAGTCGACGATCTCATGGCTTCGCTCCACTCGGCACAATCGCTTCCGCAGGCAGCGCAGGGAGCCAATACGATTGACGGGCGTGCACCTTCAGTTTGCGCCCATCCGACGCCCACGCCTCGACTTTCAAGACGTGTCGGGAGGCGGCGGTGCCGGCCCGGACTGGCGCAAACCCCAAGCTGTAGCGCCTGCGGATCTCCACGGCGATCCTGCGGCACAGTTCCGGAACCTCTTCCAAGGTCCGCGGGAAGTAGGCTTCCCCTCCACTGACGGCGGCCAGGCGCTTCAGCACTTTGGGGTTGCTGTCGGGATCATCCGCATCGAACAAACCAATCGTGTAAACGGTGGCGCGCGACGCCTCGATCTGGGCAAGTACTTGTGCCAGGGTGCTCCGACTGGCGTTGTCCCCGCCGTCGCTGATGACCACCAGCGTCTTCTTGTCGCGTTTTCCGAGATCCAAGTGCTCGAGTGCCGCGGAGATCGCGTCGTAGAGCGTGGTGCGGCCTTGATTGGGCGTGTTGCCAAGGGCCTCGACCAATTGCGGCACCTTGTCGGAAAAGGCGGTACCTGGCGGCAGCCCGAAATACACCCGGTCGTTGAAATTGACCACGAAGATCTCGTCCAACGGGTTGCTGTCGCGGATGAAGCTCAGCGCGGCGGCATTGACCTCCGCGCGCTTGGGGCCCATGCTCCCGCTGCTGTCCACCACCAAGCCTACCGTCACCGGCAGATCGTTGCTGGCGAAGTACGACAAGGGCTCGGCCCGGCCGTTGTCGAAAACGCGAAATTGGGAACGTGTCAAGCCACCCACTGGGGCGCCGTGGCCGTTTTCGACACCCACATCGAGCAGAATAAAGTCGGCGCGGCTCTCAAAGGTGTAGCGGGGCGCATGCCCCTGCGCCGCGAGCGGTGCCGCCGCCCACCAGCTCAGAGCCAGCCCCGCCAATGCGCACTGGTAGATCACTCGCATATCTGACGGACACAACGCGCTTCGGTCGCAGCGCTGCGTGCCCCGGGCGGGGCCCGACTACTTCTCCTGGTCGGACCGCGACCCCCTGCGGGCGCCAAACGGCGGCCTACCCCATCGGGGCGGGCCGCCGTGGATTCCGGCATGAACGCCCGCGCTTAGAGCGAGGGCCGGGGAGCGACCAGGCGCAGGCCGCCCAAGGCGAGCAACGCCAGCACGCCCAGCAACCCAAACAACGGGGCATCGCTGGCGGTCTTCGGCATGCGGGCCGGCGCTGCCGGCTCCGGAGCGGGGGCCGGTGTGTTGTCGGCCACCACCGGCGCCGCCGGCGCGGTATAGGTGCCCTGATCCAGCGGCGTCTCCGTGCCGGCATTGTTCACCGTGGTCACCGGAGCGTTGTTCAGGTCGGTGGTGGTATCCACCGGCGCTTCCGGAATCGCCGTATTGGTTACGCTGGCAATCTGCATGGCCGACTGTTTGGGATACACAAACTCCTGCCCAAACTGGTCACCGGGGTAGAACCAGGCGCGCAAGGCCTGCGGCTGCCCCGCCGGCTCCTCATAGAAGGAGAACTTGGAGTTATCCGTCGGTTTCAGCCGGTAGTTGTTGATGGCCAGAATGGTGGCGATCACCTTCGTCTCATCCGCATTCATGATGCGCACGATGTGACGGTCGGAGACCGAATTGACCAGCTTGATGACGTAGGTGCCGGGTTGCAGCACCGCGCCCGGAACCTGGATCGGTTCAGTGATCGTCATCACCGTCTTCTTGTTGTAATCATCGGCCCGCGCCTGCGGAGCGAAGAGCACCGGCAGCACGGCGGCAATCACGACCAAGGCAAACAATTTCAATCGGCACATAAGCTGTTTTCTCCCAGAATGTTTTTCCCGAATCTTGCAAACTGTCCGGTCCCGCTGACACGGGCGCTCCTGCGCGGGAAGTGGTGCGTAGTCCCACCAGCGCCGATACAGCCGACCTACAGTCAGGCGGCGCGGACGCCAGAGATACTCACTTAGTGGCGGTGGCGGAAACAAAGGATGCCCCCGCCAGGCGCCGGCCCTCGGGTCGCATCCCATGACGCTCCGGGAAACCGGCTGGGCGCGTCCCCTGCAAGCACAGCTCGCAGGCACTCGCTCAAGATCCCGCCGCAGCCGCGGTTGCGACCGCTGATGTTCCGGTATAGAATAATGACCAGCCAGTCATTCGAGTGTACCTGGAGTTGAACCGTGCCGGTCGAAGGCAAAACCCGGCGTGAAGTTCTGACCGAATTCCGGCAGATCGAGATCCTCGCTGCGGCGCGCCGCATCTTCGCCGAGCACGGATTCCGGGACGCCACCCTGGATCAGATTGCCACCGCCGCGGGCATGGCCAAGGGCACGCTCTACCTCTACTTCTCGAGCAAGGAAGAGATCTTCGCCTCCAGCGTACGTTCCCGATTACAGGAGGTGCACGCCGCGGTGGCGCGGGCGATCGCCGCGGCGATGGGGACCGAAGCCAAGATCCGGGCGGCCATCCATACCCGTTTCGTGATGCACCTGGCCGACCAGAGTTTTTTCAAGATCTACTTCACCGAGTTCAACAACCTGTGCGCCCATCCCGGCCAGTTCGGGGAAGAGTTCAAGCGGCTGTACCTGGAGGGCGCGCGGCTGGTCGAGCCGGTCCTGCGGGAGGGCATGCGCCACGGCGAGATCCGGCGGCTGCCGGTGCGCGAGGCCGCCATGGCTCTCACCGATCTCACGCGCACGGTCTACGCCGCCCACGTGATGGGCATGCAGGAGAACCAATTCGACCTCGAGGACTTCGTCTTCCAGTTGTATTGGCGGGGCATTCGCGCCGAGGGCGGTGCCCGGCAACCGGAGGGCAGGAGAAAGATGGGAACCACGTCATGAGCAAGCGGCTGTTAACCATGGGGATGACGCTGGCCTTCGCCGCGGGCGCGGCCGGCCAGATGCCCGGACAAGGGGCGGCCGGTGCACTCGCCGGGATCTCGCTGCAGGGCGGCGTGCCGCAGGGGACGGTCTCCGCCACGCCCGTCACGCTGTCGCTCGATGACGCGATTGCGCGCGGTCTGCGCGCCAACCTCGGCCTGCTGCTCAGCAGCTCGGCCGAGACTTCGGCGCGGGCGGCACGCCTGCGCAGCCTTTCCAGTCTGCTGCCCCAGGTGAACGGCAGCTTGCGCGAGGCGGAGACCAAGATCAACCTGCAGGCTTTCGGGTTCAGCTTCCCGGGCGTCAACCCCATCGTGGGCCCGTTTCGCCTCTTCGACCTGCGCGCGGCGGTGCACCAACCGGTGTTGGCGGTCGCGGCCTGGGACGATTACCGCGCCGCGCGCGTCCGCCGGCAGGCGGCGCAACTGGACTACGCCGGGACCCGTGATCTGGTCGTGCTCGCGGTTGCCAACCAGTACCTGCTCACGAGCGCGGCCTACAGCCGGGTGACGGCGGCGCAAGCGCAACTCCGCACGGCGGAGCAGGCCTTCGGACAGGCACAGGACATGAAGCGTTCGGGTGTGGTCTCCGGACTGGACGTCGTGCGGGCGCAAGTGGAGCGGGAACGCGAACGGCAGTTCGCCATTGCGGCCCGCAATGACCTTGCCAAGCAGGAACTGCGGCTGGCGCGGGTGATCGGGCTGCCTCCCGGGCAGTCATTCACCTTGAGCGACGAGATTCCCTATGTCCCCTTGGCGCCGTTGCAGTTGCCCGCCTTGATCGGCGAGGCGCTGCAAACACGGGCCGACTACCGTGCGGCGCAGGCGCGCGTCCACGCCGGGGAACTGGCGCTGGCCGCGGCCCGGGCGCAACGGCTGCCCACCGCCAACTTCGACGCTGACTACGGAACGATCGGCAATCGCTACAACTCCAACCACCCCACGTTTACCTTGGCCGGGTCGCTCAACTTGCCGGTGTTCACCGGGGGCCGCATTCGCGCCGCCGTGCTCGAGGCGCAAACGCAGTTGCAGGACGCGCGCAACCGCGCCGCCGATCTGCGTGCCGGCGTGGAGGACGATGTGCGGACCGCGCTGCTCGACGTGCAGTCCAGCCAGCAGCAGGTGGCCGTGGCGCAAGGGGCCCGCGCTCTGGCCGCTCAGGAACTCACGCTGGCGCGCGACCGCTTCCAGGCCGGGGTGGCCGGCAACCTGGAGGAGGTGCAGGCGCAACAGGAGGTGGCGGTGGCGGATGAGAACTACATCGCCGGTCTCTACAGCTTCAACGCCGCCAAGGCCAGCCTGGCGCGCGCGCTGGGCGTGGCGGAGACGGCCTACAAGCAGTATCTGCGCGGCCGCTGAACCGGCGCCGCCGAACGGAATCCGAGGAGAAACGCAATGCCGAGTGACGTGATCGAGAAGGTTGAAGCCCCGCCCCGGACGCGGACACGCAGTCTGCTGCTCGCGGTGGGCGCAGTGACGGCGGTGGTGGGCCTGCTGTTCTGGCTGCACTACCGCTACCGCGAATCCACCGACGACGCCCAGATCGAAGGGCACATCGAGACCATCGCGCCGCGCGTCGGCGGCACCGTGGTCGAGGTGGACGTGAACGACAACCAGGCGGTGCATGCCGGCGATGTGCTCTTTAAACTCGATGACCGCGATTACCGCGTGGCCCTCGACCGGGCGCGCGCCGAACTGGCGGCGGCGGAGGCGGCCAGCCGCGGAGCGCAGACGGCGGTACCGATCACCCGCGCTGCCAGCGGCGGCACCCTGACGGGCGCGGAAGCCGCCATGCAGGAGGCCCGCGCCGGCGATCAGGTCGCCCATTCGCAACTGGCGCAGGCGCAGGCGCAGTTGGGCGTGGCACAGGCCAACCTGCGGCAGGCCGAGGCCAACGCCCAACGCGCCGACGCCGATGCGCAGCGCTATCGGCAACTGGTGGCCAAGGACGAGGTCAGCCGGCAACAGTACGAGGCCGCCGCCACCGCCGCCGCCGCCGCCCAGGCGCAGGTGGCCGCCCAACAGGCCGAAGTGGCGGCGGCACAGAACGCCATCTCCACCGCCCAGGCGAATATCGCCGTGGCGCGCGGCCGCGACGCGGTGGCTGCCGCCAACGTCAGCGGCGCCGCCACCGCACCACAACAGGTCGCAGTCACTCAGGCCCAGGCGGGCGGAGCGGCGGCTCGCGTGGCGCTGCAACAGGCGGCGGTCGCGCAAGCCGAACTCAACCTCAGCTATACCGTGGTGCGCGCCCCGACCAACGGCTTGGTGGGCGATAAGCATCTTGAGGTCGGACAGGCACTCGGTCCCGGCCAGCAGGCACTGGTTCTGGTTCCACTCGACCAGCTTTCGCAGGACCTCTGGGTGACGGCCAACTTCAAGGAAACGCAACTGGCCCAGATGCGGACCGGGCAGCCCGCCACCGCCAAGGTGGACGCCTTTGGCGCCACTTTGCGCGCCCATGTGGACTCCATCGGTTCCGCGACCGGCGCCAAATACAGCCTGCTGCCCCCGGAAAACGCCACCGGCAACTACGTCAAGGTGGTGCAGCGCATCCCGGTCAAGCTGGTGTTCGAACCCGGGCAGGACCTCGAGCGCCTGCGTCCCGGAATGTCCGTCGAGGTTACCGTGCTCGAAGACCAGAAGCGGTGACGCCCGGCGCTTGAAGCTGCGCGCGTGTTTCTCCTCTCGTTTTTCAGACCGCAACCAGACGACTTCTCCATGGCGACCGCTCCTCTCCTCACTTCCGACCGCCCGGCCCCGCCGCTGGTCAATCCCTGGATTGTCGCGGTGGCGGTGATGTTCAGCACCTTCATGGAAGTGCTGGATACCTCGGTGGTCAATGTCAGCCTGCCCCACATTGCGGGGAGTCTCTCGGCCACAGTGGATGAAGCCACCTGGGTGCTGACTTCCTATCTGGTGGCCAATGCCATCATCCTGCCCATCACCGGCTGGCTGGCCAATCGTTTTGGACGCAAGCGGCTGCTGATGCTGGCCGTGGTCGGCTTTACCATCGCCAGCTTTCTCTGCGGCATTGCGCCGACGCTGCCGTTGTTGGTGTTCTTCCGCATCCTGCAGGGGGCGACCGGCGGCTTCATGCAGCCGCTCTCGCAGGCCATTCTGCTGGAGACGTTTCCACCCGAGAAGCGCGGCAAGGCGATGGCGTTCTGGGGCTTGGGCATCGTGGTGGCGCCCATTCTCGGCCCCACCCTCGGAGGCTGGCTCACGGACGCGTACTCCTGGCGCTGGGTGTTCTACATCAACTTGCCGGTGGGCATCATCAGCATCCTGATGACGCAGGCCTACATCTTTGACCCGCCCTACATCGGTCGCAACGCCAAGGGCAAGGTGGACGTCTGGGGCCTGGGCATGCTGGCGGTCGGCATTGCGGCCCTGCAGATCATGCTCGATAAGGGGCAGGAGGCCGATTGGTTCGGCTCCCACCTGATCGTCGCCCTGGCCGTGGTGGCGGGAGTGCTGCTGGTCGCTTTCGTGTTCTGGGAACTGCACACCTCGGATCCAGTGGTGCACTTGCGCGTGTTCAAGAACCGCACCTATGCCGCCGGTGTCCTGTTGATGACCATGCTCGGTTTCGTGCTCTATGGCAGCCTGGTGATCTTGCCCATCTTTCTGCAGACGCTGCTTGGGTACAGCGCCGTTGAGGCCGGGTTGTGGACCAGCCCGCGCGGCATCGGCTCGCTCATTTTCATGCCCCTCACCGGGCTCCTGCTCAGCCGTCGCGCCGACCCGCGCTATCTGCTGACCGGGGGCATCCTGATCTTTACCGGGACACTGTTCGCCTTCTCCCACTTCAATCTACAGTCCGGCCCCTGGGACATCTTCTGGCCGCAAATCCTGCAGGGCGTCGCCATGGCGCTGGTGTTCGTGCCGCTGACCACCGTGACCATGGATCCCGTGCCCAAGGAGGAAATGGGCAACGCCACCAGCCTTTTCAGTCTCATGCGCAACTTGGGTGGCAGC
The DNA here is from genome assembly GCA_937898755.1 of uncultured Acidobacteriota bacterium. Lineage (GTDB taxonomy): Bacteria > Acidobacteriota > Terriglobia > Terriglobales > SCQP01 > CALEJU01. Next base: position 5,876 of record CALEJU010000055.1, on the reverse strand, counting down.
ATGGGTATCGCCTTCGTCACCGCGTTTGTCAGCCGGAGAACGCAATTTCATCAGGCCCGCCTGACTTCCAATCTGAGCGCCGCCGATCCCCATCTGCGCCAGGCGATGGCCGGAATAAAGGCGCACTTCATGCAGCGCGGCGTGGATGCCGCGACCGCCGGCCATCGCGCGCTGGCCGCGGTGATGGGGATGGTGGAACAGCAGGCCGCCCTGCTGAGCTTCGTCGAAGGCTTCTGGCTGTTGGCCATCGTGTTCCTCTGCATGGCCCCGTTGGTCTGGATCATGCGTCGCCCGCGCTCAAGCGGTGGCCCGGGATTGGCGGCCCACTAGACGCTGAGCGGGGAGTTCCGCAGGGCTCCGCATGCTGATCCCTAAAAGAGCGCTGGGTCGCCGGCTCAGGTACACTGTGCCGGTCCGCGCCCGACCCCGCGGCCGGGCACCTATTCGGGGAGGTTCCGATGACACGCCGTCTGCTGCCCTGTCTGTTCGCACTCCTGTTTTCACTGCCGCTTCTCGGCCAGGTGGCCAATCCCATCTCCAGCTTTCTGAAGCAACGACTGCCCGATAACGAGAAACACTTTGTGGACTCGGCTGAACTCATGCCTGCCGAGAAGTACAACTACCGGCCGACACCGGCGCAGATGACCTTCGGGCATGCCATCCTGCATGTCTCGCAATCCAACGTCTTTCTGTGCTCGCGCATCTCCGGCGCCCCGGCGCCCAAGGTTGAGAAGCTGAGCGACACCGACGCCAAGGACAAGCTGATCGGCGCGCTAAAGGACTCGTTCCATTACTGCTCACAAGTCCTGGCGCCGCTCGACGACTCCAAGCTGGGCGACGAGGTTGACTTCTTCGGCGGTCACAAGGTCGCGCGCGGCGCCGCCATGATGGTCCTGCTGGGCGACTGGTACGACCATTACGCCGGGCTGGCCATTTATCTGCGCCTGAACGGCATTCTGCCGCCGACCGCGCGGCCGGCCAAGTAGACGCCATGCGCTCCCCACCCCGGCGCCCCCACATGGGCGCCGGGGACCAGGCGCGTCTCCCAGCGCCGGCGCCCCCACCCGCCCTCGCTTTGGCGACCATCCGCATTCCGCACCCAGAAAGGGACCGTCATGTACATCCATGCCGTGATGTTCCGTTGGAAGGAGTCGGCGTCTGCGGCAGCGATTGCTGCGGTGATGCACGAGTTTCAGGCCTTCGAGGGACGCCTTCCCGGCCTGGTCGAGATCACATCCGGGACCAATGTGGCGAGCCGCAATTCGCAGGGCTTCACCCATGGCGCGGTCTTAAAATTTCAGGATCGGGCGGCGCTCGACGCGTATAGTCCGCACCCCACGCATCAGAAACTGCTGAGCACGCTGCTCCCGCTTCTCGCCGAAGCCGCCGAACTGGACTACGAGATCGGTCGCGGTTCCTAGTCCGAAGTGCTGCGCGGGAAAGCCCGCCCATGGTCTGGCCCTCCTACGGCTTCGCCCGGCCCATCTGGACTTGCAACTCGGTACCGCGCGGAAAGACCACGTCACGTCCTGGGGCGATCAGATGCCGGTATAGGGAGAACGACGCCCCGGCCACGGCCAGCCCCAGGCTCACCGGATGGGAGCGGGCGATCAGGGTCGTCGCCACGCCCAGCAACCCCAACCCGCCGGAACGACCGGCGCCGCTTTCATCATCGCCCGCGGCCTGAGCGGCCATCGCCACCGCCAAGGCGGGCAGCCAATATCGGCTGGGCGGGGTCGCCACTGTGGCGCCCCCCTCGGGGTCGAGCTTGAGATGCGAAGCGCGGTCCACGGCCGCGCCCTGCACGGTGGCAGGAGCCATCACCTGTTGCCCGGTCGCAAGTTCAAGCTGGTCGAAGTTGAAGCGCAGTTGGCCATTGTGCCCGAAAGCGCGGCTGGGAGCGGCCTGTACGACCTTGCCTTCCAGCCGTGTCCCCGCGGGAAGCAGTCCTCCCTGCAACTGCACCGGCTGCAGCAGGACGGCGGTGACTGGATCACCGGGACGGTTGCTGGCCGAGCTCAAACGATTCAACAATGAGGCGCGCAGCACCGTTCCCACCGCTGGGGCGGCGGCAAGCAGTCTGGAATCCGGAGGCGGCGCTGCCGCGGACGCAACCGCCTCCCGCACCAGGACGGTGTACTGCGAACCGGCAGCCAGATGTTGTGGTCGATAGGGAAGCTTCTCTGCTACGGTTCGACTGACCGCCGCCTGCAGCCGTTTCCAGCGTTGCGGGTCGTTCAGCGCGGCTCGCACCCGATGGACGCGCGCCATGGCGGCGTGCCGCACGCGCCCGGGCAGTGAGCCGGGGTGGGTAGATGGTTGGGGCCGCTCTGCGCCTGCAGCCTGCAGCTCGATGATTTCACTCGCGCCGGTGCTGGCTGCGGCCTCGAAACGAACCGGGCCGCTGGGCAACACCGCGGTGTTGAACCGCACCCGTGCCGTGCGCGGCGGCGAGAGGACGCCTTGAGCGGCCTCCCAAATACGATGCGCCGTCGTGACACTCGACACCGTGGCCACCTCGCCGTCGATCCTGGTGCCGGTCGGCCAAAGCAATGTGTCTTGCTGGTAGACAGGCTCTACCAGGCGACCTTGGACCGCCGCGCCGCGCCGCAGCGGCGCCGTTTGCGTGAGCGCGATGCGCAACACGGGACCGCGCAGCATGGGCGGCTGCTGGGCCCACACGCCTGCCGAAACACAGCTGAGGAATACGAAGCCGGGAAGGAGATGACGAGACAACACGGGATACCGCCATGAACAGTATTGAGATGAGTGTAGCGCGGGTGCGGGCGGGGCGGCGGCGAAGGCGGGAAGCGGCGCTCCCAAAAAGAAAAAAGGGCGGGACGGCCTGAGGCCGCCCCGCCCTTGGTCAAGAGCATCTAACGATTCAGTGGCAGTGCCAAGGCGGCGGCGCTCAGGGCACTCGGGCTGGCGTGCGGCTGGCTGAAGTAGTTCTCGGCGTTGAGGGAGTTGTAGATCTTGCCGGCGATCTCCGCCGCGCGCGGTCCAAAGACGGCGCGGTTGCCGCGCAGGACGACCACGATGGCGAGCTTGCCGCGCTGCGTGGAGGGCTGGTCCATGTAGGAAGCGAACAGGCCGTAGCGTGTCCCGTTGCGGCTGCAAGTGCCGGTTTTGCCGAACACGTCAAGATCCTGCAGCTGGGCACGACGCGCGGTTCCGTAGCGCGTGACCGCCATCATGCCATCGGCCAGTTCCGGCAGCAGGCCGGCAATGTTGAGCTGCCGTTTAATGGCGGCATGGAAGTCGGCCAGCGCTTCCATCGTGGCGGGATGTTGTAAGTAGTAGAGCGTGCCGCCATTGGCAATGGCGCTGACCATGGCCGCCAATTGCAGCGGCGAGATGTGAATGCCTTCGCCGAAGCTGCTCAGCTTGGCCACCCCACCCGGAGGGGGCTGTTGCGGGTATTTGCCGGGATCTTCTCCGATCAGGTTCAACCCCGCCGGCTCGCCCAACCCGAATTTCCGCTCATATTTGCTGACCGTCTCGAAGCCCAACTTCTCACCCAGCGCCTCAAAATAGGCGTTGTTGGAGTGCGCCAGCGCGTAGGTCATGTTGACCGAGGTGCGCGGCGCAATCTTGACCGGGGTGTTTTCGTTAACCACCCCACGATCCAGCGCCGCCAGCGCGATCGCCATCTTCGTGGTCGAGCATGGCTGGTAGTCCGCCGAGAGGGCCAAACCCTGGTTGACCATCGTCAGGATGCGTCCTGAGTTGGGGTCCACCACGACGGCAGTGCCGTTCACGTTGCCCAAGGCTTTGACCGCCGCGGCACGCACCACGAGATCTTCTCCTTGCGTGACGTCATGTGCGCCCAAGTCATAGCCGATTGGGCTGGCCGTGAAAACTTCGCCGTAGGAGCGATGATGGCGACCTCGGTGGTGCAGTCGCGCGACCCTACGGGTCGCGTGATGCCGTCCTCGGCGGTGGGTCGCCTCCAGATGCGCCGAACGCTCGGCCGTCGGGCGGCGAAGAGTTCGCGTCGGGTGCCGAGCCCAGGCCGGGACCGTACTGCCAACCAAAATCGCGAGCGTGCTGACGAAGAAACGGCGCGTCAATTTATTCATTGAAACTCAGTGGCGCGGGGGTACGCAGAGCGATCTCCGGGCCCCCCATCCCCGCCCTGCCATGGTGGCGCAGACTGGAAGAGGCTTACTGCCGCGGGAAATCAGATGCGATTGTACTCACCCAGTGCCTGAAATCCACTCCGATTTTCGCCTTAGGGTGTCGCAGGGGTTACCAATTCGGCACTGCCTGTTTCCGATTTCCGTTTTGGATCGCCTCTAAGTAGGACGGCTCCGCCCACGGCTTGGGAACATGGAATGTTGGCCACGCATCGCCCCGGACTCCTCAAGCCAGTTCGACTTCTTCCAGCCACTGGGCGACGTGCACATTCCAGTGCAGTTCCGCCTCGATCTTCTGCTTCAAGGCAGCAGCCGCGTCCGGATCGCCGTGCACCAGAAACACCAGTCGCGGCGCCTGCTGCAAGGCTCGCAACCAGGTGATCAGTTCCCCGCTGTCGGCGTGGTCCGAAAACTGCTCGAAGGCCACCACCTGCGCTTTCACCGCCACCGGCTGGCGATAGATTGTCACCACCAACTGGCCGGAACGAATCTGCGCTCCCAAAGTTCCCGGCGCTTGGAACCCCACAAAGATCACCAGATTGCGCGCGTCCGGCAGGCGCTGCGCCAAGTGGTGCAGCACTCGTCCCCCGGTTGCCATGCCGCTGGAAGCGATGATAATGGCCGGTTCCCTCGCGGCGCTGGCGGCCTTGCTCTGATCCACCGTCTGATCGAAGTAGACCTGCGGCCAGGTATGCGGCGAGCCGTAGCGGCGAATCATCTCCTGCGTCTCCGGGCTGAACTCGTCGGTGTGTTCAAGGAAGATGTCCACGGCCTTGATGGCCATTGGACTGTCGATGTGGATCGGGACGCGCGGAATCTGTCCCGCTTCCATCAGGTGCTTGAGCAGGAAGAGCAGCTTCTGGGTGCGCTCCACGGCAAAAGCCGGAATCACCACCGTGCCGCCGCGCTCGATCGCGGTCTTGATGGCGGTGGCGATCTGCGGCGACACGTCCACGTCCGGATGGACGCGGTTGCCGTAGGTGGACTCCATCACCAGGTAATCGAGGGGCCCTTGCAGGGCCGCCGGACCGCCGGCCAGCTGCTGCGAGTTGCTTTCGTTCAGCCGGCCGATGTCGCCGGTGAACAGCACCCGCCGCATGTCACTGCCGGTCCCCAGCTTGAAGTCGGCAAAACAGCTGCCCATGATATGGGCGGCGCGGTGATAGGAAAACGCGCACTGCGGCGCGAGGGTGACCGTTTGTTCGAGCTCCACCGGCCGGAACTGCTTGAGGACAGCCAGAGCGTCGGCTTCGGTGTACAACGGCAGCGCCACGGGATGCCGCGTCAGACCATGTTTATTGCGGAAGGCGGCATCCTCTTCCTGCAACCGCCCGGAGTCCGGCAAGAGGACGCCGCAGAGCTCCGCGGTTCCTTGCGAGGCGTAGATGGGGCCGCGGTAGCCCTCCCGCTCAAGGCGCGGCAGGTAACCGGTATGGTCGAGGTGGGCGTGGGTCAGAACCACGCCCTGCAGTTCGGCGACGGCAATGGGTAGCGGCTGCCAGTTGCGTTCCCGCCACACCTTCTCGCCTTGGAAGAGCCCGCAGTCGACCAGCACACGCGTGCCGTCCGAGGTCAACAGATGTTTTGAGCCGGTCACCACGCCGGCCGCTCCGAGAAAACGAATGGACCGCATCGAGCCTCCCGGGCCAGCGTAGCAGGTCGGGAGTGGGGGGAGGGGAACGCAGGGACTGTCTCTTATACACATCTCCCGAGCCCACGAGACAGGCAGAAATCTCG
>CALEJU010000054.1 GCA_937898755.1 uncultured Acidobacteriota bacterium | reverse complement strand
CTACACGCGTAAGATCGTCGGCAGCGTCAGATGTGTATAAGAGACAGCGTCCCGCCCCGCCGAGGCGGGGGTGCGCATGGTGGCGATCCGCGAGATCCAAGTCAATCCGCAACAACCACGGCAGCATTTCGATTCGGCGGCGCTGGAAGAACTCGCGCAGTCCATTCGAGAACAGGGCGTCCTCCAGCCGCTCTTGGTCCGGCCTGCCGGCACTGGACTGCAGCTCATCGCCGGAGAGCGGCGCTGGCGCGCGGCGCAACTGGCGGGCTTGGCCGAAGTTCCGGTGCTGGTGCGGCCCTTGAATGACGAGCGCGCGCTCGAGGTCGCCATTATAGAAAACCTGCAGCGCGAAGACCTGAACCCGATCGAGCAAGCACGCGCCTTTCAGCAGCTCTCCAGCCGCTTTGCCCTCACCCAGGAGCAGATCGCGCAGCGCACCGGGAAGGAACGGGCCTCTGTGGCCAACTTCATGCGCCTGCTCAAACTCGATCCCGAAGTGCAGGCGCTGGTCGAGAACTCCGCCCTCACCATGGGGCATGCCCGCGCTCTGCTCGGCCTCGAAGCGATCGAACAGCGCGCCCTGGCCGCGACTATCCAGAAACTGGGCTTGAACGTGCGGCAGGTGGAGGAGCGCGTGGCCGCCGCCCAGCGGCGCCCGAATACGACCGAGGCCAAACCCGCCCCGCCCCGCGATCCCAACGTGCGCGCCGCCGAAGAGGACCTGCAACACCTGCTCGGAACCAAGGTCCGCATCAAGGACCGCAAGAACCGTGGCACCATAGAAATTGATTACGTCGGCTTGGAGGAGTTCCAGCGCATCTTCGAGCGCCTGCAATCACGCTGATCATGACCCGGCACCCATCGCTGTTCACCTTTTTCTGCTGGCTGCCAATGCTTGGGTTGCCGCTTTGCGCGCAGTCCAAGCCTCCAGCCCAGGCCCCTCGATCCACCGTATCTTCCTCCTCGGCGCAGGCGGACTCCGCCGCCAGCGCGCAACAGGAGCTGCAGGACGTGATTGACCGGGCCGGGGGAGAGCCGGGGGCCGAAACACGCGGCCTCGAGGCCTTCCTGGCGAAACATCCCCACCCGCCCGAGGCGGAAGAGATCTATCGCCAGCTCATCAAGGACGCGACCGCACTGGAGGATGACCGCCGGGCGGTGCTCTACAACGAAAAACTGGAAACGCTCCACCCGGAGGACCTGGGGCAGCGCATCAAGACGCTGAACCTCCTGCTTCTCGAGCGCGATCCCGCACAGATCCTGCAGGCACAGCGCGAAGCAGTGGAACTCCGCACCTTGGTCGAGCAGAAAGCCAAAGAAACGCCGCCCAAAGAACTGGGCACCGCCCGCTGGCAGATCGACATGGATCGCTTGCGCGCGCTGGCGGAGTTGATGCAGGGCACCGCCGATCTGCATGCAGGAGACGCTGCCGCGGCACAAAAATGGCTCACCGCCAGCTTGGCCCACGCGCCCACCGAGGAGGCCGCCGCGCATCTGGCCGAGGCCTGCGAAGCCCTTCATCAGCCCGCAGCCGCACTCGATGCCGACGCGCTCGCTCTGGCGCTCCCGGGGACCACGATCGCGGAGCGTGCCGCCTTGCGCCAGAAAGCGGGCGCTCTCTACCGCGCGCAACATCAAGGCAGTGACGCCGGCTTCGGTGACCTCATTCTCAAAAAATTCGATGAGATCGCCCAACGCGACGCCGCCACGCGCTCCCAGTTGCATCCCCAGGACGCCGCCAACCTTGGCACCCGGGCTATCGGCGATTTCAATTTCACCGCGCTGGACGGCAAAGAACACCAGTTGAAAACTTACCGCGGCAAGGTTGTCGTTCTGGATTTTTGGGCGACCTGGTGCGGACCCTGTCTGGTACAGCACCCGATCTTCGAGGCGGTGAAGAAAAAGTTTGCGTCCAATCCCGATGTCGTCTTTGTAGCGGTTAACACGGACGAGGATCGGAACCGGGTCAAGCCCTTCATTGCCGCGCACCACTGGGACGCCGAGACGTGGTTTGACACCGGCTTGGGCGGCTACCTTGGAGTGGATTCACTTCCCACTACAATAGTGCTGGACGCCAAGGGGACGATTGCTTTCCGTCAGGCGGGATTTGACGAAGGGACCTTCCAACACCAACTGGAAGCGGCGATTACAGAGGCCCTACGCGGAGCGAAGGGGTAAGGGGCGCATTCATCGGCCGCGGGAATGTCGCCCGTTGTCGCGAGGCGCCCGCCCGCTCCGCAGTGCCCAGGCAGCAGTCCACAGACAGCTTTCAGGCGGCCTGGGCTTGATCACGCAGCGCCTTGACGCGGGCGTGCGTCATCTGGACGCGAGCGGCCTGACGCGCGACGATGCTGCGTAGATTTTCCGGCAAGGGATCGGCGAGCGCCTCGCCATAGATGCGCTTGGCCGCATCCTCCCCGGTTTCCGCCGCCGCCAGGATGGAATGGTCACCGCCGCCGAGCGCGGTCTTGAGATCCAGCCAGGTCCGGTGCAGGGTACCCCCGACCGTGCCGGTGCGCTTGGGGTCGGGCTCGCCGAGATGTTGAATCTCACTTTCGAGCTCGCCGGCAAACTGCGCCCGCTCCAGACTCTGCTCGTTCAAAAACGTGCGCAAGGAAGGGTCCTTGGCATGTTCGGCCGCCTCGCGGAAGCCCAGTTGGCCATCACGACAAATCTCGACCAAGGATTCCAGAACCGACACCGTATCTTTTGCCACAGCGGTCTCCCTCGCGATGAAACGTTGTTCCATTGGTGAGATGCGCCGGGCGAGGAAAGCGGCCGTACTCGAGCCACCGCCTACACCGCAACATCCAACGGCCTTTTCCGACCTCTGGCGCAGCCCGGATTTCAGCCGCTCTGAATCCAAGCTGTCGGGCGTCGCTACATGGACCCACCTGAACGCGCAGCACCCGCCGATGCGGCCCAGGCCCGCTGCGCCACGACCACGCGCAGCACCCCGTTGAGCGGGGTCGCCCCACCGACGCGCGAGCATCCTGCCATGGCGGATCCGACCTCCGGGCTCCACCGGCGTGCGCTGCGCGTTGCGGTGCTCACCTACCTGGGCTTGTTGATGACCCTGTTCAGCCTGCGGCCCCTCTACAACTGGGACTTGGTGGGCTACGTCGGTTCGGTGCTGGCGTGGGAGACGCCGCAGGCGGCGGCCGTGCATGCCCGCACCTATGCGCTGCTGGCCCGTGCGTTGCCGCATGGCGCTTTTTCTGAACTGATCGAACGCCTGCCCTATACCCGGACAGTGGCGCGCGACCCGGAGGCCTTCGCCGAGCAGTTGCCCTTTTACCGCGTGAAGATCGGCTACGTGGCGTTGCTCACCGGCCTGCGCCGGTTGGGCGTCGACCTGCCGCGGGCGGTGGCTCTCGTCTCGACAGTCAGCACCGGCGCCAGTCTCTGGATCTTATTTCTGTGGCTGGAAAGCCAACTGGGCAGCGGACGCGCCGCTTGGATCACCGCCGCCGTCGGCGTGAGCCCGCCCCTGCTTGAGCTGGGACGTTTGGCGACCCCGGATGCGTTGGCGTGCTTGACGGTGCTGTCGGCAACTTGGCTGCTGACCTTGGGGCGGCGCAGTCTGGCCGTCGGGTTGGGCGTGGCGGCCGTCACCGTGCGCCCCGACACGCTGGTCTTCATCGGACTGCTGGCGGCAACCTGGTACTGTTCGCCGCAACGCGCCGGTGACCGCGCGCGCGCGGTGTCTCTTGCCGCCCTCGCGCTGGCTGTTTACTGGGGCGAGAACCACTGGGCGCAGACCTACACGTGGACGGTGCTGTTTCATCACACCTTTACGGGCTGGCTGGCTTATCCGCGAAACTTCCAAGGCCGCGTGACCCCCGGCACCTACCTGCGCGCCGTGGCCGAAGAACTGCCACGATTGCAAACCAGCGTGGTCGTCCTCTTCGCGGCCTGGTTGGGTCTGGTGCGCGGTGTCGGGCGCCGGCTCAAGGGGTGGAGTCATCCGAACGACGCCGCGACGAGCCCGCGCTATCCGGAAGTCATCCTGCCGGCGGCGCTGGCCGCCGTCGTGTTGCACTTCCTGCTCTTCCCCTCGCTGGCCGACCGCTTCTTCGTGCCGCAGTGCCTGCTCTGGCTGGTGTGTGTCGCCGCCATGCTGGCCGAGGGGGAACTCGAGCGCGGGTCGGACGCGGCCAGCATTCACTCCGTCCGCGTTTAGTGACCCACGGCGCGGTAGATCTCGTTCAGCAACGCATGCGCCGCGGCCGGTGTTCGTGCGCCGCCATGCAGGATTTCACGCGGTGTTTTGCTGCCGTAATACTGCTGGTTGCTGTCGGAGTCCTGCTTGATCACCCCGCCCTTCAGCGTGATGCCGCCGAACAGGCCCTTGCTCCGCGAGTAGGCGAGCATCTTGGCATGCAATAAAACGTCGGTACTGGCGTCGGCCTCGCGCCCGACCGGCCCGGCGGTCGCCGCCATGTCGCCGCCCAGTTGGAACTTGTCCTTGAGGAGATAGTTCTCCCCTTCTTCGTTGAGGATGAGCAACACCAGGTCGGTCTGTTGCGCGCCCATTTGCAACCCGAAGCTGCCACCGCCCAAGGTAAGGAACAAGGGAGCGCTCCAGCTCCGCCGATTCCGGCAGGTGACGACGCCCCGCCCGAAGTCTCCGCCGAATCCCAAGCCGACACGTTTCACGCCGGGGATGATGGCAATGCACTGCGCCCGCTGGAGCAGCGCGTGCGGGATGGCCCGATCGGGCGTCCCCATGATCTCGTGGAAGACTTCGCCCGCCCGTACCAGCCGGCGCGCCGCTTTTTGCGCGGACAAGGGCAGGCTAACCGCGGTACACGTCAGGGCCAAGGCCAGTGCAAAGGGACGAAGCAGCATGAAGTCTCACAATCCTCGCGCCAGAGGGTAGGGGAGCGCCAAACGGACGGCGCCGGGGTCCCGGGGAACAGGAGTGATCCGGCGCCAGTTCAGGGTGTGAGTGGAGTGAGATGCCCCCCTCGCCAAGTGCGTTGTCCGGTTCACCCTTCAGCCCCCAATCCTTCTTCCCCTTGCAGTCTCGCACAGGCTACCACCCCGCGAGCAGGGGTCCAGGCGAGCCATCCCCACCCCGGGGTATACTGATCGCTCCAACCCCGCAGGAGAGGTGGCCGAGTGGCTGAAGGCGGCGGTTTGCTAAACCGTTGTACGGTCAAAAGCTGTACCGGGGGTTCGAATCCCCCCCTCTCCGCCAGAACAGATTTCTTGGCACTTTGAATCCGCCCCGGGACCTGCAAAGTCGCCGCGACCGGGATAACAGACGTTCACGCATAAGGAGCGCGAAAGTCGGAAGCTTGGGTTCCGGGTAAGACCCTCGACTTCGGGGCGGACCAAATCCAGCTTGCGTTACCTTCGCACCAATCGGTAATGTGAACGCGCAGTGTCTATCCCTCCGGATTGTTCTCGCCGGGTTTTTCTCGGCTGGTGCTCGCCACAGGGCGACGTGTCCGGCAACACCCCGGCCGCACCTTAAAGGAATCAATTGAGCCTCGCGTCCGGCAGTAAGCTCGGTCCCTACGAGATCCTATCCGCGCTCGGCGCCGGGGGCATGGGCGAGGTGTACCGGGCGCGCGATACGCGCTTGGAGCGCATCGTCGCGATCAAGATCCTGGCCTCCCACC
>CALEJU010000053.1 GCA_937898755.1 uncultured Acidobacteriota bacterium | reverse complement strand
ACGCGTAAGATCGTCGGCAGCGTCAGATGTGTATAAGAGACAGCCTCCGCCCCGCCCCCCCGCAAGAAGCGCGTCCTGAAACGCCCCACCCGCATCCGCTAGATGTTGGTTCGTCGTTTGGGTACCTTGACCCATCGTTGGCCGCACCCGATATTGCCCGACGTTGCCCGCACCTGGCGCTTGCCGCACCCGGCGCAGCCGGACGGCAGGGTTCGCTTATTTCGGACCGCCTGACGCGTTGATTTACGGCGGTATTCGGATGCCGCCCAGCTCATGCCGGGCACCGTCGGAATGCCCACCGTTTACTCTCCTGCGTCCTCGTCCGCCTCATCACACATCACTCATCACTCATCACTTCCGCCGCCTACCGTCTCATCCCGCGTCCTTCACGCATCGGAACCCAATCCCCCCCGACCGGTCCACACTGGGCGCCATCAAGAGGTACTTGCCGTGCTGATCCAGCCGATACGCCTGCGGGAAGTACCACATCGACCCTTGCGGTTGATAGAAGCTGCCGCCGCGCACGATGGCGGCCCGCGTATGGGCGTCGCGATACTCGTCGGTCCACTGCCAGACGTTGCCGACCATGTCCATGACGCCGAACGGGCTGACTCCGCGCGGGAACGCATCAACGTCGGTGGGCGCCCGCATCGTCCGGCCTCGGTCCGGCGTGGGCACGGCGGTCGCATCCCACGTGTTGCCCCAGGGGTAGAGCCGCCCGTCGGAGCCCTGCGCGGCATACTGCCACTCCCATTCATGCGGCAGCCGTTTGCCCGCCCAAGCCGCATAGGCACGCGCGTCCTCGATGGAGACCCAGGTGACCGGCTGGTTGCCCCTGCCTTCCGGGTAGTCGCCATGCACCCATGCTTTTAAGAAGTTGTGACCATCGGCCGGCTGGTAGTGCGTCGCGGCGAGGAACTTGGCAAACTCCGCGTTGGTCACCGGCGTCAGGTCCATATAAAAGGGTCGCAGGGTCATGGGCTCGAGATGGTTGCGACGCGGCGAGTCCTCGCCGGGAAGCTGCACGTCCACCCCGATCTCGTCGTTGCCCTCGATCTCGACCCCCGCCACTCGGAAAAGGAAAGCCCCCCCGGGGATCTCGACCATGCCGACTGGCGCCGCACTGGCAGGCGCGGTCGCGGGAATGGGCACCAGCGTCTGCGGCAGCACTGTGCGTTGCTCGGAGAATGAAGCCAGCGGCTTCTCCGCCCAGCGTTGCATTTGCAGGAGAAAGGGCGCGAGCGTGGAGGGCGGCGTGGCGGCCTCCAACAGAGCGGCGAAGCCGTGGGCTTCGATGGGAAAGCTCAACCGCACCCGCCCGTGGCTGTGCTCCAGCGTCAGTTCGCGTCCGTTCCACAGGTCGTAAAAGTGCATGCCCGGCTGCGCCGCGATCTCGATCTGCGGGCCCGTGAGGTTGAACTCGTTGCGGTTGACGAGGGTCCAGACGGTCTGCCCGGCTTGCTCTCCCTCCCCCGGAAACCGGCTGGCGAAGACGCCGTACTGCAATGTGGGCGCATACGGTTCCCATTGGGTGCTGATGAGGAAGGGCGCCACCTGGCGCTCGACCGCCGCCATGCGGCGCAGCGCCTCGGCATCGCGGGGCGTTATCTGGTTGAAGATGCCCCAGACGTTTTCCCAGCTCTCGAACCCCACGCCGTTGAAGAAGGCGTGTTGCAGGTCGTCGGTGTGGTTGCGGGCCCAGCGGTTGCAGATGTTGACCATGTGGCGGGTTTCCAGCCACTTGTACTTGCTCACCGCCGGGATGAAGGAGTATTTCCAGTAGCCCCAGGTCAGGTTGTTCCACGCCAACGCCTCATCGGTCGGGCCGCCCTCCGGCTCAAGCGCGAGCGGGTGGTGGAGGGCATCCGAGGCGGTACGAAAGACCCGCGGCACACCGCCCAGCGTATCGCCGTTGATGCCATCGGCGTCGACCTCCGCCATCAGCTTGGCGGTCGCGTCCCAGTTCGATGTGCCGGGATCGCGGGTCCCCTGGTCCCACAGCATGATGGGGAACAGAACGCGAACCCCGCGCCGGTGGAAGTCGTCCACCATCTGCCGGACGCCCGCGACCCCGCCCGGCATGTCGCGCAACAGGTCGTACTGGTTGCGGGCATCCACCCCGATGTTGGTGTAGGTATGCCAGATCAGAACGCTGTCAATGCCGCCGTAGCGTTCAGTGACGTCGTCGAGGTACCGGCCGACGGTGTACTGCCGCGTCGCCGGGTCATAGAAGAAGCGATCCTCGATCATCATCTGCGGCTGGATAAAGCTCGACTGCGTCCACCGCAGTTCCGGGCGGGCGTACTCCGCCGCGTCGTACCCCATGCGGATGCGTTCCTCCATGCGCCAGTGCCGCAGGTCGCGCAGCCAGGCGCCCTGCTCGGCAGGCGACGCCGGCCCGGGAATGGTCTCGCCCTGCGGCGGGTAATGGGTATCCTGCGCCACCGCGAGCGCGCAGTTGACCGTAGCTGAAATTAATGCCACCCACACGAACCACAACCAACGCTTTTTACTCATGAGACTTCTTTCCAGCCCCGCAAATTGTTAAACCGCATTCAGCCAAGTTCCAGTGCATACACCGGCGCTGGCCGAGCGCTTTCGTAGGGTACTGCCCACAGGGGCAACCAAGTGTGGCTCAGGCGAAGGTGCATTTGCGATTCGCAATCGCCGGCGACCGGCCGCGGGCCGTACACTCGGCGCAAGGGTTCGCTACTTTGACACTATCCACGCGAATCGTGCACGGACACATCGTGAAGTATCATCCGCCCACTTCGACCCGCGCTGGCTGTCGCCGCCTTTTCCGGTGAATCCAAATGACGAGCGATCAACCAAAAATCAAATGCGTCCATTGCCGACGCGTTCTCGTTGACAAAACCAAAGACCACGTATTTCCGCGCTCTTGGTACCCGACCAACACTCCGCCAACTGTACAAAGGTGGACGGTGCCAAGCTGCCGCCGTTGTAACAACCACATCGGAGAAAAAGAAAAGGAGCTCTTCGTCCGCGCGGCCATCTGCGTTCCACCGGATCGCGCGGAAGCCGCCGGACTGCTTCGAAGGTCCTTAGACACACTCGGCGTGGATGTACCCGGTCTCAGCACAAAGGAAAAACGGCACCGGCGGGCGCTCAAGAACAGAATCTTGAGAGAGGTTAGGCCGCACGTACCTGGGCGGGAACACTTCCCCGGCTTCGGCCCTCATCCGGACTTTCCAGAGCACGAGCAGCATGAAATTCCAATTCCGGCGACTTTGATCCGCGAGGTCTCGGAAAAAATAGTTCGCGGATGCGAGTATTTTCTCGGCAACGGTCGAATTATTGAGGAACCGCACAGTCTTTCAATCCATTTCGCTGAAGACAAGAACGTCAGTGAGGTAATTAACTTGTTCGAACGGTTCAAGCATGAAGCGGTTCATCTCGGCCCCGGTTTTCAGGTGACACGCATTCCGGCGCACGACGAACCCGATTCGGTGATGTACAAAGTCGACATTTGGGGCACGTGGACAATCTACGCGTCAATTCTTTGAGCTCGATGAAAGAGACCTTGATCAAGCCGTGGTGCGGCGAACCGCTCGCGCGGGCACTCTTGTCACCAGGACAGGCCCACGCCCGCGTTATACTTGAATTTCCGCGCTCCGCGCGGCTCTTGCCATGCCTGACCGCGAACATCCCGAGTCCTCCATCATCGTCAACGACCGTCGGCACTTTACGCTCGGCGGCGAGCTGCGGCCCGACGCCCCGCCCGACGTCGTCCGCCCCCCGGACCCGCCCCTGCCGCCCCCGGCGGCGGCGGCGGCGGCGGCGATCACCGCCCCCGGACCCCCGGGCGCGGCTCCGCCGCCCGCCTCCCCGCGCGAGCCCGGCGGCTTGACCTTCGAAGCCTTTATCGAGAGCCTGTACTCCACCGCCCTCATGCAACTGGGGGCGATGCCGGACGAGGCCGGGCGGCGCATGCGGCCCGACCTGCAGGGCGCCAAGGAAACCATTGACCTGCTCGGCCTGCTGCAGGAAAAGACCCGCGGCAACCTCTCGCCACGCGAGCTGCAAATGCTGGAACAGGCTCTCTACGAACTGCGTTCCGGCTACGTGGCGCTGACCCAGCCGCCCGTTCCGGTTCCCGGTCCCATTCCGGCGCCGCCGCGCCGCGGCCGCTAGCCCGCTGCCATGCAGGCGACCCTGACCGTCCTCGGATCGGGCACCTCGGGCGGCGTGCCCTCGCTGGGTTGCGCCTGCGCCGTCTGCACCTCCACCGACCCGCGCGACCAGCGCCTGCGGCCCAGCCTGCTGATCACGCTTGGCAGCCGCCAGGTCGTCATTGACACGCCACCGGACTTCCGCACCCAGGCGCTACGCGCCGGCCTGCACACCGTGGACGCCGTCTTCTACACCCACGGCCACGCCGACCACATCCTCGGTATGGACGACGTGCGGCCCTTCAGCTTCCGCCGCACCGAGCCCATTCCGCTCTACGGCGATGCCCGCACCATCGCTGACCTGCGACGCGTCTTCAACTACGTCTTCTCGGACCAGACCACCGAGAGCGCGGTGCCGCGCGTGACCGCACAGGTGCTGGAGCAACCGGTCGAGGTGGCCGGCGTCCAGTTTGAACCGCTCACCGTCATGCACGGTCGCCTTCCCATCGTTGGCTACCGTTTCGGCAACGTTGCCTACCTGACCGACGTCAGCGCCATCCCGCCCGCCACCATGGAGCGCCTGCAACACTTGGACGTTCTCTTTCTTGACGCGCTGCGCCACCGGCCCCACCCCACGCACTTCACCGTCGCGCAGTCCCTCGACGTGGTCGCCGCGCTACGGCCGCGGCAGACGTACTTCATCCACATCTGCCACGACCTCGGCCATGCCTCGACCGAAGCCGCGCTGCCCGCCCACGTCCGCCTGGCCTACGATGGGATGCAGGTCGAGGTGGACCTCTAGCGCCATGCGTCTCGTACACTCGCTGGCGGAACTCGATGCCGCGCCTGCCGGCCCCACCGTGCTCAGCGTGGGCAACTTCGACGGCGTGCACCGCGCCCACCAGCTTCTCCTCGCCGGCGTCTGCACCGATGCGCGGGCGCGCGGCGCCCGGCCGACAGTACTGACCTTCGAACCGCATCCGCTGCGCATCCTGCGCCCCGACAGCGCCCCGCGGCTGATCACCCCGTTACCGGAAAAGATCCGCCTGCTCGCGGCCTGCGGCGTCGAGCTGCTGGTCGTGCTGCCCTTCAGCCGCGACCTCTCCCTGCTCAGCCCGCGGGCCTTCGCCGCCGACATCCTGGTGGAGCGGCTGGGCGTGCGCGCCGTCCACGAAGGACAAGGCTTCCGCTTCGGACACCGCCAGGCGGGCGACATCGCGACGCTGGCGGAACTCGCCACCGAGTTCGACTTTGCACTCCGGGTTCACCAGCCCGTGGTCATCCGCGGCCAGGTGGTCTCGAGCTCGCGCATCCGCGCCTTCATCGAAGCGGGCGCGGTCGTGTGCGCCGGCCGACTGCTCGGCCGCCCCTTCGCCGTGCGCCAGACCGTGACCAGCGGGCGCGGCGTCGGCCGCCGCCTCACTGTCCCCACCCTGAACCTCGGGGCTTACCCCGAACTATTGCCGGCGCAGGGCGTTTACGTCACCCGCACCGAGGTGGGCGGGCGCAGCTTCGACTCCGTCACCAACGTCGGCACGCGTCCCACGTTCGAGGACGCGCCGCCCACCCTCTCCGTGGAAAGCCACCTGCTCGATTTCGAGCCGCTCGACGTGCGTCCGGACCAGAGCCCCATGGAGATCGCCTTCCTGCACCGCCTGCGCGAGGAACGCCGCTTCGCAAGCCCCGCCCTGCTGCGCGAGCAGATCCTCGCCGACGTCGCCCGCGCCCGCCGCTACTTCAGACTGCGGGTTCGCGAAACGTAGCGAGTTGCAAAGGAAGCAGGGAGGGGGGAGGAAGAAACACAGGGAGGATGGGAGGAGGGGAAGAGGGGAGGAAGCAGGTTGGAGCAAAGGGATGTTTCGCTTCGCCTTCCTCTCTCCCCTTCCCCCCGACTTCCGGTTCGGCGTCCGCGATCTCGGTTCCGACCGGGTGAGGCGTCCGACTTTGGCAAAAGGTGTAAGCTGCCTGCTCGACACCGGAGTCACTGCAACCTCTCCAAGTCGGTCATTTCCATGGTCACGATGCGGCAGATTGCGAAGCGTGCAGGGGTCTCGATCGGGACCGTCTCCCACGTGGTCAACGGCACCGCGCGGGTGCGCGAGCCGCTACGGCGGCGCGTCGAGGTGGCCATCGAGCAGCTCGGCTATCAACCCAGCGTGCTGGCCCGCAGTCTGCGCCGCAATCAGAGCCCGATGTTGGGGGTCATCATCCCCGACATCACCAACCCCTTCTTTCCAGCCGTGGTGCGTGGCATCGAGGACGTCGCCTACGCGCATAGCACGCAGATCGTGCTCTGCAACGCCGACAACGACCGCCTCAAGGAGCGGGCCTACTTGGATCAGCTCCACAGCATCCGCGTGACGGGCATGATTGTGATTCCCTCGGCCGACAGCGAGTTTCCGGACTTCGCCGCGCGCCTGCGCGAGAACGTGCCCCTGGTCTGCCTCGACCGGCCGCTCGCGGAGTGGAGCGGCGACTACATCGGGGTGGACAACGAGGCGGGCGCCTACATGGTCACGAAGTACTTGGTACGCCTCGGACACCGCCGCCTGGCCATGATCAGCGGGCCGCTCAGCATCCGCAACGCCCAGGAACGGCTGGCCGGCTTCCGCCGCGCTCTGGCGGAGGCGTCCCTCTCCGAAGTCGCCGTCGAGCAGGCCGGGTTTGACCGCCCCAGCGGCCTCGAGGCGGCGCGCCGCCTGGTGCAGCTCACCCCCGGCCCCAGCGCCATCTTCGCCGCCAATGACCTGCTCGCGGTGGGTGCGCTCGCCGCGCTGCGCGAAAAGGGACTGCGCTGCCCCGACGACGTTGCCGTGGTGGGCTTCGACGACCTCGAGCTTGCCGCGTTCACTGATCCGCCGCTCACCACCGTCGCCCAGCCCGGCTACGCCATGGGACGCTGCGCTGCCGAAGCTCTCTTTCAGCGCTTGCAGCACCCGGAGACCGCGGCACAGTTGGTCATCCTCGATACCGAACTGAAGATCCGCCGCTCGTGCGGCGCTTTTCTAGGCGTGGAGCAAGGAGCTTAGAGCGTAACGCTTCACGCTCCAAATCTCCCTCACCGTTCTGTCAGATACACGCCTACCAGCACCACCGTGCCGCCCAACACCAACCCTGGGGTAATCGTCTCGCCCGTCAGCACTAAGGCGCCGATCAGTGCGGCGATCACTGGCTGCAAGTACGACAGTGCGGATACGGCCGACGCTGAGAGCGTCTTCATGGCCTCGAAATAGATCACGTACGCGAGCACCGAGCCGATGCACGCCATGTAGGCAACCGCGCCCCAACCCGCCCACGGCACCGCCGCCCACCGCGTCTGAAGGAGGGCCGGCAAGGTGAGCGGCAGCAGCAGTAACGCCCCCAGCCCGTAAATAAAATAGTTCAGGGCGAAGGAACTGAAACGGTGGGCGACGTCCTTCCCCGCCACCGTGTATACGGCGAACGCGGCGGAACCCGCCAACACGATCAGATCCCCGGTTCTGGTAGCAGTGCCCCCGGTGGTCTTCCAAAACAGGGCCGCCACGCCGCCCAGCGAGAGTGCCATCCCCAGCGCCTTGCCCCACGTCACGCGCTCCTGGCGGCGAAGGGCAGCCAGCAGCAGCACCAGAATCGGCGTAATGGCGACGATCAGCGCGGCATGCGCCACTGACGTCCGCCCCAGGCCGGTCACGAAGCAATACTGGTTCAGCGTGATACCCGTGGCGCCGAGCCCCAGCATCAGTCCCCATTCCGAGCCGCGCAATCGCGGCAGACGGCCGTGCGCGCCCAGCAACGGTTGCAGCAGGATCAGCAACGCCGCAGCCGCCACGCCACGCAACCCCACCACCGCCACCGCGGGATGCGGCGTCGCCGCGGCGAAGGCATGGATCGCCACCTTGCCGAAGATGTAGTTCAACGACCAGGCCAGCACGAGAACGGCAAGAAGAAGGCGAAGGCGCATGAAGGTGACCCGCAATTATGACGGGGACGAAGGGAGGGAAGGAAAACAGGGAGTAAGGGAGTAAGGGAGGAAGGGAGGAAGAAAAACGGGGAGGGGGGAGGAGGGAGGGGAACGCCAACGCAGCGTGGAGGGAAGACAGGGATGAG
>CALEJU010000052.1 GCA_937898755.1 uncultured Acidobacteriota bacterium | reverse complement strand
TTTCTGCCTGTCTCGTGGGCTCGGAGATGTGTATAAGAGACAGCCTCCCGCCCGTGTTCAATCGTCCCCAAGCCGGTACCACGGCACGCACTCCCTCTCACGGGTTTGACTAGGCGGAGGAGTAGCGACTCGCTACAGTAGGGGTGCTCTCGGCGTCCGCTACTGTAAGTGCCTCCTTTCCGACTTCTTTCGCGTCAGCAACCTTGGCTGATCCTGCCGATGGCACTGGTGTGCCTCACCGTCGGCACCGCCGCCGGGCGGACCACCGGGCCCTTGGATGAGGCTCACGCACGGCATCAGCGGCTTCTTCGACGTCCGGCGGCGCAGCGCTCTGCAGCGGACTACGAGGCCATCGTCTCCATCCTCGCGCCCGTCTGGGAGGACGACCCCGGCGGTAAGGAGGCGGCGCAAGCCCACTTTGATGCCGGAGCCGTCTACGTTGCTGAAGCGCAGGACCTGCATCGCGCCGCAGCCTACGGGAAAGCCGCGGCGCAGTATGAAGCCTTGCTGAAAGCCCGTCCCTACAGCGATTTCCGCCGCAACGCGGTCTGGGCGTTGGCACAACTGGACTGGTACCACCTCGACCAACGCCGGGAGGCCCGCCACTGGTTGCGGGACTTCGTCAATCGCTATCCCGCCGATCCGCGGGTGCATGTGGCGCAAGCGCAATTGCGGGGCGTCACGCCGCCACAGCCGCCCATCCTGCCGGTTGAAGTGAAGACGAGCCGGCCAAATTTGGAACCCGCATCCGAGGCGGACCATGCACCTCCGGCGTCCGACCCCGATGTGACGGCACGGCACAGGCCGGCGCGGAAGGACATCGCGCGCCCCAGGACGGAGTCCACGCCTCCCACGGCACCCGGCATGGAGACCGCGCTCGACGGTCTGCACGTCAGCTCGACTCCCGATTCCGCCAGCATTGTGCTGGATCTGGCCCATGAAGTTCGCTTTGAACGGGGCTTCATACCCGAAGCCCACCGCCTTTACTTCGACCTGATGGGCGCGGACTTGCCACGCCAGACGCCGTACAGCTTGAACGTTCGCAACAGCCCGGTCAGCCGCGTTCGCGTGGCCCAGAACCGCCCCGGGGTGATACGCGTCGTGATTGATGAGACTCCGGGGGCCAAATCCGACACGGCGTTGTTCTTCCCCAACCCGTCACGCCTGGTCATCGCGGTCCACGGCGGGGCACCGAGCCCAGCGCCCTCGACGCAGGGAGTCCGCAAGGAAGAAATCTCTCCCGATCGGCGTGCCGGAGCGCGTTCCACCGCGGCAGAAGCGCATGTCGCTTCGCCTGAGATCCCGGGTGCGAACCCGAGCTACGCTGCTGATGAGGCACATCTCGACGACGCACCGGTTTCGCAACGCCGGGCTGCGACCGCCGCCAACAAATTTCGGGGAGACCATGGCGATGACGACGACGTGGTTGACGTCGGGGACCAAATCGCGCAACCCACACGTTCCGGACAACGCTCCCTGACGCGCGCGCTGGGCCTGAAAATCGGGCGTATTGTTCTTGATGCCGGACACGGCGGGCACGACACCGGGACCATCGGCGTTGATGACCTCAACGAGAAAGACGTTGCCCTCGACGTGGTTCTCCGCCTCGGGAAACTCTTAAAGAGACGGATGGGGGCCGACGTCGTCTATACCCGCAAGGACGACACTTTCATCCCGCTCGAAGAACGAACCGCCATCGCCAATCGTGTGCAGGCCGATCTGTTTGTCTCCGTCCACCTCAACTCCAGCCCCGATGCGTCGGCACGCGGCATCGAGACCTACTACCTCAGCCTGACGCACAATGCCCACGCGCTGGATGTGGCGGCGCGAGAAAACGCCAGCGCGCAGTCCTCGGAACACGAGCTGCAATATCTGGTCAAAAAGATCGCCCTGCAGGACAAGCTTGAGGAGTCACACGAACTTGCCGAGGACCTGCAGCGCAGTCTTGCGAGCGCGTCCGGAGAAAACAACCGCGGCGTGAAGACGGCGCCCTTCGTGGTGCTCATCGGCGCGCAGATGCCCTCCGTGCTGGCGGAGATTTCCTTCATCAGCAACAGCGAAGACGCCCGCCTGCTACGCCAGCCCGCCTACCGTCAGAAGCTGGCTCTGGCGCTTTACAACGGCATCCTGCGCTACGTGCACTCGCTCAGCGGCCTGAAGGGCACCGAACGCGCCAGCCTGAATCGTTGAGGGTTGTCGGTCGTCGGGTTCTGAACGCTGCTGCGTCGGCCACGCTGAACCCCAGGTCAGTTCTCCGGAACGGAACGGGGGCCCACACGGCCTTGGCTTGACAAAGCAACGCCTGTCTCGGGTCAGGATCCGCCCTCAGGTGCGGGACGGCGTCCCGTTCAGTCCCCGCAGGAACGCACCGGCTGCGTGGACGGCGCCGGCGTCGCCGCCGGTTTGGGCACCGCGGTCGATGGCGTCCACCAGCGCCGTGCCCACCACCACGCCATCGGCGAAGCCGGCCACTTCCGCGACCTGTTGCGCAGTCGAAAGACCGAACCCAAGGGCGATCGGCAACTCGGTGTGGCGGCGCAGCCGGCTGACTAACTCCCGCGCGCCGGCCGGCACCTGGTTGCGGGCGCCGGTGACGCCGGTGCGTGAAACCGCGTAAATGAAGCCCGAGCTGGCCTGTGCAATGGCCTGCAGCCGCGCATCGGGCGAGGTGGGAGCAGCGAGGAACACCGTATCGAGGCCCTGGCTGCCGAGCGCCGCACGATACGCCGCCGCCTCTTCGGGAACAAGGTCGGTCACCAACACGCCATCCACGCCGGCAACGGCGGCGGCGGCGGCAAACCGTTCCAGACCCATGCGCAGAAAGGGGTTGTAGTAGCCGAAGAGCAGCAAGCCAATCGAGGATTGCGCGCGGATGCAGCGCGCCAGTTCGAGAACATGGTCCAGGTGGACGCCGCGTGCCAGAGCGCGTTCGCTCGAACGCTGGATCACCGGCCCGTCAGCCAGCGGATCGCTGAACGGCACGCCCAGTTCCAGAACGTCGGCGCCGACGCGCGCCAGCTCGAGGGCGATCGCCAAGCTCCCCTCCAGCGAAGGATCCCCGGCCGTGATGAAGGGCACAAGGGCACTGCGACGTTCCCGCTTGGTGCGGGAAAAAATCTCGGCAAAGCGGCTCATCCTAGAATTTTTCTCCGTGGGTCAGGCCCAGTTCGCGGCCGATGATGCCCATGTCCTTGTCGCCACGGCCGGAGATGTTGATGATGACGCCGCCTTGCTTGGCCATGTGCGGCACCCGTTCCAGCGCGGCGGCCACCGCATGGGCCGACTCCAGGGCGGGGATGATGCCCTCGGTCCGGGCCAGCAGTTGGCACGCTTGCAGCGCCTCCCGGTCCCCGACGGCGACGTAGGTCGCGCGCCCGGAGTCGTGCAACGCCGCATGTTCGGGGCCGATGGCGGGGTAATCGAGCCCGGCGGAGACCGAGTGGGTGAGCGCGATCTGGCCGTGGTCGTCCTGCAGAATGTAGGAGTACGTCCCCTGCAGGACGCCCGGACTGCCGCCGTTAAAGCGGGCGGCGTGTTCTCCCAGTTGCAGCCCCCGCCCCCCGGCCTCGGCCCCGATCATCGCCACCCCGGCATCGGAAAGGAAGGCGTGAAACAGCCCGATGGCGTTGGACCCGCCGCCGACACAGGCGAAGAGCGCCGCCGGCAGGGCGTTCTCCGCGGCCAGATACTGCGCCCGCGCCTCCTCGCCGATGCAAACGTGGAAGTCGCGCACCATGGAGGGATACGGGTGGGCGCCCAGCACCGAACCCAGCATGTAATGGGTCGTGGCACAGTTCGTCACCCAGTCGCGCATGGCCTCGTTGATGGCGTCCTTCAGCGTGCGGCTGCCGGCATCGACGCCGCGCACCTCGGCGCCCAGCAGGCGCATGCGGGCGACGTTGAGCGCCTGGCGCGCCATGTCCTCCTCGCCCATGTAGACCACGCACTCGAAGCCGAACAGGGCGCACACCGTGGCGGTGGCGACGCCATGCTGGCCCGCGCCGGTCTCAGCGATGATGCGGCGCTTGCCCATGCGACGCGCCAGCACCGCCTGCCCGAGACAGTTGTTGATCTTGTGCGCGCCGGTGTGCAGCAGGTCTTCGCGTTTCAAATAGACGCGCGGACCTTTGAGCAGATCGGTCAGGCGCTGCGCCAAAAACAGCGGGGTGGGACGACCGGCAAATTTTTCGAGCAGCGTGCGCAGCTCGGCGTGAAATTCCGGATCGGCCTGCGCTGCCGCGTAGGCTGCGCTCAGCTCTTCCAGCGGCTGCACCAGCGTCTCGGGCACGTAGCGACCGCCGTAGGCGCCAAAGCGACCAGCAAGGGAAATGGGACTGACGGGATGGCGCAAAGCACTCATAGGGCCGTCATCGGGCGAGGCCGCGAGGGGGCGTGTCGAACTCTTGAAACGCGCGGCGCGCCGCGACGATGAACTGCCGCACACGGCGGGCGTCCTTGATTCCGGGTGAAATCTCTACACCCGAGGATACATCGACTCCCCAGGCCCGGGCACGTGCAATGGCCGCACCCACGTTGTCAGGCGTCAGGCCGCCGGCGACAATGACCGGTCCGTAGCCTGCAAACAGCCGCGCCGCTTCCCACGCGAAGGTGCGACCGGTGCCGCCCTCTCCCGGTTGCCCCGCATCCAGAAGAAAGGCGCGCACACGGCCGGCCCACGGGGCAACCGTCGCCGCCATATCGAGCACGCTCGCGGCGGTTGCCATCGAGCAGACGCGAATCACTTCCAACCCCGTCAACTCCGCCGTCAATTCCAGCACCTCGCAGCCGTGCAGTTGTGCCGCCCGAATCCCGCTGGCATCGCGAACACGGGCGATTTCCGCCGCCGAGGCGTCCGCGAAGACTCCGACCGGGAGCACGCCCGCAGGCAGCTCACGGATGATGGCCGCCGCAGCCGCCGGGTCGATTCGGCGCGGCGAGGGGGCAAACAGAAACCCGACCGCGTCCGCCCCCGCCTCCGCCGCCGTCATGGCGTCCTCGAGGCGCGTCAAGCCGCAAATTTTTATAAAACCCGGCATGGTTTTCAAAATGATCCCACGGTCAACAGCCCTGGCCGGCGCAATCCGCAGCCTACTCGCCGGGCCTCTCCCCGTTCAGCAAAGCCGAGAGCGCCAACCCCGGATCGGGAGCGGTCATGAAATGTTCCCCGATCAAGACCGCGTCATAGCCCACATCCCGAAGCCGCCACAAATCATCGTGGCTGCGGATGCCACTCTCTGCGACTGTTACAACTCCCTGGGGAATGATGGGCCGCAGCTCAAGGGCGCGTGCGGGGTCCACTTGGAACGTGCGCAGATCGCGATTGTTGACCCCGACCAATCGAGCACCGGCCGCGAGCGCGATCTCGAGTTCGGCGCGGTCGTGGACCTCGACCAGCACGTCCAGCCCCGCTTCATGCGACACCTTGAGCAGATGATGAATCTGTGTGGGCGCCAGCATGGCCACAATCAGCAGAATGGCGTCGGCCCCGCCGGCGACCGCCTCCCAGACTTGGTAGGGGTCAAACAGGAAGTCCTTGCGTAGTAATGGCAGGTTGCAAGCCTCGCGAGCAAGGGCAAGGTTGGCCATGCCACCTTGAAAAAAGTCCTCTTCGGTGAGAACCGAGAGCGCCGCGGCGCCCGCCAACTCATAGGAACGGGCTACGACCGGCACGTCCAGCCCGGCGCGCAACACTCCTTTCGAAGGTGACGCTTGCTTGAGCTCGGCAATGATGGCCGGCAGCGGGCCGGACACCGCAAGGGCCGTGGCGAAATCGCGCGGCGTTCGCAGCCGCCCCCGCAGACGCAGCTCGGCTTCCGAAGTTTGTTGCTGCGCCTCTGCCAACCGCTGCCGCTTGGCGGTCAATATGCGCTCCAGGACGTGCGGAACGGCGGACGGGATCTGAGCCGGATGCGGCATGGGTCTCTTGATGGTACGGGGCCGCCGGGGCGGGTGTAAAGGAATGGCAGCCTGGGGCGCATCCGCCAAAGGGACGGCCCCACTTCCCTGGATTGCCATCGCTCGATGCCGAGCTCAGAATTCTTCTGCGCCTGCATGGGTGCGGCCCAGTCTGGACGCTTATGGAGGCGACGAGTGCCTGCGATGGAACGGGCGTCCACGAAGATCAAAAGGCAACCTGAGTTAGACCGTTTTAGACCGCACCGCCGGCACCCGGTTGGCTAACCCTGGTGTACCCTTTACTAGAGGCTAGGGAATGTCGCGTTTGCTGTACCTGCCCGCGCTCTATTTGCTTTCGGTTTCTGCTGCTTCGGCCGTGCAGCAGGCGGTTCCCCGCCCCTCCGCATCCTCCTTGAGCCCTGCGATCGAACAGAAGGCCGAGGCCTACTTCCATTTCACCCAAGCGCGGCGCTGGGAAGACATGACCGAAGGGTTCGGGAAAAGCAACAACCTGAATCAGGCGCTGGAGGAGTATCGAGCGGCGATTCACGCAGATCCTCATGCTGCCTATCTTCCCGAGCAGATGGCGGATTTGTTGTTCCGCATGGGACAAACCGGTGATGCCATCCGGCTTGCGCAGAGCGTGGTCGAGGAGCATCCCAACGAGGCCGGCGCACACCATCTGCTCGGTGAGTTCTACACCCGCCTACTGGGCGAAAGCTCCAGTGCTCACCCCAACGATGTCCTGAAGCTGGCGATCGAACAATTCCAAGCTCTGGTGCGCCTGACACCGACGGATAGCGTGGCCCATCTGACACTCGGTCGGCTCTATCGCGCCGCCCATCAGCCAGCGGCCGCGGAGAAAGAATTTCGCGCCACTCTCGCCCTCAACGGCACCTCCGAAGAAGCGGTGTCGAACCTGGTGTTGTTATTGGCGGACCAGCACAACCTGACTGCGGCGGAAGGGATCGTGGCTTCGATTCCCCCGTCCGCCCGCACGGCACGGATGTACGGCGCCTTGGGGGCCGCCCAGGAAGAGTACAAACAATACCCCGGCGCGGTGCGCGCTTACACCCAGGCAACGGTACTCGATCCGGACGATCTCGATTTGCGCCGCGGTCTGGCCCAGGCACTGTTTTCGAATGACGATATGAATCTCGCGCTGGCGCAATACCGCGCGATCGCGGAGCAGGATCCCCAGGACTGGAAGGCGGAGCTGCGCCTCTCCCAGATCTATCGCCAACTCGGACAGTTCCCCCAGGCGGAAGCGGCCCTGAAAACCGCCGGGCAATTGCTGCCCGACAATCCCGAGATTTCCTACTACGGCGCTCTCCTTTATGAAGGCGAGGGTAAGACGCCGGAAGCGATCACCGCGCTGCATGAGCTGCTCAAACAGACCGCGCACGAGGATGGCAAGTACACCGGGGCGGAGGCCACGAATCGCGGCGTGTTCCTGGAACGGCTGGGCACCTTGGAACGCCGCGTCGGTCACTTCCCGGCGGCGGTGAACGCATTTCAGCAGATGACCAGCCTGGGCGGCGACAATACCGCGCGCGCTTTTGTCGAGCTCACTGAAACCTACCGCACGGAACACGATTACGCCCGAGCCCTGTCCACTGCCGCGGCCGGCGTCAGTCAGCTGCCCGCAGACCAGGGACTGCGGCTGACCTACGCCGGACTCCTGGCCGACAGCGGCAAAGTGGACGCAGGTCTGGCCCAGATCCAGGGCATGCTGCACGGCAACGCACAGGATCGTGAACTGTATCTGGCCATCGGGCAGATTCAGGAACGCGCCCGCCACTGGCAGGAAGCGGAGCAGGCCGCCGATAAGGCACGCCAGCTTTCCTCCTCGAACCAGGAACGCGCACTGGCTCTCTTCCTGCGTGGCGGAATCTTCGAGAAACAGAAACAGTTCGACCGCGCCGAAGGCTATTTCCGAGAAGCGCTGCAACTCGATCCGCACAACCCGCTGGTGCTGAATTATCTCGGCTATATGCTGGCCGAGCGTGGCGTACGCCTGCAGGAGGCGCTGGGTTATGTGCAGCAGGCGCTCGAAAGTCAACGAAACAACGGTGCGTTTCTTGACAGCCTGGGCTGGGTTTACTTCAAGCTGAACCGGCTGGACGAAGCGGCCGCTAACCTGGAAAAGGCGGCGGAGTTGGAACGTGAGGACCCCGTGGTGCTCGGCCACCTCGCCGCCGTCTACTTGCGTACCGGGCACTTACGTCAGGCCGAAGTCAACCTGACACGCGCCTTAAGCCAGTGGCAGGTCGCGCTCCCAGCCGATTACGACCCTTCAGAAGTTGCCAAGGTGCGACAACAACTCGAAGCGACCAGAACGCGACTGGCCCGTATGAACGGGAAACAATAGCCGACAGGCGGCGTATTGACGCTGCCCTGCACAGGTGGGATCAGTTCTGAGCCACGCCCGCCGCGCCACCACCCATCCTAGGCATCGCTGGGGTCGCGGGGCGGCAGCGCCAATTGCGCTTTGGTCAGGGTGTTTTGCAGCAGTTCCAAGGCCACCGCGCCGTCCAGCTTTTTCGCCGTTCCGATCTCGCTAACCAGCAGTGCCAAGGCGCGGTCCAGCATTTTCTTTTCGCGGAACGAGAGTGGCTTTTCCTGGTTCACCAGCAAGAGGCTTTTCAATACTTCGGCCACTTGCAGCATCGAGCCGGTGCGCATCTTCTCGGAGTTTTCCTTGAAGCGTCCCTTCCAGTCGGTGTGCGGGATACAGGCCCCACCCTCGAGAAAATCCAGCGTGCGATTGACGTCGTCCATATGAGCGATGGGCCGCATACCCACGCTCCCGACGTTGCTGAACGGCACCATGACGCGCAAATTGCTGGCCTGAATCTTCAGCATGTAGAACTGCTGCGCGTTATTTCCCATCGCGCGGCTGCTGATCTGCTCAATGATGCCGACGCCGTGGTTGGGGTAGACGACCTTGTCGCCCACGCGGAAAGGAAACGGTAATACACCCATAGCGAATACACCCGCAGGAGAGGGCTAAGGAAACCCTTTCATGAAGTATGACAGAGGTGTCGCCGCACTACAAGGCGCTTCCAAGCCGCGCCCCGGGGCTCGCCTCCGTCCGGCCCGGAGTGTCGACGAAAGTACCCTGACCCAAGTGCCTTTGCGATCCCCCGGTCTGCAGGCGGGGTCGTGAGGGTGCCCCGCGTCTCCCCTCCCCAGACTGGTCGCCCATTGCCGCCTCTCCCGGCGTCTCCTCTATAATCAGAGGCCTCGGATCGGAGTACGAGCCTGTATGCCTGTCAGGATCAAAGAGAAGTTGGAGCGCGAGATTCAGCTTTTGGATCACGAGCTCAATGTCGAGCTGCCGGCTGAACTGAAGCGGGCTGTGGCCCTGGGCGATCTCAGCGAGAACGCCGAGTACCATATGGCCAAGCAACGGCAGGAGTTTGTCATGGCCCGGCTCGGACAGCTCAAAAAGCGCCTGGCCGACCTGAGCATGGTCAACCTCAACAATATT
Source organism: uncultured Acidobacteriota bacterium (assembly GCA_937898755.1). Lineage (GTDB taxonomy): Bacteria > Acidobacteriota > Terriglobia > Terriglobales > SCQP01 > CALEJU01. The sequence continues at coordinate 61,975 of CALEJU010000052.1, read as the reverse complement.
CCACACGACAAGGTGGGTTACGGCTCGATTGTGGGGTTGCTGAACCTCGACACCGACGAGCCGGTTGAATATCACCTGGTGAGCAGCGAGGAAGCTGATGCCACCCGCGGCTTCATCTCCACCTCATCACCCATCGGCCGCGGCCTTCTCGGCAAGGAAGTGGGCGAGGCGGTGCACATCCAGACTCCGGGCGGCGCCAAGGAATTCGAAGTACGTAAGCTGGTAACCATCCACGAACGCGAAGATGAGTTCTAGGCCAACGCGGCCGCCGCGCCAGGTTGCGCGCCGGCCGCGGTCCACACCATGACCTATACCGAAGCGATTGGACGCGGTTGCAAATACATCCTCGACCGAATCGTGCGCTCGCTTGCCCTCGCCCGCATCGATCCCAACCTGCTGACATTTCTCGGCATGGTGATCAACGTGGCCGCGGCGGTCCTGTTCGGCTACGGCCGCTTCCGGCTTGCCGGCTGGGTGATCATCGGCGCCGGCATCTTCGACATGGTGGACGGCCGGGTGGCGCGTGCCACCAATACGGTCAGCTACTTCGGGGCGTTCTTCGACTCCGTCGTGGACCGCTACTCCGACCTCGCGCTTTATTTTGGCCTGCTGGTCTACTACGCCCGCATCAACCGCTCGTTTTACGTCGTCTTGGTGGCGGTGGTCATGACCGGCTCGGTGATGGTGAGCTATGCGCGGGCGCGCGCCGAGTCCATGATCCCGAGCTGCAAAGTCGGCTTCATGGAACGCCCGGAACGCATCGTGCTGGTCATCATCGGCGCACTTTTCAACCGCATGGCGGCCGTCCTCTGGGTCATCGCAGTGCTCAGCAACATCACCGTGATCCATCGCATCGCCTACACCTACCGCGAAGCGCGCCTGCTCGAGGACGCCACCACCCGCGTCGGCGACTGAGCGCGTCGGGACCTCCGGATACCCGCCCTGGAGGACAGGCACTCTCGCCTGTCCGACCGCGAAGCGGACGGCAGCGCCCGGCTACCATCCCGACATATTGTCCAACTCCACCTGGCGCAACACGACGCCGGCCTGCGCCAGGATGCGCACCGCGGTATCGTTCAGCGGGTAGTGCGCGTTGAATACCACCTCGCGGATGCCGGCGTTGACGATCATCTTGGTGCACTGCAGGCAGGGTGCAAAGGTGGTGTAAAGCACGCCGTCCTTGATGCTGATGCCGTGGTACGCGGCCTGCACGATGGCGTTCTCCTCGCCATGCGAACAGACGCACTCATCCAGCCGGGTACCGCTGGCGGCCAGCGAATTGCAGCGCGGGCAGCCGCCCTCATTGCAGTTGGTCACGCCCCGTGGCGTGCCGTTGTAGCCGGTTGAGATGATCCGTTTGTCCTTGATGATGATCGCCGCCACCTTGCGCTTCACGCAGTTGCTGCGCAAGGCCACGATGCGCGCGATGTGCATGAAGTACTCGTCCCAGTCGGGCCGAGCCACATGCCGCAACTCATTGCCGACCACGGCCGCGGCCTGCGCGAGAAACTCCGCCACACTACCTTCGTTGGCGACCACCAAGTCCGCCATGGCGCCGCAGGCCAGCAGGTTCTGCGCCTCCGGATCAATGCCGGTGAGTTCCCGATTTTCCAGGGCGACGAAGTCCTCGTAGGACTTCGGCGTGCGCGGATCCTTCCTTTGCCGGACGCGCTCATAACGCACTTGCAACGGCGCGTCCACGCGCAGCAGGCGGAAATGCGGGAGGGTGCGCAAGGTTTCGATCTCGCTCGGATGCCGGATCGAGTCCACCACATAATTACGGTCCGGTTGGATGCGGCGCACGGTGCGCGCCGCCAGCACGCTGGCGCCGAAGTTGCGGCGCAGCAGGTTGCCGCGCTCGATCATGTTCTCGCGCGTGGCGGGGATGGCCTCCTTGGCCAGGTCCTCGCGGATCTCGTCGGAGAGCGAGAGGTAATAAAACCCCTTCGCCTTCAGGTCCTCGGCCAAGGTTGTTTTGCCTGATCCATTCGCACCGGTCAATCCAATGACCATCCTCGCGCCTCCCTGAGCCACATCCCGTCGGCGGAAGCTGTTAGTCTACACGGCGATGTCCCCGCCGCCTTCGCCGTCCGCGCCGCCGTCCAAGGAACTGGTCCTCGCCATTCCCACCGCCACGTTGTTCGCCGCGCGCAAGTTTCAGGGCCTCGAGGCCGGGGGAGCGGAATTCCTGCGGCTGATCTTTTCGCCGGAGCTGACGCGCTACATCCCGCGTTCCAGCGCGGAGAACGATCCCGCTTGGAAACAGATTATTCCCTATGTCGCGCTGCACTGTGACGGCGCGGTCCTGGTCTATCGCCGCGGCAAGGGCTCGACCGAAAGCCGCCTGGTGGCGCAGCACGCCATTGGCGTCGGCGGGCATATCAAGCACACGGACGAGACGTTTTTTGCCGGCGCCGGGTTCGACGCCTATCAGGCCGCGCTCCGCCGTGAAGTGCAGGAAGAAGTGGCGGTGGAGGCCGGCAATATTCGGCGCGAGCGCCTGGTCGGCGTCATCAACGATGACGCTCTTCCCGTCGGGCAAGTCCACGTCGGCGTCGTCCATATCTGGGATCTGCGCGCTCCGCAAGCCGGCAAGCGCGAGGCAAAGATCGCCAACCCGCATTTCGTCGCAGTGCGGGAATTACAGCAGGAACCGCGATTCAGCACGCTGGAGACGTGGTCGCAGTTTTGCGTCGCCAATTGGGCGAGCTTGAACGCGCAGACCGGCTGGATCGGTGAACCATAAACGGCACGTCTGCTACACTCCCCGGCGGAGTCCTCTCATGCCTTCCCTCTCGCGCCGCGCCCTGCTTGAAACCTCGCTGGTTGCCGCCGGCGCCCTGGCCCTGCCGGCCGAGGCGCCCGACCCGGCGCCCGTCGTTCGCAAGGGACGGATCAAGCAGGCGGTCTGCCGCGGTCCCTACGGCAAGATTCCGCTGGAGGAGTTTTGCCGCGCCTGCGCGGACATGGGACTGAAGGGTATTGACCTGCTGCAGCCCGCCGACTGGGAAGTCCCCCGCAAGTACGGCCTCATCTGCACCATGGGTTACGCCGGCGGTGGCAGCATCAGCGACGGGCTGAACCGCACTGAGAATCACGCCCGGATCGAGGCCGCTTTCCGCGAGAACATCCCGCTCGCCGCGAAACACGGGGTTCCCAATGTCATCACGTTCTCCGGCAACCGGCGCGGCATGCCGGACGATGAGGGCGCCGAAAATTGCATTCGCGCCCTCACGCGCCTCAAGCCGATCGCCGAGGACAACGGCGTCACCATCTGCATGGAGTTGCTCAACAGCAAGCTGATGCACCCCGACTACATGGCCGACCACACCGCCTGGGGCGTCAGCGTCATGCGCGCCGTGAACTCGCCGCACGTCAAGCTGCTGTATGACGCCTTCCACATGCAGATCATGGAAGGCGATCTGGTGCGCACCGTGCAGACCAACAAGGACTGGATCGGCCACTTCCACACCGGGGGTGTTCCCGGGCGCCACGAGCTCGATAACCGGCAGGAAGTGCAATGGGACGGCCTCATGCGCGGCATCGTCGCCACCGGTTTTCAGGGCTACGTGGCGCACGAGTTTTCACCCACCCGCGATCCGCTGACCTCGCTTCGCCAGGCGGTGGATCTCTGCGACGTCTGAGCCGCACCCTGCAATCCGCCCAAGTCAAGAGGAGATGCCCATGAACCGTAAACTATCGCGTCGCCACTGGATCGAAACCACGGCTGCGGCCGCCGGCGCTCTGTCTCTGCCCGGCGTCCTCAACGCCCAGGCGCTTCCCACGCCCACGCCGCGCAAGGGCAACATCAAGCAATCCGTGGCGCGCTGGTGCTATCAGAAGATGGCCCTTGACGACCTCTGCCGCGCCGGCGCCGAGATGGGGCTCAAGGCGATTGACCTCCTCGGCGTCAATGAATGGGACGTGCCGCGCAAATACGGCTTGATCTGCGCCATGGGCTACGCCGGCGGCGGCGACATCGGGAGCGCCCTCAACCGCCTCGAGAACCACGACAAGATCGTGCAGGCGTTCACCGAAAACATTCCGCTGGCCGCCAAGATGGGCGTTGTCAACGTCATCACCTTCTCCGGCGTTCGCAAGGGCATGCCCGACGACCAGGGCGCCGACAACTGCATTGTCGGCCTGAACCGTCTCAAGAAGTTCGCCGAAGACCACGGCGTCACCATCTGCATGGAGTTGCTCAACAGCAAACTCAACCACCCCGACTATATGTGCGACCACACCGCCTGGGGCGTGGACGTGGTGCGGGCAGTGAATTCGCCGCATGTGAAGCTGCTCTACGACATCTACCATATGCAGATCATGGAGGGCGACCTGGTACGCACCATCCAGACCAATATTGATTGGATCGGCCATTTTCACACCGGCGGCGTGCCCGGGCGTCACGAGCTCGATAACACGCAGGAAGTGCAGTGGGACGGCGTCATGCGCGGCATCGTCGCGTCCAAGTTCCAGGGTTACGTGGCCCACGAGTTCATCCCGGTGCGCGACCCGATGACCTCGCTGCGCCAGGCCGTGGACCTCTGCGACGTGTAAGACAGCCGGGCACAGGCGCGGGGTGCTGGCACGTTGCGCCTGCGCGGGGGCTGGCTCGCGCGGTGCGGGTACCAACAACATCGCCTGCCGGGGCGTCGGCAGGCGGTCCGGCGCCATTCAGCCCCTGAATCCCGACTGCCTCTCGATCGAGATCTCGACAGCCCCGCTTTCTCCCCTCGGGAAGCAACCAAGGATGGTGGATGAGCTTCGCCCGCAGTCTGCTCCTCGCCGCCTCGCAGAGTCCGTTTCTGCGTGAGCGCGCCCCTCGGTACCGCTTCGTTCGCCGCACGGTCGCTCGGTTCATGCCCGGCGAGGAGTTGGGCGATGCCTTGGATGCCGCGCAGGTTCTGGAACAGCGGGGCTTGGCGACCGTCTTCACCCACCTCGGCGAAAACCTCGCCGTCATGGCGGAGGCCGAGCAGGTAACCGAGCATTACCTGCAGGTACTGGACGCCGTCGTTGGACGGCGCTTGCCGACTGAGATCTCTGTCAAGTTGACGCAACTCGGCTTGGACCTGGCTCCTGAACTCTGCTTCCGCAACCTGATGCGTCTGCTTGAGCAAGCCGGCCCTGAACAGACCGTCTGGATTGACATGGAAGCCAGCAACTATGTTGATGTGACGCTCGACCTGTTCCGGCGGGCCCTGCACGCCCTGCCACGCGCGACGCGGCCGCGCGCCGGAATCTGCCTGCAGGCATACCTGTACCGCACGGCAGCCGATCTGGAATCCCTGTTACCGCTTGGACCGGCGGTGCGCCTGGTGAAAGGCGCGTACCGTGAGCCTGCGACGGTGGCCTTACCGCGCAAACGCGATGTGGACGTCAACTTTTTCCGTCTGACCAGCCGTTTGTTCAGCCCCCTCGCACGGAAGTACGGCGTCCATGCCGCCATCGCCACGCATGACCGCACTCTGATCGCCCGCATCGAAGCGCTGGCGCGTGAGCAGAGCCTGCCCCGGACGGCGTTCGAGTTCCAGATGTTGTTCGGGATCCAGCGCCAAGAACAGTTGCGCCTCGCACAAGCCGGCTGGCGCTCAACCGTCCTGATCGCCTACGGCAGCTTCTGGTATCCGTGGTTCATGCGCCGCTTGGCTGAGCGGCCGGCAAACGTGGGGTTCATCGTGCGCAACCTGTTGGGATGAGGACCCTGGCGCAACCCAGCGCCTCCAAGGGAGTGTTGGAACCCACGGAGGGGGCAACTCGGTCCAACGACGCCAAGGGTGCGGGGCTGCGCCGCGCACCCTGGGTCGCACCACCCTAATGCGCCGCGAGGGCCTCCGCTTCAACCGACAGACCTAACCCCGCCGCCACGCGGGTGCCGTACTCCGCGTCCGCTTTGAGGAAGTGGCCGATCTGCAAACGCTGGATGCGCTCCGGAACGCTGCCCAGGGATGCGACGATGTTGGCCACCAGCCGGGCGCGGGCGTCCGGCGTCAGCAGACGGTACAGATCGCCCGCCTGGGTGAAGTCGTCATTGCCGGCGTGGTGGTCATAACGCGCCGCCGCCCCCTCCACCGCATAGGGAACCTCGGTGAAGCGCGGGTCCTGCTGCGGGCCGCCAAAGCTGTTCGGCTCGTAATTGGGGGCGGGACCCCCGTTGCCGTCGAAACGCATGGCGCCATCGCGGTGATACGTGTGAACCGGACATTGCGGCCGATTGACTGGCAGGCTCTCGTAGTTCGCGCCGATACGATAGCGATGCGCGTCCGGGTAGCTCATGAGGCGCGCCTGCAGCATCTTGTCGGGCGAGTAGCCCATACCGGGGGCGACATTCGAGGGCGAAAAAGCCGCCTGCTCGACCTCGGCGAAGTAGTTCTCCGGGTTGCGGTTGAGCTCCATCACCCCGACCTCGTGCAGGGGATACTCCTTGTGCGGCCAGACCTTGGTGAGGTCGAAGGGGTTCCAGCGGAACTTGGCGGTTTCCGCCTCGGGCATGATCTGCACGCAGACACGCCATTTGGGAAACTCGCCGCGCCGGATGGACTCGAACAGATCGCGCTGGGCGTAGTCCGGATCGTCCCCGGCCAGCTTGCCCGCCGCCTCGGCGGCGAGGTTGCGCACACCCTGCAGGGTTTTGAAATGCCACTTGCAGTAGACGCGTTCGTGCCGGGCGTTGAGCAGGGAGAAGGTGTGGCTGCTATAGCCGTTCATGTGACGGTAGCCGTCCGGCGTTCCCCGGTCGCTGAACAGGATCGTGACCTGATGCAGTGACTCGGGGGAGAGCGACCAGAAATCCCACATCATGGTGGCGGACTTCAGATTGCTCTGTGGCTCGCGTTTCTGGGTGTGAATGAAGTCGCTGAACTTGGAGGGGTCACGGACGAAGAACACCGGCGTGTTGTTCCCCACCATGTCCCAGTTGCCCTCCTCGGTGTAGAACTTGATGGCGAACCCACGCGGATCGCGTGCCGTATCGGCCGAGCCCTTCTCTCCTCCCACGGTTGAGAAGCGCGCCAACACCGGCGTCTGCTTGCCGATGGCGTTGAACAGCGCCGCCGCGGTGTAGCGCGTGATGTCCTGCGTGACGGTGAAGGTTCCGAAGGCGCCTGAGCCTTTGGCGTGCACGACGCGTTCGGGAATGCGCTCGCGGTTGAAGTGCGCCATCTTCTCCAGCAGGTGATAGTCCTCGAGCAGCACCGGGCCGCGCGGGCCGGCGGTGAGAGAGTTCTGGTTGTCGCCCACCGGCGCACCGGCGGTGGTGGTCAGGGTCACGGGACAGAGCTTGGGGTCGGACATGGGCATGGCCTCCAAAGAAGGAACACAGTCAGCCTACCCCTTTCTCTCGCGATCTCCCACCTCGACCTGGCGATGTCTCGCATAGGCAACGCCTATGATAGAAAGGGAAGCGGACGTGTTGAGGCGCCCGCGCCCCTGGCCCCCGCTCATGCAACTCCATCAACTGCGTTACTTCTGTGCCGTGGCCCACGCCGGCAGCTTTACGCGCGCCGCCGAGACCCTGCAACTGGCGCAGCCCTCGCTCTCGCAACAGATCGGCAGGCTGGAGCGCGAGTTGGGACTGCCGCTTTTTGAGCGCCTGGGGCGGGGCCTGCGCCTGACCGCGTACGGCCGCGCCCTGCTGCCGCAGGCCGAGGCGGTGTTGCTGCAGATCCAGGACGCGCGTCACACCGTCGAAGCGCTGCACGGTGCGGTACGCGGCCGGCTGGCGGTGGGCTGCATTCCCACCATCGCGCCCTATTACTTCGCCTCCCGCGTGGTGGAGTTCGCCCAGCGCCATCCCGACGTCGCGCTCCACTTGGTGGAAGACACCACGCCCCGTTTAGTCGCACTACTGCAGAGCGGCGAGTTGGACGTGGCGATCGCCAGCCTTCCGGTGCGCAGCCCCGACCTGATCTGCAGTGAGCTGTTTCGCGAACCGATCCTGGCCGTGGTCGCGCCCGGGCATCCTCTCGCCGGCCGGGCGCGCATTAGTGCCGGCGAGTTGCGCCAGGAGCGGTTGCTGCTGCTGCGCGAGGGGCACTGTTTCCGCCACGATGCCTTGGCCGTTTGTCGCCGGGCTCGCCTGCCGCTTACGGCGGTGTTCGAAACCGATCAGTTTGCCAGCATCTTTGCGTTGGTGGCGGCCGGCTTCGGCATCAGCCTGGTACCGGCCATGGCGGCGCAGCAGGCGCAACAGACCAGGGTACGGAGCGGCGATCCGTTGTCCAGCGCCGGCGGTCGAGCGCGCAGCCAGCCCTCCTGTGTGGTGCTGCCGCTGGAGGGAGGCGCGATGCGCCGCGTGGGCTACCTGCAGCTGCGCCGGCACGTCGCCGGCCCCGCCCAGCAAGCCTTCATCCTTTGGCTGCGGACGCAGGCGAAGAGCTGACGTGTGAACGGCCGGAGAAATGCGCGACGGTCCTCCTGTTTCACAGCTCGGCCAGAGTTTTTTCCAGCAGTTGCCGCACTCCAGCGACGGCATCGCTGCCGGTGCCTTCGTATTCCAAGGAATAAAAGCCGCGGAAACCGGCGTGACGCATGACCTGCATGGAAGCCTGGAAATCGTCGGCGTGGAACTGGCCGTTCTCCCCGATGCCGTCCTTGGCGTGACAGATGTGGTGGCAGAAGGGGACGAGGAGACGCACGGTCTCCAGTGCATAAGCGGCGCTTCTCGGAGCGAAGTTTCCAAAATCCAGGCAGGTGCCGGCATGTCCGTCCAGACCGTGAATGATCGCCCGCAGTTGCGGGGCCGACTCCCGTCGAATGTCGTCGTTATGGAAAAGCACCTGCAGCTGGCGCTTCCTCGCCGCCGCAACAACAGGTCTCAGGTTCTTGACGGCGACTGCAGGATCGACCGGAAGGTGTCCGCCCAGAGCGAAGGTGACGGTGGGACACTCAAGGGCGACGGCGATGTCGAGCCAACGGGTGACATGTGGACCCACCTCGGCCCAGTTCATGCCGGGGTTATACAGCCCGCCCGGCACCTCCACTCCCATCAGATTGACCACCCGGCTTCGCGCTTTGGCCACGCCTTCCCGCACCGCCCTGACATAGGTTGGGGTCGTGGCGCTGAAGTGTTGGGGCAGGAACTCGACCGCATGGATGCCGAAGGTGTCGGCGAGGAACTGCGGAAAGTCCGTCTGTTGCAACAACGGAAGCCGAGCGTCGCGGTAGCGATGCATCTCCGGCGTATCGAAATAGCCGCGGAAGGGCCAGGAGTTGCAGGTCAGGCGCGTCTTGCGATTGGAGCCGGGCCGGGTCGTTCCCGGCAACACTACCGCTCCGGAATAAGCGGCGAAAACGGAAAGGAAGCGACGCCGCGAAAACGGCGGGAGGGTAAGCTTCACGCAGGTTCTCCTGAATGGAAGTGGACTGCTGCCATCACAGGGTACTCCTGCGACCGCGCACCGACACTCAGAAGTTTCGGCCCCGCCACATGGCACGGCAACGGCCCAGTTGGGTCGCCGCTACTTCTCTCGACGCGGGAATGGCAACACCCCGGACGGGGGCGGTGGGGCGCTCCGAATCAAGCCTTCCCGCTCCAACCTGCGACGGAGTTGGGTCCACAGCCCGGTCGGGGGCTCGGGGCTGGAAAGTTCACGCGTCTGGGTCAACAAGTCGTCCCACGCGGGCGACGTGGCTACGCCTGTCTTACGCGGAAAGCGATGGATTTCAACTGACATGCGTTGCTTGCGCCTAAATCCCTTGCAGTTCGTGCAGCATCCCCGTGGGAACATCGCCGGGGCGCACCGTCATCGGCTGCGCTCCCGTGGCGAGCAGGTCTCGCATCTTCAGGCGAGCCTTGTGCAGTTGCGATTTCGAGTTGCCGATCGAGCAGCCCAGCAGGGCGGCAATCTCGTTGTGCTCGTAGCCTTCGATATCGTGCAGGATGAAAATATTGCGGTAACCGGGAGGCAGCATACCGATCGCACGTTCCAAACGCACGCGATCGAGCGAGCCCAACAAGCGCGGGTCCCCCGTTCCCATCTCGCGCTTGGGCGCTTCTTCCTGGTTGGCTTCGAGGGGTTCGTCGAGTGAAACTTCGGGCAGGGTCTTGCGCCGCAGGCGCATCAGCACGACGTTGACCGACAACCGGTGCAACCAGGTCGAAAAGGCGCTCTCCCCGCGAAATGATCCCACCTTGCGGAACAGCTGCAGGAACGCTTCCTGAGTGGCGTCCTCGGCTTCGGCCGGGTTGCTGGTCATGCGGAGGCAGAGTGAGTACACCCGCCGCTTGTGCATGTGATAGAGAAACTCAAAGGCTTCGGCGTCTCCCTGCTTCGCTGCCTCAATGGCCATGGCCTCGTTCAGGGGGGCGCCCGCGGCACGAGCAACCAATCCATCAGGACTGGGGAGAAGTTGAGGAGCGGCAGCCATCAGTTTTTGCCTCCGAAGAGATTGCAGTACGCGTCCCTCGGAGCATTTGCATCGCCATTCTCAGGGAAAAGCCCTAGGAAGCCTCTAAGCTACAGAAAAGAGGACTCTTATTGGGTCGTGAAGGTGATTTCCGAACCCCGATGGAGGGGTCCTGTTGCGCGTTCTTTTCCCGTACCGGACGCAAAAAATTCCACCACGACCGAAACTTCGACCTGCCACCACGAAAAAGGGCGGGGCGCTCCGCCCCGCCCTGACCCTTGCCTTGGGGAAAGACGCTTAGTCATCGTCGTTTTCGTTTTCCCCTTGGTCATCGCCACGACCACCGTCGCCCCGGTACCAACCTCCGCGCCGGCCGCGATCATTTTCGCGATACTCGCCGTCGTTATTACGATCCCGACCGCGATCTCGCCAACCACCCCCGTCACGCTGGTCGCGTTGCCCGCGGTAATCGCCGCCCCCGCCATCGTAGCCATCCCGATAGCCCTGTTCGAAGGAATCGCGGTAATTGCGACTGAGGGCCCCCAATCCGGCGTTGCTGATTAGGGCCGCACGAACGCTGTAGTTGCGACCGTAGCGGTAGTCCATCTCGCCCGCTTGATAGCCTTGGTCGTAGGCGGATGCGACGTAGGAGTTCCGTCCCGGGTAGCGGTTGTTGTGGTAACGCCCATGGTCGCCATAGGGGCGTTGTCCCAAGACGGGAAGAGTGAGAACGCCGAACAACAGAGCCCACGCCCCGATGCGTAGTGCCTGATTTTGACGTGCGGTCATGGTGTCCTCCAAATTCGATTCACGACGAACGGCGTCTTGCTAGCACGGACGTGGCCCCGGTGAGAGCGGTTGCAAAACTTTGTTCGGGGAACGCTATTTTTCTTCCGCCCAAGATTATTGAAGTGGTGGGCCGTGCGTCTGTGCTCCGCTATGCCGCTGGATCAATCGTGTCACTCGCGGGAAGGGTGAAATAAAAACGGCTGCCCACACCCTGAACGCTCTCCACCCAGATGCGTCCCCCGTGCTGCTCCACCAGTTGCCGCGCAATGGCCAGACCCAATCCGGTCCCCTCGTTGAGGCCGCTGCCGTCGAGTTGCCGAAAGGGCTCGAAGATGGTTGTCTGATCTTCCGGTCGGATTCCCACGCCTGTGTCCTCTACCAAAAGGCAGAAGTTGTCATTGCGCATGGCCGTCCGGATCTCAACGTGGCCGCCCTCGGGCGTGAACTTCACCGCGTTGCTGACCAGGTTGTAAAGAATCTGCTTAAAGCGCAGTGGATCGGCGAAGATGTGCGCCCCCTCAGGAATGGCGGACGAGGTGGCAATCCGCTTGGCGTGCGCCCGCGGCTGGAGCGCCGTGAGGACGTCCTGCACGACCTCCGCCACACTGAACTCGCACCGCCCGAGTTCAAGCCGGCCAGCTTCTGTCTTCGAGAAATCCAACAGGTCACTGATGATGCGCAAAAGATCGTCGCCTCCCTTGCGGATAAACCCCAGGAACCGTTCCTGCTGGGCCGTCAGGGGACCCGGGGTGCCCTCAAGCAGCATGTGCGAGAACCCGAGCACGGAATTCAGCGGCGTGCGCAACTCATGGCTCACAGTCGCCACGAAGCGGCTCTTGACCTGGTTAGCCGCCTCGACCTCGCGATTCCGCACCTCCAGTTCGCGATACATGCTCGCCGTGCGTTCATTGGCGGCCTGACGCTCGGCCTCCGCCAGACGGCGCTTGGTGGTGTTTTCGACGACGGCGAGGGCGTACAGCCCCCGGCCCTGATGGTCGGTGATCAGGCGTCCGGTGACATCGGTGGAGACCACTCCGTTGGTGCGCGTCAGAAGGTGCTGTTGCAGAGACAGGCGGGACACATCTCCGGCAAAGAGACGCCGGAGCGCCGCAACCGCCGAGGCGACCTCGTCGCCCGTCATGAGCTGGTGGATCGAGAGACTGCGCAAATGCGCTTCATCCAGGCCCACGAGATCGCAGAATGCCTGGTTGGCGCGCAGGATCTGGCACTGGGGACTGACCAGGAGCATTCCGATCGGCGCCTCAACGAAAATTTGCCGAAAACGTTCCTCACTTGCCCGGAGGGCGGCCTGAGCCGCTTCAATCTCGGTCACGTCGCGGATGACGCAGGCGATGCCACACAGCCGACCCTTCGAATTGCGGAGTGCGGTCAGCCGCATTTCGGCGATAAAGCGGCGGCCGTCGCAGCGGACATACCAGCCCATCACCTCGAAGCGTCCCGTGCGCAAGGCGGTCTCTATCGCGCGCTCCGGCAGGCCGGCATTGACATCTTCCGGTGTGTACAAACGACTGAGATGGCTGCCAATGACGGCCCGTTCGGGGTAGCCCAGGATGCGTTCCGCGGCTGGATTCCAACTCGAGACACGTCCTTCGGGGCTGAGAAATAGAATGGCGGAGTCGCGCGCGCCTTCCACCAGCAACCGGAATCGCTCCTCGCTGGATCGCAGTTTCTGTTCCACTCGCTGGCGACGGCGCGCATCGCGCCTCAGTGCGTCGGCGACGGCAAGCAGCACACCACAGACGAGGAGGGTCAGCAGACCCGTCAGATTGACGGCGCGGCGGCGGTCGCTGTTCATGGTGGCGAGACGGGGCTCCAACCGCATGAGTTCCGCCTGCTGCATGCTCTCTGCGGCGACATTGAATTCCTGCACCCAGGGCGAAACCACTGCCGGCCACATGGCAGCCGGAGATGGGAGGGGAATCGGAGCAGGTCCGGGAGCGGCAGTTCCCGATCGCCCCCGTACCCGTGCTCCCGCCGGCCCATTCTGCAGAAAGAACATCCTCGCGAGCTCCGCCAGATGCATGGTCCGGGCTCGCTGCGACGCGTGCTCGCGCGTCAGACGTTGCAGTTCCACAAGGCGCCGGTTGAGTTCCTGTTGCGCGGTGACCAGGGCGGCATGGTTGGCGGGCACCGGCGCCATCTGCGCGGTCTGAGCAGCGATGATGCCGGCCTGAAAGGCAGTGGAAACGGCTTCGATCGCCGTCACGACCTGCCGGGTGTACTGAATCGCCTGCGTCGAGGCGTTCGCCTCGTCGATTTCAATCAAGGTGCTGGTGGCAAGCGTGATCACGGCCAGTCCGGCTAGCACGAAGCCGAGCATGACCTTGCGCCCCAAGGTCGGCATGGGCCGATGATGCGCCAAATCCAGAGTGGGTGGGCGCGGGCTGAAACCCTCCCAAGCTTCCGGAGTGCTGTTCCTTGGGGGGAACGCTGGCGATCTCGGCGCGATCAACCCCGAGCCAAGGGGGAGCGTCTATTCCAGCGGCACCCGTTTCAACTCGTCGAGCAGTCGGTCTATTTCCTGCTCGGAGTTGTAGAAGTGGGGCGCGACGCGCACCCAGTCGCCGCGGGCGGCGCATTGAATGCCGGCCCGCAATAGTTGTCCGTTCAACTGCGCCGCCGCACGGCGCGGACAGCGGAACGACACGATCCCGCTGCGCGAATCAAAACCCTGCTGCCGGGCATGTGGGTTGCCGCGCGGACCCAGGATGCTGTAACCCTCCGCTTGCAGGCCGTGTACGAGCCGGTCCGTCAGCGCCAGGATGCGCGCGGCGATCGCGGCGGTCCCCGCGCCCATCAGGAACTCCACCGCCGCATGCAAACCGTAAATGCCCACTGTGTTCAGCGTTCCAGCCTCGAACCGAGCGGCCGTGGAGCGCCACACCAGCGGATCCTCCCCGCGTTCCAGTCGCGCCAGCACATCAAAGTCATTCCAGTGCTCCACCGAGGTCCAGCCGATCTCATGCGGCAGCAACTGGGGCAGGAGCTCCTGGTCAACGTAGAGCAGGGCCGCTCCTTCGGGCCCGGTGAGCCATTTGTGACCGTCGGCGGCGAGGGCATGAATGCCCGCTTGTTTGACGTCGAGCGGAAATGCTCCCAATCCTTGAATGGCGTCCATGAAGAAGAGCGTTCCCGTTTCACGGCAGATCTCACCCACCCGTTGCGGGTCCAGCCTGAATCCACTCAGATATTGGACGAAACTGACCGCCAGGAGGCGGGCGCCGCGACACGCCTGGCGCAGCATCTCGAGTTCAATGCCCTCCGGCCCCTCGCGTAGCAGCTCCACCTTGACGCCGCGCGCGGTCAACGCCAACCATGGGTAGACGTTGGAGGGAAATTCGCTGGCCAGCGCCACGACGCGATCCCCGGGGCGCCAATCCAGTCCCTGAGCGATGCTGGAGATTCCCTCGGAGGTGTTTTTGAGCAGAGCAATCTCTTCCGGCCGCGCGCCAATGAAGCGGGCCAGCGTGACCCGGGTGGCCTGCTGCTCCTCGACCCACTGCTGCCAGTGACTGGCCCCCCAGTCCTGCACGTCAGCCAGCAGAAACTCCATCGCTTCCCGGGTCGGGGTCGCAATGGGACTGACCGCCGCATGGTTCAAATACGTCAACCGCTCGCAGACCGGAAATTGGCGACGGTAGTAGGCCAAGTCCAGTCCGGGCGGGTGGGCTGTCAATGGCCGGGAAACACGCGGATCGGTGGAGGGAAGCGACATGGAGTTGTGCGCGGCCGTACCTCGTCCTCCAGCTGGCGCCGCGGGATCACTCCGGGATGGCCCTTGAAGCCGCCGGGATGCGGGAACTGGCTGTAACGCCGCTGCTCGGAACCGCGTCCATGCTAACAGGCCCGGATGGCGGGGTGTCCGCGCGGTTGTGCGTTGGGATCAGCGGTCGTGCGCGGGCGTATAGTCAATTCTAAGGGTGTTTCCCATGCGTCGTGTGCTCCCCTTCATCCTTTTGCCGACTCTAGTCGTCTGTACGCTGCGCGCCCAGAGCAGCAACGAGAAAGACATCAACGACATCGGCCACCGCGGTGTCGGTAAGGGAATGAACTTTTATTCCTTGGAAAAGGAGATTGCCCTCGGCAAGACCCTCGCCCAGGAAGTGGAAAGCAGTGCCCGCATGGTGGACGACCCGGTGGTCAACGAGTACGTGAACCGCGTGGCACAGAATCTGGTGCGCAACTCCGATGCGCGCGTGCCCTTCACGGTGAAAGTGGTTGACTCCCCCGACATCAACGCCATGGCGCTGCCGGGAGGGTTTTTCTTCGTCAACACCGGATTAATTCTCGCCGCCGACGAGGAATCGGAACTGGCGGGAGCCATGGCGCACGAGATCGCCCATGTCGCCGCGCGGCACGGGACCCGACAAGCCTCGAAGGCTGAATTCATCAACTACGCCTCCTTCCCGCTCATTTTTCTCGGCGGACCGATCGGGTATGGCGTCCGCAGCCTGGCAAGCGTCGCAATCCCACTCAGCTTTCTTCACTTCAGCCGCGCCGACGAGAAAGAGGCCGACTTTCTCGGGATGGAGTACATGTACAAGGCGGGTTACGACCCGCAGGCGACGGTGACGTTCTTCCAGAAGATCGAGAGTACCGAGAAGCACAAACCGGGCAGCATCGCCAAGGCCTTTGCCACCCACCCTCAGACCCCGGACCGTATCGCAGCTTCTGAAAAAGAGATCGCCACCGTGTTGCCGCCGAAATCGGAGTACGTGGTTACCACCTCGGAATTCGACCAGGTGAAGGCCCGCCTGGCGCGCATCGAGCATCAGTACCAGACCGACGACAAGGAACACGCCAAGGATCACCCCACTCTGCGACGCGGCGGCAAGAACAAGGACAAGAACGGCAAGGTGGAAGACCGCCCCGTCTTGAAGCCGCGACCGGATTGAGACAGCCGGCAGCTGTGACTGGCAACGGGTGAGGACTCTATGTTTCCTGCCGTGGCCGTGGTCGCGCGGCACGGCCCACGGTACCAGCCACCCGACAACATGGTGCGAGCGAGTGGTGCGAGAGAGGGGACTCGAACCCCTACGCCCTTTCGGGCACTAGCTCCTAAGGCTAGGGCGTCTGCCAATTCCGCCACTCTCGCGCAATCAGGCTGCCACCCAACTCCGCACCCGGCCACCGTTCAGGAGTGCGAGACGGCCAGCGGCTCGGAGTAGCGCAGGGGGCGGCTCTCGACCCCCAACTTGCCGGCAATCAGCGAAGCCGCACGTTCCAGCAGGGCGCGATCATGTTCATTGAAGGCGTTGGGAATATCGCTGTCAATGTCAATTTCGCCCAGCACGCGATCCCCACCGAGGATGGGAACCACAATCTCGGAACGGGTCTCCAGACTGCAGGCCAGATAGCGCGGATCGGCCTGCACATCGGGGACGACGATGGACTGTCGGGTTGCGGCAGCGGTACCGCAGATGCCATGGCCGAGCGCAATGCGGGTGTGCGGCGAGGGCTTGCCGGCAAAGGGCCCCAAGTGCAACTCCGTACCCTGCAGCAGGTAGATGCCGACCCAGTGGTAATGGGGCACGCGGGCCTTGAAGAGCCCGACCAGATCACGCATCAGGGTGGCGGCGTCGCGGTCTTCGGCGATGCGTTCCAAGTCGGCCGACAGGGCCTCGACGCGATCCAAATCCATCGCCATACGAATGTGCGTGCTGTCCATAACGTGATCCTCTCGACCGTGCCCGGGAACGGCGTCTGCCGTCTATTCTAACCGCGCTCAACGCGCCCCGTGCGCCTCATGCGGGGGCCCACCAAGGGGTGACCGGGTCAACGCTTGACAAGGGAGCGACAACGGGAAAGAAGCGGGCGCGTCAGCCAAGATAGGGGTCGTTTTCCAGGGCGCGCGCGTAGATCGCGGCGGAGGGCGCGACCCCTCCGGCGTCCAAGCCGACGGCTACAGCGCGGCGGGGCCGCGCTGGCCGTTGCGGATCCGAATCGCGTCCTCCACCGGGAAGATGAAAATCTTGCCGTCTCCGATCTTGCCGGTGCGAGCCCCGATCAGGAGCGCCTCGATGGCGCGGTCGACGAGATCGTCGGGAAGCACCATTTCGATCTTCAGCTTGGGCAACAGGTCGACCGAGTACTCGCGTCCCCGGTACACCTCGGTATGGCCTTTCTGACGGCCGTGACCGCGCACTTCCGTCACCGTCATACCTTCCACGTTGGCCTCTTTGAGCGCGTCCTTGATCTGTTCGAGACGCGAGGCTTGCACAATGGCTTCGATCTTCTTCATGGGGACCGGGACCGGGAGAGTAGCGGTCAGCCCCCGGACGCCCGTATGATAGCGCGGCTACCCGCTTCATTCAGCAGTCAGGAGATGGATTTCGTATGCGTACATGTTGGCGTCTCTGCTTGATCGTGCTGATCCTGGCGGCGCTGAGCGCAGCGCAACGTACGGCCACGCTCACCACGGTGCCGTTCGACAGCCCGCTGCTCAAGGCGCGCGCGCCGATCAGCGTCATCCTTCCGGCGGGCTACTCCGGCAGCCCGGCGCGCTTCCCGGTGCTTTACCTGCTACACGGCCTCTGGGGCCACTATGACGACTGGGCGGAGAAGACCAATGTTCTGGCTTACGCCAATGGTCTGCCCTTGATCATCGTGATGCCGGAGGGCGCCAACGGCTGGTATACCAACGCCGTCAACCAGGGGCCGCGCTGGGAGGATTACATCGTGCAGGAGGTGATTCCCTACGTGGATGAACACTTCAGAACGCTGCAGGATGTACGATCACGCGGCATCGCCGGTCTCTCGATGGGGGGCTATGGCGCCCTGAAGCTGGCGTTGAAACACCCCGACATGTTCTCTTTCGCCGGTTCCCTGAGCGGTGCATTGGAAGTGCCCGGTCTGTCGGACGCGGCCCTCGGCAACCCCGATGGCGTGTTGTACCAGTCGGTGCATACCGCTTTTGGTCCTGCGGGAGGGACGGCTCGCACCGCCAACAATCTTGCCACACTGCTGGCTGCCGCGCATGGTCCACTCCCGTTTTTCTACCTGGATTGCGGAACCGAGGACCAACTTGTGGATTCCAGCCGGCGCTTCACCCAGGCCCTGGCCGCCCGCAAGTTGCCTCACGAGTACCTTGAACGGCCCGGCATCCATAACTGGAAGGAATGGGATCACCAGATCCGTGAAGTGCTGCAGTTGCTGGCGGAGCGCTGGCGTCTGGCCGGCACCGCGGCCGTGAGCGGATCGTAGGTCCCGGGATGGGGGTTGCGCCGGAGGCGAGACTTCGGCCGCCCCGCCCGGGGGCAGGCTGTGTTATGGTGGTATTGGCGCGTTGCGGTTCTTTCTTACGCGACTTGCGGAACGGCCGTCAGCTTTACGACGTTTGGCCCCGCTAGCCCGTCCCACCTGAGTGGGCGTGTACTCTCAGCCGCCGCGCGCGATTTCAAATTCACCGCACATCCCGGCATGGTTTCCGTGCGAACTGACGCACCTTTTCCCGCCCTGCGGTCCCATTCCTGTGAACGAAGAAAAACTCAAGATTGCCGTTTTCATCGACTTTGACAACATCCAAATCGGCGTGCGCAGCACGCTGGCGCGCGATTTCGATCTCGCCCTCGTGCTCGAGGCCCTGAAAGAACGCGGCGAGGTGGTCACCAAGATCGCCTATGGCAACTGGAAGCGGGCCGGCGAACTGACCCGCACGCTCACCCACAATGCCGTGCTGATGGTGCAGCGCGACCTGACGCCGCGGGGCGACAAGAACGGGGCCGACATCAACCTCGCTCTCGACGCCTTGGAGATGGCCATCAACCATCCCCATATCAACGCCTTCGTCATCGTCGGCGGCGACAGCGACTTCATCGCCCTGGTCGAGAAGCTCAAGACCTACAACAAGGCGGTGTTCGTGGTGGGCGGACGCGCCTTCACCAGCAGCATCCTGCAACGCAACTGCCGCGAGTTCCTCGCCTACGAGAACCTGATCGAGAGCACCGCCGGCGAACGACGGCGAGAGGTCGGAGAGCCGTTGCGCCGCCGCGAGGTGTACCCGCTGCAGCGCGCGCTCTCGTTGCTCGACCGCGCCCTCAAGATGCTCAGCGACCGCGAGGTGCAGCCGCAACTGGGGTTGCTGAAGAGCACCTTGAAACAGCTCGACTCGACCTTCGACGAGCGCGACTATGGCGCCAACTCCTTCCGCGTCCTGATGCAACGCATGGCGGATGCCAAGTTGATCGGGCTGCGCCAGCAGGGCAACAGTTACGTGGTGGATTCCGTGGAACGCGATGCGGGTGCCGAACTGCCCGCCGAGGCGATCTCCACCGGTTCTTTTGACAGCATCAACGGCAGCGGCGGCGCGAGCGTTTTCGAGACCACGCCCAGCCTCCCCGGCGAAGAAATCGATCCCGAACCGGGCGAGGCTTACCCGGCGCCCGCGGCCGTAACGGTACGCGAGCCGATTCCCCCCAGCGCGCTGCGTCCGGCCAATGAGGCGGTGCAACTGCTGGCCACGATTCTCGAGCCGCTGCGCGGCACCAATCCCCGGCCGCTGTATCTGCGCAACGTCAAACAGTTGTTGCGCGCCGAACTGCCCGGCTTCGATGAGCAGACGTATGGTTTCGCTTCCCTGGTGGATCTGCTGCGTGCCGGACAGACGCAAAACCTGCTGCGTCTGCAGCGCGATCGCCGCGGCGCCCTGCGCGTCTTCATTCCCAGCGTGCCGGGGGCGGGGCCGGCGCCCGTGACCGACGAGACGGGACGCGAAGTGCAGGAGCAGAATGCCGGCGCCGACACGATCGCCAGCACTCCTGCCGTGACCGCCGAAACCGAGGAAAGCCAGCCCAGCTTCGCGGCGGCGCCGTTGAAAGTCATCAGCGAGGAGGACTCGCAGATCGCGGTTCTGGGGTTCTATCGCGGATTGCCGGGAGAGGATAGCGGCGAGCCCGATCTCGCCCTGGCGGCAGCCGTGGCTGCCGAAGCGGGGGGTGGGCGCAAGAAGCGGGCTCCGCGCAAGCCCAAGCCGGGCGGCGGGGGCGGTGGTCCGCGACGCCGGAAGCCGCCGGTCGGTTAAGCCGGCGCGTAGCTCCACGCTGACGCCCTGCGCGCGTGGCCTTGGCGGCGTTCTGCCGCTATAGTAGGCCTCGTGGCCGCTCCTCACACCGCCTCCGTTGCCTCCACCTGTGCCGTCGCCTATTGGGCTGACGATCGGGTTGCGTCGCAGTTCCTGGCGCAGTGCGGCATCGCGGCGCAGTCGCTCTCGGCCGGCGCCCGTGAGGCGCCGCGGGCGCTGCTGGTGGCCGCGCCACCGTATCTGGACCGTCTGTTCGCGGAACGCGCGTCGTGGCGTCCCCTGCACCGCATCCTGCTCAGCGATACCGCGCCCCGCAACGCGGCGGGATCCCTCACCTGGCTGCCGCTCAACACTCCCCCTACCCTTGCCGCGCGGTTCTTGACCGGCCTGCTGGGGGAGCAGCGGGCCCTGGACCGTGTCACGGCGCTCGAAGAGAGTCTCGCCACCGCCCAGAGCGACATCCAGTCGCTGAACCGCATTGGGCGTTCCCTTTCGGCCGAGCATGATACCGCCCGCCTGTTGGAACAAATCGTGCAGGAAGGGCGGCGCATGACCGAGAGCGATGCCGGTTCGCTCTACCTGGTCGTCGAAGACGCCAGCCCTGAGGAGGGTCAGTCCCCGGCCACCTGGCTGGCCTTCAAAGTGGCGCAGAACGACAGTCTGCCGATCGCCTTCCAGGAATTCAGGATTCCGCTCAGCCCGGCCAGCATCGCCGGCTATGTTGCCGCCACCGGCGGCAGCGTCCGCTTGGATGATGCCTATGCCGTTCCCCCGGCGCTGCCCTTCACCTTCAATACCGGTTTTGACAGCAAGAGCGGCTATCGCACCCGCTCCATCCTCGCCGTCCCCATGATCAACCCGCAAGGACGCGTGGTGGGGGTGCTGCAACTCATCAACCGCAAGCGCTCAGCCGGAGTGCTGTTGCGCAGCCGCGCGGACGTGGACCTGCACGTCATCAGCTACAGCGAGCGCGACGCTGAGCTGGTCACTTCACTGGCCAGCCAGGCGGCCGTGGCGGTCGACAACAGCGCCCTTTACGACGACATCCAGAAACTTTTTGAAGGCTTCGTGCGCGCGTCGGTAAGCGCCATCGAAGCGCGCGACCCGGCCACCTCCGGCCACTCGTTTCGCGTGGCCGATCTCACCCTGGGACTGGCTGAAGCGGTCGATCGCGTCGTCGTCGGCTCCTACGGCGCCACCCGCTTCAGTGCCGAACAGATGCGCGAACTGCGCTACGCCGCCCTGCTGCACGATTTCGGCAAGGTCAGCGTGCGTGAGGAGGTGCTGGTCAAGGCCCGCAAACTCTACCCGCAACAGCTGGACGTCATGGGCGAACGCTTCAGTTCGCTCCGCGCCAGCGTGCGCGAACAAGACGCCCGCCGGCGGTTCGACTTCCTTCTCAAGCACGGCGCCGCCGCCTTCGAGCCGGAGCGCCCGCGCTTCGATGCCGAGCTCGCCACCCAACTGGCGCAGATCGCCGAGGTGCAGGCTATGGTACGCAGCAGCAACGAGCCCACGGTGCTGCCGGAGGGCGACTTCGCACGCCTGCAGGAGTTTGCACGGCTCGGCGTCGAGCGCGAAGGCGAGTTGGTCCCCTTCCTGCAACCCGAGGAGGTACGCCTGCTCTCAATCCCCAAAGGAACGCTCGATGAGGAGGAACGAAGGCAGATCGAGTCGCACGTCGTGCACAGCTATAACTTCCTGCGCCAGATCCCCTGGACACGTGAGATGCGCGAGGTCGCCATCATCGCCCGTGGCCATCACGAGAAGCTGGACGGCTCCGGATACCCTAACGGCGTTCTAGCCGCCCAGATTCCGGTTCAGACCCGGATGATGACCATCGCCGACATCTTCGATGCGCTGGCCGCCTCCGATCGCCCCTATAAGCGCGCTGTCCCGGTCGAGCGAGCGCTCTCCATCTTGGAATCGGAAGTCAAAAGCGGGATGCTGGATGCCGACTTGTTCCAGTTGTTCTTGGAGGCGAAGGTGTTCGAGTTGCTGAACCGCCCCCGCTCCCCCGCGTGATTCTGGGCGCCGCTCGCGGACGGCCGCAGGCACAGTCTGGTACAAAAAAAGAAGACCGCTGGCCCCAAGGCCAGCGGTCTGGATGACTACAGGATCAGTCCCCGAGTTAGTTCGAGGGGCTGTTGGTCTTGGTCACCTGGTGCACGACGATGCCGGTCACAACGGCCGCAGCCGCCGCAACGCCGATCGCCACCGCCACCGGCAAGCCGGCGGAAGCCGCGCCGGCGCTCGCCGAAGCCGCTGCCGGAGCCGCCGTGTCTTGGAAGCTCACCGCTTCACCAGCGTGAACCGTAATCGTCTTGCCGGCCGACTTGACATCCACGTTGCCGGCCAAAGCCGTGACGTAGACCGGGCCGTTCAGCGAGGTCACCTGGTAGCGGCTCGCACTGGATTGCGGCACCACGGAGTGAGCCTTGAGGCTCACCGGCAGGTTGCCGGACACCTTCACGGTGCCGTAGTTCAGCGCGATCTGGTTGTTGTTGTTGACGCGGAAATCGGTCTTGGCACCCGCCAACACCGACGCACCCGCGACCACCATGCGCGCGCTGCCGTCGGCACTGGTAGCGACCAAGTCGCCAGCCGTCACCAACGAACCAGCCGCAATGGCCTGGCCATTCACCGTTACCGTGCCGGCCATCGGACTGAGCATGGCACCATCAGCGCCGAGCAGCGGCAGGCAAGCGGTCGCAGCCACCAGAGCGGTAGCCACGAAAGAGCGGGAAAACTTCATGCGGAACCTCCTCGTTTCGAAACGGGCAGAGTAGACAACACGACGTCAGGAAGGTTTATACCATTCGGGAACTCTGGTGCACAAGGGAAAATTAGAAGCCGCGCAACGAGCCGCAGCGCCCTAGTTACCATATCGATACCTAAGCCGGGGGTGGCAAACTGGCCCTAGGACCGTGGTCCGGTCCTCAACGCCGAGCCAGCGACTCTCATCTGACCCTGTCGTGAAGGCCACGACGACGGGAACCGGCAAAGCCTGGCGGCCCTCGGCAGGAGCGCCACGGCCGGCAGTGGCGGTGTTGTGCGCGCAAATCGCCGGGCTGGCGTTGACCCGCCGCTTGGGGCGGGCGGGGGTGGCGGTGGGGCTGTTGGACAGCGACCCGCAAGCGACCGCCTTCGGCTCGCGCTACTGTCGGGTGTCGGCCTGCGCGCCCCCAAAAGCCTCGGACGCAGAGTGGCTGCTCCGCTTGGAGGGCTTAGGAGAGCAATTGGAGGCGGCGAGCGGGGTGAGGCGTCCGGCCCTGCTGGCCACCAGCGATCCGTTGCTGCTGCTGTTAAGCCGACATCGGGAGCGGCTGGCGCCACGGTTTCGACTGTTGTTACCGGCGGCGGAACTAATTGAGGCCCTACTCGACAAGCGCCGCATGCATCGCTTGGCAGCGGCCTACCTCCCAGCCAGCACCCACGTGACCGTGCCCCGAACCTTAGAGGTCGCCAGCGAAAGCGAACTGTTGGCGGCCGGACGCGAACTGGGGTTTCCCTGCCTGCTGAAATCCGCCTATAGCCAGCCGGCCGGCCGTCTGTTTGGCACGGCGGAGGCGCCGGAAGATCCGAGCAGCGGCAAGCTGCGCGTCGCCGATATCGGCTCCATGCGACGTGCCTACGCACGCCTGGCTCCGCTCGACCCCCGCCTCATGGTGCAGGAATACCTTGCCGGGGGCTGCGAGCGGGTAGCCCTCTACAACGCCTACTTCGACCACGCCAGCCGGCCGGTGGTGGTCTTCACGGGGCGCAAGCTGCGGCAGTATCCCATTGAGTTCGGCACTGCCTGCCTGAGCGAAGCCTGCCCCATGCCCGGGCTGGCCGAACCATTAACCGCCTTCTTCCAGTCCGTCGGCTACATCGGAGCAGTGGACGTGGGGCTGAAGTTCGATCCCCGCACGCGGCACTACAAGATCCTCGACGTGAATCCGCGGCTGGGACAGAACTACCGCACCTATGTCACAGAGAACGGTCTGGACCTCGGCTGGCTCGCCTATAGCGACATGGCCGGTGATGTCCTTCCCGGCGGGCTGCGTCCGCGGCGCCGTCGCTGGGCGATCGAGGACCACGACTGGCGCACCTGCCGACGGCTGCTCTCCAGCGGCGAACTCGGCCTGTGGAGCTGGCTGGCCAGCTATCGCGGCCTGCGCGAGACCGCTTACTGGAACTGGCGCGATCCGCTCCCCTTTCTGCGTCGTCTGTACCGCCCGTTCCCCGCCGCTCAGAGGCCCCCTGCCATTCCCGTGCGCCCCGAGGAAGCTCATGTCGCCACGTCCCGCTGAATTGTTGTTCCTGGATCAGGATGCGGTGCTGGCCGCCGGTGTCCTCGACATGCGCCAAGCCATGCGGGCGGTGGGTGAAAGCCTGACCCTGTTTGCCCAGGGCGAGTGCCGTCAGCCGCATAAGGTGGTCTTGCGTTTCGGCGAGAGTGCCGCCTGCGAAGCCCGCGGACGCATTAACGGCCTCTGCGCCTTTGTCGGCGGTTCCGTGCAGGCCATGGGCATCAAGTGGATCGCCAGCTTCCCGGCCAACCGCCAACGTGGCCTCCCGCGCGCCAGCGCCCTGATCATCCTCAACAGTCTGGAAACCGGGCTGCCCCTGGCCGTGATGGATGGCACGCTGATCAGCGCCATGCGGACTGGCGCGGTGACCGCCTTGGGCGCCCGCTACCTCGCCCCCAGCGCCGCCCAGGTGGCGGGTGTGGTCGGCGCCGGGGTACAGGCCCGCACCCAGATCCTTGGACTCTTGACCGCGCTGCCCACTCTGCGCGCCATCCGCGTCGTCAACCGCTGCCGCGCCCACGCCGACGCCCTCGCCCAAGAGTGCCGGGACCGCTGGCAGGCCCCGGTCGAAGCGGTCGAGACCATCCCCGAAGCCCTCGCCGACGCCGACGTCGCGCTCACCATCACCACGGCCGACGCCCCCATCGTCTTCGCCCGCCACATCAAACCCGGGGCCCTCACCATTCAACTCTCCGGACACGAGTGCGAGTTCGAGGTGCTGGCGCAGTGCCAGAAGCTGGTGGTTGACGACTGGGAAACCGTCAAGCACCGCGGCATCATGACCCCGGCCCTCATGCACCAGGCCGGGCTGCTCCCCGATGAGCGCATCTATGCGAGCTTGGGCGAGTTGGTGGCCGGCTTCAAGCCGGGCCGCACCCATGACCAGGAACGCATCCACTTCGCCCATATGGGAATGGGGGTTGACGATGTCGCCCTGGCGGCCGCCCTCTATCGCACCGCCTGCGCCCACGGCCTCGGGCAGCCCCTCACACTGTGGCGCGAACCACTCTGGATCTGAGACAGCGCCCGATCGTCATCCCTACACCATCTCCGTTTAAATACACGGGTGCTTCGCTCCTGTCGTCGACGCCAAACGGATCCTGGATGCGTGCCGGGACAACTCCCGTTCGTTATCATGGCCGAGTCAAGGACATGGCCGTCTATGCCCCTCTCCATTACACAAGTTGACGCGTTTACCGACCGGGCGTTCTCCGGCAATCCGGCCGCTGTCTGCGTGCTTCCCGCTCCCGCGGATGCGACCTGGATGCAGCACCTTGCCCGGGAAATGAACCTCTCCGAAACCGCTTTCCTGCATCCCGAGGGGAACGGCCATCGCTTACGCTGGTTCACGCCGACCGTCGAGGTCCCGCTCTGCGGCCATGCCACATTGGCCAGCGCACACGTGCTGTGGGAGAGCGGACGGCTGGCGTCCGGAGACACCGCCCATTTCCACACTGCGAGCGGCGAGTTGCGCGCCGTGCAGACAACCGACGGGATCGAGATGGACTTTCCGGCGAAACGCGCAACCGCCACGGAGCCGCCGCCGCTGCTGCTGCCTGCCCTCGGGCTCAACGCGGCGCCGTTCGTCGGGAAAAATGTCATGGATTACCTGGTCGAGGTGGAGAGCGAGGCGGTGCTGCGCGCCCTCAGGCCCAACTTCTCGCAATTGCGGGAGCTGCCGGTGCGGGGCGTGATCGTCACCTGCCGCGCCGCCACGCCGGAATACGACATCGTGTCGCGCTTCTTTGCCCCCGGCTCCGGTGTCGATGAGGACCCGGTCACCGGCTCCGCCCACTGCTGCCTCGGACCCTACTGGCAGGAGCGCCTGGGGAGCACGACGCTGCGCGCCTACCAGGCGTCAGCGCGCGGCGGTGCGGTCGGGATCCGCCTGCAAGACGACCGTGTCTACTTGACCGGTCAGGCGGTGGTCGTCATGCGCGGCGAGTTGGAACCGGCGGCGCTGCTTGGCTCCGGCCTGTGACGCAACTCGGCAACGTCAAAGAGCATCGCCCAATTCGTTGGCAACCCGCTGTTTTCAGAAGTGTTGTCGCGCCCCGCTGCCACCTTCGCCGCTCCACGGATGTCGGGAGGTGATCACCTTCTGCCGGGTATAGAAGCGCACGCCATCCTTGCCATGTGTGTGCAGGTCGCCGTAGAAGGAGCCTTTCCAGCCGGCAAATGGCATGAAGACCATCGGCGCGGCTACGCCGATGTTGACGCCGATCATGCCGGCCTCGACCCGCGAGCAGTATTCGCGAATCGCGGCGGCGTCATTGGAAAACACCGAGCCGGCATTGCCGTAACGCGAGGAATTCACCACTTGCAGTGCGGCCTCGAGATCCGGCACGCGGATCACGCTCAGCACTGGACCGAAGATTTCCTCGCAGTGCAGGATCGAGCCCGGCGACACTGCATCAAAAATGCTCGGTGCGAGGTAACAACCCCCGTGATCGCTGCTCTCGCGGCCATCCAGGATCAGATGGGCGCCCTCGCGGCAGCCGGTCTCGATGAAACTCTCCACGCGGCGACGGTGTGCCGCGCTGATCAACGGACCCATCTGGGTCGCAGGCAGGGCGCCGTCGCCGATCGCGAGACCCGCCGCCTTACGACGCAGTGCCGCAACCAGCGGGTCGGCGATGGCGCCCACCGCCACCACCACGCTGCCCGCCAGGCACCGCTCTCCGGCGCAGCCAAACGCCGAGCCGATCACCGCCTCGGTGGTGAGTTCCAGGTCGGCATCCGGCAACACGACGAGATGATTCTTGGCACCCCCCAACGCCTGCACCCGTTTGCCTTGTGACGCCGCGCGCGCGTACACGTGCTGGGCCACCTGTGAGGACCCGACGAACGACACCGCTTTCACCTCCGGGTGGTCAAGCAGACGATTCACCACCTCGGCGCCGCCATGCACGACGTTGAGGACGCCCGCCGGCAGTCCGGCTTCCGCAAAAAGCGCGGCGAGCCGGGAGGCGGTGAGCGGCACCTTTTCCGAGGGCTTCAACACGAACGTATTGCCGCAGGCCACCGCCAAGGGGAACATCCACAGCGGGACCATGGCGGGAAAGTTGAACGGGGGGATGCCAATGCAGACGCCCAGCGGTTGACGCAGCGATACGGTGTCAATATGGCGGCCGACGCCCTCGACGCTTTCGCCCATCAGCAGCGTGGGGATGCCACAGGCAAACTCGACCACTTCAATGCCGCGTCGCACCGAGGCGCGGGCCTCCTCCAGCGTCTTGCCGTGTTCACGGGACGTGAGCTGGGCCAACTCCTCCTCACGCTGGTTCAGGAGTTCGCGGTACCGGAACAGCACGCGCACGCGTTGCGTGACCGGGGTGTCGCGCCAGGCGGGGAAGGCGGCAGCGGCGGCAGCGACCGCGTGGTCAACTTCCTCCGGCAGACAGAACGGGACACGCGCCAGCAAGGCGCCGTTGGCCGGGTTGCAGATTTCCAGAAATTGCTCGGAGCGGGACGTTCGCCACTCACCCCCGGCGAAAATGCGCACGACTTCCGCTGCTGCTTCCATCGTGGCCATGGGGAACCTTCCGGACGTTGACGCTCTGACGGCTGTGGTGTGCCCAAGCCAGGGCCGCCCGCATCAGCCGCGATTGTACCCGGAAGGCACGGGTGTCAGCGTACGACGGTGCTTCAGGATGCCTGCTTGACGAGCAGCGACCACTCCGGCGAGCCGGGCTCGCGGAAGACGTTGAGGCGATCCAGCTCGCGATCCGCCTGATCCTTGCTGACGAACTCGCCGGCAATCTCGAGCGTCGCTTCCGCTTCGCTATGGGGACGGCAGACGACGAAAAACTCGTTCATTTGGGATCACCTCGCGGACCGCTGTCGGTCCTCCACTATTTCATTCCGTGGCGGACAGGAAGACCAATCCAAAGTTCGAATGGAGCAAATCAACGGAACCAGCACCGCCCCGGCCCGGGCGCGTGCCCCAAGCGGCTCCCAGGCAGTCCTTAAGCAGGCTTTTGCGTCAGTTCGGGCTCGCTCAGGCCCTCTTCCCCGGTGGCAGAGCGCAGGGCGCGGCTGGTGAGCAGGGCCTGGGCGACGGCCGCCATGGGCCGACGATTGCGGCGGCTTTCCTGCTGCAACAGACGATAGGCCTCGTCTTCACTCAGGTTGCGCTCCCGTTGCAGGACGCCCTTGGCGCGCTCGATCAGCTTGCGATCTGAAAGCGCGCGGTCCTGTTGATCGCAACGCGATGCCAGTTCTGCACGTTCCAAAGCACCGGCCAGCTCACGGGTGAGCAGCCCTTGAAAGCGCGCCTGTTGCGCCGTCGGGGTGTCGCCCGGAGGATAAACACAAAGCATGCAACCCGCGCTGCCGGCACGCAGCGGAAGGCTGGTGAGCAGGCCGCGGCCGGGCACCGCCACCGGTCCCGATGCACCTTCCGCCCGCTTGAGCTCGTCGTCGGTGATGGCCGGGCACGGCGTTCCGGGCGTCGTCCAGTTGCTTTGCTGGGGTTCCCTGTCACCTTGCAGCCGCAGGCTGACGCTGATCGCCCGGGTGGCCGTCCCGATTTGTTCCAGGATGCGTGGCAGCGCAGGCGTGATCTCTCCACTGAGCAGCTCGGAGAGCGCCCAGAATTCATTCAGGCGGCGCGCCGATTCCTCGTTCTCCTGGATGTGGCCGGCTCGGTCCAGGGCTTCGCCCAGCATCAAAGCGATCGAGGCCAGCGCCTTGATCTCCAGCGCATCGTGCTCATGCACGACGCGATGCTGCAGGTTAATGACGCCGAGGACGACGTTACGGAACAGGATGGGCACGGAAAGGAAAGCCTCATAGCGATCCTCCGGCAGGGCGGAGTAAAACTTGAAGCGCGAGTCGGTCCACGCTTGCGCGGGAATCGCCACCGGGCGACGCTGTTGTGCCACCCATCCCGTAATGCCCTCACCAATGCGCACGCAGAGCCGTCCCAGTTCCTCGGGATGGGAGTTGGAGGAGGCCCGCAGGATCAGCTCTCCGGTGGGCGCCTCGAGCAGGTACACGAAACAGGAGTCGCCCGCCAGCCCCTCCAGACAGAGATCCACCACGTCATGCAGCAGTTGTTCCAAGTCCTCATGGCGGTTCAGCCGCTGTGCGGCGGTGTGGACCATCTCGATCAGTGCTTCGGGACGCACACGTTTGGGAGAGGGCAGCGGCGTCGTTGCCATGGTGTTACAAGGCTACGGAGCCCGCGGGTCAAGGTCCAATCCATTGTTTTAATACGCCACTGTCGCCGCGAGGCAGGCGTGCGCGCCTTTTAGTGACGCGCAACCCAGAGCAGCAGCCCGAACACCACCACCGGAATCAGCGCCATCGCCACGTAGAACAGGATTTGGCGGGAGACCGGGGTGCGGCGCCGGCGCCAGTTCTGCATCTCGGCGCGTTCGGCGACCCCCACCTCGTCGAGGTGGTCAAGGTCCCACGCCAGCTCTGCCGCCGTGGCGTAGCGCTGCTTCGGGTCGCGTTCCAGGGCGCGGTAGATGACCTCCTGCAGTTGGGGTGACACCTCCGGGTTGAGTTCGCGGGGCGGGACCGGGTTGTTGAGCAGCCGGTCGTTCATGATGGCGAAGGCGTTGGGACCGTGGTAGGGCACGTCGCCGGTGACCATCTCGTAGAGCATGACCCCGAGCGCGAACAGGTCGCTACGCGGGTCGCCGCGCTGCCCCTTGACCTGTTCCGGAGAGATGTAGTCGGGCGTGCCCAGCATCTGGGTCAGCTTGGCGAAGGTGATGCGGCGCGCGGCCACGTCGCCGGCGATGCCGAAGTCGATCAGCTTGATGCGATCCGCGGCATCCACCATGACGTTTTCCGGTTTCAGGTCGCGATGCACCACGCCCAGTCCGTGAATGTAGCCCAGGGCGTCGCATAATTGACGCAGGATGGCGACGGCGCGCGGAATCGGCATCGGGCGCTGATCGCGCAGGACCTCGCGCAGCAGGCGCCCCGGCACCCACTCCATGACCATGTAGAGGCGGCTTTTGTCGGCGACCGGCAACACCTTCATCACTCCCGGATGGTCCATCCTGCTGCCCAGCTCGTCCTCGCGTTGAAAACGCTCGTAGAGAATGGGATCGCACTCCATCTCGGGATGCGGCAGCTTGATGGCCACCGTTCGGCCATCCCGCCGGTCGGTGGCGCGGAAAATCGACGCCATGCCGCTGCGCGCCACAAGTGACTCCACCTGGAAGTGATCGAGTTGATCGCCGACGTGCAGACTGGTCATGCGTAGGGTTCAGAAGCCTCGGGCAGTCTAGCGCAGTGCGTAGGGGCGGCCACGATAAACCCCGGTGCGTTCCACCTGCCGGATGCGGACCGCCTGCACGCTGCAATTGTCGCTGCCGTCGCGCTCGTTGGCCAGCGCGATCAGCTGCTGCACTGCGATTTCGAGTTGCGGCTGGCGCAGCAGATGCACCAAATCCGCCTCCACCACTGATCCATGCAGGCCGTCGGAGCAGAGCAGAAGCACGTCTCCCGGCTGTACCTGGTGTTCCCCGACGTCCACTTGCACAAACAGATCGTGCCCGACGGACCGCGTCAGCAGGTGGCGTGTCGCCCCGGCCTCGTCCGACGTGACCACGCCCAGCGACAGTTGTTCGGCGGCCACCGAGTGGTCGCGGGTCAGGGCGGTGACCTGGGCGCCGCGCAGCAGGTAGGCGCGCGAGTCGCCCACGTGCGCCACTACGCAACGGTCGAAGCGCAACGCGCAGCTCACCACCGTGGTGGCCATGCTCATTCCCTGGGCTCCCGCATCATGCCGCTGGTTGTAGATCAGGGAGTTGGCATGCTGCACCAGGCGGGACAGGAGAGCGGCGTGCGGCTGCCCGGCCGGGGCGGCGCGAAAGCCGTTCACCAGCGTCTCCACCGCCAGCCGCGAGGCCACCTCGCCGCGCTCGTGGCCGCCCACCCCGTCCGCCAGCACGAACAGGTAGCCCTGGGTGCGGGACTGCACCGCGTCGCGCGGCAGCGCCTCGCCCAAGCAGTCTTCGTTGTGGTCACGGACGCGTCCGACGTCGGTGGCGCGGGCGTACTCGATTTCCAGCATAAGAGACGGCAACGCTGCCGACGCGGCCGGGGCTCGCGGCTCCGAGAGGGAGTGTAGAACGGATAAGAAAAGCGAATAGTCGGCATCCATGGAATCGCGACTGGCAAACGCTTTCCAAGCGCCGTTTTGCCGTAGACTGCCAACCATGCGCGGCGCGCCGGCAGCCTGCTACGCGGACAAAATATGCCTCGTGCTCATCCGCTTCCTCCAACCCGACCTTTTTCCCTCTGACAGGCTCTCACGCTGTCCCCTTTTTCTGTCTTCGAGTTTCAAGCAGGATATAGGCAGCCCATCGAAGACCGGTACTCCTGACAAGCCGTCGCTTGTCCGGTCCCTGAAAACGCCCATTGTCAGCGGATCGGCTGTCCAGCATAATGCGGACTGAAGCGGCGCGCCCAGGTGGCCGATCAGCACAACTGGAGCCCTCCCCGAGAGACTGTCCTGCCGCATGCCTGACCATAGCTACTTCGAGAACCTGATCTGGCAGATCGCCGACCTGCTACGCGGGCCTTACCGGCCTCCCCAGTATGAGCGGGTGATGCTGCCGATGGTCATCCTTCGCCGTTTCGATTGCGTGCTGGCGCCGGAGAAATCCAAGGTGCTCGCCGAGCATGCCAAGTGGAAGGGGAAGATCGACGGCAAGGCGCTCGACGCCAAGCTGAACAAGGCCTCAGGCCAGCGTTTTCACAATCACTCGCCGCTGGATTTCGAGAAGCTGAAAGGCGATTCCGGCGCTATCGAAAAGCACCTTGTTCGTTACATCAAGGGTTTCTCGGAAAACGTCCGCCGCATCTTCGAATATTTCGAGTTCGATAACGAGATCGAGAAGCTGCACGAGGACAACCTCCTGTACCTTGTGGTCTCAAAGTTCTGCGACGTTGACCTGCACCCAGGCTCGGTCCCCAACGACCAGATGGGGCTCATCTTTGAGAACCTCGTCCGCCGCTTCAACGAACTGGCGAACGAGACGGCCGGCGATCACTTCACCCCGCGCGAGGTGATCCGGCTGATGGTGAACATCCTCTTTATTAACGACGACAAGTTGCTTGCCACGCCGGGGACCGTGAGTACACTTCTCGATCCGGCATGCGGTACGGGGGGGATGCTGGCCGAGGCGCAGGCCTACCTGAGAGATCATCATTCCGCCGCCAAGCTGTATGTCTACGGTCAGGACTACAACAAGCGCGCCTTCGCCACGGCCGCCTCGGACATGCTGATCAAGGAAGTGGATCATAACGGTGGTGGGGAAAACGTGAAGTTCGGCGACACCTTTACCGCCGATCAGTTCGAGGGGCAGCGCTTCAACTATTTTCTGACCAACCCGCCGTTCGGCGTCGATTGGAAAAAACAGCAGACCGAGATCCAGCGCGAGCATGAGAAGCTTGGCTTTTCCGGGCGTTTCGGCGCCGGCCTGCCGCGCGTTAACGATGGGGCTCTCCTGTTTTTGCAGCACATGATCTACAAGTTCGAGCCGGTGCGGCCAGTCGAGCACAAGTATGGGTCCCGGCTGGCGATCGTCTTCAGCGGCTCGCCACTCTTTACTGGCGGCGCTGGATCGGGAGAGAGCGAGATTCGGAAGTGGGTCATTGAGAACGACTGGTTGGAGGGGATCGTCGCCCTTCCGGAGCAGATGTTCTACAACACCGGCATCGGTACCTACGTCTGGATCGTGACGAACCGCAAGGAGAAGCGGCGCAAGGGCAAGATCCAGCTTCTGGATGCGCGCGAAATCTGGAGCCCTGGCGGGAGCGCCAACAGCAAGCGGAGCTTGGGCGACAAGCGCCGGCATCTTTCCGAAGAGCAGATCGCGGAGATTGTCCGGCTTTATGGCCGGTTCGAGGCTGGAGAGCGCTCGAAGATCTTTGATAATGCGGACTTCGGTTATACCCAGGTGATGGTGGAACGCCCGTTGCGCCGGAGTTTTCAGGTGACCCCGGAGCGGATTCAACTCCTCTGCCATATGACAGCGTTCCAGAACCTGGCGAAGGCCAGGAAAAAGGGCACGGAGGGCCAGCGGGAGGTGGAAGCCGGCACGGCGCAACAGCGCGAGATCATCGCCGTGCTCGAATCCATGGATTCTGGAAGGATAGACAGGAGCAGACCGGACTTTGAAAACCGGCTCGCGCGTGCCGTCGAGAGGGCTGGCGTGAAGCTCTCCTCCCCGCTCAAGAAGGCGATTCTGGACGCCTGCTCCGAGCGGGACGAAAGCGCGGAGATCTGCCGTGATGCCGATGGCAACCCCCAGCCCGACCCGGAACGCCGCGATTACGAGAACGTACCGCTGAAGGAAGCTGTAGACGCCTATTTTGAGCGCGAGGTCCGCCCTCATGTCCCCGATGCCTGGATGGACCGGAACAAGGACAAGGTCGGCTACGAGATCAACTTCAATCGGCACTTCTACAAGTACACCCCGCCGCGCCCGTTGGCCGAGATCGACGCCGACCTGAAGCAGGCAGAAGAAGAAATCGAGCGCCTCCTGCGCGAGGTAACAGCGTGACGCGACCGGATTGGGCCGATGCGCTCCCGCGAAATTGGATAGCGAAGCCCCTTCACGCCGTTGCCGACTATACGATTAGCAGCATCGACAAGCACGTAGTCGAGGGCGAAGAAGCCGTGCGTTTGTGCAACTATTCGGATGTGTACAAACATGACGCCATTGACCTCTCGCTTGATTTCATGGCGGGCACAGCGACGAAGGACGAAATTCGACGCTTTCGGCTCATGGCTGACGATGTGCTGATTACCAAGGACTCCGAGTCCTGGGATGATATTGGGGTCCCGGCGCTAGTGCGGGAGGCGGCGCACGATTTGGTGTGCGGCTACCATCTGGCGCTGATTCGGCCTCTGGGATCCAGCATTGCCGGATCATTTCTCCTTCGTTGTCTTCAGGCTCTCCCCATCCGATTACAACTTGAATTGGCTGCAAATGGGGTGACAAGGTTCGGAATACCCAAGGCCCAAATTGGGGCGATGCTGGTGCCGGTTCCTCCGCTCTCGATCCAGCACGCCATCGCCGACTACCTCGATCGGGAGACGGCGCGCATCGACGCGCTGATCGCGGCCAAGGGGCGGCTTCTGGAACTGCTCGCCGAGAAGCGCCGGACGATCATCACCCACGCCGTAACGCGCGGACTGGATCCGTCGACGACGCTCAAAGACTCGGGAGTCCAATGGCTTGGCGGAGTTCCTGAACATTGGCGACTCGTGCCGCTGCGATTCCTGGTCAAGCTAGTCAGCGGCGCCACGCCGAATACGGCTACGGCAGAGTTCTGGTGCGGTGATATCCCGTGGGTATCGGCAAAAGACATGAAGTGCGAGGAAATCAGCGATTCCGAGGATCACGTTGAAGATGCCGCCCTGGCTGCAACTGGGCTCAAGATGATTCCGGTAGGTGCAGTACTTATCGTTGTGCGAGGAATGATTCTTGCCCACAGTTTCCCCGTCGCCATCACTTCGAAATCCGTCACGATCAATCAAGACTTGAAGGCGTTGCTTTGCCATCAGCTTCTAGACCCGCGTTTCCTGCGGGATTACCTGCAAGGTACTGAGCCCAGCATTTTGGCATTGGCGGATAGCTCCGCCCATGGGACCCGCAAACTGGAAACCGATGTCTTGGGGCGGGTACCTGTTTTTCTACCGCCAATCCATGAACAGATTGCGATCAGCAAGCATCTGTCGGCGGAAAAAAGAATGAGTCATCAAATTCGAGCAGCTACGGAGCAAAGCATTGCGCTGCTTAAGGAGCGACGCGCTGCCCTCATCGCGGCAGCGGTCATCGGGCAGCTTCCTGTCGGCGCTGAAGCGGCGCGGTCCGGGTGCTGAGCAACGCCGTAGCCTCGGGCCGATGGGGGCATTTACCATAAGGGCACTGGGCCGACATCGCCCCATGGCCGCCATCGCCACCAGTAGCGTAGTCTCCACATAGGCGGCGTACGGGGTCAAAATTGAAGCCATGCGTGTTGATGTCAAACCCGAATTATTGAGATGGGCCAGCCGGCGGTCTGGCTTGCCGGTCAGCAAGCTCACGAAGCGCTTTCCAAACCTTAAAGAATGGGAGCGCGGAGCGGCGCAGCCGACGTTGAAGCAGCTGGAGCAGTTTGCGAAGGCCGTCCACGTGCCGATTGGCTTCCTCTTCCTCCCCGCCCCCCCGGTGGAGAAAGCGCCCATTCCCGACTTCAGGAGCGGCGGCGAGCGCCTCCGCCAGCCGAGCCCGGAACTGCTCGACACGGTTTACATCTGCCAGCAGCGACAAGAGTGGTACCGCGACCATGCGATCGCGACTGGCGAAGAACCGCTGCCGTTCGTTGGCTCGGCCAGTACCTCAAATGCCATCGAACCAGTGGCCGCAACGATCCGCCACGCCCTCCATCTTGACATCGAGGAACGGAGCCAAATTTCAAGTTGGAGCGAAGCGCTACGGCGCATGGTCGAGCAGGCGGACGCAGCCGGGGTCCTGGTCATGCGAAACGGCGTCGTTCTGAACAATAACAATCGGCCGCTTGAGCCAGGAGAGTTCCGGGGCTTCACGCTCTCCGACACGGTTGCCCCGTTGATCTTCGTTAACGCCGCCGACTCCAAGGCGGCCCAGATGTTCACGCTCGCGCACGAACTAGCCCATGTCTGGCTGGGGCAAACGGCGCTGGGGGATGAAGAGGCGGGCCGGCTTCCCGAGGACGCCACTGAACGGTGGTGCGATCAAGTTGCGGCGGAGATCTTAGTCCCTTTGAGCGCCATCCGCGAAATCTATCGCCGGGGGGCAGAACTCAATGCGGAGGCCAACCGGCTCGCCCGTTACTTCAAGGTCAGCAGTCTTGTGGCACTCCGCCGGGTCTTTGATGCCGGAGCCGTTTCCCGTCAGGGATTCCAGCAAGCCTACGATCATGAACTTGAAAATCTGGCGCGCATCGCCAAAGAGAGCGCAGGCGGCGGCGACTTTTACCTGACCCAGGGAGCGAGAGTCGGGAAACGTTTCGCGCGTGCCCTGATCGAAAGCACGGCTGAGGGACGAACGCTCTATCGTGAAGCGCTTCACCTGCTCGGGTTCACTAAACTCTCCACCCTGCACGATCTCGGCCGCAGTCTGGAGGTTCCGGTCTGATGGCTTACCTCCTGGACACCAACATCTTCATTGAAGCCAAAAAGCATCACTACGGTTTCGCCTTCTGCCCTGCATTTTGGGATTGGCTCATCAGGAGCAACACCGCCGGTCAAGTCTTTAGCATTGAAAAGGTTGGCGATGAGATTGAAGCGGGCGACGACGAGCTAAGGGATTGGGCTCGAGAGAGAGGAAAGGCATTCTTCCTCAAACTTAAGCCAGAGATGGCACCCTCGCTTCGGAAGGTCAGTCTGTGGGCGACCAGCCAAAGCTATGAATCCGCCGCGATCAGCGACTTCCTATCGAAAGCGGACTATTACCTTGTCACGCACGCTCTGACCACTGGGGACACGGTTGTGACCCACGAGCGTCCGTCGTCATCAACGAAAAAGATCAAGATCCCCGACGCCTGCGTCGGACTGGGCATCCGCTTCATGAACCCCTTCCAGATGCTCGGGATTGAACGCGCCCGGTTCATTCTCGGGGGAGAGCGATGAAGCGGACCCAGGAAGTGGCCTTCGAGACGGTGATCGAGGCGCACTTGCTTCAGAACGGGTACGAATCGGACTCGCCGGATGGCTATGATCGGGAACGGGCGATCTTCCCCGGCGCGGTGCTGGCCTTCATTCACCAGACACAACCCAAAGAGTGGGCCAAACTGGAAGCACTGCACGGGGACCGAACCGGCGAGCAGATCATCTCCGATCTCTGCAAATGGATGGACGAGAACGGCTCGCTCGCGACGCTTCGCCATGGCTTCAAGTGCTACGGGCGCACGCTGAGCGTAGCCTTTTTTAAGGCGGCGCATGGGCTCAATCCAGAGCTTGAGGCGCGATACGCCGAAAACAAGCTGGCGCTTACCCGCCAACTCCACTTCTCTCCCCGGTCCGAGAAGTCGCTGGACGTGACAATCAGCCTTAACGGGGTTCCCATTGCCACCGTAGAGTTGAAGAACCCGCTGACGGGCCAGACGGTCGAGGATGCTTGCCGGCAGTATCGGCGCGACCGCGATCCCCACGAACCGATCTTCGAGTTCAAGCGCCGAACGCTGGTCCACTTCGCCGTCGATACCGAGTCCGTACTGCTGACCACGCGGCTGGCGGGACCCTCGACCCATTTCCTGCCGTTCAATAAAGGATGTGACGGTGGCGCCGGCAACCCGCCCGACCCGGCTGGCCGTACCTATCGCACGGCGTACCTCTGGGAAGAAGTTTTACAGCGCGACAGTCTGCTCGATCTGCTGGCACGGTTCTTGCACGTTCAGGTCGAAGAAAAGCGGGACGACCAGGGGCGCAAAGCCAAGGTTGAAGTGATGATTTTCCCCCGCTACCACCAGCTGCAGGCGGTGCGAATGTTGGCCGGCGCGGCCCGGCAAGAGGGCGTGGGGCATAACCATCTAGTGGAGCACTCCGCCGGAAGCGG
The DNA here is from genome assembly GCA_937898755.1 of uncultured Acidobacteriota bacterium. GTDB lineage: Bacteria > Acidobacteriota > Terriglobia > Terriglobales > SCQP01 > CALEJU01. The sequence goes on along the minus strand of CALEJU010000052.1, from coordinate 23,948 downwards.
GAAGACCAACACCATCGCTTGGCTCGCCCATCGGTTGGCATCGCTCCACAGCGAGGCCGATGAGCGCGTCTTTCACAGTGTCATCGTGATCACCGACCGCGTCGTCCTCGATAAGCAGCTCCAGGACGCCATCTACCAGTTCGAACACAAGCAAGGGGTGGTCCAGAAGATCGACGAAAGCTCCCGCCAGCTCGCAGAGGCCTTGGAGAGCGCGGTCCCGATCATCATCACGACGCTCCAGAAGTTTCCGTTTGTCTCACGTCAGCTCATGAAGATGGCGGAGGAGCGGAATGAAAAGGGAGGCGGATGGCTGCCAACCCGCCGTTGCGCCGTGATTATCGACGAAGCCCATAGCTCCCAGGGGGGCGAGACCGCGACAGATCTGAAGGAGGTCTTGGGAGGCGAGGATCTGGCCGATGAGGCCCGGCGGCGTGCAACCGAAGAGGGCGACGATGCGATCGAAGAACTCTATCGCAGCATGGCCAAACGGGCGCAACAGGCCACCCTGAGCTTCTTCGCCTTCACCGCCACGCCCAAGTACAAGACCTTCGCCGTCTTCGGACGGAACGGCCAACCAGTTCACCGCTATACGATGCGCCAAGCAATCGAGGAGGGATTCATCCTCGACGTGCTCAAGAACTACACAACCTACCGGACGTATTACAGGCTGCTCAAAGCCTGCGCGGACGACCCCAATGTTGAGCGCAAGAAGGCGGCCCGTGCGCTGGCGCGGTTTTTGCGCCTCCACCCCCACAATGTCGCGCAGAAGACGGAGATCATGGTCGAGCACTTTCAGGCCGTGACCCGTCACCGGATCGGCGGGCGCGCCAAGGCGATGGTCGTCACCGGCTCGCGCTTGGAAGCGGTCCGCTACAAGCTGAGCTTTGACCGCTACATTAAAGACAAGAACTACCCGATAAGGACGCTAGTTGCATTTTCTGGAACAGTACTGGACGACGACTTTCCTGGTCTCTCCTACACCGAGGAGCGGATGAACGAGGGCATTCGGGAAAAGGAACTGCCCGAGCGGTTCGCTTCCCAGGAGTACCAGGTTCTGCTCGTCGCTGAAAAGTACCAAACCGGCTTCGATCAACCATTGCTGCATACAATGTACGTGGATAAGCGGCTCGCCGGCATCCAGGCCGTCCAAACGCTCTCCCGCCTGAATCGTATCCACCCGCTGAAGGAAGACACCTTCGTTCTCGATTTCGTCAACGACCGCGATGAGATCCGGGAGGCCTTCAAGCAGTATTACGAGGGCGCCGAGATGGGCGAAGATGTTGACCCGGCGCGAATGTACACGATTAAGGCGGAGCTTGACGCCTCTGGCGTCTACCTGAACGAGGAGGTTGAGCGGTTCTGCGCGGTTTACTTCAAGCCCAAAGAGCGCCAGAGCCCTTCCGACCATCAGGCGATGAACGCCGCCCTCGACCCCGCGGTGTCGCGCTTCAGCGTGCTCCTGCGGGATACCGAGGCCGAGGCGGAGCTGTGGCGGAGCAACGCTCAGGCCTTCCGGAGCCTTTACAGTTTTCTCAGCCAGGTCATCCCGTACCAGGATTCGGACCTTGAGCGCCTTTACGTCTTCGTCCGCCATTTGTCGGCAAAGCTGCCGCGCCGCAAGGGCGTGGCCTATCAATTCGATGACGAGGTACGGCTGGAATACTACCGCCTGCAGAAGATCAGCGAGGGTTCGATTTCATTACAGGAAGGCGCGCCGCGCCCGCTCGACGGGCCCACCGAAGTGGGGAGCGCACTGGTGCGTGAGCAGCCCGTGGCGCTCTCGCAGCTCATCGACATCCTGAACGACCGGTTCGGGACGGATTTCAATAAAGCCGACCAGCTCTTCTTCGATCAGATCGTCGAGGCGGCCATGGCTGACGAGAGCGTGCAGCAGTCGGCCGCGGTCAACCCCAAGGACCGATTTGAACTGGTCTTTGGCAATCTGCTGCAAAAGCTCTTTGTGGACCGCTTGGATCAGAACGAGGAGATGTTCGTCCGCTTCATGAACAACAGCGCCTTCCAGAAGCAGGTCACGTCGTGGATGGCGAACGAAGCCTACCGGAAGTTGAAGACGGCTGCCGAGGGCCGTACGGCGCAAACAGCCAAAAGGGCTGCAGCGCTCCCCTCTCGTCTGCGGCTGATCGAAGGCCGGCCGCCATTCCCCTATCGGGACTGCGTTCCGCTAGTTCCCCTCCAGGCCGCCGCCGGCGCGTTCAGCAACCCGCAACGCGTCGAAGACGGCGATTGGGCTTGGGTCAACATCGATACCCACCATAAATTGAGGCCCGGCATGTTCGTCGCCCAAGTCGTCGGCCAATCGATGGAGCCCGGCATCCCAGACGGCTCCTACTGCCTGTTCGCGGCGCCGGTAACGGGAACCCGCCAGGGCAAAACCGTCCTCGTTCAGCTTCGGGATTCCACGGACCCTGAAACCGGCGAACGCTATACGGTCAAGCGCTACGAGAGCCAGAAAGCAACATCCGGGGACTCATGGCGGCATAGCCGCATCGTCCTCAAACCTACCAACCCCGACTACGAGCCCATCGTGATTGAATCGGCGGAAGAAGGCCAGTTGCGCGTGATCGCCGAGATGGTGGAAGCACTCGGCGGTTCAGACGCCCAAGAATAGCGAGGGCTGGAGTGGCAGGCGGTAGCGCCCGGCCAAGACCGGCGGGCCATTTGTTCATTTGTTCACCGCTGAATTCAAAAAGTTGGGGTGGACCCCAGAAACTTGTGGCCAGCGCCTGCCAGTCATGTCAAGCGGAGTTTTCTGCGGGCGTCGGGTCCGCAGGGTGGGCATTGCGAACACCAAGGTGCCTCGGCTAACCCAATCCTCCGCGATGTGTTATCAGGCATCAGCCCACCCGGCCGGGCTAACCAACCGCGTCGACATCCTGCGCTCCAGCCGGGTGGTTACCACTGCGACGCAAATCACTCCGATTCGAGCGACGGGTCCCGGTAACGCGCTTCACAATGGCACGCGGCTCCGTTCCCCCCGCCTCCCTCCCCACCGCACCGAGCCGCGCTCTGCCCGGGCCACGGGAGCACCGCTTGGACGACTGACCGGACCGAACGGCGCGCGGCATCCCCTCCCCACCCTGCGGCAGACGTCCTGAGGGCGCTGTGCGGCGCGCCTTGGGGGCCTTCCACGGGTGACCGGCGGTGGGGGGCCGGGCCGAACGGTGGGCTGCCTGATGGCAAGCCGGCACGGCTGGGCCGGGCAGGGGGTTTTGCCGTAGACTGCCAACCATGCGCGGCGCGCCGGCGCTTCGGGTGCCTGCCGCCCCACACGTCCCCTCATGAAACTCCTGGCTTTATTCCTACTGCCGGCCGGCTGGGCGATTGCCGTGGCGGCCGCCCTGCTGTTCCCTGCGGCGCGCGCCGCGGCCTTCGATCTGTTCTGTACCGCGGGCTTGGGAATGGAGATTGCCGGCGTGATCCTGCTGCTGCGGGTGCATGCCTGGACGCGGGTGCCGCGGTGAACCCCGACGCCTGGCTGCCCGTGGTCCTGGTGCTGCTCTGCGTCGCCCCGCTGGCGCCGCTCGGCCTGGCCCTCATGAACACCGGCCTGGGGCGGGCGCACAGCGCCGCCCACGCCCTGCTCAGCAGCCTGCTGGCGCTGGCTGCGGCGGCGCTCGGCATCTGGAGCCTGGGGTTCGCGTGGTCCGGTCTGGCCCACGCCCCGGACCATGTGGTTCACCTGGCGGGCCATGCCTGGTCGCTGCTCGGCGCCGGACAGTTCTTCGTGCGCGGCAGCGCCGCACCCGTCCAGTTGGTGGCGCTGCTCTGGCTGCTGCTCATCGCCGGTACGGGCGCGTTGATTCCGGTCGGCGCGGGAGCGGACCGCTGGAAGCTGGGGGCCGCCGTGGGCGCGGCCTTCCTGCTGGGCGGGCTGCTGCTGCCCTTGGTGGCGCACCAGAGCTGGGGCGGGGGCGCGCTGAGCCGGCTGGGGGTCGAGCTGGGCTACGGGCACGGCTGGATCGACGTCGGGGGCGCCGCCGGGCTGCATGTGCTCGGCGGCCTGAGCGCCCTCTGCCTGGCCTGGACGCTGGGGCCGCGGCGCGGCAAGTTCGGCGCGCACCACACGCCCAACGCCATCCCGGGCCATAACGCGGTCTACGTTCTGTTCGGGGCGCTGCTCAGCCTGGTGGGCTGGATCAGCCTCAACCTGCTGGGCGCCGTCATCCAGGGCGGGGCCGGCGCCGGGGAGCTGCTGCTGGCCGCGATCAACACGCTGCTGGCCGCCGCCGCCGCCGCGCTCAGCACGGCCGCCGTCACCCGGCTGCGTTTCGGCAAGCCCGACGCCTCGTTGTGCGCCAACGGCTGGCTGGGTGGCCTGGTGGCGATCAGCGCCGGCTGCCTGTTTTTTGCCCCCGCGGTTGCGGTGCTGGTGGGCGCCGCGGCCGGCGTGCTGGTCCCCATGGGGGTCGAGTGGCTCGAACTGCGCTGGGGCGTGGACGACCCGACCGGCGCGATTGCGGTCCACGGCCTGGCGGGGATCTGGGGCCTGCTGGCGGTGGGCCTGTTGGCCACGGGCGGCGGCGACGGCTGGAACGGGGTGGCGGGGCCGGTGCGCGGCTGGCTGGCCGGCGATGCCGGCCAAGGGCGGGCCCAGGTGCTGGGCGTCGCCTTCCTGCTGGGCGTCATGCTGCCGCTGGTCTACGGCGGCCACCTGCTGCTGAACCGCCTCCGCCCCTACCGCGTCAGCCTCGACGCCGAGCGCCAGGGCCTCGACCTGCACGAGCTGGGCGCCAACGCCTTCCCGGAGTTCGTCGCCCATACGGATGAGTTCACGCTGCACTAGAAGCGGCCGCCCTGAGGATCAAACATGCTCATCGAAATCGGACAGGTGGAGGCGCTCTTCCGGTATCCGGTAAAGTCCATGGGCGGCGAACGACTCGCGACCGCTCATTTGGGCTGGCACGGTATCGCCGGTGACCGACGCCTGGCGTTCCGGCGCCTGGAGGACCGCAGCGGGTTCCCGTGGCTGACCGCCGGCCAGCTTCCCGCCCTGCTCCTGTTTGCACCGCAGCCCCGCGAAGACGGTGCCCCGGGAGACCTTCCCACCCACATTCGCACGCCGGATGGCGAAGACCTGCCGGTCTTCGGGGAGGACTTGGCCCAGGGGGTCGGACGTCGGTACGGGGCGCCCGTGCAGATGATGCAGTTGAAGCATGGCATCTTCGATGACGCCTGCATCTCCGTGATCGCCTTCGACACGGTGCGCGATATCGGACGACTCGCCGGCTGAGCCCGGACGTACGACGCTTTCGCCCGAATATTGTGGTTCGTTTACCGCGATCGGTTCCCTTCCAGGAGGACGCGTGGTTGGGCGGGGTGCTCTCCTTCGGCGAGGGCGACGACGCCCCCGCCATCACCGTCACAATGCCGGACGTGCGCTGCGGGATGTTGAATCTCGATCCCGATTCAGCAATTCCGGCGCCAGAAATGCTGAAAGCGGTGGTTCGTGTGCACCAGAACCACGCGGGAATCTACGGCACGGTCACTCGCACCGGTCAACTGGCGGTCGGCCAAACCATACGCCTCCGTGCGGCCACCAAGCCCGGGGAACGTGGGTGATCGAAACCCAAGGTTGCGAACGCCGCCAACCCGGCGTTGGGATCGGGCTGCACGCGATGACCGGTCCTCCTTGATCGGCGCCATGACAATCGAATTGGCTCCGCTCGGGCAGCGACGCGCAAGAGTCAGCGTTGACTGGCAGTCACTGTAAGTTCCCTGTTAGTCTGGCAGGCATCATGCGCCTGCCGCGCCGCCTCCCGTACGCTTTTCTGGCCGTGTTGTGGTTGGTCGCGGCGGGCCGCGCCGCCGCGCCCGACGTTGCCGCCCTGCGGCAACAGCTCAAGCAGGGCGATGCCGAGGACCTGGGCGTGGATACCGCCGCCTTAGCCGGCCTGCTCAAGCCGCAGCTTCTGGGCAAGAAGCGCAAACATTTCAGCCTTTCCGAGCTGTTGCGTTGAGACGGGTAACCGGGGGCAGCGCCGCTGGCGCGGCGCGCCCCCGGTTACTCTCCGCCGCCCTGACGGGGCGGTAACATCGCGCCATCGCGGCCCAATGGGCGACGCATTTCTTGGAAACGCAGACGCCCTACACCAGCTTCCCGGCGCGGAGGCGCAGCACGTCCGCGGCGGCGGCGCAGTCTGCTGCGCCGTGGGCTGTCTGCAGCACCGTCAATCCGTGGCGCCGATGCAGTTCGCAGAGCAGTTGCTGCGTCTGGGCGCGCAGCGCGTCGTCCAAAGCGGAGAGCGGTTCGTCGAGCAACAGCACCCGCGGCCGGCGATAGAGGGCGCGGGCCAGGGCGACGCGCTGCCGCTCGCCACCACTCAGTCCACCGACCCGGCGCGCTAGCAAGGGTTCGAGCGCGAGCTCCTCCGCCAACTGCACCAGGCTCGCATCGCCGTTTCCCGGTGGGGCGGGTTTCGCGAAGGCGATGTTCTCGGCCACGGTGAGGTGCGGGAACAGCAGCGCATCCTGGTAGACAAAGCCCACCGCGCGCCGCTCCGGCGGCAGGTGGGTCACCGGCTCGCCCGCGAACCACAACTCGCCCGCGTCGGCGGGCAGCAGTCCGGCCAGCAGCTCGAGCAGCTTGGTCTTGCCGCTGCCGCTGGGGCCGACCACGCCCCAGTAGGCGCCGGCGGGGATCTCGAAGCTCAGCGGCCCCAGCGCGAAGCCCTCTCCGACGCGCGCCCGCAGGCCGCGCGCTGCGATAGCGGGGACGGGAGCGGCGAGGGGCGAAGGCCGACCTGTGCCTTGGGGCCCCGCACTGCGTCCATCAAAGGTCGCCCGTTGTGCCTGGTCGCTCACAGTGGGCTGCCCTCCAGCCGGCTCACCACCCAGATCACCGCGAAGCCGAACAGCACCAGCAGCGCCGCCAGCGGCAGGGCGGCGCTCAAGCCGTAGGTGGTGAAGCGGTCGTAGATGAGCAGGGCGATGACGCGCGGGTTGTAGGCGAGGATGATCAGCGAGCCGAACTCCGAGACGGAGCGCGCGAACATCAGCACGGCGCCGCTGACGATCGAGCGCCGTGCCAAGGGCAGCGCCACGCGATAAAACGCCTGCCAGCGGCCGCAGCCCAGCGTGCGGGCCAGTTCCTCATAGCGGATGTCGACGGCGCGGAAGCCGTCGCGACAGGCGTGAACCAGGTAAGGCACCGCCACGAACAACATGGCCGCAACGATGCCCAGCGCCGTGCCCACCAGGTGCAGATGCAGCGCCGCCAGCCAGCGGCCCAGCTTGGCATCGCGTGCCACCAGCAGCAGGAGGGCGATGCCGGCCACCGGATGCGGAATCACCAGCGGCATGTCGACCAGGGCCAGCAGCAGCCGCTGGCCGCGAAACCGCGTGCGGGCCAGCCCGTAACCCAACGGCACGGCGAGCAGCAGGCCGCACAGCGTGGCCGCCGCGGCGGTGAGGAAGGTCAGGCCCAGGGCGTGGCGCACCTCGGGGTCGCCCAGCAGGCCGAGCACTGCGGCCGGCTGATCGAACAGCACCCTTGCCAGCGGCAAGGCGAGGTACGCCACCAGCAGGAGTCCGGGCGCCAGCATCCAGAAGGCCAACGAGCGCTGGCGTCGGGCCGGAGTCGCGGCGCCGCGCCTCACCGCGCCAGCTCCCGGCGCAGGACTGCGGGCGCGGCGGCGGCAACGCCCCCGAGGCGGGCCGGGACCACCGGCTCCTGGTCGAAGTCGCGCAGCACGCGCTGGCCCGCCGGCGAGACCAGCCGTTCGATGAAGTCCGCCGCGCCGACCGGGTCGGCGCTGGTGGCGGGAATGGTGGCGGCGTAGGTGATCGGCGCCCCGCGCAGGGTGACCGTCACGCCCGGACGCGAACCCGCCACCTGGACGCTGACCGCGGCGTAGGCCGCAACGCGCGCCGGGTCGCCGAGGTTGATCTCCGGCGGCAGGCGCAAGTAGCGCAGATGATGTTGGCGCGCCACGGAGAGATACTGCCAGGCGTAATCCAGCTCTCCCGCCTCGAGCAGCGCCAGCAGCGCCACCGAGTGGTCACGCAGGTTGCGCGCCGGCACCGCGGCACGCAGGGCGTCGTAAAGTCCGGGGCGATGGTAGTGGCCTTCCGCCAGCTTCCAGCAGAGCAGCGTGTTGTAGCCCTCCGGGTCGAGGTCGGGGTTGGCGTAGCCGCTGCTCACCCCAGCCCGGCGGAGAACATCGAACCAGTTTCCATTGTTGATCTCCGCCGCGTACCGAGACCGCGGCGTGTAAGCCAGCACCATCTCGTTGCTTGCGAACACCACCCACCACGGCGCCAGCTGCGCGTGCGCCGGATCGCGGGCCAACGCCTCCAGAAGGCTGACATCCGCCACCGCCAGTACGTCCATGCGCGACTGGAGATCGACCAACTTGCGAACCAGAAAGCGGCTCCCGCCACTCTCCTGCTCGAACTGGTAGGCGGGCAACTCACGCGCCAGCTCATCGAAGGGCAGCGTCAATGTCGAAGCTCGCGCAATCACGACGCGCCGATCGGATCTCTGCGCGCAGGCGATGCCCACGAGGAGGAAGACGAGAATCTGAAAACGCGGGTGCATGACAAAAGTGGAGGGTGGTTCCAGAGCCAGCGTCTAACAACCAACAACCAAAATCCAACAACCTTCTCTCATTTCATCAGCATCACTTCAGTCGCCTTGATCAGCGCCGTCGCTGGAGCCCCGACCTCCAGGCCGAGGTCGTCAACCGCCTCGCTGGTAATCACCGCTTGGATCTGCTGGTCGCCGATCTGCAATATGACCGCCGCCAGCAGGCCATCGCGGCGGATCGCCCGCACCTGCCCGCGCAACTGGTTGCGCCCGCTGATGCGCACCGGCCCTGCCACGCTCGGCTGAGCCCGCAGCCGCTCGATTTCCGACTCGGGCACGCGGTAATGCCCACCGGGCGTCCGCATGGCTTGGATCGCCTTGCGATAGATCCACTGCTTCAGGGTGGGGTAGGACACCCCAAGCCGCTGCGCCGCGACTCGTGCAGTCAGGTATTTCATGCGAATCAACGCTATTTTAGACGGTTTACAAGATTCGTTAAAGATGAATTTTAGAAACTTGACATTGACAATGCACCACTAAGACTTTCCTTGACAATGATCGGCTCAAGCTTTAGTCTGAGATTGGCAGTGAGAACCCCCGCAAGGGAAGGCGAGACAAGCACATGGCAAAAATTATTGGCATTGATCTGGGAACCACCAACAGCGTGGTTGCCGTGATGGAAAACGGCGAACCGGTGGTGATCGCGAACGCCGAAGGCGGGCGCACGACCCCCTCCGTGGTGGCCTTCACCAAGAGCGGCGAGCGGCTGGTTGGGCAGGTCGCGAAGCGGCAGGCGATCACCAACCCGGAGAACACTGTTTACTCGATCAAGCGCTTCATGGGACGGCGCTACGACGAGGCGACGGAAGAGATGAAGATGGTTCCCTACAAGGTGATCCAGCAAGGCGATCACGTGGCGGTGCAGGCGGGCGGGAAGACCTACACGCCGCCGGAGATCTCCGCTTTCATCCTGCAAAAGCTGAAACAGGCGGCGGAGGACCATCTCGGCACCAAGATCACCGAAGCGGTGATCACCGTGCCGGCCTATTTTAACGACGCGCAGCGGCAGGCCACCAAGGACGCCGGCCGCATTGCCGGCCTGGACGTGAAGCGCATCGTCAACGAACCGACGGCGGCGGCGCTCGCCTACGGCCTCGACAAGAAGAAAGACGAGACGATCGCCATCTACGACTTTGGCGGCGGCACCTTTGACATCTCCATTCTGGAAGTGGGCGAGGGCATCGTCGAGGTGAAATCCACCAACGGCGACACGCATCTGGGCGGCGACAACATCGACCAGCGCCTGGTGGACTGGCTGGTGGACGAGTTCAAGAAGGAAGAGGGCATCGACCTGCGCTCGCGCGGCAACGAGATGGCGCTGCAACGGCTCAAAGACGCGGCCGAGAAGGCCAAAATGGAGCTCTCGACGACGATGGAGACGGAGATCAACCTCCCCTTCATCACCGCCGACGCCGCCGGGCCGAAGCACCTGTTACGCAAGCTGACGCGCTCGCAGTTTGAGCGCATGGTGGAGGAAATCCTGCAGCGTTCTGTCGGTCCCTGCAAACAGGCGCTCAAGGATGCCGGCATCGGCCCCGAGAAGATCGACGAAGTGGTTCTGGTGGGCGGCTCGACGCGCATTCCGCGCGTCCAGCAGATCGTCAAGGACCTCTTCGGCAAAGAGCCGCACAAGGGTGTGAACCCCGACGAAGTGGTGGCGGTGGGCGCCGCGCTTCAGGCCGGCGTACTGGCGGGCGAGGTCAAGGACCTGCTTTTGCTTGACGTCACGCCGCTCTCGCTCGGCATTGAAACGTTGGGCGGGGTCTCGACCGTGCTCATCCCGCGCAACACGACCATCCCGACGCGCAAGAGCGAGGTGTTCTCGACGGCCGCCGACAACCAACCCTCGGTCGAGGTCCACGTGCTGCAGGGCGAACGCCCGATGGCGGCACAGAACCGCACCTTGGGCAAGTTCTCGCTGGTCGGATTGCCACCCGCGCCGCGCGGCATGCCGCAGATCGAGGTCACCTTCGACATTGATGCCAACGGCATCTGCAACGTGAGTGCCAAGGATCTCGGCACCAGCAAGGAACAGAAGATCACCATCACCAGCTCCAGCGGCCTCTCCAAGGACGAGGTGGAGCGCATGACGCACGAGGCGGAGTCGCACGCCGAGGAAGACAAGCAGAAGCGCCAGGAAGTCGAGGCTCGCAATCATCTCGACAACATGGTCTACAACACCGAGAAGACGCTCAAGGAGAACCGCGACAAGGTGGCCGAGGCGGACGCACAGGCCATCGAGACGGCGCTGGCCGACGGCCGCAAGGCCCTCGAGGGTACCGACGCGGCGGCCATGAACGCGGCCCGCGAACGGCTCACGACCGCGGCCCACAAATTGGCCGAAGCAATGTACAAGAGCGCGGCGCAAGCGGCCCCCGGCGCCGGGCCCGACGGAACGGCGCCCGCCGCCCAGCCCGAGGCCGAGAAGAAGGCCGACGACGTGATCGACGCCGAATACGTGGACGTTGACAAGAAGTAAAGTATGTTGCCGGACGAGGGCAGCCGCGGCATGGCATCAGCCATGGCGGCTGCCCTCGCGTTTAGGCCTTGGTCCAGGGCTACAGGAAGTTGCACGGTGGCCTCGGCCCGGTTACGCTGAACCCGCGACCCGCCGAAACGCAGGGGGCTTCGCTCCCGACTGGTTGCCGCGCCGGCGGCGTTGAAATCCATGGCCACCGCAGCCCAAAAAGATTATTACCAGGTTCTCGGCGTCAAGCGGAGCGCATCTCCCGAGGAGGTCCGCAAGGCCTACCGGCGCTTGGCGCGCAAACTCCACCCCGACGTCAACCCCAACAGCAAGACGTCGGAGGACAAATTTAAAGAGATCCAGGAAGCCTACGATGTGCTGGGCGAGGAGAAGAAGCGCGAGTTCTATGACCGTGTGGGGTTTTTCTCGGAGCAGGCGTTTCAGCAGGGGGCGGCGGGTTTCGCCGGCCCCCCACCCCCCGCGGCGGGGCGTGGCACGCCGCCTCCGGAGTTCGACTTCGGCGGCTTCGATTTCGAGGCGGGCGCAGGGGCGCGGCGCGGCGGCGCCTCGTTCAAAGATTTGTTCTCCTCGATCTTTGCCCGGCAGGGTGAGGAGGAGGAACAACCGCACACGGGCAGCGACCTCGAGTACCAGACCACGATCGGCTTCTGGGACGCGATCCGCGGCCAGGTGTTGCGGCTGACGGTGCCGCACCAGGAGCGCTGTCCACAGTGTCAGGGGAGTGGGGCCGGCGGCCGGGCCGGAATCTGCCCCGAGTGCCAGGGCAAGGGTCAGGTGGCGCAGAGTGCGGGGGGCATGCGCTTCAACCTCAAGTGCGCCACCTGTGGTGGAACCGGCAAGGTGGGGGCGCGCTGTCCGCGCTGCCACGGCCAGGGCAGCATCGCCGGCCAGGAGGCGCTCGAAGTCCGGATTAAGGCGGGCACGCGTGAAGGCGCCCGCCTGCGCGTCCCCGGCAAAGGCAATTGGGGCGCACAGGGAAGCGGAGACCTCTATATCGTCATCCACATCCAACCGCATCCCCTCTTCCGCCGCGAGGGCGACGATATTACCGTGCCGGTCCCGGTGAGCATCGCCGAGGCGGCGCTGGGGGCCAAGATCGAGGTGCCGACCATTGACGGGCACGCGCTCTTGAAGATTCCGCCCGGCACCCAGCCCGGCCAGCGTTTCCGCATGCGCGAGCGCGGGGTCCCCTCGGCGCAGCACGAGGGGGTGCGCGGCGATCAGTACGTCGAGGTGCGCGTCACCGTACCGCAGGTGCGCGACGAGCGCAGCAAGGAGTTGCTGCGCGAAATCGCGAAGCTCAACCCCATGGAGGAGCGCGAGGCCATCCTGCGCCAGGCCGCCGCCCAGTAACCGCAGGCCACAACGAAGGTTGTGGTCCGGCGCACCTGGGCACAGACCGAGTTTGGGATGGTCGCCATCGCAGCTCCAGAAAGTTGGGCGCGGGTGGGCAGTGACAGCAGTGCGGAGAGATAAAATGCCATGGTCAAGAAACGCGGTCGCGCCGCTTACATGATCTCCGCCGTCGCCGAGCAGTATGGCGTGCATCCCCAGACGCTGCGCATGTATGAGCGCGAGGGATTGCTCGCCCCCTCGCGTACCGAGGGCAATACGCGCCTTTATACCGACGACGATCTGCAGCGCCTCGAAGTCATCCTCTCGCTCACCCGCGATCTGGGCGTCAACCTCGCCGGCGTGGAGATCATCCTCAATATGCGCGAGCGCATGGATCTCATGCAGAAGCAGATGCAGGAGTTCGTGGGCTTCGTGCAGTCCGAACTCCTGGAACGGCCACCCGCCCACAGCGGCGCCCTGGTACCGCTACGCCGTCCCAACCTGGTCGTGAAGAAGAAGGGATGAGCGCTGTGGGATGACGCAGCCTCGCCCTCCGTTATGCTCACCCGTTCCCCACGCCACACCCTGACCGTTGCCACCACCTTCCCCGCCGGGAGCGCGCGTGAGCGCTTCGAACATCTTCTTTCTCTCGGTGGGCCGATCGGCTTCATCCCGTGGGTGCCGGCCACTTTCGCCTCGCTGGCGACGGCTCTGCTCTGCGGCGCACTCGGACGGAGGGGGCACCTCTCCCATCTCGGGGTGGGATTGACGGCGGCGGCGTTGTTCCTGGTCGGAGTGCGCACGGCGGGGACTTCCGAACGCCTTTTGCAAAGCGAAGACCCCCGCAACGTGGTGATTGACGAACTGGCAGGCCAGACGCTTACTTTTATCGGAGCGCTGGCGCTCAACTGGTGGACGGCGCTGGCGGGCTTCGTCCTGTTCCGCATCTTCGACGTCTGGAAGCCCTTCCCCGCGCGTCGCCTGGAGCGCCTGCACGGCGGCCTGGGCATCATGGCCGACGACATCGTCGCGGGCCTGTATGCCGCAGCAGTGCTGGCCGTTCTCGCGGGCTGGCTGCGGGGGTAAAGCAGAGTGCGGCCAAAGACCGGAAGCACGGTGAGCGCCTGAAGGTGGGCTGTGGACAGTCACGCGCGCCCCCCTATTAACCCCTTCCCCCTTTCTACTTCACACTGGTCACCGTAAACCCGCATGCCTTCCGATCTCCACGCCGTGCTACGCCGTTACTGGGGCTACGCCACCTTTCGTCCGGTGCAGGAGCGCATCGTGCGCAGCCTGATGAATGGCCGTGACGTGGCGGTGGTGATGCCGACCGGCGGGGGCAAGTCGCTCTGTTACCAGCTCCCCGCCCTGCTCTCGGGCCGCACGGCGGTGGTGGTCTCGCCGCTGCTGGCGCTGATGCGCGATCAGCAACTGCAGCTCGAACAGATGGGCATTCCGGCGGCGGTGCTCAACAGCGACCTGAGCGGCGCGGAGCAGTCCGCTGTGATGCGGCAGGCGCGCCAGGGCGCCTACCGGCTGCTATACCTCTCCCCCGAGCGCCTGGCGCGCGAGGACACGATCGCCTGGCTGCAGCAGGTTCCGCTGGCATTCTTCGCGATTGACGAGGCGCACTGTATTTCGGAGTGGGGCCACGAGTTCCGTCCCGAGTATCGCCAGCTCCGCCGCTTGCGCGAGGTCTTCCCCGCCCTTCCCATCGCCGCCTTCACGGCCAGCGCCACGCGCCGCGTACGTCAGGACATCCTGCAGCAGCTCCACCTGCGCGCCCCCGACAAGTACATCCTCAGTTTTCACCGTCCCAATCTGCGCTACCTGGTCCAGGTCTGCGACCAGAAGACGCAGGAGCGCCTGCTGCTCACCGCCCTGCGCGAACATACGGAAAGCGGCAACGCCATCGTGTACTCACCCACGATTCGCGGCGTGACGGCGACGGTGAATTTTCTGGCGCAGTACGGCATTGCCGCCGTTCCCTATCACGGGCAGATGGAAAGCGAGGAGCGGCGCGGCAACCAGGAGCGCTGGATGAACGACGAGGTGCGCGTGCTGGTCGGCACGATCGCCTTCGGGTTGGGCATCAACAAGCCGGGCGTGCGCACCGTCGTCCACCTCTCGCTGCCGAAGTCGATCGAGCAGTACTACCAGGAAGCGGGCCGCGCCGGGCGTGACGGCCTGCCGGCCGACTGCCTGCTGCTCTGGAAGCGGCAGGACGTCGGCCTGCTGGCGCATTTCATCGGCCAGCTCACCGACGAGGAGGAACGGCAACGCGCCTGGCAGCGCTACCGCAGCGTGCGCGACTTCGCCGAGTCGGCCCGCTGCCGCCATCACCAGGTCTGCCTGCACTTCGGGGAAAAGCCGAAGTGGGAACAGTGCGCGATGTGCGACGTCTGCGGCCCGGTGCCGGAGTGGCTCACCGCGGTGCCGCAGCCCGGCGTGGAAAAAGCGCTGCGCCCGCGCCGCGCCAGCGGCGTCTCGCCGCTGCCGGCCGTCTCCTATCGTCCACCCTCGAGCGTCACGCCAAGCGCGAGCGCGAAGTTCGCCGAGCGCCTGCGCGCCTGGCGCCTCGCCACGGCGCGCACACAACAGTGCGCTGCCTTCATCGTGCTGCACGATGCCACCCTGCAGGAGATCTGCCGCCGCCGCCCCCGCACGCTCGCGGAGCTGCGCGACGTGCCCGGCATCGGCGAGCGAAAACTCGCGCTCTACGGGCAGGCCATTCTCGACGTGCTGACCGAAGAGGGTTGAGAGCTTTCCAGGGGCTGACGCCGCCCTTGGCTACGGGCGGAGCGCTCGTTGGCACGGGCTTCGGGACGTGCGGATCGTCCGTTGGTACGGGTTCCGAGGACAGGATGGCACGGAGCGGCATTCGACCTTCTGGCCTCGTTGTTGCTTGGCCGCGGGCGTGGCACAAGGAATACAAGGGCAGTGCCGGGTCCATCCTGGAGTGGCTCCGGATATCCAGTCAGTCTGCAGGATACCGGCATGTCCTGTCGCGCGTCCAGCTTGAAGCACAACGAACGAGCCTGGTCTCTCAATTCTGTTCGCTAGAGTCTGTCGGCGAAAGGGAGCCGTCCGGCGGCGGTTTGTGAACGATGGCAAGGTGCGTTTTCGTGCCGCCTTCGTGTTCATAGGCCAGCATATACAGCTTGAGGTAAATGCTCGGCGATTCCCCAACTTTTTCGACGAGTTCCTCCGTCGCTGCCTCAAAGTCCGACAGTTTGCCCGCCGCAGTATCTTCGTCCGCCGAGAGGACATCCAGAAGTGCCCTGCGCACTTTCCTAATCATGCGCTTGTGTTTTTCGGCGGATTCTTCGTTGAGTATGGGCAGCATAATAGGGCAGGAGCCGACAACGCGGACTTCCTGCGATTTGGGCAACGTTGTAAGATAGACGGGAATACAGTGGAACGAGCGCAAACTGGCTAGGTCATACCAAAGTCTTTTGGCCGCATCCAGGCGTCCCCTGTTGTAGAAAATGAAAAACAGCCTGTTTGTCTTCAATTCCTCGATGTTTCGACCCTGAAGCAGGTCATGGACGACCGGAGGCAGCGCTAGCGACTCGCCGTGAACACCCAATTTCGCACCACCAAACTTCTCAGACTGCCCTTCCAGCCGTACGGCAAAGTAACGGGCGATCGCCGCGCCTTTTGACAAGTGCGAAACTGCGATTTCGGCACTCACCTCAATCCCACGTCGGACCGTCGGCCGCAACCCCGATGAATCGGAGGATTGCGGAGGGTCTCCCCCAGCTCCAGCCGCCTTAGAGACTACGAAGGGGACGCTTGGTGGAATTAGCATCTGACCAGAGAAGGGAATTGTCTCGCGGATGTTTTCCGGATACTTCGCAGGGGGCACCACGAGGCTCCAATCGCGGTACGGCTTGAGGATGGCAGAGAGTTCAAGGAAATCCGCCATCTCATTGGTGACCATGGCCATATTTGGACCCAGGCTTCCCTCAAGGGCGCTACCAAACTTCCTGCCTTCAGTGAAAGCCCAAAATCGAAGGTAGCCTTCCTTATTCGTTGGACACAGAGCGATCTGTTGATGCAGGAAATCAAGGAGTTCCGGTATGGAAGCCGCAGCCTCCGTTCCTACAAGCTTAGTGTGTTCCAGCTCGTCCTTGAGCAGCAGTGCTTCGGCAAGCAACGGAAGATCGTGTTCTTTGCACAGCTCCAATGCGTGCCGGATACGCCGGTCGCATTCCTGCAGATCCTTGTCGTCATAGAATGAAAACTTTGCCAGCGCGATGTCGACGGCTGCCGCGATCTCAAAGAAGGGTTTGCCCTCAATCATAGTCAAGACGGCGCGGCACATCTGGCGCGCTTCTGACTTTCGGCCCATGTTGTCAAGCAACCCGGCCGCCTCGAACGACGCTTTAGCCGCATTGTAGGCGTCGTCCGCCGCTGCGAAGCGTTCGCCTGCCCGGCGAACGTAGCTCAAGGCCTCCTCAAGTTCACCAGCCTCGCGC
Source organism: uncultured Acidobacteriota bacterium (assembly GCA_937898755.1). Classification (GTDB taxonomy): domain Bacteria; phylum Acidobacteriota; class Terriglobia; order Terriglobales; family SCQP01; genus CALEJU01. Next base: position 7,039 of record CALEJU010000052.1, on the reverse strand, counting down.
AGATACCAGCCAAGCGTGAAAAAGTGTTCCGCTCGTTCCATCTCCGGCATTGTGCTGGCGAGTTTCGCCTTTAGTACTCCCACGGCCTGCCGGACCAATTGTTGCTGCTCATCCTCGCGGCCTTGCTTGGCGGCAACGCGACTCAGCTCCATCAGGCATTGGGCCTGAAACCTGCCGTCGTCGCTGGCCGCTCTCGCATTCTCAAAGAGTTCCCGTGCTGAATCTATGTCTTGTTGTTCCATTGCGAGATGCGCAAGGCTAAGCAAAACTTCGGCCACTTGCCGGCTTCTGCCACTTTCCACGGCAGCGCCTTCGGCGGCAGCAAGAAACTCACCGGCCTTGTTGGCGTTGCCAACGGTGGCGTGAACGCGGCCGATGATATGCAGGCACTCGGCGAACTCCGAAAGCATTTCGCGCTCCTGGTAAAGCATGGCTGCTTCCTGAATGAGACTAACGCCCGCGTTCCATTGCTGCTTGAAGAATTTCAGTTCGGCCAGTTCCCGCAAGAGTTTAGCCAACTCGTGATTGGGTTGGATCTTTCGTTGCCAGGTAAGCGCCGTCTCCAGCGCTTTCTCCGCCTCGTCGGGTTCCACCCGCCGCTGATGAATCTTCGCTCTTTGAAAAAAAAGATTGCCGAGAACGGTCTGGACAAACTCGGTCTGCCGGGTGTCGTCCGGTTTCAGTTCGTGAATCGCTTGAATGAGGAGGTCGTAAGCTTTCCGGTTCAAATCGAGAGCTTCGTCCGTCCGTCCGCGGCGCCCGACTGTCCAGGCGAGTCCGACCAGAGTTCCGCCCTGAGCCTGCTTATCGCCTAATCGCCCCGAAATGGCAAGCGATTGACGCAGCAAAGTCTCACTCAATTCCAAATCGCCTTCCTGCTCGTGCACCCGAGCCAATCCCGCCAACACATCGGCCTTTTCCTCGTCATCGCCTTCAGTCGCAAGCAAGTCAAGGCATGACTGCAACAGAGCTTTTGAGCCTGCGATATCGTGCTCGAAACAAATCAGGACAAGGGCCAAATGCTCTTTGGCGTCAACGATGGCCAAGTTGTGCTTGGCGTCTTCTGCGAGGATGACGGCCTGCAGAAACTCAGTTTTGGCCTTGCTGAAGTGGCCGTTGTTCAGGAAGTCCACGCCGCGGTTAATCGCGTTACGAATGGGTTGTGGGATCTCGGCCGTCTTCCCGGACTTAGTGACAGGTTTGTCGGGTTCGGCATCGTGCGCCGGAACACCGCTTTGCTGTGCCGGGGAATGGCCTTCTGCATTTCGGAGCGCCAGTCGATCCAGGATCAGGGCAGCAATGTCTGCCGGTGCGCGGCCCTCAGCGTCGATGTATCCGTCGGTTGAAAAGACTCCGGACACGTGAGCCTGGTCCAGTCGAACCAGCATTATCGAGGATGCCTGCTTCTTCTTGAGGAGGTCCCGTATTGCTCGCCACTCAAGACCGGGCCACTCCTTGTGTTCGTAGTCGGCACACAAGAAGACAACGACAAGGTGCGATTCGTCGTGATAGAGCGCCTGAAGGTGGGTATCCAAATTCGGCCGCGCGAATTCGGCCTCATGAAATCGGTCATACAAGATGTGCGACTGTCCCACTGTCTGGGCGAGCGTGTCCGCTACAGCCCCGACAAACTGTCGGTGCTCGCCCGGAAACGAGAGCGCGATCAGGAACCGCATATCCGAGTCCATAGCAGCGGTTCAATTACACTACAATTCGTCGTAACGAGGCAACGCAACGATACGGCATGACACACAGATGAAGAAACGCCGGCGGAAGAGAGCGGCAACCTGTGCGGTTCCGGCCTCGCGGCAGGCGTTGACTGGCAGGTGAGTGAGCACCTGAGTAAGGCGGACGAGATGCGTCTTGCAAAGCGGCGATAACGGCTATAATTCAACATGCTGAGAGTCAGAATGTACCTTACGCCGCGCGAAGCAAAACTGCTTGTCCGCTTCCTCGATTGCGTGGATGACGTGGTCACGGCCCGTCTCCTGCCTGATGCGTCCGTCGATGAGCGCCACTTGACATCGCTGCTGCGCGAGACGCTCGACGAACGGTTTACCGGGTTTCATGCCATGCCCTATGGACTTGCGGCGCTGAAAGACGACCTCGAAAAAGACGACTTGGCAACGAAAGTCTCCCTGACGATCGAGGCGAACGAATATCCGCCGCACTTCGAAAACCGGGTCACCCAGGCGGACCTTGGCATCATCCTTCGCTACGACAATTCTTACCGCCGGGATGAATCTTTCTCGAAGGCGGTGCTGTTCCAGGCGAAACGGATCGTTCCCTCGTCACGCCATTCATCCTACTCCGAGAGAGACGCTTTCAAGCGCCTGGAAACCGACCAGCTCCGCCAGATCATCGATCTCGAAGGCCGGCACAGCCGTTTCATCTACTACCTGTTCTATGGACCGAGAGCTGAGGCGTACGACGAGCAGTCGCGAAGAACGCTCCGATACCTGACGCTTCCCACTACCCACTGGCGGCACCTTCACCGGTTCCACTCGCCGGAAGGGTATGAGTTCCTGCCGTGGTGGTCTCATCTCGAAGAATACGCCTCTGACCCGAAGCGCCATTTTCCCGGACTCCTCGCGAGCCGTCCGGGGTGGCTGGAACAGCGTTATTTCGAGCGCCAAGAGACCGATAACGGGAAGAGCAACCGGCTGGTCTTGAGGCCGAAACAGTCTGCGCCGACCGTGCGGGATGTCTACGAGCGGATGTGGGAAGACACCCACGCGCTTTCCTGGTTCCTTGTGTATCGAATGCTCATGGGTTACGAGGGCTCGTCCGATGATGAGGCGATCGGAATTGCGCAGGGAAAGAGGCTGGAGCTTGGCGTCGCGCCCCGCTACACGATGGAACTGAGAATCTCGGTCGGCGCCGAGGGGCAGGGATGGATCCCACCCGATAAGCCACTCTGAAAGAGTTGATCTGGAGCGACATCTTATGCTCAACCGTGGCCGCCAATTTGGGGAGAGGACTTGCGGATGCGCTCCGGCAGAGCGGATGGGAAGAGGCCAATGACCCGGCGTTGGGATACACCAAGGGATAGGTTCAACTCCTGCTTGGAGGAAGTTCGCCGAGATCTGACCAGGCTCCGCTTTGCTATTCCCGATTCACTCGTGCGCGACGCGCCGGACGACCCGCATGCCCGTTCGGTGCTAGATGCGCTGACCGAACTGCAGCAGTGTATCCATGACGCTACTTCGGAGACGTGCGTGCATGAAACGTTTTACCGTTACCTTCGAAATTGGGACAACAGCGCGAGAGGCGTTTGGGGAGAGTTCGCGATCCGTGTCTTTTTGCAGACACACATGTTGATACCGTACGCCGCTATCCAGCATGCACGCCTTTGGGGATGCGGAGGATCGATTGTTACGTTGAAGAGAATAAGCTTGCGGTAGAGGTCAAATCCGCGTACGTGGACGGTCGGCAACGGCACCTCACCCAGCTACGGAAGGACACCCCCCTGCTGGCGCAGGGAGAAGTCAGCACAGTGATCTGGATTTTACTGGGCGATGGTTCTCAGAAGCTCAAAAGCCTGCTAATGGGCGCGGGAATCGAGGTCGCACTTCCCGCGGACCGGCGCCTGCAGCATGTTTACGATATGTTTCGGATGATCACGCTCGCCGACTCGTCAGAAGCCGAGTTGTTGGCCGCGGTTGACTCCCTCTTCGCGGCAGGTCTGCGCTCCCTAATAGTGAAGCATCTGAGTTAGGCCCGGCAGACGGCTTTTTGTTTACTTGAACACCGGCGTTCGACCATATCCATGATCAGGTCGTGAAAACGGTGTCGTGCATGGTCTTGCTTACAGCGGCGGATTCCTCGAGCGTCACACCAAGCGCGAGCGCGAAGTTCGCCGAACGCCTGCGCGCCTGGCGCCTGGCCACGGCGCGCACACAACAGTGCGCTGCCTTCATCGTGCTGCACGATGCCACCCTGCAGGAGATCTGCCGCCGCCGCCCCCGCACGCTCGCGGAGCTGCGCGACGTGCCCGGCATCGGCGAGCGAAAACTCGCGCTCTACGGCCAAGCCATTCTCGACGTGCTGGAGGAGGCGGAGTGAATGGTCTTCGGTTGTCGGTTTTCGGTTGTCGGCGGCGCAAACGTGGCGGTCTCGCCCGGTGGCGTGAGGGTTTGGCCGACATCTGACATCCGCTCCGTCGCCTCACGCGCGGGATGGTCTGCCGGCAGAGCCCGGAGGCCGACCCGCATGCAGCCCGGGGCGGAGCGTCACCGCGCCAGCGGTGGCGCGGAATCCCGGGAAGGCCCGAGGCGTGCGCGTTGAATCGGCTGCGAGCGTGGGGGGGAGGGTGGAGCGTCTGAGCTCGGCGAACGAAGATCGCCCCCTGCAGAAGAGCGCCACGCTGAACGCTCCACGCTTTACTTTTGTCTCTTAGCTGAGCCGCGTGCCAACCGGCACTTTTGCAACTATAATCATGACGTATTACATTGACAGTAATAGACTTGATACCGGCAATGGAACCGGCAATGCAACCTCTCGTTACCGAGCCGTCCTGGATGGAACCAATGCTCCCCGCCGAGGGAAAGCGGGAGCACGAGGACCTCGCGGTCGACCTGGTCTCCAAGGCCAGTTCGCTTGTGGGCCAGATACACTCAATCGTCGCTCGCCGCGTGTCAGCGCTGGTCCACACCACGAACTGCTACTACTCCAACCTCAATTACCCCGGGCTCAGGAAACTGACCTGATTGTCACCCAAGTACTTTGTCAAGCCTGTCAAGCCTGTCAAGCACTCGCCTGATAACTTCCGATTCTTTCCCGGCTAAGTTCGCCCTTCGAGCTAGTTCCTGCATAGCGTATGGATAGTCGCGCAGAACTTTTGCAAGACTATCATCCGCAATGGCCCGGTCTCCAATCGCTTGAACATAAATGTTCCTCCCACTCTCCATATGAGATCCGCTTGGCGGACTTGAAGGACTACGCGGCACATTGGGGTCGGGGTCGGTAAGAAGGAGCGCCACTATACAAAGAGCAACGCGATAACGATCGCTTGCTAGGCTCTGTGTATGAAATAACAACCAGCCTGACTGACGAGCCACATTCAGCTTTGACATGACCGCCGAAGCGTCGTTTGGCAGCAACGCAAGCAACACTTTAAGCAGCGAGTTCGCACTGTCGGCATCAAGCTCACCATTGAATCGCGAGCCCATCGCATCCAACAACGGTTGCCAACTCCAATTCACGTTTACCTGGGCTGCGTTTGCAACTGCTGTCGTCCACCTATCAGTAACCTGGCCGACCGTTCCAGCCAGGAACGCAACCACCTCTTCGGGTGGGCAACCTGGCTGGACCCAGCGCAATACATGCGGTTTGCCAGCGAAACACGAGGAAGACAGAAGTGCGATATAGCCCTCTGGCGCTGATCGAATACGAAGCGCATCCACGTTTGCCCCATCTCCGATACCTTCAATAAACGCCGCCAATCCCTCGGCCCACTGTTCTATTTTCACCAAGTTTGAGCTCTGGTCCTCAGGAAACGACTCCGCAATCCGTGAAAGCACGACCGATTGAATACTCTGACCCGGGTTCGCACTTGGTTGACGGCAAAGGTAAGCGAGACCTTCGCCCGCCTTGCGGTCTATGTCACGCCAAAACTTGGATTCAATGGTGTGATCCGACAGGTATCGCACTGCTGCTGCAATACGGGGATCGCTTGTCGGAATGGATCTGAGCGCATATGCGGCCCGAGCCAGTCCCTCCGGCCTTTCTCTCACCCAATTGATTCCGCCTCGATAAACCATCTGCTCGATCGTCGGACCAAGCTCGTCGCATTGTGAATATTTTCGGCTAATGGTCTCAGCGTCTCCAATTTCGAGAGCGTTAAGAATTTCCGGACCCCACAGCGCCTGCAATGCTTTTGCCGGTGAAGTCCTGAAGTACAGAGCTGCTAGCTCTCCATCCGTCACTCGGGCGACGTCGTGTCGTCGGGGCACGAGTGCCCGAGGATCCCACTCGGGATTCCTCAACATCGTTGCTGCGAAAACCGCCATTGCTGCACTCCTGGCGTGCTCAGAAGATGCCACTGCAAGCGTCGCAAGCTGATTTGCGTACATCTTTAGCTCGCGTGGAGTTGGCGCTATATTTTGCTCCACAAACACGGAATCATAAATTGTCACGGCCACATCGAACTCAGTTTTCGTCCAGTTAGGAATCGCTTGCTCCAAACATTTCAACAAATATGCCCTCCAGTCCGAAAGCAGTGGCAGTGGAACGACAATCTGTACCTGAAATACCTTGTCCAAGGGGTCTCGGCGCAATTCGGAGCCAGCGACAAATGAGTCGTCGTTCTCTATTTTCCTTGACTCTACACAGATGGGGACAAGGGTCCACACAGGACTCGACATTCCAACAAGTGCGTCAGTGTAGGTTCGCATCGCCGACCACAACTTTTCCCGATCAATAGTCTTAACTCTATCCAGATTATCCAGAACGATCAGGAGCTTGCGTTGCCCATTGACCGCCATCGCGAGAATGTGCTTGAACTTTCGATTAAATTCCACCGACGTGTCTTCGGGAGTCGATGTAGCAGAACTGTCCTCGGCAATGTTTGTTTCGTTGGCGAAAAGGTCTTTTATTGTTCCAGCGACCTTTTTTCGGTCTCTGCTTCGGACAGCAAGAAAGAGCGACCTACCTGAGACAAGAATAAATGGGCTCGCCACGAGGCAAAGTCCGCCCCACCACAAGCAAGGATGGTCCTTGAAGCCCAACGACAACAATCCCAGACCGATCGGCGTTAATAGGCCGAGGAATACGAGCCATAGCCCAGCGGGCTTCAGTGTCGATGAGGTGGTTCTTTTCGTATCGGTATTTCTATTGTGGAGGCTTCTGATTAGCTCGTCGGCGCTTTGTCGGTTGACCCAAGGCTCCTCTCCGTCGGCAAAGAAAAGTGTCAACTCTTCCAGAAACACGCGACGCAAGGGGTCGTTTTCGTGCGCCCAAGCATCAAAAACAAATATTCGCAGGCTAGAACCAGTCTCATAAATAGCGGTGCGTGAATTTCTGGTGCGAATGAGGTGAG
>CALEJU010000051.1 GCA_937898755.1 uncultured Acidobacteriota bacterium | reverse complement strand
TCGCGGTAGGGACACGGGTTACCCTGTGCCCCCCCGCCACGGTTGAGGGAGCTAGCGTGGTCCGCCCGTCGGCGCCTAGGCGCCGCCTGCTTCAGACTGCGCTCCGGTCCCCGTTCCGGGGGCCGTGGTCCGTTCCCAGTTACGCGACATAGCTGTAGAGGTTGAGGCTTTGCGGATCGTCGAGTTTGACATATGGAACGGGTACGGCTTTGGCACTCCAGTCCGGTGTCATAAAGCGGCCCATGCTGGACGAATTGTAGCGGGCGCCGAAGTAGTCGAGGTTGGTCTCGGGGTCGCGCGGTTTACCGGTGAAGTGCAGCGGGCTGACGTCCGGGCCACTGCAGCTCAGGCCGTCGCCGAAGGGCAGGCTGTAGCAGGTCTCCACCACCGCCCCGCTCACGCTGGTGCGGGCGCGTTCGTTGCCCAGCCAATCGGTGTGCGCGAAGGTGGTGGTGCCGTTGGCGTAGGTCGCCACGTGCCGGCCGCCGGCGTAGACCTCGCCGCGCGTCAGGTTCTGGCTGGTATCCACCTCGCTCAACACCCGTCCCGACACCTCCGTAATATACTCCCGCGCCACCCCGCCGCTCGTCGTCTGCGCCCGCCGCCCCTGGGCGTCGTCAACGTAGGTCGTCGCCCCGCCGTCTTCTCCGACAACCGATCACCGACAACTGACAACCGTTCAGCGCAGCGCCAGCACGTGGCCGTCCATGTTGGCCGGGGGCGGCAGGCCGAGCAGGCGCAGCACGGTGGGGGCGAGGTCGAGGATGTTGGGCGCGCCGGTCAGCTTGCGGTTGGAGAAGAAGATGCCCTTGGTATCGCGCTCGTCCGAGGAGCAGTGATCGCCGCTCCACTTCTTGAGGTTGAGCGTCACCACGCCGGCGGGAATGCCGCCCAGCGCCGTCTGCCACGAGGTGCGGTACCCGTCGCGGAAGGCCAACTGCAGGTCGCCGGCCTCGGCCACGTGGGGTCCGGAGTAGATCTCGGCCGGCAGGCTGACCGCCTCGACGGGCTGCGCGTTGTTGTCGGGGTCGCGATAGGCCAGCAACTTGGCGCGGATCTCGGCGGTGAGCTGGTGCGCCTCCGCGCCCGGGTGGACGATGCCCTGCCCTTCGCGCCCCTGCAGGTTGAGATAGATCTGCCCCAGCCCGAGCGCGTAGGCGCGCGTGTGGCTCCAGTCCACGTTGCCGAAGAAGCTGCCCTGGTTCTGCAGACGCTGCAGGTCGCGCAGCTTGCGGATCGGTTCCGCGCCGGCCGCGTCGCGCACCGTCATGTAGCCGTTCTCCACCAGCCAGGTGTTGGTGTTGAATCCCCGCCGCCAGGTATGGAAGCCGTGGTCGGAGACCACCAGCAGCGTATCGCCCGGCTTCAGCCGCGCCTCCACCTCGCCGATGACGCGGTCCATGTGCTGGTAGACGTCGTGGATGGCGTTGCCGTACTTGGCCGCCAGCACCGGGTCGTAGCGCGGGTGCTGCGGGTCCAGCAGGCGGTAGAACATGTGCGAGACGCTGTCGGTCTCGGTGAACACCGAGACGGTCAGCGCCGGCGCGTCGTGGTCCAGCACGTCGAGCGTCATGCGCTCCGCCGTGTCCATGTTGTTCTGCAGGTCGGAGAGGAAGACGCCCTCGTCGATGCGTTCCTCGTTCAAGGCCCAGGTGTCGTTCCACCAGCCCAGCGTCTTGTGCAGTCCGTCGCGCTGCGCCAGGCGGCGGGAGAAATCGGGAGGCGAACTGACCGGGACGTCGGGCCGTTCCGGGTCGAAGTTCAGCGGCGCGAGGTAGAGCTTCATCTCCGGCGCGATGCTCGCGACGTAGAAGCGGCTGACCCCGTGCAGCGTCACGAAGGGCGAGATGCGGAAGGCGATCGGGAACCAGGTGCTCCACTGCCCGGCGGCCAGCGTCTGGGTGCGGCCGTCCAGGGTAATGGACAGGGCGGCGCCGTCGGGGCTGGCGGCGAGGTGCAGGGGCACCGCGACGTGCCGGCTCAAGGGCGGATCGCTGGTCGGGTCGGGCGGCCCCTCGATGGCGGTGTTCACCACCCCGGCCTCCGGTTCGATGCGTACCAGCTTGCCGCCGAACTCGGTGTCGCCCACCTCGTCCGCCGAGAGCGCCGAGGAAAAGAAGAAGAACGTGCCCCAAGTCCCGCGCAGGTCCGGCACCCCCAGCCCGGCCAGCAGCTCGCCGTTGCCGATCGGGCGGGCGGGAAAGGCCAGCGGCATGCGCAGCACCGCGGTCCGCACCCCGGCGCGGCCCGCCAGACCGTAGAACGTCGCCCCGTCGCGGTTGTTGATCAACACCGGACGGCGCACCGGAAAGCCCAAGACGAACTTGCCCGGCACCCGACTCACCAGCGCGATGTCGGGCATGTAGGTCTTGGGATCGCGCTTCAGGAAGTCGTAAATCCCGGTTTTGCCGGGGTTGGTTCCGGTGGCGAAAGCCGCCCAGGCCACCGGCGACTCCGGCGGGTTGGTCGTGTCAAGGCTGGTGACCGTACCGGACGCCTGCAGGGCCCGGATGTGCGGCAGATCCTGGATCCAACGCGCCACCAGCCCGGGATCGACGCCGTCAAAGCCCAGTACCACCACGTGGTGCGGGGGCGTCAAGGTCCGCACCGAATGGCAGCCGAGAAACGGGAGCGCCAGCGCCACCACGGCGCCAACCGTCAAGCGGGAAAGGGAGAAGTACATCAGCCTGACAATGCGGCGACATCGCAACGCGAGATGAGTGAGTCTAGCAGGGACCCTGATGACACAGGAAGACAGTGGACGATAGGCGGCTCACACCCTCTCAGCGCAGCACCGCGGTCATGGCGGCGCTGAACTGGTCAATGTCGTCCAGGGTGGAGTAGACGTTGGGGCTGATGCGCAGGCCGGTGATGCCGTTATAGACGATCGGCGTGACAAACACGCGATGCTTTTTCAGCAACACGTCCGCGAGCGGGTAGGGATCGCGCCCCTCGACGTGCACCAGACCGATGGCGCAGGACTGTGCCGGGTCGGTCAGCAGTTTCGCCCCCGGCCACTGCCCGACGTGGTCGCTCCACCGCTGCTTCAGGAAACGCAGTCGCGCCGCCTTGCGCTCGAAACCGAGGTTCTCGTAAAAGGTCAGGGCATCGGCGATGGCGTTGTGGGGGGCGGCGGGATGCGTGCCGATCTCCTCGAACTTGCGGATATTCGCATCCATCCCTGGCGGCGCCGGCATCAGCGGCCAGTGGCCGGCGATGCGCTCGCGCCGCACGTACAGCACTCCGGTCCCGATCGGGGCGGAAAGCCACTTGTGCAGGCTGGCGCCGTAGTAATCGCAGTCCAACTCGCCGATGGTGAAGGGGAAATGCGCGATGGCATGGGCGCCGTCCACGATGCTGACCAGGCCGCGCGCCCGCGCCAGCGCACAGATCTGCCGCACCGGCAGGATCTGGCCGGAAACGAAGGTGACGTGCGACATGTGCAGCACACGGGTGCGCGGCGTGATCGCGTGGGCGTAGAGATCGACCATCTGCTGCGGGTCGGTGACCGGCAGCCCGTAGGGAAGCTGGCGCAGCACGATGCCCTCGCGTCGCACCCGGGTCTGCCAGGCGGTGATCATGCGCGGGTAGTCGTGCGTGGTGCAGAGCACCTCATCGCCCGGCTTGAGATCCAGACCCAACTGCGCAATCTCCAGTGACTCGCTGGCGTTGCGCGTCAACGCCACCGCTTCCGGATCCACCGCCCAGGTGGCGGCCATGCGCTTGCGCACCTCCTCCACCCGTGGCTCGAGCTCGTTCCACATGTGAAACGCGGGCGCCAGGTTGGTGAGGCGCTCGTCGCGCTGCATGGCGTCGAGCACGGCGCGCGGCGCGGGCGCCACGCCGCCGTTGTTGAGGTTGATGATCTCGGGATCGCGGTCATAGGCCTGCTGCACCTGCTGCCAGAAGGCCTCGTCGCCGGTCACGGCGGCGTTCGGCACCGCCGCATAACTGCGCGCCAGCGCGGCCGAGAGCACGACGGCGTTCGCCGCCAACAGGAAATGGCGGCGCGGAAGCGGGCCGGAGTGAGAGGGCATCGCCGCAAGTCTACCGCGGTGGGGGGCGAAAACAGGGAGGGGGGAGGCTGTCTCTTATACACATCTGACGCTGCCGACGATCTTACGCGTGTAG
>CALEJU010000050.1 GCA_937898755.1 uncultured Acidobacteriota bacterium | reverse complement strand
GGCTTCAATGGGGCCGCGGTTTTTCAACCGCGGAAACCGCTCCATTCTAAACCCTGTGTTGTCAAAGAGCTAGCCCGCCGGTTGCGAGCGGTCCCTGGGGACCTAAGCGGATTCGCGCTCATCGCGCTGCTACCGCCTTGTATCCTGCTGATCTCATGGCCCTTGTTCCCTACGAGCGGAGCGCGGGTTTTTCACTTCCCCCCGCCGCTCGCGATCCGTCCGCCGGCTCTACGCCCCCGCCGGCTGCTCCGCCCCACCCTACACCCGAAACGCGTTCAGCGGGTGACGAAGACCGGGTACTCGGCGATCTCCCCTTCCAAGAAGCGGGCCAGCAGCCGCGCCTGGATCTCCAACAGGCGCCGGTAGCTGACGCGGTAGTCAAACAGCGGATGCGTCACCAGGCTGTCCATGCGCTGCTCGAAGGCGCGCAGCAACCCCTTTCTGCCCTCCGCCGTCAGGCTCACCGCCCGCCCCGCCTGCACGAAATCGTCGCCCTGCACCATGCCGGTATTGATGGCGCTCAACACCGCCGAGTCGGCAATCAGCGGCCGGAAGGGCTCCATCAGATCGAGCGCCAGCGAGGGCCGCCCGAAGCGCGGCTGGTGGTAGAAGCCCCAGTAGGGGTCGAAGCCGATGGCGTAGCAGGCGATGGTCAGCTCCTTGCTCAGCAGGCTGTAGGCCAGCGAGAGCAGGGCGTTGACCGGATCGCGCGGCGGGCGCCGGTTGCGACCATCGAAGTCGAAGCGCCATGCCGCCGCTGGGTCCACCTCCACCTTCAGCATGCCAGCGAAGGCACCGAAGTAGGCGCGCGCCGCCGCGCCTTCCAAGCCCAGCAGGCTCTCCGGCGTGGTTTCCACCTCGGCTTTCTCCGCTAACGCCTTGAGCAGCCTCAGCGCGTCCTCAGGCGGCTCGAGGTGGTTGCGCTGCAGCAACGTCCGCTGGTTGCGGATCTTGCCCGACACCAGCCGCCGCGCCAACCCCAGCGCCAGCGCCGGGTTGGCGCTCGAGGCAAACTGCCGGTGGCGCAGGAAGACGTTGCGGCTGTTCAGCCCGGTGGTGATGCCGTAAAAGTAGCCCCCCTGCGAGAAGTAGCAGATCGGCACCTCCGCTTCGCAGCAGGTCTGGATCACCTGGGTCGAGAGCTGGACGTTGCCGAACAGGTTGACTTGCGAGACCTCGCCCAGCCGGATCTCTTGTTTCACTTCGTCGGTCTTCTTCTTGCCCTCACTGGGCCCTTTCACCTGCAGCACCTCGCCCGACTTACCCACCCGGTAGCCCTGCGAGTTGACGTACAGCGGCCGCAGGTCGTCGCGCGCCGCCACCAGCTGGCGCACCGGAGGTGCGGACGAGGGCGGCGGGTCCGAAAACAGGTCCAACTGCGTGCTGGGAGTCTCCGCCCAACGCAGCGCACGCGCCTGCAAGGCGGCGGTCTCGTCCGGCAGACAGATTCCCACCAGCGAGCAGCGCGGGCACTTGGGACTGTCTATGAGCGGAGGTGGGATGGATCCCAGCATGGCCCGCCGCGCCGCCTCCAGTTGCTGCTCGGTCTCGGCCACCAGCCCGGCATCGAGCGCCAGCGTGACGCGCTGCTTGGTAGCCGCGTAATACAGCACCACCGCGTCACACACGTAGCCGTTGTCGCGCAGGACCAGGCCCTGCGCCGCCGCCTGCACGCGGTCCGAGGGCCAGGCGGCGATGCCGTCGTCGGTCTCAAGCGGCCGCCCGCGCTTGTAATCGATCGGGCGCACCGCATCGCCCGCCGCGCCGTTCTCGATCAGGTCCATCTTGGCGGTCAGGCCAAGGCGCTCGCTGGTGAGCTGAACGGAGCGCACCGCCAACGTTTCCCCGTCCATCTCTTCGGGGGGCGGCAGCGACTGCGGAGCGCGGTCCACGCGCCGGTGCGTGTTCGCACCCGACAGCGTGTCGGCGCTCGGAGTAAACAGCTTCTCGACGTGCTCGTAATAGAACAGCCGCGGGCAGTAAACGAACTCATTCAACATGCGCGCCGGCAGCACCTCGGGCAGCTCCTTCTTGCCCAAGTGCTGTTCGAGCGGCGCCACGTGCACGGTCGCTGCATTCTCGCTCATGACGTCCTCCGGCCGAGTAGCCCGCTCGAACTCACACCACGATGCACGGCGCATCGAGTTTGGAATACGCCTTGCCGAGCGCTGTGATCACGCGATCGCCGCGCCCCTCGGCCGGTCCCAAACTGACGAACAACACCTGGTCCTGCGTATGGTGGATGATCTCCCGCAGCGCGCCCTGGCAGCGTTCGAGGTCGCTCGGCGTGAACTGACACTCGAAGACGGAGAACTGTAGGTGGTCGCCGAAGTCGCGCATGGTCTTGAACACCAGCCGCAGCCGCTTTTCGTCGGCGATGTCGTAGCAGACCAGGTAGGAGGTGCGCATGGGACAAGGGAATGGGCCAGAGACTTGAGTTAACCGGTACAACCACCCGCGCTGTCTACTCAGCATGGATCTCAGCCCGAAGACGGGCCTTTACGCGAGCCGCTTCAAAGAAGACGGCATACTTGCTTGAGCGCGTGCGACGGCTTGCGAACACGGCATGGATGCCGCGCGCACGCATTTCGGCCACGTTTGGACGGGCACAGGTCACGAGTTCAAGCCCTAACAGCGATTTCAATGCTCCCATGGCGACGGGAACACTCCAGATGGGCCAACAGAGTTCCAGTTGCCGCTCCCTGCAGGAAAATCCCCGGGGCTGAACACCACGCCCCCGAGGGAAACACGGGAACAAGGGGAGAGATTCGAAGGCCAACCAAACTGCAGCGCGGACACCCTGTGCCTTGGACTTGCTTGGTGCTTGGGGCGAATGCGCATGGACGCGCACAGTCGTCGGATCCCAACCCATGGAATGCTGGTCATCCCGGTACATCCATGGCCCAAAGATTGCCTCACGGAGGGAATCTGTCAAAGCTAATGGGTCCTCATGTAGGTTCTTAGCCAGTTGTCGAAAATCACCCGGGAAGGTCTGCTGCGCGAAACTCGTATCGAAGGGCGTCGGGACAAACTCCTCGTCACGGCCCTGTGCAGCTTCCGCCCCAAATGCCACGATCCAGTTCGCTGCGTAATAGCCTCCATCCGTACCAAGATCCAGCGTTTTTGCTGCATGAGCACGAAAGTCTGCGGCGCTTAGCGCCTTGGCGCGATCGGCCCAGGTCAACTCGTACCGTTCAACTGCGCCCTCGATATGCTGCGCCAACATGGCAATCAGCGCGCCTGCAGTCAAAGGTTCCGGCGTGACTAGTAAAGGACAAAACGGCTCCGCCTTTGACCATGCGAATTTAACGTTGCCCGCACCTTGCACAATAGAAGCGACTCGAAAGACGCCCAACGCTGCCATCGCCCCGATTGGGGAATCGCCAGGAATTCCGGTCAACATCAGTTCTGGCATTCGGCAGCCTCCTCCTCCGAACGAGCCCAGTCGGCATGCCTGAGAACTGTCTCGAGGTAAGCCAATTGCCACGGGCCATAGCGCAGGTTTAATGCCCAAAAACGATCCGCCCATTCGTACTGCTGGCTCGGCGAAAGAGGACCAGACGTCCCAGTCAGCGACCCGTAACGCAGTTCTTCGCTCCCCTCTCCGGCCCACACCGGCGGAAGCGACCGTCCAAACCCATGATGTGCCCCAACAAGGTGGACAACAAGTTCAGGGTCGTTTGCTTTAAGCACATCTACAGAACCTTCAATCATGGCAACTGAATCAACTTCGTGCCGCGCCTGCTTGGGATAACGCGCCAACTTTCGCCGTCGTCGTTGCTCCGCTTCGCTACAGGCCCGCCCTTTGGCCAGCGGTTCGAGCGCATCAATGCCGGAAAACATGTTTGCACCCAGGACGATCTGAAAGCGCGGGTCACACTTCCCGACGTCGTGAACCTTTGCGGCTGCTACTAAGTCGTGTTCCAGCGTGGCTGGGAGATGGCATGCAGTCGCAAACTTGGACACCCATGAGGCTACGCCAGCACAATGGTCCCGCAGGGTTACTTCGGTGATTGAAAGGCTGAGCGACTCGCTGTCCGTATCATCCGGTAGATCAGGGGGCAAATTTAGATCCGAGAAACGGAAGGCATCCTCACGTTTAAGTTTCCTTATGGCCGTAACAACGCAGCCGCTTCCATCGGGGTACTCGGTCACATTGCATTTCGTAGCCCCGAAGCTGAGCAATTTGCCAGCCACCTCCGCGACTTCAGGTTCTGCTGCGCTGCGCTGCACGTCGCTTAACATTGTCGCGATTGGCTCCCACCGTCCCGCCAGTTCCAATTCAGCCAAATCGTCCTCTGGTGTCTGCTGCCCGGAAAGACTGGGATGAAGTCGTAGGCACAACCGCCGCTTCCCTGCCAAGGCCCGACGTGCGGCGATCAGGTCTGCGACATCCTCCACGAGACCCGCCCAGCGTGGAAACCATCCAAACTCATCGCTTCCACCGTATGAGCTGGGTATAACGATGGTATCCCCGGGGCGGATTGATGCCGCACTTGCATTAAAGCCGCTCCTGTCTGCACAACCGCGCCACACCAGAAAGGGACGGTTGGGAAGCTCTTCGGACTCAGGCACGGCCTCCGGCCCCTCGACGTCCCCGTCTGGAGGTCCGGCGCTCCCGGCGAGCCATGCTCGCGCGCTTCTAATGGATAACGGGAGCCCTTCCTGCGCGGACGGCGGTTGCATTGCAACAATCGCAGGCCACTGCTCAGGGTGTGATGGGTGAAGATCTGCCCGCCACACCAAGGTGACATCCCCTGCCGGCTCAGAGGCGCCGTGCAAAAACGGCGCGACCTCTGGATCAGGAGCCGGGGCAGGCAATGTCTGGACCCAACAATCCAAATATGCAGGCAGAAGCACGGGTGCATCGCGATATGGCGGTGTCAACTCTGCGGCGTCATCATTGAGTAGCCTGTCAAGAGCGGCGATTCCGAAGTCAATCTCCAATGCTTTCTGGCGCTTGGTAGCTTGCGCCAGGAGCCATTTCCAAGTCGCAGCGACCGCCGATCCATAGATCGGATCGTCTGTCTTGTCGGTCTTGCGGAAAATCACTCGGGCACCAAATATCGGTCGCGTGCCACGCCGGTTGAGGCGTCCGAAACGCTGTCTGAGTGCATCCAGCGGCGCCGCCTCGGTAATAAGTGCGTCAAAGTCCAAATCCGCGCCGACTTCAATCGTCTGCGTCGCCACTACATACAAAGGAGTGTCCGGCGTCCCCTCCCGATCTGCCATGATCCGACGCAAATAGCGCTGAAGAAGCCGATCGCGATCAATCGGCCGGATCTGTCCGGTCAACAAAATGGCTTCGGCATTGGGCTCGATCTTTAATCTCTCGCGGATATCGCGAGCCGACGCGACGCGGTTGACGACAATTCCGACAACCCGTGCGCCCGATTCAGCAAGCGCCCGCGCCTGTTCGACGGCAGTGGATTCCAGATCAGAGGACTCGACCAAAATCGCAAGCCTCGCCGCTTCGAGAATGGACTTCAAAACTGGGCCATCCTTCTCCGGTGAAAGGCGGAGCGCGTTGACCAACTCGCGGCTTTGGCCGGTAGCACTCATCTGGATCACCTGCAGCGGCGGAACAATACTAGGTTTTTCTGCCTGATAGCGCACCACCTGCCGCAGTGTCGAGAGGAACGCGGGCGACAAGTGCGCCTCGTCGAGTACCATGAGCGCATCGCTTCCGACAAATGCCGCGTGCATAGATCGAAATCGTTCGTTGATGCCATAGCCTCGAAACAAGAGCCGCGACCCCACTTGATCCACCGTGCTGAGGCAGATGAGAGGCTGGTTGAGGGGGTCAACATACCGCGTGTCCTCAAACATGCCCCCTCGGAGTGTCCTGACCTTTAGCGGCAACTCTCCACCAAACTCCGTCAGTCGATCCGCGACGAACCGGCAGGCAGTGCCCGCCGCTGCATCGCTCAGCGCCTTTGCAATCTCTTCCGCGTGCCTCGCCGCCTGATCCACGATCAGCCGACGATCCACTACAAAAAACGTTCGTAACGCTGCACGGCGCGGCTGTTGCCCGCGACTCATTCCGAGTGCGAATACGGCAGCATCGAGGACCGCGGTTTTACCCGTCCCGGTCGGAACCGCGATAGCCTCCGGCCACGTCCCCGCTACTGCCGCCTGAGCGAGGTTCTCTTGCCACGGGTAAGGGGCGCGGCGATGGACTTCATAAAAAAAATCGGCGAATGTCGGGCCAGTCATTCCGCAACCTCGTTCTCGCCAAAGGGACGGAGCAAGCCAAGTCCGAAGTACCGTCCCGCACCAATCAAGATCGGACCTTCGACCGGAGCAGGGAATTCAAGCTCCGCATGTACGGCCATACGAGGAATATCGTCCTCCTCACGGCGAAGCCGAAACTGTGACACGGGGGGAATGCCCTTTACGCGAGAGTACCGGCCATAGCGAATGCGGCTCGGAACGGGCAGCCCGACGCGCTGGCAGGACGAGGAGATGATCTCTCCCGCAGTGAGACCCTTACCGGGCCGCTTTGGAAAGCGATCCAACAGCAGCGGCGTGACCGTACTCCAATACCGTGATGGACCTGTCCAAGCGGAACTGTGCAGATTGCGCGGTAGGTTCTCTTCGTCGGCGAGCTCGACCCCGACTTCACCCAATGCCCCCAAGTTAATCTGCCGTAGGCTTGATAGTGCCAGCAGAACCTGTCGTCGCTCCCTGATCGTCGTATCGGCGGGCAACACAACAGCAACACCCAGGATGCGGCCATCCGCATGCTCAGTGCCCGCATACGGCAGCGCCACGAAAGCCAAATGCGGTGAGCGGTTATGCCCGTGGATCAGGCTCGACAAAACCTGAGCGCCATCTGCAAGGAGAATTAGAGCTCGCCGCATGACGTCGGTGATGGTTAAACACGCTTCCACAGGAAGCCTGATCACCCCCGAAAAGCGCATCACCACCATCTCGTCGAACACGCCATGGGTGGGTAGATCACCGACGGCAGCGACGTTGTCGCGGTACGGACGTTGCGAACCGAACGGTGGCCGGCGGCCGTGTTCGAAGGCGCGTTCTAGTTCTTCAAGGCGCCCGGGGATTGCGACTCGCAACATCATTTCTCCCGCCTCATCGGGGATGTGACTGAACTCCGCTGCGTAGGTGTCCAAAACCGAGACTCGAACCACTGAAGCCGCCCGGCCCAGGTATCCCACACTCGCCGCAATTTGTCCGAGCACCTGCCGCACACCCACGGGCGGATCTGCGTTCAGCCACGCGAACTCCACGCAACAATCGTCCAGGCCGACGCTGGGAAAAACGCGGGGTATTTTCCTTCGTGCCGCGGGTCCCGTAGCTTCATCATTGGCTGGCACGAAGCACTGTACCGTCTTCGCCCGGGTTCCACTCCCCGCCCTGATCAAGGGATCGCCTTGGTTTTCGAGCCAGCGCAGTGCTTCACGACCGGCTTCACCGAAGCCCCCATTGTAAGAAGCTGCGACCAGGGCATTAAAAAGACGAAGTGGGTGGGGCGGCCACTCCGCCTCACCCCGATCCTGTACAGTTCCGGAATAGGAACGTCCAAGAAGGTATTCCACCTGCACCGCAAACATGGCTGCGCTCCTTCTGTTCTTACGGCTCCATCGTGGCGTCGCTTTTTTTCACCAACGCTAGGAGTTTGGAACTGGGCTGCAACTCAATCTCCTTGTCGGCCCATGCAACCCCCTCATTGCGGGCATGAGCAAGACAAGCATCGAAAACGGCCAGTGCACCCGCTGCATCGACATGCAAATCGCGGTCAGCGCCTCCCATGGCCCCGAGCAACTCCACACGCGGCGGCTGCTCCGCGATCAGGAGACATCGGGAGCGCAGTTGGTAGCCTTCCTCCCACTGAGCAGCGAGGGCGTACAACCCGAGGGCTGCCAGCAAAGCTCGGGCGGCGACATCCTGTGACGCGTCTTCAGAAAACGTCAACTGTCGCAGCTGCGCAAACGACAACACCGCAGTCTGCGTGGCGCGGCTGATAGTGAACCCGCCGTCTTCACTGATTGTCGGGAGAACGTTCCCGTGCCCAATATTCGAAGGCTTGCCGTCCTTTTTGTAGAGCTTGGCATCCCCTGATTTAGTAAGCGACCACTGTTCGTCGTTGCTCTCGTAGATCGTTCCTGCCATGGCGCGAATGCCGAGTGGGTCAATTCGCGAAGCGGTCCGCTTCCCCGCCATGACGTCCCAGCCCACAATTTCCGATACCAGACAGCGCGCAAACTTAGCTCCGCCTGAGGCGTCATTGCCATGACTATCCCAACTCCCGAACAGGAGGGCGGACGGGCAGAACTCCAGCATAGCGCCGGCAGCTCTTGGCCGAGCCGCTACGATCCGCTTTCCTTCCGACGATTGCCGGAACAGCTTGTCACCCCACAAGCTGTCTCTGAAGATTGCGTCGGAGCACCTGTGCGGTGCATCGAGCGTCGTGACCGTCCCGTGCTCCGGGATCTTCACCGAGATCACCGGAATGCTGAGCCGTCCAGCACGGTAGGCGCGCAATAGAAGTTGCTCCATCCGGTTCGCCTGGCTCTGCACCGAATCGAGCAATACCGTGTCAACCGTCTTCCCTCCCAGCAAACGGGGTTCCGTCGCGTACTGCCCCCCTTCGTAGGTCGGGGGGAATACCTTGTCACCCGGTCCGCCCGCGGGTTGCAGCGTCAGCGTCCAACGCAAGGCCGCCACACCACCCTCCGCAGCTCGCAAGAGAACGTCAGCCAACTCGGATTTCGTCACCGCCGCAGTCTGCATTTCGTGCCTCCTCACCATCTGACTCGATCGGAAACTCAAAGGGGCCGCGGTCGCGCGACCGCGGAAACGTTCTGCGTCGAACTCGCTTGAAAACCCAATGAACCACCTTCAATTAGGCCCCCTGTGAACCGGGGGGGGATCACAATCCATCTGCGCGTTTTCCCCCCTCGATTTACGAATTGAGGTCCGGCAGACGCGCAGCTGTGCTCGATGATCACCAACAGGGAGGAGAGTACCATCAGCTCCGCCTACAGGCAAGACATTTTTGTTTTGGTTGATTGGTTTTTCAATTCTCCAACACGCTATCGATATCGTATTTTTACAAATAGACCTCTGCTTGGTATGCGGTTCATCTTTTTTAAGGGGCTATTCGTTTTAAGGCAGCTTTTGCCTGACGACACTCTTAACGGCAACATTGCCGCAGCCAAACTTTGCCGTGCCGTGCCTAATGCCACTGGAATCGCACAGTCCAGCGCGCCGAGAGCACCTTGGGGCCGCCTCACTATAGAACGTCGACTGGGCAGCGTTCCCGTCTTCCTTGCCGAAATGCCCTCGTCGCCCCCACGAACGAAGGGGGTACTAAACGGTAATTGGGCTGGGAAACGTCCGCGCCAAGCGGCCCACGAAGGAGAGCCCCGGCGTCGGCGTCCTGCGAACGCCCCGAACATTGCCGCGCTGCCCCCCACTCCGTATACTCCCCGCTGTCCTTCGGGACACGCGTTATGAACCCCTCCCAACCGCTTCTCGACCCCTCCCGCCGCGCCTTCCTCAAGACCGGCGCCGGCGCCGCGGCGGCGGCCGGTGTGCCGTCGGCGTTGCTCTCCGCCTCCCTTGGTGCTGGGGCTGCCACCGCGCGCAAAACCATCGGCATCCAGGTGGGTGCCGTCTCCTTTACCGACGAGGGGGTCGAGCCCGTGCTCGACATCTTGCAGGCGAAGGGCGGCGTCAACACCCTCTTCCTCACCACCTTTACCTACGGACGCGGCCTCGCCGGGCGGCAGATTCCCGGCCAGCCCTTTCCCGACCACGGGCGGCAGGAATCGGACGCCTCCTCGTTCCACGGCGGCAACTACGCCACGCCCCATCCCGCGTTCTACCGCAAGACGGTGCTGCAGCCTGCGCATGCGCCCGACCTCGGCGACTTCGACGTGGTGGCGGCGGTGCTGCCCGCCGCGCGCCGACGCGGCCTGAAGGTCTACTGCTCGCTTGAGGACGTCTGGCGGCCGGATGTGCCGGGCGTCAGCCAGGCCACCCAGGTCGACCTGCACGGCCGCCGCACCAGCAGCACGCTCTGTCCGCTCAACCCCGCCGTGCCCGCCTTCTGGACCGCGCTCGCCGCCGATCTCTGCCACTCCTACGACATCGACGGCATCCTGTTCTTCAACGAACACAACGGGCCGCTGCTCGAAGCGCTCGGCGCCAGCCACGCCCAGCAGATCGCCTCCTCGCGCGCCACCTGCTTCTGCGAGTTCCATCGCCAGGCGGCCCGCGCGCGCGGGCTCAGTTTCGAGCGCGCCCGCGAAGGCTACCTGCGGCTCGATCAGTTTGTGCGCAACGCGCTGGCCGGCCAACGGCCCAGCGACGGCTACTTCGTCGAGTTCTCCCGCCTGCTCGACACCTATCCCGAGATCAGCGCCTGGGACCGGCTCTTCGACGAGGGCAAACACCAGGTGCTGGCCGCGCTGCACACCACCGTCAAGTCCATCCGCCCGGACCTGCAGGTGGGGTTCCACATCGAGCACGTCAACTCCTTCAACCCCATGTTCCGCGCCACCCGCAGCTATGCCGACCTGGCCACCAAGGCCGACTTCCTCAAGATCGTCGTCTACAACAACTGCGGCGGCGAACGCTACGCGAACTACATCCGCAACATCGCCGCCACCGTGTTCCGCGACGTGCCGCCGGAGGAGCTGCTGCGCTTCAACAACCACCTGCTGAACTACGGCGAGGAAGCCGGCCTCGACCAACTGGCCGCCGCCGGCCTCTCGCCGGACTACGTCTTCCGCGAAACGCGGCGCGCCCTCGCCGGCGTGCAGGGCCAGTGCAGGATTCTTCCCGGCATCGACATCGGCATCCCCACCGGCCCCCACAGCCGCAAGGCCTCACCCGACGACACCTACGCCGCGACCGCCGCCGGGCTGAGAGCAGGCGCCGACGGCGTGCTGTTCTCGCGCAAGTATTCCGAGATGCGGCTGGCGAACCTGGCCGCCGCAGGACGGGCGGTGGGGAGTGGGGGTCTGTCTCTTATACACATCTGACGCTGCCGACGATCTTAC
>CALEJU010000049.1 GCA_937898755.1 uncultured Acidobacteriota bacterium | reverse complement strand
AGATTTCTGCCTGTCTCGTGGGCTCGGAGATGTGTATAAGAGACAGGAGTTAGGGGAGCCGCGCCGGTGACCACTGGTCCGTCAGCGTTTCCTCCAGCGATCCACCGTTTCCCACCACGACAGCCGCTGCCACTCCAGGAAGCACTCCTTGGCCCATTGCCGGTGCTGCCACCAGCGCGTTCCAAACTCGCGCGGATTGTGCGTCGCCACACTCCCGAAGCGATAGCCGGGCAACTCGTGACGGAAGATGGAGAGTGCGCGGCGGGTGTGAAATTCGTGCGCGACCAGCAGGACGGAGTGGGCGTGCAGCCGCTCCAGGCACGGCACGATCTCGTGAGCCTCCTGCAACGTGCTCTGGGCGGGGGTCGCGCAGACACTGACCCGGGAAGCTACCTCAGGAGGCAGCGTTCGGATGAACTGCTGCGCCAGCTCCACCTCCGTCCAGATGTAACTGCGGTCAACCGATGATGCATCGAGCATGAGAGCCGGCGCCAGGCCTTGCCGCAACAGCTCGAGCCCACGTTGGGTCCCCACATCATTGTTACCCCCGAGCACGACCAGGACATCTGCGGGGTGGACTTCTTCCACAACAAGCCATCGGCCCGCGGTCAGGCCCAGCAGAAGCAGCAATACCAGAGATAGCAGCAGCCAGCGTAAAAAGCGCATGAGGACGTCTCATTGTAGATGGTCCCGGGACGCTGGCGCGTCGGCCAGTCGTTGACTCCCCCCACCCGGCGCCCCAATCAAGCGGGCGCTGCGGACCCCGATTCGCCCCCGGTCTCCCGTTGATCGCAGGTTGCCGGGCGTGATCTCGATCCATGTCGTTGCGCCGTCCCTTCGATCCATTCGGTCACGCGCGCTATCGTCAACTCGGGGGTGCCTTACAGGTGCTATCGTGACGAACATGTCCATCGAGCAGCGGTTACAGGAACTGCGGCAACGCGAAGCGGCGGCGGAAGCGGGCGGCGGCGAAGAGCGGCGGGCGCGGCAGCACCAGGAAGGCAAGCTGGCGGTGCGCGAGCGGGTGGATTTACTGCTCGACGAAGGCAGCTTCGAGGAGATGGACAAGTTGGTCACTCACCGGGCCACCGAATTCGGCATGGATGCGCAACGCATCCCCGGCGACGGCCTGGTGACCGGATACGGGCGGATTGACGGCCGGCTGGTGTTTGTCTTCGCGCAGGATTTCACCGTCTTCGGCGGCTCGCTCTCGGAGGCCAACGCGGCCAAGATCTGCAAGCTGATGGACATGGCGCTGCGCGTGGGTGCACCCGTGATCGGCCTGAACGACAGCGGCGGCGCCCGCATTCAGGAAGGCGTCGTCTCGCTCGGCGGCTACGCGGATATCTTCCTCCGCAACACGCTGGCCAGCGGCGTAATCCCGCAAATTTCGGCCATCATGGGACCCTGCGCCGGCGGGGCCGTGTATTCGCCAGCCATCACCGATTTCGTTGTGATGGTGAACAAGACCAGTTACATGTTTGTCACCGGTCCGGACGTGATCAAGACCGTGACCCACGAAGAGGTGAGCAAGGAAGAGCTCGGGGGCGCGGTAACGCATACGCACACCAGCGGCGTGGCGCATTTCATGACGCGCGACGACGCCGAGTGCTTGCAGATGATTCGCGAGTTGCTGAGCTTCCTGCCGTCCAACAATCTGGACGACGCTCCCCGGCGGCCGACGCGCGATCCGGCGGATCGTGCCGAGGCGAGCTTGGACACGGTCATCCCCGCGGCCTCCGACCAGCCCTACGACATGCGCGACGTCCTGCACGCGGTGGTGGATGACGGGTATTTTTTTGAAGTCCACGAGCACTTCGCGCCGAACATCGTGGTGGGATTCGGGCGGATGAACGGGCAGAGCGTCGGAATTGTGGCCAATCAGCCGGCGTGCCTGGCGGGCGTGCTTGACATCAACGCCAGCGTTAAAGGAGCGCGGTTCGTCCGGTTTTGCGACGCTTTCAACATCCCCATCCTCACCTTTGAGGACGTCCCGGGCTTTCTGCCGGGCACGCAGCAGGAGTTTGGCGGCATTATCCGGCACGGGGCGAAACTGCTCTTCGCCTATGCCGAGGCCACGGTCCCCAAGATCACGGTCATCACGCGCAAAGCCTACGGCGGAGCCTACTGCGTCATGGCCTCCAAGCATCTCCGCACGGACGTCAACCTGGCGTGGCCGACGGCGGAGTTGGCGGTGATGGGGCCCGAAGGAGCGGTCAACATCGTCTACCGCCGTGAAATGCAGCAGGCGGACGATGCCGAGGCGATGCGGCTGGCCAAAGTCGAGGAGTTCCGCGACAAGTTTGCCAACCCCTTCGTGGCGCTCGAACGCGGATTCGTGGATGCGGTCATCCCGCCCTCGCAAACCCGACCGCGGCTGATCCGCGCCCTCGAGATGCTGCGGACGAAGCAGGCGAAGAACCCGGCGAAGAAGCACGGGAACATCCCGCTTTAAGCGGTTCAAGTGCGACGTAGCCGACGTCTTGGGAGCCAGTCAGCGCTACGACCAGCGTACGGAGTTACTCACGAACGGCCGCAAGCGCTGCCCGCCGTTGCGGGAGAACTTCCACCATCAAGCGCTGACGTTCGGCGGCGGAGAGGAACATCCAAGCGCCAATCTCCTCACCTGTTCGGCCGCACCCGACGCAGTAAAGGTCGTCAATACGACAGATGCCATTGCACGGGGAGGCGGGGCCGGGATCGGGAGAGGGGGTCACGGGAGACTGCGCACATGGAGAACGAAAAAAGGGCAGGACGCGATGCGTCCTGCCCGATGATACGACGAGTGCCGCTCGAGTTTAGTGTGAAGGCGAAACCACCGCCCCCGGGGCGGGGGCATTGTTGCTGTTGATGCGCGAGACGCCGAAGGTGATACCGGCGGCAGCGGCCACAACCGCGATGGTGATCAGCGGGGTGAAGGCGAACCCGCTGCTGCCGGCGGAGGCTGCAGTGCTGGCGCCCGTGGTGTCCTGTACCGTCACGGTCTCGCCGGCGTGCACGGTCAGAGGAGCGGCGGCGCCGGAAATGGTGAGGTCGCCCTTAACGGCGTGGATGTAGACCGGTCCGTTCACCGCAGCGATCTCGAAGCGGCTGGCGGCAGTGGTGGGCCGGATCGTACGGCCGGCGGCAACCACCGGAACCCCAGTCACCCGTAGCATGCCGTTCTGCAGGCGGACCTGCCGCTGGCTGCCGACGGTGGCGAGAGTGAATTGCGTGCGGGAAGCGGCTTCGATAGCCGCGCGGTTGAAGACGAGCCGTGCAGTCCCATCGGCGCCGGTGGCAATCGCGTCGCCCGAGCTGACCAGTGCACCGGCGGCGGCGCGCTGTCCGTTCAGCGTGACCGTGCCATTGGGCGTCAGCAATGCGCCATCGCCGGCCATCAGCGGCAGGCAGACCAAGCCAGCCGAAAGAACATTCACCATCAAAGAACGAAACATACGCATAGACCTCTCCTCCACATGACGAACTGCCTTCAGGCAGCCTTGATTATAGCGGCAAGACGGGACACTACAAAGCCCAATCCCCGGTGTCCCGCCCAACGGCGGTTGCCGAGTGGTCCGGGAAGCTGGTCAGATGCGCGTCAATTAGAGGTGGTTGCCTGCTCTTTCCACCCTGTTTTCTTGCATATGGACTTTGCGGCCCCGATCGTTCCCGGCTCCGCGCGTTTGGGTGCAGGGGCAGCCCCACCAAAGGGGGGGACCACGGAGATTGGACCACCAGGCTCGTCGGCGGCATAAACTACCGTCATCGTGAGTTAGCGTCAGGAGACTCCATGTTGAAACTTCGCTTCGCCCTCCTCTTCGTGGTTGTCAGTACCGGTCTCGCGTTGCAGGCACGAGCCAGTGCGCCGCCCCCCGTGGGCAGCCTCGCTCCGAATTTCACTCTGACCAGCAACGAAGGAAAACAAGTCACGCTTTCCGCGCTTCGCGGCCAGTGGGTGGTTCTGTACTTTTATCCCAAAGACTTCACCAGCGGCTGCACCACCGAGGCGCACAACTTTCAGCGTGACTTGCCGCAGTACGAGAAGGCCCACGCCGTCATCGTCGGGGTCAGCGTGCAGGATGTCGAATCGCACAAGAGCTTCTGTACCAAGGAAGGCCTGCACTTCCGTCTGCTGGCCGACATCCACGGCGACGTCTCGAAGACCTATGATTCGACGATTCCCGTCATTGGTCTTTCTGCCCGCCATACCTTCCTGATTGATCCGAGCGGAAAGATCGTCCAGGAGTATTTAAAGGTCAACCCGGGGGTGCACAGCCAGGAAGTGCTGGCCGATCTGGCGCGACTCCAGCGGTAGACGACCTCGCGTCATCACTCGACGGTGATGCGGTGCACGCGGCCGGCAATCGCGCAGAGAACTTCATAGGCGATGCTGTCCGCCCAGTTGGCCAGATGGTGCGCCGAGAGGCTCTCGGCGCCCTGCACGCCCAGCAGCACCGCCTCATCGTGCAAGGCCACGCTCGGCACATCGGTGACGTCCACGGTGGTGAGATCCATGCTGATGCGGCCCACCACGGGAGCGCGCTGGCCGCGGATCAGGACGTGCGCTCCCGGCCAGAAACGCCGCATGTAACCGTCGGCGTAACCGACCGCCAAGGTGGCGATCTTTGAGACGCGGGGCGCGCGGAAGTCGCAGCCATACCCCACCGGATGGCCTTGGGGCAGGGTCCGCAGTGAGATCACGCGCGTCTTCCAGCTCAATACCGGCCGGAGCAGGGGGGAATTCTCCTCGTTCGCGGACGTTGCATCGGTTCCGTATCCATAAAGCGCCAGCCCGACGCGGACGAAGCTGCCGCTCCATCCGGGGAAGCGCTGCGTGGCGGCGCTATTGGCCACGTGCCACTGCACGTTGGAGTCCAGCCAGCCGGCCTGGCGCAGGCGGGTGACGGCGGCTTCGAAACGCCCCATCTGAATGCGCGTCCACTCCGAACTGGAGTCGGCGGCGCTGAAATGGGTGAGCAGGGCTTCGAGGTGCAGGCAGGGAGCGGCGTGCAGGGCTGCAAAAAGCGCGGCCTCGTCCTCTTCACGCGCCCCCAGCCGGCCCATCCCCGTGTCCAGCTTGAGGTGAACCGGGAAGGGCGGGGCGGCGTGATCCTGCAGAGCCTGCGCCAACGCCTGCACCTGCTCGCACTCCCAGATGACCGGCGTCAGTTGCCGGCCAACCAGCAGCGGCGCATCTTCGGGCAGCATGCCGCCCACCACGAGGATGCGTCCCCGCACCCCGGCGTCCCGTAGTTCGGCGCCCTCCTCGGCCGAGGAGACGGCAAACCAGCCACAGCCCGCCGCTTCCAGGATGCGGGCGCATTCCGCACCGCCGTGACCGTAGGCGTTGGCCTTCACCACGGCGCAAATGGTGCTTGGCGGTTGCAACAATCCCGCGATGGCGTGGTAGTTGTGGGTCAGAGCCCGGCGCGAGACCTCAATCCAATTCGGACGCATGACTCTGATCTTAACCAAGCGAGCAATAGTCTGCGAGGTTCCTGCGGGTGGTTCGGTGCCGAGTCGGCCAGAGCTCAGGCATGAGGGGGAAGCGACCAACGGGAGCGTCGGGGGCGGAGCCCCCGATTGGCCGACGC
>CALEJU010000048.1 GCA_937898755.1 uncultured Acidobacteriota bacterium | reverse complement strand
GGTGGGAGGCCAGGATCTTGATCGCGACGATGCGCTCCAAGCGCGTATCGCGCGCGCGGTACACCTCTCCCATGCCCCCGGCGCCGAGCGCGGACAGGATCTCGTAGGGACCGAGCTTACGACCGACGGCGAGACTCAACTTCGTCCTTTGTAATCCACCCGGGAGAATCCCGGAGATGGCGTTTGGCAGCTCAGGCTCTTTCGTTCGAAAGTGAATTGTTCAATTTGCACAGTTGTTCCTTGTCCAGATCCCATTCCTTACCGGTCGTATCCCAAGCGAAAACACGAATGAGCTTGCCCTCGATATTGACCGGTTCATCTACGACCTCGCCGTGCTCCTGATATTGTTCGAGTCGCTTGCGCGGCTCTCGCATGAGGCAAACCAAGGGAATGTCCGGGGCGCGGTCGGTTACTAAAGCCCAGCCTGACCATACGAAAGGTTGCTTCGACAGGTTCGTTATCCGCAGCAAAAGCTTGAGGTCGGGCCGGCCGCTCAGTCGAGCGATCATTGCCAACATCTTGATTTTGCGCTTGCGTTCGTGTGTATATACCGCAATCTGCCAGCCTAGGGAGATCGTTGCGATGACCGCCCCCCAAGCTGCTATCACAAATGTCATGGTGTTGTTCATCAGTTTCCAGAAAACGTATCATAGCCACGCCCACTTTCGGCTTTACATGCTCAACGGGCCGCCCCAGCCGCGGCGGCGGCCATGAAGCCGTCTTTCTCTAGCGTAACGTCCAGCTTCACCACGTCGCCTTGGCGGAGTGACCGCGCGCCTGGAGTGCCGTGGGTGACCTTAGAAGTTGTTGCTGATGCAGTTCGCCACAGGAAAGCCTTACATCAGGGTCAGCGCTGTGCGCGCGCCCTTCGCACGCATGGCGCACGCGCCGAGTGCATCGAGCTCTACCGTGGTGATTCGCAGACGCATGTGGATTTTCGTGGTGTCGCCACGCACTACCCTGCCGCGCCCCGCGGTTCGCATGCCCTTCAGTTCTTCTGGGCTACGGATTGTGACATGGGGACTCCGGCGAGCAGGCCCAGGTGAGGCGAGCACCGGTCGGCACGCTCGCGGAGGAGCGTGGGGCTGGCCTCTGGCCGGGCGATGAAATGTTGTGGAGAGAGGGGATTCGAACCCCCGGTTCAGCTCTTGACCGTACAACGGTTTAGCAACCCGGCGCCTTAAGCCACTCGGCCGCCTTTCCTGCGGGATTGGGGCGTTCAGTAAACCCCGGGAGCCGCCGCTACTGTGGAGCTTTGCGCGGCCCTCTTTGGGACCTTCCTGCAGAATGTTGTGGCCGAGGGCCGAAAGGAGGTTATCCGCACATCTTCCCACCCTTGCAAGGTGGTGTTTTTTTGTGTTCCGCTCCAGCTTCCGAGAACCTCTGCTACGATAGCGTCATGCCGGAAGCGGCCGAGGTTGAATCGCTTTCGAGTCAAGCGGCCAAGCGATCCCCGCACGCCGACCCCGACCTCATCTTTTCGAAAGCAGGCATACAGATTTTCCTGGCCGACGCGCGGAAAAAGCTCTCGTGTTTCGAGAGCGGCACCTTCCAGACATGCGTTACAAGCCCGCCGTACTGGGGGCTTCGGGATTATGACTATCCCGACCAGATTGGCGCGGAGGAGGAAGTCGAGAACTACGTCGAGGACCTCGTTGCTCTCTTTCGCAACGTCCGAAGAACGCTGAGGGATGACGGCACGTTCTGGCTGAATATCGGCGACGCCTACACGAGCGGCGGTCGGACATGGCGTGCGCCGGACAAGAAGAACGCTGGACGCGCGATGAACTACCGGCCCGATACTCCGAAGGGCCTCAAGCCGAAGGACCTCATCGGCCTGCCGTGGAAGCTCGCCTTCGCGCTCCAAGCGGACGGCTGGTTTCTCCGATCGGACATCATCTGGCACAAACCCAACTGCCAGCCGGAGTCCGTCAAGGACCGGCCCACTCGGTGCCACGAGTACGTCTTTTTGTTCTCGAAATCAGAGCGGTATTTTTATGATTCCGAGAACGTCCAGGAAGACGCGATCATCGGCGCGGGGCGCAAGAACCGGCGCAGCGTATGGAGCATCAACACCGAGGGCTTCAAGGGCGCCCATTTCGCGGTTTTTCCGCCGAAGCTAGTCGAGCTTTGCATTCTCGCCGGCGCCTCAGCCGGGTCCTGCGTCCTTGATCCGTTCTTCGGCACGGGTACCGTGGGGCTTGTAAGCAAATACCTCCGCCGGCGGTGCGTCGGCATCGAAATGAAGCCCGAGTTCGCCGAAATGGCAATTGAGCGGATCGAGACAAGCAGGGCTAAAGAGTGCTGCCTTCCGTTATCGTAGCGTCCTTCCCAAAAGTCCATTCGGCATGCACGACGCAGAGGTCTTTTCTGATGCGCCTGATCTGGAGCTTCCGCTCGGTACCGCCGTCAAAATAAAGCTGGAACTTCATCCCGCCCTGCTCATCAAGCACCGAACAGGTCCCCGGCTTCGGCATCTGGCGGCTTTCTGTCATCATCGCGAACGTTCCGTGCACCGCTTCCGCGAGCAACCGTTTCGGAATCTCCACGAGTTCGTAAGCATGCTCGGCGCGGTCGCGGAAGTATCGGAGCGTCAAAATCCGGTCGTAGCTTCGCATGTGCTCAAGGAAGCTGTCCCGCAATCCGATCAGGTCGGCCGGATTGTCGGCCCACTGACCCTTGCCAAGCTCCATGAACTTCGAAATATGGATGAAGTCCGCCCTGATGTTCGCATCGGCTTGTGTCTTCAATGAAATCGGCACCCCTCGGATCGTGATGTCATGGCCCCGATTGCCGCGCGCGGCTCTCGCGGCTGGCATTCTGCAGAGGTTCCCTGCCCGCTCGAGGGCATACTCGAACTTGTCCTTCGTGAATGCCTCGGCGGAAAAGCAATGGTGGATGCGCAGGGTGTCGCCGAACTCGCGCAGAACGCATTCGGAAACCAAATCCGACCTAGGGTTGGCGATGAACCGGAAGGACCGCTCGAATTGAGTGATGATGTTCTCGATGGCAATGCCCTGGCTCTCGCTCAACTGCGAGACGCGCCCAAGAAGCGCACGGATACGACCTTGATCCAGTGGCACGACGCCCAAACTACCAGAGGGCGCCGTACCAACGCCATTAAATCGTTGGAA
Source organism: uncultured Acidobacteriota bacterium (assembly GCA_937898755.1). Taxonomy (GTDB): domain Bacteria; phylum Acidobacteriota; class Terriglobia; order Terriglobales; family SCQP01; genus CALEJU01. The sequence goes on along the minus strand of CALEJU010000048.1, from coordinate 8,147 downwards.
ATCTGCCCTGCCGTCGCTGTGGAAAACCGCCATTGCAGTATCCGCCGGGAGAATTTTGCGTTAATGGAGGCGGTCCAGTAGAGGTTTTCAAGATTCCCGGAAGGCGATTTCCGAAGATTCCGAACGACTTGCCCGATCGTGAAACTCCTTTATGCAGGAAAGTCAGGGCTTTCGAGCCGGGGCGTGTGGATTCTGCCCGTGATTTGCCTCTTGGCGCTCGTTGTGTCCGCAACCAGCATCTACGCCGTCAGCTTATAAAAACGTCCCGTCGCCCCACAATCAGGCTGGCAGACCGCATCTCCGTGCCTGTCATCGTTGCCCTCGCCAACACTGACGTCCACCCAGTCCGGCGAAGACCCGGTATGGGCGCAAAACCCGTGTGCCAATGCGAACGGCGAGGATGTGCCGCAGGAATGGGTCTACGCCATGCTCGCTCCCCCTGTCGCTGAGAACGGCTACCCGTACCGCTGGTCGTGCGCAAAGTTGATCGGCCTTAACTCGTAGGACTGTGGCGTACCGGTGCCCAGCGTCACGATCTTCGAGTTCATCTCTCCGGTCGCAGCCGCAACCGGACCGGCTTGGCAAGCCGCGCCGATCACTTCTTGAGTGCGGCCATCCAGGGATGCATCAAGGTAAGCGATGTCGCGCGCCCTTGGGAAACGGTGGCCAAAAGACGCCCGTCCGGCGCCAGCTCGAGGCGAGAACGTAGGGGGTCATAGTCTTCCGAAAACAGCCGTTGCGGCGCCCCAAACTGCGGCGTACCGTCCTTGAAAGCGAGGGAGACCACGTTGAGATTGCCGGCAATGCCGATCACTAGAAGCGCCTTGCCGTTCTGAAACCAACGCGCCCCCATCCCCCCTTCGACCGACACTTGCCACCGGCCGGCGCGGGCGGGAAACGGAACGAGGTACACCTCCTCCTGGCCGGATTCAAACCCGGTGTAGGTGACCCAGTGGCCGTCGGGAGAAAACAATGGAGCGGTGCCGGTTGACCCGGGAAACAGCGGCGACGGTGTGCGATCGCCGCCCAGTGCCATCTGAAAGAGCTGGCCTCGTGGACCGAGTGACCGAGTAAAGAGCAGTGTCTTACCGTCGGGCGACCAGCTGCCGGGAAAGTTGTCGTTCCCGTCGGCCAACAACAGCTCCTCGCTGCCGCTGCCATCTGCGCGTCGCCGGTAAATGTTGCTATGGCCGCCGCGCAACGAGGCGTAGGCGATCCACTGGCCATCTGGCGACCAGACTGGCGCGTTGTTGATCGCCGGTCCCTCCGTCAACCGAATGCGGGTGCCCCGTCTCAGATCGACCACCCAGATGTCTGCCGATCCTTGGTCCAGAACCATCGCTGCGCGTCCGCCATCCGGCGAGAGGCGGAAGCCGAGCAAGCCCGAGACTTTTACGGGCAGCGTAGCGACAGGCTTCCCGGATTGATCCAGCCAAACCAGTTCGGTTTTCTCCAGCTCGGCCTCGCCTTGGCCGAAGACCAGCAGGCCACCGGGAGCTACAGAGGCGGCCATCTTCCAGGTCGCCGAGTCGTAGACCACTCCCGTCGTCACGGCCTGGGGCTCGCCGCTGAGCGTCCCGGTGGCAGGATCGAACGATTGCGCGAGGAGCTGGCTGCCACGGGCAAACAACAGGTAACCATCGCCGAAAATGGCATCGCTGTCGGAGCGCATCAGCCTGTGGTTCTCCTTGCCGTCTAGTGAGGCCCAGAAGAGGGCATTGTCCGATCTCAGGTTGGGATCGTGATTAATGGCGAGGTAGAGAAAATGTTTGCCGTCCGGCAGGATGCGCGGCCAGCGGTGGGAGGTCTCGCCCGACGCCAGCGCCGTGATCGGTTGCGGCGTGCCGCCCGTCGCCGCAACCTGCTCAATCGGCGTGGTGAGGCCTGGGGAGAGGAGGATGGTTCCATTCCGCAACCAGGCGCCCCCGCGTCCTTGTCCCACGGCACAGACCTTGACCGGTGGGCCGCCCATAAGGTCCACGGTCGTCAGGTTCCCGTTGGCGAAAAACCCTAAAGCCGTGCCGTCCGGCGACCAAAAGGGATAAGTGGCCCAATCCGAACCGGCCAGCCGGTGGGGCTGCCGCGTGTCGAGTCGCCGCAACCAGATTGCGGTCTTTCCCCCCTCGCCCTGCGCGACGAAGGCCACCATCGTCCCGTCCGGGGACAGGACGGGCTGGCCGCCGGCGCCCTCCATGAACCCGAACGAGCCCTTATCGGGAGCCAGCATACTGGTGACCACCAGCTTTCCCGCCCGGTTCGCTTGCAGGTACAGCAATGCGCCCAGGACCATGGCCAACGCCACAGACGCGGCCCCCGCAAACTTCCAGAGGCGCCCTCCGGCGCCCTGTTCTGCCGCGGCCGGAGCGGCCTGCGCGACACCGCCTTCGGCGATCCACCGCAACGCGCTGCGCAGGTCGGCGGCACATTGCCAGCGGTCGTCGGGACTCTTTGCCAGCGCCTGTTGCACCACGTGCTCAAAGGCCGAAGGCGTGAGCGGCTTCAGAGCGGCCATCGGCTCGGGATCCTTCTCCAGGATCGCGCTCGCCACGCTCAACTGGCTCTTGCCTTCAAACGCCCGCTTCCCGGTCGCCATCTCGTACAGCACCGCGCCCAGCGCAAAGATGTCGGAGCGCGCGTCCGCTTCCTTGCCCTCGATCTGCTCCGGCGCCATGTACTGAATCGTGCCCACGATGCTGCCCGCCATCGTCAACGGGCTCAGCGGGCTGGGCCCGCTCGCGGTGCGCGCCGCCGACAACAACGGCGCGGTTCCGGACGCCGCTCCGCCCCCCATGGCCGGCTTCGCCAGCCCGAAGTCCATCAGCTTGGCCCCCGCCTTGGTCAGCATGATGTTGCCCGGCTTCAGATCGCGATGCACGATGCCGGCGCGGTGCGCCACCTGCAGCGCTTCCGCCACTTCTCGTCCAATCCTCAGCACCTCGGCCAGCGGCAGGGCCCCCTTAAGCAAACGCTCGGACAAGGTCTCGCCTTCCAACAACTCCATCACCAGGTAGTCGGTCCCATCCTGCGAACCGACGTCGAAGAGCTGGCAGATATGCGCGTGGTTCAGCGACGACACGGTGCGCGCCTCGCGTTCGAAGCGCTGCCTGAGATCGGGTGAGGACGCCAGGTGGGAGGCCAGGATCTTGATCGCGACGATGCGCTCCAAGCGCGTATCGCGCGCGCGGTACACCTCTCCCATGCCCCCGGCGCCGAGCGCCGAGAGTATCTCGTAGGGACCCAGCTTGCGACCGACGGCGAGACTCAACTTTGTCCTTTGTAATCCACCCGGGAGAACCCCGGAGATGGCGTGATCAACTTACCCGCAACCGGACCGGCTTGGCAAGCCGCGCCGATCACTTCTTGAGTGCGGCCGTCCACGGGTGCATGAGGGTGAGCGAAGTCTCGCCCGCTTGGGAGACGGTGCCCAGGAAGCGCCCGTCCGGCGCCAAGTCGAGACGTTGACTCAACGGGTCATAGTCAATTGCAAACAGCCGTTGCGGTGGGCCGAACTGCGGCGTGGCCTGCGCAAGCGTAACCGGAACCGAGTAGAGATTGCCGGAAGAGTCGATGACCACGATCGATTTGCCGCTCCGATCCCATCGTGCATCCGCTCCGCCATTGAACGCTCCACCATTGACGGACACCTGCCACTGGCCGGGGCGCGCCGGGAAGGGGATAACGTATACCTCCAACTGGCCGGATTCACCCCCGGTGAAGGCGATCCAGCGACCATCCGGAGAAAAACGAGGTACCCGTGTCCATACATGCCCGGGCAGAAGCGGCGTCGGTCTCCGGTCGCCGTCCAGCGGCAGTTGCCAGATCTGGGAGCGCGGCCCGTCTCCGGCGCGGGTGTAGAGCAGGGTCTTGCCGTCCGGCGACCAACTGCTGGGAATGTTAGTGTTGCCGTCAGCCAGCAAAAGCTCCTCGCTGCCGCTGCCGTCGGCGCGTCGCCGGTAGATGTTGTTGTGGCCATCGCGCAGGGAGGTGTACGCGATCCACTGGCCGTCCGGCGACCATGCCGGAAACGTATTGCCAATGGGCCCTGCCGTTAACCGGGTGCGGGTGCCACGCCCCAAGTCGATCACCCAGATATCGGCAATCCCCGCGTCCAGAACGACCGCCGCCCGTCGGCCGTGGGGAGAGAGGCTGAAGCTCAGAAGGCCGGTGAGGTTCAAAGGCAGGGTGCCTGTAGTCTTCCCGGTCCGGTCCAGCCAAGCCAGCTCGGGTTCCACCACTCCGGCCCCGCCCTGGCCGAAGACCAGCAGGCCGTCGGGAGCGACCGAGACCGCCATCTTCCAGGTTGCCGGGTCATAGACCACACCCCTCGCCAAGGGCTGGGGCTCACTGCTAAGCGTCCCGGTGGCGGGATTGAAGGCTTGCGCCAGCAGTTGGCTGCCGCGATCGAACAACAGGTAGCCATCGCCGAAGACGGCATCGCTGTCGGAACGCATCAGCTTGCGGTTCTCCTTGCCGTCCAGCGAGGCCCAGTAGAGGGCATCAGCCGCGCTCAGGGTGGGATCGTGATTGATCGCGAGATAGATGAAGTGCTTGCCGTCCGGCAGAACGCGCGGCCAGCGGTGCGAGGTCTCGCCGGCCGCCAACGTGGTGATAGGTCGGGGCGTGCCGCCCGAGGCCGCCACCTCGTAAATGCCTGTGGTCAGAGCCGGGGCGAACAAGATCATTCCGTCCCGGGTCCATGTGCCGCCTCGTCCTTGCCCCGCGGCACAGACCTTGACCGGCGCCCCACCCAGCAGATCCACCGTGGACAGGTTCCCGTTGGCGAAAAAGCCGATCGAAGTGCCGTCCGGCGACCAAAAAGGGTACGTGGCCCCTTCCGTACCAGCCAACCGGCGAGGCTGTGGCATGTCGAGCCGCCGCAACCAGACCGCGGCCCTCCCCCCCTCGCCTTGGGCGATGAAGGCCACCATCGTCCCGTCCTGGGAGAGAACGGGCTGGCCGCCTGCGTTATTACGAAGACCAAAGGAGGCCTTCTCGGGAGCCAGAATGCTGGAGACGACCAAGTTTCCCGGCCGGTTCGCCTGCCGATAAAATACGGCGGCCAGCACCAGCGTGGACACGCCCAGCGCCGCCGCCAACCACCAACCGAGGCGGTCTTGCTTGCGGTGCCCGGAACCGACCGCGACTACTGGGGACGTCGCCGCACCGGCGGCGGCGATCCACTGCAGTTCACCGCGCACGTCCGAGGCGCTCTGCCAACGCTCGTCGGGACTCTTGGCCAGCGCGCGCTGTACCACGTGCTCGAAGACCGGAGGGGTGAGCGGCTTCTGCGCCGCCATCGGTTCGGGCTCCTTCTCCAAGATCGCGCTCGCCACGCTCAGCTGGCTCTTGCCCTCAAACGCCCGCTTCCCGGTCGCCATCTCGTACAGCACCGCACCCAGCGCAAAGATGTCGGAGCGCGCATCCGCTTCCTTGCCCTCGATCTGCTCCGGCGCCATGTACTGAATCGTTCCCACGATGCTGCCCGCCATCGTCAACGGGCTCAGCGGGCTGGGCCCGCTCGCGGTGCGCGCCGCCGACAACAACGGCGCGGTTCCGGACGCCGCTCCGCCCCCCATGGCCGGCTTCGCCAGCCCGAAGTCCATCAGCTTGGCCCCCGCCTTGGTCAGCATGATGTTGCCCGGCTTCAGATCGCGATGCACGATGCCGGCGCGGTGCGCCACCTGCAGCGCTTCCGCCACTTCTCGTCCAATCCTCAGCACCTCGGCCAGCGGCAGGGCCCCCTTAAGCAAACGCTCGGACAAGGTCTCGCCTTCCAACAACTCCATCACCAGGTAGTCGGTCCCATCCTGCGAACCGACGTCGAAGAGCTGGCAGATATGCGCGTGGTTCAGCGACGACACGGTGCGCGCCTCGCGTTCGAAGCGCTGCCTGAGATCGGGTGAGGACGCCAGGTGGGAGGCCAGGATCTTGATCGCGACGATGCGCTCCAAGCGCGTATCGCGCGCGCGGTACACCTCTCCCATGCCCCCGGCGCCGAGCGCCGAGAGTATCTCGTAGGGACCCAGCTTGCGACCGACGGCGAGACTCAACTTTGTCCTTTGTAATCCACCCGGGAGAACCCCGGAGATGGCGTGATCAACTTACCCGCAACCGGACCGGCTTGGCAAGCCGCGCCGATCACTTCTTGAGTGCGGCCGTCCAGGGGTGCATCAGGGTGAGCGATGCCGCGCCCCCTTGGGAAACGGCGGCCAGAAAGCGGCCGTCCGGCGCCAGATCGAGGCGGGGGCGCGTCCCGTCGTATTCGAAAGAAAACAGCCGTTGCGGTGGGCCGAACTGCGGCGTGGCCTGCCCAAGCGTGACTGGAACCGAGTAGAGGTTGCCGGTACGGTCGATGACCACAATCGCCTTGCCGCTCCGCTCCCAGCGCGTGTCCATCCCGCCGCCGACCGAGACCTGCCACCGGCCGGGGCGCACCGGAAACGGGATGAGATACACCTCCTGCTGGCCGGATTCCGTCCCCTGATAGGTGATCCAATGCCCATCGGGGGAGAATCTTGGCCCCGCCGCCCACTCATGTCCGGGTAGTAGAGGCATCGGCCGGCGGTCGCCGGCTAGCGGCAGGAGCCAGCTTTGGCCTTGGGGCCCGAGTGTTCGGGGGGTAAACAGCAGGAAGTGACCGTCAGGCGACCAACTGTTCGGAAAATTGTCGTTGCCGTCCGCCAGCAATAGCTCCTCGCTGCCGCTGCCATCCGAGCGTCGCCGATAGATATTATCGTGGCCGTCCCGCAATGATCCGTAGGCGATCCACTGGCCATCCGGCGACCATACCGGGGAGGCGTTTCCCACGGGACCTGAAGTCAAGCGGGTGCGAGTGCCGCGCCTCAGGTCGATCACCCAGATGTCGGCAACCCCCGCGTCCAGAACAACCGCCACGCGCCCGCCATCGGGCGAGAGGCGGAAGCCGCTCAGGCCCGAGACGTTCACGGAAAGCGTACCCGTGGGCTTCCCGGCTTGGTCCAGCCAAACCAGGTCGGACTTCTCCAAATTGGCCCCACCCTGGCCGAAGACCAGCAGGCCGCCGGGCGCGACCGAGACCGCCATCTTCCAGGTCGACGGGTCATAGACCACGCCCGTCGCCACGGGCCGGGCCTCGCCACTGAACGTCCCCTTGGCAGGATCGAACGATTGCGCGAGGAGCTGGCTGCCACGGGCAAACAACAGGAAACCATCGCCAAAGACGGCATCGCTCTCGGAGCGCATCAGCTTGCGATTCTCCTTGCCGTCCAGCGAGGCCCAGTAGAGGGCATCGTGACTGCTCATCGTCTGGTCATGATTGATGGCCAGGTATAAGAAATGCTTGCCATCGGGCAGGATGCGTGGCCAACGGTGCGAGGTCTCTCCCGCCGCCAGGGTGGTGATCGGGTGCGGCGTGCCACCGCCCGCGTCAACCTGAGCAATCGCCGTGGTGAACCCCGGAGCGAACAAGATGGTTCCATTTCGCGTCCAACTTCCCCCGCGTCCTTGCTGTGCCGAACAGACCGTCACCGCGGGACCGCCGGTGAGATCCACGGTGGCCAAGTTCCCGTTGGCGAAAAACCCCAGCGCCGTGCCGTCCGGCGACCAGAACGGATACGTGGCCCCCTCCGTACCGGCCAACCGGCGGGGCTGCTGCGTGTCGAGTCGTCGCACCCAGACGGCGGCCTGACCGGCATCGCCCTGCGCGACGAACGCCACCATCTTGCCGTCCGGGGAGAGGACAGGCTGGCCCCCGGCGCCCTCGATGAAGCCGAATGAGGTCTTCTCCGGCGCCAGAATGCTGGCAACCATCAAATCGCCGGGCCGGTTCGCCTGTTGGTACCACAGGGTGGCCAGCGCGAGGGCGACCACCGCCAGCGCGAGGGCCGCATAGGTCCACAGACGCTCTCCGGTTCGACGCCCGCCCGAAATGGCGGTCACGGGGGCGGCGGTCGCACCGGCGGCGGCGATCCACTGCAGTTCACCGCGCACGTCCGAGGCGCTCTGCCAACGCTCGTCGGGACTCTTGGCCAGCGCGCGCTGTACCACGTGCTCGAAGACCGGAGGGGTGAGCGGCTTCTGCGCCGCCATCGGTTCGGGCTCCTTCTCCAAGATCGCGCTCGCCACGCTCAGCTGGCTCTTGCCCTCAAACGCCCGCTTCCCGGTCGCCA
>CALEJU010000047.1 GCA_937898755.1 uncultured Acidobacteriota bacterium | reverse complement strand
CGAGATTTCTGCCTGTCTCGTGGGCTCGGAGATGTGTATAAGAGACAGACCCCCCACCTTCTTGCGCCTTTCTGCGCCTGACGCCAGACTGGACGCGTCATGCTGCATGATCCCGTGCACCGATCCTTGGGCGATTACCAGCTCACCGTCGTCACCGACCGGACCTACACCCTTGATGGCGGGGCGTTTTTCGGTGTTGTCCCCAAGACGCTCTGGAACCGCGAGACGCCCTGCGATGAACGCAACCTGGTGCGTACCGGCATGAATTCCCTGATCGTGCGGACGGGTGATCAGACCGTGCTGATCGAGACCGGTTGCGGCAACAAGCTGAACGACGTCCAGATGCAACACTTCGGCGTGGACCCTCGGCGCGACTACCTGGACCGGCTGAGCGCAGCGGGCATTGCCCCAGAGAGCGTTGATATCGTCATCAATACGCATCTGCACTATGACCATTGCGGCTGGAACACCGTGCGGCGAGGCGATGGCAGCATCGTTCCGAGCTTTCCCCGGGCGCGTTACTACGTGCAAAGAACCGAATGGGAGCGGGCGCGCGAGCAGCACGAGCGCGATCGCGTCAGCTACCTGAGCGAGAACTACGATCCCCTGGTGGAAGCAGGCCGGATGACCCTGCTGGAAGGGGATCGCGAACTATTGCCCGGCATCGCCGTCGAAGTGCTGCCGGGCCACACGCGGGGCATGCAGGCGGTGCTGGTCCGCTCCAAGGGCGAGACGGCCTGCTATATCTCCGACCTGATGCCGACGCACTGGCACCTCAAACCCACTTGGGTCATGGCCTTTGATTTGTTTCCGCTGGAGACCATCGCCAACAAGCAGCGGCTACTCGAACGAGCGGTACGGGAACACTGGCTGCTGGTCTTCACGCACGACCCGGAGATCCCGTGGGCGCACGTCGAGGTTCGGGCCGGCAAGCCGGCGCTGGTTCCAGCCGGATAAGTCTCGGGTTGGTGCCACCCTGCCTGACCAGGAGAGGGGTTGCATATCGGCCAAACCCCGGGAGCGGCGGTGGCAGCGACCAATGGGAGCGCCGGGGACGGAGCACCCACGTGGCCGACGCGCCAGCGTCCGGAACAGGCTAAGGTGGAAACACGCCCATGCCGCTCTCCCCCGCGCGCCGCTTCGCGTTTGATGTCCTGCTGGCTGTTGAGCAGCGGGGCGCTTACGCCTCCGCCCTGCTGCACTCCGCCGAGGGCGAGCGCCTGGCGGCGGCGGATCAGCGGCTGGCGATGCAGATCGTCTTCGGTGTGCTGCGCTGGCGGGGGCAGCTCGACTTCATCATTGCCGGACTGGTGCTGCGTCCGCTGTCAAAGCTCGACGTGGCGGTGCTGACCGTCCTGCGGATGAGCGTCTACCAGCTCCGGCATTTGGAACGGGCGCCGGCCTCGGCGGTGGTCAACGATGCCGTCAACCTCACGCGGCGCGCCCGCTGCAGCTCCGCCGCCGGTTTGGTCAATGCCGTCCTGCGAGCCTGCCCACGTGAGCCGATTGCGGAACTGCTGACCGGGCACCGGGCCGCACAACCGGTTGAACTCTCGCACCCGGAGTGGATGCTACGCCGTTGGACGGCGGCCTTCGGTTCGGCCGTGGCGGAGGGTATTGCCAATCATGACAACGCGGTGCCGCCCACCACGATCCACGTGAACACTGCGCGCGTGGACATGGCCAAGGTACGGGAGCAACTGCGCGCTGCCGGCATCCAGACCCGGGAGAGCGATCTGCTGGGGTGCGCGCTGCACATTGAGGTGGGCGATGTCCGTTCCACCCCGTTGTTTGCATCTGGAGAGGTCTGGATTCAGGACGAGGCATCGCAGCTGGTGGCCCTCCTGCTGGGCAACGGAGGGACAACGCCCATCCTGGACTGCTGCGCCGCGCCGGGGGGCAAGACCGCGATCTTGCGCGAGCTGCACCCGTTGGCGCCGATCCTCGCCCTCGACCTCCACCCACATCGCGCGCAGCTTCTGAAGCGGCTGCGAAGCCGGCAACTGATCGAAGTCGTGGCCGCTGACGCGCGCCGTCCGCTACCCACCGCGCGGCAATTCGACCGCATTCTGGCTGATCTGCCCTGTTCGGGCACCGGCACGCTGGCGCGCAACCCGGAGATCCGCTGGCGCCTGAACGAGGCGGACGTGGAGCGGATGGCGCTGAATCAACTGGAGATCATCCGCAACGTGGCCGGGTCGCTGGCGCTCGGCGGCCGCATGGTCTACAGCGTGTGCTCGTTGGAGCCCGAAGAAGGCGAAGGCGTCGTCACCACGCTGTTGCATGAAGATCAAACGCTGCAACTGCTCCCGGCCGAGACCGTGCTCGCGACCCTGCGTGCCCCCGGTTGGGTGCGGCGCGATGGGCTTACGCGCGGGCCGTTTCTATTGACCACACCCGGCGAGGTGCCCGGGGACGGCTTTTTCGCGGCTGTGATCACGCGCCGGGTCTAACGTAACGCGCCGGCATTACTTTGGCGGCGTGCCTTGTCCATTCGGTGCGGCGGGCGTCGCCATGCCCGCGGCCTGCACCGTGATCTTGTTCTTGATCCTCAACTTTGGCGCGGATTGGCGGGCCATCGTGGCGGCGCGCTTCTTGTCGGCTTTGTTGCTGACCGTGCCCGTCAACAGCAGGCCGTGTGGCGTGCTCTCCACCATGACCGATGCCAGCGCCGGATCGTTTTTGAACTGCCCCTGTACTTGGCTCGCGGGGTCCTCCGCCCCAGCATTGGCGGCTGGGGTGGCGCTGGGGTTCGCCGCAGAACTCTGTGGTGGCTGGTTTTGTTCGGGAGGAGGCGTGGCCTGTCCGGTGGCCGCAACAGGATTGGTCGGGGAGCTATTGCTCATGCCCATGGCCTGCATGTCGGCACGCTGGCCCGACAACGGCGTGATGGTCGGGTTGACGTAGATCGCGTTGCGTACCTTCTTAATGCCGGCAATCTTCCTGGCGGCATCCCGTGCCCGCATCTTAGCTTCCGGGGTGGGCAGCGTGCCGTGTAACACGACCACGTTGTCGCCTTGCACGGTGGCGCTGAGGGCGTACTTGTTGAGTTCGGGGTCACTCAAAAACGTCTGCATGACCTGGGTATCCAAGCCGCCGGCAGCGGCGTTGCCGGGTGTCATGCTGGTGGCTCCGGCTGGTGGACTGGCCATGTTTCCCGCCGGCGTTGCGCTGGCCTGCGCTGCGGGTACCGTCGTGCCGGGCAGCGCAGGGTTGGCGGCCGCTTCCCCTGGATTCGGGGTGGTTGTCCCGGCGCCCACCGTCACGTGGTTGACGACACGCTGTACGCCCGCGATCTTGCGGACGGTCTGTTCCGCCTTTTGCTTAAGCTGCTTGTCGGCAACACTGCCGTTCAGTGTCACGACGCCCTGGCTGACGCTGGCTGTGATCCCGGCGGCGTGCAGGTCGGGTTCCGCGTCCAAGGCTGCTTGCACTTGCTGGAGCAATTGCGCATCGCTGACCTGACTGGCCTGTTCGGCGTTGGGCTGCTGCGGTTGAACGGAGCCGGGGGCGGCAGCACTGTCCGGGGGCGACGTCGGGTTCTGTTGTCCGACGAGGCAAAGCCCGCCATTCACCGCGAGACAGGCGGCGAGGGTCCAAATCGGCCCCCACGTGCGGCGGCCGGCCCGTGGCAGGGCTGCGAGCGAGGGAGAAAACGAAAGATGCGATCTCATTGGGGCTGGTCCTTTGTGGACACGTCAGAGAGCCCGGCCCGACGCTGCGAGGGCTCCTGTCTGCGCGTCCTGAATCTGGTGTCTTCTTCCCCAAATGCCGGGCGGCGGGTAAGAGTTGCTCAGACCTAAGGCGAGGAGCGACGGAGCTCGTCCGTCCGGAACGCGGCCCGGCTACGACCCTCAATTCCACTCTGTTTTGACCTGCCTCCCCCGGTTCGCTTATAGTGCGTCCTACGGGAGGAGAGTTCCTCGCGCCACCGCACCCCCCCCTTGCGCCACACGGCGTCGTCGTAACTCCCCAATGCTGATCTACGAACTTTTGGTCGCCCTCTCAGGGCTGACGACGTTGGTATTCGCGTACTTGGGCTGGATCAAGCCCGAAGGGTACGTGCGCGCCTGGTTCTGGGCCTGGGGGGTCCTCACCGTGCGTGCGGGGGTGATGTTGCAGGCCGCGCGGGGAGGTGGTCCCCATCCCATCCTGATGGGCTGCGCGGATGCGGGGCTGTTCATCGCCCTCACCCTGCTGTTGTACAGCGCCCATGCCAGCAATGGCGTGGTCCCGCAATGGAAGCTCTACGGCGTGGTTGCGGTGATCGGCTTGGCTTGTTCGTTGGCCGTCGCCTTCCTGCCCATGCCGCGTTTTTTCGTCTGGGGAGGCGCGCCCTCGCTGGTGGTCCTGGTATTCGTGGCGCTGAGCTTCCTCTGGTATGGCCACCGGTACTGGGGGCAGCGCCTGCTGGCCTTGGGGATGATGACCTGGGGCGCGGGCGCGGTGCTGTATTTCTTCGTCCCGCGACTGGCTGTGGCCGGAGAGGTGTTCGCGGTGGCGGGACGCGTGCTGGCCTCGCTCTGCATGGTGGTCACGATTTACGAGCAGGAACGGCGGGGCGTTGAAGAAAACCTTCTTGGCCTCTCCGTGCTGAACCTGACCAGCACGGTGACCGGACCGGGCCGGGAACTGAACCACATCCTGGACGACGTGCTGGAACGACTGCGACGCGTACTGCACGTGCGCCAGGTCGCCTTCTGGGCGGGACCGCCGTTGTTGCCGGAGCCCACCCGCGCCAGCCGCGGTTTTTCCCCCGCCTTCGTCTCCTACTTCCAGGCCGGCGGCGGCCGCCGTATGACGGAGTTGCTGCCGCGCTATGGGGGCGTGGTGGTGACGCGCGACCTGCGAACCAGCGGACGCATGGGAAGCCTTGAGAGCGAACCCGGCTACCGTGAGTTCCGGGAGCGTCTGCTGGCTGAGGGGGTGAACGGCTGCACCAGCCTGGTGTTGCGCAGCAAAGAGCACATCTTCGGCCTGCTGCTGGTCTCCCACTCGCGCCGCCGCGGCTTCCAACCCGGGGAGCTGCGCTTCTTGTTGGCGCTTGCCGGTCAGACCGGGGTGGCGCTGGAAAACCTGCAGCTGGTCAAGAAGTCATTGCGCCGCAGCAGCGAGTTCGAGTTGCTGACGCACATCGGCACCGCCATCAGTTCGGCGCTCGATGGCGACGCGTTGTTGCGCCTGATCCATGCCGAACTGCAGAAGCTGATTGACGTGCGCAATTTCTATGTGGCCTTCTTCGACGAGGAGCGCGACGAGGTGCGCTTCGAACTGGAGGTCGAGGACGGCGTGTTGCAGCCCAAACGCAGCCGCCGCCGCAGTAATGCTCTCACCGAACATGTGCTGCTGACCGGCCGGCCGCTGCTGATTTGCCGCGACGTGGGCAATTACTCGGTGCAAGTTGGGCTGGCGCGCAGCGGCCGCAACGCCAAGAGCTGGATGGGTGTGCCGATCGTCATCTACGGCAAGCCGGTGGGCGTGATGGCGGTGCAGAACTACGAGGCGGAGAACGCCTACAACGAGGACGACCTGCACATCATGGAGATCGTGGCCGGGCAGGCCTCGGTGGCGCTGGAAAACGTCCGCCTCTTCACCGAGGAACAGCACAACACCCGCCGCCTCGCGTTTCTCAACCACATCGCGCGCATCGCCATTTCGACGCTCGACGCCGACGACATGCTGGGGGCCGTGGCGCAGGAGATTTTTAAGGCCTTCCAGTACGACTACATCGGCATCGGCATCCTCAACCTCCAGTCCAAGCAGATTGAGTTCCGTGCCGAGGCGGGGGTATGGGCGCTGGCGGCCGGCAGCCCGCTGCGCCGCATCGCCCTTGGGGTGGGCATCGCCGGCAATGTGGCGCGCACCGGCCAACTCGTGCAGCTGGACCACCTCGCCCCCTCCAGCCAGCAGATTCCGGTCTGCGCCGAGGCTCAGTCGGTGGTGGCGGTGCCCCTCGTCTATGCCGGCCAGACGCTCGGCGTGCTGAACGTCGAAAGCCGCCGGCCGCAGCCCTTCCAGAAGGAACAGGTGCTGATCCTGCAAACCCTGGGTGACCAGCTTGCCGTGGCCTTCAACACCGCGCTGCTCTTCCAGCAGATGCAGCAGCAGGCCATTACCGACAGCCTCACCGGGCTGAAGACACGCCGCTTCTTCATGGAGGCGCTCAACGCGGAATGGAAGCGCGCCACCCGTTCCAATCGCACCTTCTGCGTCGTCATCGTGGATCTCGACAAGTTCAAGGAGGTCAATGACAAGTTGGGCCACCTCGAGGGCGATCTGGTCCTGGTGCGGCTGGCCCGGCTGCTGGACCAGAAGGTCCGGGCCAGCAATACCGTCGCCCGCTTCGGCGGCGACGAGTTCACCGTGCTGCTGCCCGAGACCTCCGGCGAGCAGGCGCGCATTCTCTGCAGCCGGTTGCGGGAATGGATTGACCAGGACCCCATGCTGCGGGAACGGCGCGTGACCGCCAGCTTCGGGCTGGCCACCTTTCCGGAACACGGCACCACCCCCGAGGAACTGTTGCGCGCAGCCGACTTCGGCATGTACGACGCCAAGCGTTCGGGAGGCGACAATATCGGCTCCACGGACGACTACACCTCGCCGGAACAGACCAAGGCTTACCTGCAGAATCTGCTTGCCGACGCGCGCGAAGTTGACCCCGGCAACTTCGCGACCGCTCTGCCGGCGCTGTTTGCCCTCACCATCGCGCTCGACAGCAAGGACGCGCTGGGCAGCGAGCACAGCATCCGCGTGGCCCGCTACGCTGCGCTGATCGCGCAAAACCTCAACCTGCCGGAGGCCGAGCAGGAGGAGATCCGCATCGCCGGGCGCCTGCACGATATCGGCAAGTCAGCTTTCAGCTCTGAACTGCTGTTAAAAAACGAGCTCTCCCCCAAGGATTGGGAGCTGTTGCGCAGTCACCCACTCTCCGGCGCCGAGATGCTCGCCGGGCTCAAGGGGGGGGAGCGGGTCGCCGATATGGTGGGAGCCCACCACGAATGGTTTGACGGTCAGGGCTACCCGCGCGGCCTGAAGGGGGACGCCATATCGCTTGGCGGCCGCATCATCGCCCTGGCCGAGGCCTACGATGCCATGACCTCGGCGCGCCCCTACCGCGCCGCGCGTAGCCGTGAGGCCGCCAGTCAGGAGCTGCGGCGTCTTGCCAGCCAGCAATTTGATCCGTTGCTGGTCAGCGTTTTCCTGCGCGCTCTCGAGGTGGAACCGAGCGTGGTACGCGAGAAGAGTTGAGGAATCGCTGGGGGCCGTGGAGACCGACTCGGCCTACAGTGCCCGCGTGTCCGACCCGCCAGCGTCCATACTGTCCCTGTGGATCCCGTCATCGTAATTGGAGGAGGGCTGGCCGGCCCGGAGGCTGCCTATCAAGCGGCGTGCCAGGGTGTGACGGTGCGTCTCTTTGAGATGCGGCCGCAGGTTTCCACGCCGGCTCACCAGACGGCTGCGCTGGGTGAGTTGGTCTGCTCCAACTCTCTAAAATCCGAGACCCCCAACAGCGCCCCGTGGCTTCTCAAGCAGGAGCTACGCCACGCCGGGTCGCTGCTGCTGGATGCCGCCGATGCGGCCTCCGTGCCCGGCGGTCAGGCTCTCACGGTGGATCGGCTCGAGTTTTCCGCCGGCATCGAGCGCGGCTTGCGGGCGCACGCGGCCATCGCAATCGTGCGCGAAGAAGTGCGGGCGTTGCCACCACGGCCCGGAGTGGTGCTGGCCAGCGGGCCGCTGACCTCCGGACCGCTGGCAGCCGAGTTGGAACGCGTGGCGGGCGGCGGCAGCCTCTACTTCTATGACGCCATCAGCCCCATTGTCGAGGCCGATTCGATTGATCCCAGCCGCGTTTTCGCCGCCAGCCGCTACGGCAAGGGCGGGGACGACTACTTAAACTGCCCGTTTACGCGCGAGGAGTACGCCCGCTTTTTCGCCGCGCTACGCGCGGCCGAGAGCTACCCGCTGCACAGCTTCGAGCAGGCCTGCTTTTTCGAGGCCTGCCTGCCGCTCGAAGAGCTGGCGCGTCGCGGCCCCGAGACGCTGCGCTTCGGTCCCATGAAGCCGGTCGGGCTGCCCGATCCGCGCACCGGACGCCTGCCGCACGCCGTCGTGCAGTTGCGGCGCGAGAACCTGCGTGCCGACTCTTACAACCTGGTCGGCTTCCAGAACCATCTGCGCTTCGGCGAGCAGGCGCGGGTGCTGCGCCTGATTCCCGGTCTGGAGCGGGCACGCTTTGTGCGTTTTGGCCAGGTGCATCGCAACACTTACGTGGACGCCCCGCGGCTGCTGAGCGCCGGGTTGGAAGCCCGCACCCAACCCGGCCTGTTTGTCGCCGGGCAGCTGTGCGGCACGGAGGGCTACGTCGAGGCCATTGCCACCGGCCTGCTGGCCGGGGTGGCGGCGGCGCGCCTGCAGCTCGGGCTTCCGTTCTCCCCGCCACCCCGCGAGTGCGCGCTGGGCTCGCTCGTGCATTACATCAGCGCCTCGCCGACGCGGCCCTACGTGCCCGCCAACATGACCTTCGATCTGCTCCCGCCGGCGCCCGCGACGCTGCGGCGCGACAAGGCAGAGCGCCATCGCTGGCAGTGCGCGCGCGCCCTCGAAGCCTTCACCGCCTGGTGGAGCGAGAACCGCCCGCCCGCCGCATCCCGCATCGCCCCTGCCCCCGTAACCGCGTCGGTTCCGGTCCTCAATTCCTGAGCCGGCCGAACGGCGGGACGGGGGATAATGCGGCACGGGTGTGAGTATTTCACTGCAGGACGCCAGCCGCGAGTTCATCGAGCGCTATCTGCGCGGCGAGCGTAATGCCAGCCCGCACACGCTGCGCAACTACGCCGGCGATCTCGAGCAGTTCAGCCGATTCCTGGGCCCGGACACGTCACTTGAGGCGATCGATCACATCCGTATCCGGCAGTTTCTGGCGGATCTGTCCACGCGCGGCGCCAAGAAAAGTTCGGTGGCACGCCGCTTGGCGGCCATCCGTTCCCTGTTTCGCTACTGCGTACGGGAGGGCCGGCTGGCGGCCAATCCGGCGCGCCTGGTCACCTCGCCCAAACTGCCGCACCGCCTGCCCGCCATCCCGACGCTGGAACAGGTGGGACATTTGCTCGACCGCATGCCGGAAGCTGCCTGCGCGTTTCCCGAGCGCGACCGCGCCATCCTCGAACTGCTGTATGCCTGCGGCATCCGGGTCAGCGAGCTCACCGGGCTCGACCTCGGTGATCTCGACCTGACGGGCGGCATGGTGCGGGTGCTGGGCAAGGGCCGCAAGGAGCGTCTGGTGCCCTTCGGGGGCAAGGCGCGTCTCGCTCTCGTCGCCTACCTGCCGGCGCGCAGCCTGCGGGTGGCGCAGGCTCCCTCCACACGGCGGGCCGCCACCGCGCTCTTCGTTAACCTGCGCGGCGGACGCCTCACCACGCGCTCCGTGGCGCGGCTGGTGAAAGTGCAGGCCCGCCAAAGCGGCATCGCCGCCGACCTGCATCCCCACTCGCTGCGGCACGCCTTCGCCTCGCACCTGCTCGGCGAAGGCGCCGACCTGCGCGTCATCCAGGAGATGCTCGGCCACGCCAGCCTCGCCACCACGCAGCGCTACACGCAGACCAACCTGCGCCAGATCATGGAAGTCTACGACCGCACGCACCCCAAAGCCTGAATCGTTGTTGGTTGTTGGTTGTTTGAAGCATGCAGGGTGATCCCTGTATGGCGTTTAGCACGGTCTATCTCCCGCCCGCGTGGCCGGCACGTCAGGCGCCTCCGGTACACTGGCCTGCACAGGTCGTGATGCAGTCTGCGGTTCTCGAAGCTCTTCAATCCGGCGCCCTGCTTCTAACCGCCAACCGGCGGTTGCAGCGCGTGGCGCGCGCCGCCTTCGACGCCGCCCAGCTTGCCGCCGGACGTTCGGTCTGGGAACCGGCACGCATCCTGCTGTGGAGCGACTGGGTCGAGCGTTGCTGGCGCGAGTTGTCGCCCGCCTCGGGCAGTGCCCGCGAGGATCTGCTGAGTGATGCGGAGGAGCTGCTGCTCTGGGAACGCGTCATCGCCAGCTCTGCGTTCGATCGGGCAGGTGACCAGCCGGACATCCAGGCCCTGCTCGATATCCCTGCCACGGCACGTGCCGCGCGCCACGCCTGGCAGCTCAGCCATGCCTGGGCGCTCGACCTCACCTCCACCACGCACCCAACCATCGAGACGGAGGCTTTTACAGCGTGGGCGGTACGCGTACAGAAGCGCTGTCGCGCGCACGGCTGGATCACGGCGGCGGAGCTGCCGGCGCGGCTGACGCGGCACCTCGCGGCGGTGGCACTGCCGGCGCGCGTCCTGTTGCAGGGCTTTGACTTTCCCACGCCGCAGTTGCTGGCGCTGGTGGACGCCCTGCGGCAGGCCGGCTCACAGGTCGAGTTCCTGGCGCCCGGCACGGACGCGGACCGTTGCCGGCGCGTCGCCTGCCCCGACCCGGAGACCGAGCTGCGGCAGGCAGCGCACTGGAGCCGACGTCTACTCGAGACGGGCGCCGCCGCAATCGGCATCGTCGTCCCCGATCTCGGCTCGCGCCGGGCGCAGGTGGAGCGCATTTTCTCCGATGTCCTCTACCCGGGCCGCGCGCCGTCCGACGAGGAGCGCTGCTTCAATATCTCGCTCGGGCGTCCACTTGCCGGGTATCCGATCATCGCGGCGGCGTTGCAGCTTCTCGGGGGGCTGGACGGCCCGCTGGACCTGATGGAGGTGGGACTTTGGCTGCGCTCGCCTTTTCTCGGAGGGGCGAAGGCGGAACGCGGCCCGCGCGCCCTGCTCGATGCCGAGCTGCGGCGCCATGGAGAATCGCCCCTCTCGCTCGCGCGTCTCGCGGCCAAAGCCGCCGCGGCCAGGTGTCCGCAACTGCAGAAACACATCGACGCCGCTCTGAAACTGGTGAGGCATAGGCCCCAGCAACAGTGGCCGAGCGAATGGGTCGCCGCCTTCGACACGGCCTTGGACGCTCTCGGCTGGCCCGGGGAACGCGGCCGCGACAGTGCCGAGTTCCAGACCTTGGAAGCGTGGACGAAGACGTTGCGCGCCTTCAGCCGCCTGGAAACGGTGCTGCACGCCGAGCATGCCCCCTTGCGTTTAAGGGACGCGCTGGCGCACCTGCGCCGCCTGGCCGCGGACACCATCTTTCAGCCCGAGACGGGCGCCGCTCCCATCCAGGTGCTGGGGCTGCTCGAGGCCGCCGGACTGCAGTTCAGCCATCTCTGGGTGACGGGACTGCACGACACCGCCTGGCCGCCTCCGGCCCAGCCCAACCCCTTTCTGCCGCGCGACCTGCAGCGCCAGCACGGCCTGCCGGCCAGCTCCGCCGCCCAGCAAATGCACTTCGCCACGCAGTTCATGCAGGGCTGGCGGACCAGCGCTCCCGAGGTGGTGCTGAGTTATCCGCAGCACGACGAGGAAGCGGAGCGGCGGCCGAGCCCCCTGTTGCCGGCGGGCCCCGAGTTGGAGCTCGAACCACTTTCGCCCCATGCCGTGGCGTGGACGCAGCCGACCGCAACGTTGCTTGCCCAGGACGACTCCCAGGGACCGCCGGTTGTGGCGGAGGATGGTGTGGCGTTGCAGACAGGCGGTGCCAAGGTGCTGAGCGAACAGGCCGCCTGCCCCTTCCGCGCCTTCGCGGCGCTGCGACTGCGGGCTGAACCCCTGGTGGCCGTCACCCCAGGGTTGAACGCGAAGCAACAGGGCACCGTGACGCACGCGTTCCTGGCGCGGCTGTGGGCGGAGCTGGGCGGCAGCACAGCGCTCGATGAACCGTACCTGACCGAGAAGATCGAAGTTGCGGCACGCGCCGCACTCGAGAAGCTCCGCTTGCCGGCACTGCGGCACGCGCCGCTGCGCGCCCTCGAGCAGAAGCGCCTCGTGCGTCTGGCGCAGGAGTGGTTGGTGATCGAAAAGCAGCGCCAGCCCTTCACGGTCGCCGGCTGCGAGGTGCCGCGTGAGGTCACCGTCGGGGGGTTGACTCTCCATCTCAAGGTGGATCGCGTGGACCGGTTGTCGGACGGCAGCGAGGTGCTGCTCGACTATAAGTCCGGCAAGGTAAGCGCGAAAGCCTGGGACGGGGAACGTCCCGAGGAGCCGCAGCTGCCGCTGTACGCCATCACGCACGCGGCACAGCCGGCCGGTTTCGCCCTTGCCCAGCTCAGGCTTGGCGAGATGAAGTTTGTCGGCGCGCAAGGGCGTGATGGGGTGTTTCCCAAGTGCGTCACCTCTCCGGATTGGGAGGCGCAGTGCCAGAAGTGGGGGGCTGTGCTCGGGAATCTCGCGGCGGACTTCGCCCGCGGAGAGGCGGCGGTCGATCCGCGGGACGGGAGCAAAACCTGCGAATACTGCACGTTGCGCGCCCTCTGCCGCGTTGCGGATGGCGGCGCGCTCGCGATGGATGGTGACGAGGCCGGGGACGATGAGGACGGGGAGGCGGCCGATGCCTGAGCCGCTGGCCGACGACGCCGCGCGCCTGCAGGCGCTCGATCCCCTGGGCTCGTACCTCGTGCAGGCCCCCGCCGGGTCCGGGAAGACCGAGCTGCTGATGCAGCGTTTCCTGCGCCTGCTGACGTCGGTCGAGGAACCCGAGTCGGTGGTGGCGGTGACGTTCACCCGCAAGGCCACCGCCGAGTTGCAAGGGCGCTTGATCCAGGCGCTCAAGACTGCAAAAGGGGCCCGTCCCGAGGAGCCCCACCTGCTGCGCACTTGGGAATTGGCCCGCGCAGTTCTGGCGCACGACGAAGCGCACCGCTGGCAGTTGCTGGACAACCCGTCGCGGTTGCGCATCCTGACCATTGACGGACTCTGTTCCGCCTTGGTACGGCAGATGCCGTGGCTGTCGCGCTTCGGGGGAATGCCGCGCATCGAGCCCGAGCCGCAGGCGCTCTATCGCCGCGCCGTGCGTCAGCTGCTGCAAGTGCTGGAAGCAGAGCGCGACGATGCTGTCACGGCAGACGCCCTCGCGGTCGTGCTGGATCACCTCAACAACAACACGGCCCTGCTCGAGCGGCTGTTGCTCGACCTGCTGGCCGGCCGCGATCAATGGCTGCGCCATGTGGCCGGCCGCATGGGAAGTTCAGAGGCAGACCGCCTGCAACTGCGGAACGACCTCGAGGGCGCACTGCAGGCGGCGATCCGGGCGGCGTTGCAGCCGCTGCGTGCGGCGATATCCGACGCGCATCTTGCCACGCTGTGCGCCATCGCACGGCAAGCCTCAATCAATCTGGAGAACGATCCACCGGCGAAACCGCCGGACGCGCGGCTGGTCGTTTTTCAAAAGACGATCGGTTGGCCGGGCAGTGAGCCGGACGACATCCCGGCTTGGTGCGCGCTGGGGGAGATCCTGCTCACGAAGGAGGGAAAGCCGCGCAAAGCGCCGGATAAGAGGGTCGGCTTCACCAAGCAGCTCCGAGCGCAACTCGAGGACCTGCTGCGCGCCGCGCCGGTATTCATGGACCCGCCATGGCTGGCGCAGTTGCATGACGTGCGCGGCCTGCCGCCTGCCACCTATGGGGCGCAGTGGCCGGCGCTCGAGGCCCTGTTCCACCTGTTGCCGCGCCTGGTGGCGGCATTGCGAGTGACCTTTCAGGATGCCGGAGCGGTGGATTACATCGAGGTGAGCCTGGCCGCGCGTCTCGCCTTGGGCACGCCCGAAACGCCCACCGACCTCGCCTTCGCCTTGGACGCCCGGCTGCAGCATCTGCTGGTGGATGAGTTCCAGGACACCTCGCACGGGCAGTTTGAGCTGGTGCGCGCCCTCACCGCGGAATGGCAGCCGGAGGACGGCCGCACACTGTTCCTGGTGGGTGACCCGATGCAGTCCATCTACGGCTTTCGCGAGGCGGAAGTGGGCCTGTTCCTGCGCGTGCAGAACGAGGCCGGCGGAACACCGACACCGGGGCGGGAGGGATCGGGTCTCGAGCATCTTGGCCTGCAGTTCCTCCCGCTGACGGTCAACTTCCGCTCCACTCCCGGCTTGGTCGACTGGTTCAACCGCATCTTTCACCCGGCGTTTCCTGCCATGCCCGACGCGCTACGCGGCGCGGTTCCGTTCCACCCCGCCACGACGGGACGCGTGGCGCGGCCCGGTCCCGATGTGACGACGCAATTGCTGCTCGTACCCGCGGCGGAGTCCGCGAGTCTGCGCGACAGCCGCGAGGCAGAATGGGTCAGCGCGATTGTGCAGTCCGCCATCGAGGACGACGACGCCGTGCGTCGCGCCGACCCGACGCGACCGCCGGCCAGCATTGCCATCCTGGTGCGCGCGCGCAGCCACCTGCCCGCCATCCTGACGCAACTTCGCCGCGACGGCATTACCTACCAAGCTGTCAAGATCGGGACGCTGCTCGAACGGCCGGTGGTGCAGGACCTGCTGGCGCTGACGCGCGCCCTGCTGCACCCGGCCGACAGGATCGCCTGGCTCGCCCTGTTGCGCGCCCGGTGGTGTGGCCTGACCCTGGCCGACCTCTGGGCACTTTGCGCCGCCAATTCACGGGAAACACTCTGGGAACGGCTCAACAACGATGTGCTGCTGACCAGTCTTTCGAAGGACGGCCAGCAGCGCGTGCGTGCCCTGCGACTGCATCTGACGGCGGCCGTCGCCACCGCCGGACGGATTCCATTGCGAAGGCTGGTGGAGACCGCCTGGCTGGCGCTTGGCGGCCCCGCCTGTGCGCCCGAAGCGGGTAGCCGCGATGACGCGGCCGCCTTCTTTGCCCGGCTGGAACAGACTGCCGCGGGCGCCGCCCTGCCGGACATTGATGAGTTCGAACAGGGTTTGGAAAAATTGCGTGCCGCTGCCGATCCCGGCGGTCGTGTCCAGGTCCTGACCATGCATGACGCGAAGGGATTGGAGTTCGACACCGTAATTGTGCCCGGCCTCGGCCGCAGGCCGCCCACCTCCGACGCCAAACTGTTGCTCTGGTTGGAATGCGACCGGGGGCCGCATGGACTCTTGCTGGCCCCCATCAAGGCGGCGGGGACCCCGGCCGATCCCGTCTATGACTACTTGAAAGAAGTTCGCACTCTGCGCGAGAAGTTCGAAAGCACGCGCCTGCTCTATGTCGCGCTCACCCGCGCCCGCAACAGGCTGCATGTGGTGGGACATGTGAAAGTCCGCTCCGACGAGCACGGGGAGGTGGATCCCCGGCCTGAATCGCGATCCTTGCTCGCCGCCATCTGGACTCCAGCCGCTGCCGAGTTTATGCGCAATGCGGGCGACGTCGCGGTAGGGGCGCTCGCGGCCGCCCCGCGCGTGCCGTTGATGCTGTGCCGGGTCGAGTCTAACTGGCAGCCTCCCGTGCCTCCGGCCGCGATTGCCTGGACGCCGCCCGCCGGCCCGCGCGCTGAGCGTCCGCCGCTCAGCTACCGCTGGGTGGGGGAGCTGCAGCGCCACGTGGGCACGGTCGTGCACGCCGCCCTGCAGCGCCTCGCCGCCACGCACCGCGCCGCCGCGCCCTGGGATGAGGTCGCCATCCGCGCCGCGTTGCGCGCCGAGGGCATCGTCGCCTCACAAATGGACGAGGCCATAGCGCGCGTCTCCGCCGCGACCCTCCGGACCCTCGCCGATGCCCGCGGCCGCTGGATTCTCGCGGCGCACGACGAGGCGGCGAATGAATTTGAGCTGGCCGGCGTGGTGGAGGGCGGCGTGCAGCACGTCCTGCTCGACCGCACCTTTGTGGAGGGCGGGGTGCGCTGGATCATCGACTACAAGACCAGCGCTCACGAGGGCGGCGGCCTCGACGCCTTTCTCGATCGGGAACAGGGCCGTTACCGACAGCAGCTCGAGACCTACGCTCAGCTCATGGCCGGCCGCGACGAGCGCCCCATTCGTCTCGGCCTCTACTTCCCGCTGCTGGGCGGCTGGCGCGAGTGGACAGCAGGCGCGCGCCGCGCCGCGACAACGGTTGACGGTTGACAGTCTTCGGTTGACGGCGACAAGCAGGCTGAAGCAAGCCCGACTGCGGCATTTGTAGCCGACAACCTAAAACCGTCAACTCTTCGCGTATTTCTTCGCTGCGTGCTCGATGGATGTTGCGGCCTTGGCCAGATCCGCAGCGGTCATCGCCGGGTGGATCTCGACACGGGCGTTCATCGCCAGAAAGAACGGCTCGGCGACCGCCGGGATCTGCGATGCCTCATCCATGTTGACGACAATGAAAGCAGTACGTTCGCCGTCGTCCTCGACGAAGTACGCGGCCTCGGGTTTCAGTTCACCCAGAATCCCCTGGATAGTGGTGCCCAGTTTTCCTTCATGGACCAGACGGTTCCCAGCTTCCACCGGAATCGTAACTTTGAGCAACATGCGCATGACTTACCCCCGTTGACAGACGTGCGGATGGTAGCAGATTGGTTAAGGGTTGGCGGTTCACGGCTCACGTTTGACGGCTACGAGCACGGCTGACGAGAGTCCATCGGCGGCGTTTGTAGCCGACCACCGACAACCGACAACCGTCAACCGTTATAATCGGCCCGGTCGAGGACGTTATCGCATGCCCACCTTGCACCTACCTTTGAGTCACCGGCGCAGTCTGATGTTTCTTCTGGCAGTCCTGCTGACTGGGTTCGGATGGATGCGCATTGTCGCGGGTTCCTCCCCCGTGGCGGCGACCGCGACGCCAGTCCAAACGCACAGGCTGGGTGCGCTCCACCCCGGCTCGGCGTACGGGGTCACCGTCTCGGTACGACATCCAGCCCGATTCAACGGCGAGGAGGCGGTTGGGGTGGCGGTCAGCGACGCTGATGGGACGGTGATTGAGAAGTCGCTGCATGCCGGCGATCTGGACCTCTTCCTGACGTTGGCGCCGCGAGCGGCGGGGCCGGGTAGCGTGGTGCTGAGTGGAGCGGCGTCCCTGGCCGCCGACGTGGACGTCACCATCGAACCCATTGCCACGGCGCCGGAGCGCGGTCCCCAATCGGCCGCGGAGCCCGCCGTAATTGCTGCGCAGCCGAACGGTACCTGGCAGGCCGCGCAAAGCTTCCGCTTTGGGCAGACCATCTTCGGCAGCGCCGACGAGCGCCCGTACATTCCGGCCCCCAAGGAAGATGCCTACCAGGCGCTGCTGAAGGGCTTCCAGTGGTTCAAGTTCACCTTTCAAGGCGCCACGCCACGCCTGGCGTATTTCGTGCTCGATGTCACCGACCGCGACGTGCCGTTTGACGTGGATCTCTTCCAGCTCAAACCGGACGGCAGCGACGTGCAGCCCTTTACCACCGGGCAGTTCGTGTACCTGCCGGAGGCGACACAGAATTATCCCGGGATGTACAAGTTCCGCACGCGGATCCTGCAACCGGGGCAGACCTATTACGTGCGGGTGTACGCCAACCATCCCGCCTACCAGCTCCATACCTACGACTACCCGCTCAGCCCCAGCCGCGACGCGCAAACCGCGGTGCGCACCGGCATGGATTTCCTCATCAATATGGGGGACAGCTGGCACTCCAACACGCCGCGTCGTGGCACGGTGGCCTTGCGCAGCACGATGGCGCACTCCGAGACGCAGCTCTGTATCGCCTGCCACCCGACACAATTCACCACACGCGGCTATCTCACCGCGGTGGCCCACGGCTACCCGGTGCGCCAGCGCCCGTCGCTGGAGTTCATCACCGACCGGCTGTACAACAACCCGCGACCGCTGTATGGGGAGCCGGGCACCAACTGGGTGCGGGTCATCTATTCCGCACGCACGGTGGCCAGTCGCCTGCCACTCCTGCTCGATGCATTCGAGCGCCACGTCACCCATGACGCGCCCCGTGCCGGCTATGACGAGGGGTTCGCCAACTTCCTGAAGATCCATTACCACGGTCTCACCGCCATGCCGGGCGACGAGCCGGATGGATGCGAGCCCAACATCAGTCCCTACGAGATCGCGACGCAGAGCTGGCAGACCTTTGACCTGTTGTGGAAGCGGAGCCACGCCCTGCAATGGAAGTCGGAGCGGGACCGCGTCACCGCGCTGGCCATCGGCTACAAGCCCGTGAACGTGATTGACCTGAACTGGCGCATCACGTTTCTCGCCACTGCCGATCGGGTCAAGTACGCCCCCGAGTTGCGTGCCGACATCGCGCGGCTTTACAGCCTGGAGCGGCCCAACGGCACCTGGTCCTACCTCTTCGACCCGGCCAGCAAGTCGGCGGATTTCGTCAGCTTCCACAGCATTTATGCGTTGGCCAGCGCCGGCGAGCGCCCGGAGACCAACCCGCAGCTCGCCAAAGCGGTCGCGTACTGCCTTAACGCGCAGCGTCCGGAGGGCGACTGGCAGGGTGACCCGGTCTACAAGGGTTTCAACACGCCGTTCCGCGACACGCAGTTCGCCATTATGGCGCTCTCGACGTTGTACCCGGGACCTTACGCGCACGGGGCGAGCGCGCCAGTCTCGTCCTGGGCGACGGGCTGGCCCGCGCCGCCCACCCGCCTCGCGCAGCACGATTTGCCCCGGCTGCTTTTCCAGCTCGATCAGTTCTGGGATCTCGCCCCGGAGGCGACCTTACAGCAGATCCGTGCCGTCCTTGCCCACAGCGATCAACCGTTGGCGCGTGAGGCCGCGGCGCGCGCGCTGGGACACATGGCCGATCCCGGCGCCACCCCGATGCTGATCAGTGCGCTGGGGGATCGCAGCAAGTTGGTACAGCGCACTGCGGCGTGGGCCCTGCGCGAGGTGCTGGCGCGCCGTCCGCAGCAGGCAACCGCTGGACGCGCGCAGCTGGTCCGCGCCCTGCAGTCGCCGGAGGCGCGCGTCCGCTGGGGCGCCACGCGGCTCTT
Source organism: uncultured Acidobacteriota bacterium (assembly GCA_937898755.1). GTDB lineage: Bacteria > Acidobacteriota > Terriglobia > Terriglobales > SCQP01 > CALEJU01. The sequence goes on along the minus strand of CALEJU010000047.1, from coordinate 82,261 downwards.
CAATCAACATTTCAAATATTTGACCGGGGACCCGGCCTTGCTGCACGCCTTGGAGGGCACGCTCAACGACCCCGTGCCCATGGTCCGCTTCCAAGCCGCCAGCGGGCTGTGGCGCTGGTACTACTGGCAGGTGGACCAGCCGATGGAGCGCGACGGCATCCTGCGCACGTTGGCGACCCGATTGAACGTCGAAGCCGACCCCCTGGTGCGGCGCGGCCTCCAGGAGAGCATCTACGACCTGCTTGACGAGAACACCGGCTACCTCGCCGCCTGGGTCAAGACCGCCACCTCGAAGCAGGACAAGAACCGAATTGACGACGGCTACGAGGCGGTGGTGCGAGGGCAGGCGCGGGTGCTGGCCGCCGTGCTGCGCACCGCGACGCCGCGCGGACGGCTCAGCGTCCTGAACGCCATGTGGGACTTCCACACCCGCCACATGTCGCTGCCCACGCTCAAGCAGGATCAGGTGGCGGTCGGACTGCCGCGCGTGCTTACTACCTATGTCGCCGGCCTGCCCGATCTGCACCGCCCCGGCTATGAGTACCCGCCCTATCGCGAAACGGTGAACTTTCGCTATGCGCCGGAGAACGGCTTCTACCAGACCCGCATCGGGAACGACAGCGACCTGATTCACTTTTTCTCGAGCACCGGCCCGGAGCTGGAGGAGGCGCTGGTGCAATGCCTGCTGGGAGCCGACCGCGACACCAAGATCGAAGTGCTCAAGGCGGGCAGCACGCTCAGTGCCGCCGGCACGGCGCGCTTCGCCGCCGCCGCGCTGCGCCTCAGTCTCGATCCCGATCCTGCAGTGCGGCACACGGTGTCCTATGTCTACGCCAACGGGCAGCGCGGCATCCTGAACCTCGACCAGCCGCGCACACCCGACCCACAGCTGTCCCGCACCATGGTGCGCATTCTCGCGAGCCACGACCCCGAAGGCCAACAGGTGGTGCTGCCGCTGCTCTACGCCCTCGCTCCTGGTTCGCCGTGGAGTCGCGATGCCGACCTGAGCGCTGCGCTGCAGACGCTGCTGCAGCGCCAGCCGCGCCCCGCGAACTATGCCGCCGTGCTGCGCGCCGCATCGTCCTTCCCCGTGCTGGTCGCCAGTCGAGACTTCCGTTCACTGGTGTATGCCGGGCTGCACGACGGCAACGCCGATGTGCAGCATGCCGCCGTCGAGATCGCCTTGGAACGCCTGCTGCCGGAGGTCTCGCGCGACCCGCGCGGGGAGACGGCGCAGGCTCTGACCGAGGCCTTCGCCCGCCTGTCGAGCGCGACGCGCGGCGTGTTGATCGAGGAAGTCTCCAACCCCGTGTTCTTGAAGCGCTACCAGCGCACCTCGGGCGGGGCGCGCTCGCAGGACAACAATTACTTCGGACAGGACAGGACGTCCTACCAGGACCCGCATTATCTGCAGCAGCCCGTGGTGCGCCAAGCCGTCGTGCTGGGCGTGCGCGACCCGAACCCCACCGTACGCTCGGCGGCGCTCGACCTGTTGCGCCACGCTCCCGGCATCGAACGTGACGCGACCTTTCTGGCCGCGGTGCGGACGCTGCGGGATGAGAGCAATCCCCGCCTGCAGGCCATTGCCAGCGGTGTTCTGGCCGGCAAAACGCTGGACGAAGCACTGCACAGCGCCGCCAGCCAGAAGCTGGTGGACTTCGATTACTTCGTGACCAAGGTGGAGCCGATCCTGGCCACGCCGGGACCGGACGGCAAGGCGTGCGTCGAGTGCCACGCCTCGCACGCCATCTTCCGGTTGCGTCCACCGGGACCGAATGGCGTTTTCGCGGAGGCCGATAGCCGCGAAAACTTCCGCTACGCGCAACACGTCATCGACATCGCCGATCCGCAGCACAGCCTGATGCTGATCAAACCCACCCGTCCCACCGACAGCGCCGGCAACGTGGCCGATTACCTCGCCACGCACAACGGCGGCCAGCGCTGGCCGGGCAACGAGACCAGCTGGCAGTACCGCACCATCCTCGATTGGGTGCGCGGTGCGCGCCTGACGACAACGCGCTGAGCCCGGATTTTGGTTGTTAGTTGTTGGATTCTGGTGGGGCTGTCTCGAATCTCGAGGTACGTCGGCAGCCGCCAACAACCAACAACCAAAATCCAACACCCGTTGACTCGGAAAGCGCGGGACGCGGCGTCCTATGCGACGGGGTGCAGGTTCAGGTGCTGGGGATTGTTCCATTCCAGCACCACCTGTTGCCGGCGCAGCTCCTGTTGCAGTGCCCGGATGTCGACGTCCTGCACCGCGGAGTGATGCGCTATGGCCAGGGTCGCGGCGATGCCGGCCGCCTGTCCCATCTTCATGTAGTCCGGCTCGAGACGCAGTCCACCGTTGGCCACATGGCTGGCGGAGGGGCAGACCGGCACCAGCAGGTTGCTGCACTCCTGCCGTCGCGGCACCAGGATGCGGTAGGGAATCTGAAATGGAGTCACCGGCAGCTGCGTGTCGCCCTCATTCTGCACCGAGCCATCTTCACGGACGTAGCGTTGCGAGTTATGGGAATCCATGTTGTAGGAGCCGAGCGCCACAGCGTCGGGTTTGAGGAGGTCGGTTTCCGCATCGCGCTGGGTGAAGACGGTGTCGCTGACCATGCGGCGTGCCTCGCGGACGTAGAGCTGCGCCGGCCAGTGCGCGCTCTCCGTGAACTCATCCGCCGCCAAGCCCCACCCCGCCACTTCATCGCGCAGCGGCGGCGGCACCCGCGGGTCGTGCTGCAGAAACCAGAAGAAGCCGGCGGTGTAGTTGTGGTGTTCCTGCCAGATCGCGGCGCGACGGCGATAGCCCGCCGTCGGGTAGTCCCAACTGCCGCCGATGTGATCGGTGGAGAACGCGCCCTGGTTATTGATGTCCGTTTTCCCGCCGGGCAATGGCGAGACGATCATCAACTGGTTCATCCGCGGCGGACGCCCGAGACTCCGGGTCTGCGCAGCGATCAGCCGGGCCAGCAGCTCGTAGTTGCGTGGGTTGTAATCGGCAGGCTTGGGAAATGGCGCCTGATTCTCGCGGCGCTGCGTCAGGCACAGGCGAAAGTTGTACGCCTGCACCTTCCAGTCGCCCTCTCCGATCGGCCCGCGCGGTTCCGGAGAGATGTTGGGAAGCAACACACCCGCCGCATCAAACGCGGACACCGGCACCAGGAAACGGTGCTGGCCGTAGTGGTCCTCGCCGCGCACGCCGGCGAACGACTCGCCGTATGTCCGGCTGGACTCGCGTCCCCAGGCATAGGAGACGCCGGCCTGCTCCAGCAAGTCGCCTTCATAGCTGGCATCTACATACACGCGAGCGGAGAAGAGCGCTCCGTTTTCGGTGATCAAGGCGCTCAGCGCCGTCCCCTGCCGGGCCACACCGCCCGACTCGCGCAGGCGGTGGCGGAGGAAGACCCGTACTCCTGCCTCGCGCGCCATCTGCTGCAGGACCTGTTCTGCGACGTGGGGCTCGAAGTCCCAGGCGACCGGCTGATCGTAGTGACGCCCGACGCGCCGAAAAAACTCCAGCGGCAGGCCGCCGATGGTCTCGATACGGCCGTGATCGGTGTGCCCCAGTCCACCGGAAACCATTCCCCCCAGACGCGTGCCGGGCTCCAGCAGCGCGACACGAGCCCCGTGGCGCGCTGCCGCCACGGCGGCGACCACGCCCCCGGCGGTGGCGCCGTAGACCACGACGTCCCAGTCCGGCGTGGCGCCAAAAAGGCTAGTGCGGGCGATCAGGGCGCAACCCAGCCCCGTTCCTGCGGTTTTGATCCAAGTTCGACGTTGCATGGCGTTCTTTTTCTTCGGTCAGTCCGACTGTACAGGAGACGCGGGACGCAGGCGTGCCATGCGTACGGTAAGGGCCATGGCCGCCCAGATCAAGATCAGCGGGTAGAGTTCCAACGTGTAGCGTGGCTCGCAGCTCTGATACAGCGACAGGGCGAAGGTGCGGGTGAGCACCAGCCCGACCAGCCATGCTTTGCCTGGCATGGGCGTGTGCCACACGCCCCATGCCGCCAAGCCGAGCCACAGGACGTTGAGCACCAGGTACGCCAAGGTGAAGCCGAAGTCGTGAGGATCATCCTCGAACCAGTAACCCGGCGGCCACCATTGGTCGGTGATGGGGAGGAACTCGACTCGCGGCGAGAGCCAGAGCGAGCGGGCGCGCAACAGCGGCAGCACCAGAGCATAGCGCAGGGGATGAGCGCGGATCCGTTGTTGCGCGAGCTGCATGAAGGCGGCGTCCAGCTCGGGTGTCATGGTGCGATTGGCGGCGTAGCGGTCGAGGAGCGCCTGCGTCGCCGCGCGCTGCTGCGCCGAATCGAAGGCCCAAGGGGGCAGCGCGGCCAGATTGGCGCCGCTCGCCGGCAGGTCGCTCAGAAAGTCTTCCACTTGGCGGTAGCTGGAGAGCCAGGTGCAAGTCCAGCGTGCCAAGCCGGCGTGCGTCGGCTCGCCCACCTCCTCCGCATCGCTGGATACGAGGGGGCGGAAGACATGCAGCACGACGGCATTGCGGACCGTCCACAGCGCCACCGGCAGGAGGGACACCAAATTGAGTAGCAGGAGCGCAGCCAACCGCGGACGGGGTCGCGACTCTGCCTGGGATTGCGGACGGCGCCGCCCCCAGGACGTGAGGGCCGCCGCGTCGAGCACCAGCAGAACAAGGCCCGTATCAGGCCGCATCTGGATTCCTACCGCCAGCGCCAACCCTGCCCCCCACCACCAGCGCCAGGCGCCACGTTGGAGCGCCAGCCAGCCGAAGAGCAGCGCCAACGTCGTACACAACACCGCCGGCGTCTCGGAGAGAATCGCAGCCGTATACATGGCAAGAAAGGGACACAGTGCCACCCCTCCATAGGCCAGCACCGCCGCAAGGTGGCGGCGTGCCTGTGGTTGTGCCTCCAGCAGCACAAGTGTCAGGGCCGCGGCTGCGGCTGCGGTGCCGATATCCAGTCCCACCTGTATCAGCCATACGGCGAGCAGATTGTCGCGCCCGAAACAGCGCAGCACCACGGCCAGAAACAGCGGATAGCCCGGCAGACGGGCGGTGCTGGGAACCATGTGGCCGTTGAGCCAGCGCAAGTAATGATGCGTGGTCAAGAGGTTGCGGGCCAGTTGGAGGTAAAGCACGCCGTCGTCGGTCACCCCGGGGTAGACCAGCACGAACATAACCCGCAAGACCACTCCCGCGAGAGTCAGCAACAGCAGGCTGCGCCAATGGGAACGGAGGAGCCCCGGGACACGAACGCCGTCAACCGGAGCGGCAGAGAGCATGTGCGGATTCTAAAGTGTCGCGGCATGCGACGGTAGGGTGACCACAAAATTTCGCAGCATGCTCCGCAGAAAGCCCCGACTCGGCGGGGACCCGCTACGGGCAGCTTGCGTCCGGACAGGCCTTTCAGGCACCTTGGATCAAGAGGCTTGGGGACGGAAGACGCTGGCGTCCACCGCGACGGCGACTCGCCCGTGCGTGATCCGGATGGACAACAATCCCATTTTCTTCGATCCCGCCCGGCGCCGTTGGAAGCGCGCCATGCGCATCCTGAACGTCAGCGCAGTGGTGGCGCTGCTGCTGCTGGCCATCTTTATCGTTGAGATGGTGCACAAGGAGTCGCTCCCCGCCATGATCCTGCCGGTGGAGCGCAGCGCGTACGCGGTTCCGGTCAAGTACCAGCGCTACAAGACGCGGCTGCAGCATGCCGTGCGGCACCCGCACGTCCGCAAGCCGGTGCGGATCCCCGGCCAGCCGCAGCCGGTGCGCGCCGGGTTTTACGTCAACTGGGACTCCTCCTCCTATTCCAGCCTGCGACGGCACATGCACGACATGGACGTCTTGTTTGCCGAGTGGCTGCATGCCTCCTCGGCCGATGGCCACATTGATATCGCCTTCGACCAGCAGGCCGAGTATGGCCGCCCCGACTCCAACATCGCCAAGTGGAAGAAGCTGGACAACCCCGACCTGCAGATCGTGCCCCTGGTCAACAACTATGACGGCAGCACCTGGCAGGGCGAGGCGGCCGCCAGAATGTTTGCCGACCCACAAGCCCGGCAGACGTTTGAGACCCAGCTCCTGGCCTGGCTGGGAAAGGGGAACTATCACGGGGTGGTGATTGATTTCGAGAATATCCCCACCGCCGCGCAGCCCGACTACCGCGCCTTTGTGACCGAGCTGCACCCCATCCTGCAGCAGCAGCACATTCGCATGTACCTCACCCTGCCGGTCGCCGACGACGATTACGACCTGAAGGCCTATGCCGCGCAGACCGACGTCGTGCTGCTGATGAACTATGACGAGCACGAATCAAGCACGCCTCCCGGCCCGTTGGCTTCACAGGATTGGTTTCTGAAAAACCTGCAGGCGGCCCTGCAGGTAATCCCGCGCGAGAAGATCATGCTGGGGATCGCCAACTACGGCTATGACTGGCCGGACCAGCAGCACGGTCAGGAGACCAGCGTGCAGCACGCGCTGCTGTTGGCGCAAGAGTCGGGCGCCGACGTGCATCTGGACCCGGATTCGCTCAACCCCACGTTCGACTACGAGGACGACAACCATCATGTTCATCATGTCTGGTTCACCGACGCGGTCACGGCGGTCAACCAGATGCGCGGCGCGCTGCAGTTGGGCATCAACTCGTTCGCCGTCTGGCGCCTGGGAGCGGCCGACAGCTCGCTCTGGAGCGTATTCGACAAGTTCAACGACGATGCGGCGGTCCGGCAGGGGTTGAGCACGCCCGCTCCCGGCGATGAGATCGACCTCGAGGGCAAGGGCGATATCATCCGCGTCGCCAGCGCCCCGCAGCCGGGCATCCGCCAGATCCAGATCGATTCCGCCAGCGACTTGATCACCGCCGAGCGCTATTCGCGCTACCCCTCCTCTTACCGCATCGATCAGTACGGCGATCTGCCGCACGCCGTCGCCCTGACGTTCGATGACGGCCCCGATCCGCGCTGGACGCCGCAGATCCTCGATGTCCTGAAGCAATACAACGTCCCCGCCACCTTCTTCGTCATCGGGACCAACGCCGAGCGCCATCCCGATCTGCTCACCCGCATGTACCAGCAGGGCGACGAGATCGGCAACCACACCTTCCTGCACCCCGACCTCTCCGACATCTCGCACCTGCAGTTGGAATTGGAGCTCAACAGCACGGAGCGCCTGCTGGAAAGTATCGTCGGGGTGAAGACCATCCTCTTCCGCCCGCCCTACGGCGTGGACAGCACGCCGGAGACCAACGATGAGGTGCGCCCCCTGGAGACGGTGCAGAATCTCGGCTACCTCATCATCGGTAACAGCCTCGACCCGCACGACTGGCAGCCGGGAACCAGCACGAATGAGATTGTCAACGGGGTGCTCGATCAGTTGGGGACCGGCAACATCATCCTGCTGCACGATGGCGGAGGGGTACGCTCGGCCACGGTGGCGGCGCTGCCGGAGATCATCCAGAAAGTTCGTCTGCGCGGCTACAAGTTCGTCTCCGTTGCCGATCTGCTGGGCATGAGCCGCGCTCAGGTCATGCCCGCCCTGGCGCCGTGGGACGAGTTCGCGGTGCGACTGGCCGGCTCCGTGTTCCTGGTGGTGCGCTGGATCGAGCAGGCGATCATCTGGATCTTCCTGCTGGGCATCATCCTGATGAGTGCCCGCGTTCTGGTCATCGGGGTCCTCGCCACTTGGCAGAAACTGCGACAGCGGCGTCCGCCGGTGCCCGGTTATGCGCCGCCCTTGTCGGTTCTCATTCCGGCCTATAACGAGGAGGCGGTGATTGCCACCACGGTACGTTCGGTGCTGGCCTCCACCTATCCCAACTTTCGCATCATCGTGATTGACGACGGTTCCACCGACCGTACCGCCGCGGTGCTCGAACAGGAGTTTGGTGCTGACCCGCGCGTGATGGTGCTGCGGCGCAGCAATGGCGGCAAGGCCACCGCTCTCAACGCCGGCATTGCGCTGGTGCAAGAGATCGCTTTCGTCACCATTGACGCCGACACCTCGATCGCTCCCACCGCCCTCGGCTTGCTGGCCGCCCACCTCTCCGATCCCGCGGTGGGCGCGGTGGCGGGCAACGCCAAGGTCGGCAACCGCGTCAACCTCGTGACCTGGTTCCAGGCGGGCGAGTACATCACCAGCCAGAACCTCGAGCGGCGCGCTCTCGATGTCTTGAACTGCATCACGGTGGTGCCCGGCGCCATCGGCTGCTGGCGCACCGCCGTCGTGCGCGAACTCGGCGGTTTCAACGCGCAGACCGCGGCCGAGGACGCCGATTTGACCTTCCTGATTCGCCGTCAGGGTTACCGCATCCTGTACGAGGACGGCGCCCTCGCCTACACTGAGGCGCCGGTCACCATCAAGGCGCTGATGAAACAGCGTTTTCGCTGGTCCTACGGCATGGTGCAGACGGTCTGGAAGCACCGCGACCTGTTTGGGCGCGGCGGCACGCTCGGACGCTTTGCCCTGCCCAACATCCTCGTCTTCCAGATCATCCTGCCACTCCTCGGTCCGGTCACCGACTTCATGCTGTTGTTCGCCCTGGGCATGGAGTGGTTCAACTACCGTTCGCATCCGCAAAGCTGGACACCGGACAGCCTGTACCGGCTGCTTTTCTTTTTCTCGGTGCTCATGCTGGTCGACATGCTGGGCTCGCTCCTGGCCTTTGCCCTCGAACACAAGGAACAGTGGACGCTCATCGGCGGCTTGTTGCTGCAGCGCCTCGTGTACCGCCACGTCATGGCGCTGGTCATGTTCCGCACCCTCAAGCAGGCGCTCAAGGGCGGTGAGTTCCACTGGGGCAAGTTGGAGCGCACCGGCAAGCTGAGCGAGCGCTTCGTGGCGAAGTGAGGGAGGAAACGTGGGCGGTGGACGGTGGTTAGCTTTTGGTTGTTGGTTGTTTGAAGCGCATTGCCGCGCGGGGAACGATGGGCGTGCCCTCCGCCGGAGTCCAACAGCACGCTTCAAACAACTAACAACGAACAACGTTTTCGGATTTTGGTTGTTAGTTGTTGAAAGCGTGCCGTGGCGCGGGGGTCGATGCGACGCTAGCCCGAGCGCTGCGTGCTTCAAAAACCCAAAAACCAACATCTAACAACCGTGAACCGCGAGCCGTTTCAGACCCTGACCTGCGTTATCGGCACCTTCGCGGCGCAGAGCGGACACTCGTGGCCGTGCCAGTAGCGCGGTTGCAGCGTGGCCAGCTTGAGCAACGGGATGCCGGGAAACGTCGCGGCGTTCTCGAAGGGTTGGTGGACGAGCACCGCAATGGCGAGCACGCGCGCCCCGGCACCCTCGACCAGCTCTTGAAGCTGATGTAATTTGCTGCCCGTGCGCAAGATGTCGTCCACCAGAATGACGCGCTCCCCGGCATGGGTTTCCATGAACTGTCGAAAGACCAGCCGGCCCTCTTCTTTTTCCGCCCAGTAAGTCTGGACCGCTTGCAACGCCTCGGAGATGCCATAGGCAACCGGCAACCCCCCGGTTGCCGGAGCGACCACGCTGACGTTGGGGAGGTAACGTCGCACCTCGTCGTCAGCTCGCAACAGACGGCTCAGCCCCACGCTCAGCGCTTTGGACTCTGTGTAGTGCCGCATGGCCAATGGCACCTGGAGGTAAAGATCGGAGTGCGTGCCGCTGGGGTGCTGAAAATGCCCGTGGCGCAAGGCACCCGTGGTCTCCAGAACGTCCAGAACCGCGGCTTGGCTGGGAATGAGATCCACTGGCAAGGCTCCTTGGCAGAAATCCTAGCACGCGCATCCGCCTCGACATGGGGTGGCGACCGCTCGGTAAGTCACTCAAAACATGATGGATAGGCGGCCGCTCGTCACCGCTGCGGAGTCAATCTGCTTTCCTGATGCCAGCCATCAGTAGATTGATTCCTCCCGCTGCGACCGGCGCAGCTATCATGGACTAGTGCTGATGACCTTCGCATGCACGGCTTGTTGTTGTCGCCCTCAATTGGGGACGCCGTCGTGCCGTGCCTTGGTCTGAGTTTCTCCTCCTTCGATCTTCAGACTCTCTGCCTCACGCCGGCTCCTTCGGAGCCGGCATTTTTTTTACGAGCCCAGCATGTCAGACATCCAGATCGCGGCCAGCCAGCCGCCCAAAGAAAGCAAGGTGCAGCGCCACGAGCGCCTCAAGGGGGAGCAGAACCCGTGGGAGGAGTTGCCGCGCCTGTTCCCCCTGTTTCGTGCCGGTGCCGGCGCCCTGGGTGCGGCCGATCGCGATATGCGGCTGCGCTGGTGGGGTCTCTATACGCAGGGGGACGGCGCGGGCGTGTTCGGCGGCTCCGCGCCCTACTACATGCTGCGCCTGCGGCTGCCCAACGGCCACCTGACCGGCGATCAATTGGCCACGCTGGCCTCCATGACGCGGCGCTATGCGCGCGGTGTCGCCGATGTGACGGTGCGGCAGAACCTGCAGTGGCACTGGATCCAGGCGGAGGACATCCCGGATATCTTCCATGAACTCTGGGACATCGGCCTCACCACTCGCGCCGCGTGCGGCGACGACACCCGCAACGTAACCGGCTGTCCGCTGGCCGGCTTCGATCCCGACGAGATCGTGGATGCGCGCCCCTTCGTCGAGGCCATCAACCGGGAACTCATCAGCCATGCGGAGTTCTACAACCTGCCGCGCAAGTTCAAGATCTGCGCCAGCGGTTGCCGCCACTGGTGTCCGTTGCCCGAGATCAACGATGTTGCGTTCACCGCGTTGCAGCCGAAACCCGGCCGCGAAGGGGAAATCGGCTTTGGACTGCAGGTGGGCGGCGGACTCTCCACGACTCCTCATTTCGCGGTGCCGATCCCGGTCGTGGTGCGCCCCCATCAGGTGGTGGATGTGGCACGCGCCCTGGCCCGGCTTTTCCGCGACCGGACCGAATTGCGCCAGAACCGCGCCCAAGCCCGCTTCAAGTTCCTGTTCATGAAATTCGGATGGGACGCCGCCCGGCTGCGCAGTGAGTTGGAGGCCAATCTTGGCTACCGTCTGGAGTCGCACATTCCCGACCCTCCACCGGCGCATGGATTCCGCGACCATCTCGGTGCAAATCCGCAACGCCAGGCAGGGCTCTTCAGCGTCGGCGCCAGCGTTCTCGGCGGGCGGCTGACCGCCGACCAGATGGAGCGCGTGGCGGAGCTGGCGCGCGATCTGGCCGGCAACCAGGTGCGCACCACGGCGTTGCAGAACTTGCTCCTGCCCAACGTCCCAAAGGCTCACGTGGCCCGGCTGGCCAAGCAACTTACGGCGGTGGGACTGCCGGTCGCCGCTTCCAGTTTCCGCCGCGGTACGATCGCCTGCACGGGCAGCGAGTTCTGTAAGCTGGCCGTGGTCGAGACCAAGCATTTTGCCGCCGAGCTGGTCGCGGAGCTGGAGCGGCGCTTGCCGGAGTATCCCGAGCCGATCCGCATCAACCTCAACGGCTGCCCAAATTCCTGCGGCCAGCACTGGATTGCGGACATCGGTCTGCAGGGCACGCGGGTGAAGACCGCCACCGTTCCCGAGGACGGCTACGACGTATTTCTGGGCGGGGGTCTTGGCCAGAACCCCACGCTGGCGCGACGCACCCTCGGCCGCGTGCGCGCTCGCGAACTGCCCGATCGTTTGGAAGCGCTGCTGCGTTTCTACGCCGAGCGGCGGCTGCCGGACGAACGCTTCCGGGCCTTTGTTCAGCGAACTCCCAATGCGGAACTGGAGGCGGTGCTGGGGTCGTTGCCGGAAGCACCCGCGCTTCTTCCGGTCGGACAACTGGTGCGCATCGGCGAGGAGGTGGCGGTCTGATGGCGGCACCGGTCCCATCGCGCGGCACCGTGTTTCTGGTGGGGGCCGGCCCGGGCGATCCCGAGCTGCTGACCCTCAAGGGACGCCGTCTGCTGGAATGTGCCGACGCGGTGTTCTACGACGAGTTGCTTCATGCCCGGCTGCTCGATTTTGCGGGCCCGGAGGCGGAACGGATTTACGTCGGCAAGCGCGCCCACGAGCATGCGCTGCCCCAGGTCGAGATCGTGCGGCTCATGATCGAGCGCGCCGCCCAAGGCTGGTGTGTGGTCCGCTTGAAGGGTGGGGATCCCTTCCTGTTTGGGCGCGGCGGGGAAGAAGCCCAGCTTCTCTCCGCCGCCGGGATTGCCTGGGAAGCGATTCCCGGCGTCAGCGCCGGGATTGCCGTTCCGGAGGCGGCCGGCATTCCCGTGACGCATCGCGGCACCGCCGCCAGCGTACGCTTTGTGACCGGCCACCCGGCCGTCACCGCCGAGCTGGTGCCGGAACTGCGCTGTGTTCCCGGCGAGACGCTGGTCATCTTCATGGGTCTCGCCACTTTGGCCGATACCATCGGGCGGTTGCTGGCCGGGGGCGCCGCACGCCATCTGCCGGTGGCGGTCATCGAGCGGGGCACAACCCCGGAACAGCGCATCACGACGGGAACGCTGTCCGACATCGTCAGCCGGACCGCAGAATCCGGTATTCAGTCCCCGGCGCTCGTCGTGATCGGCGACGTGGTGCGATTGCGGGAACAGTGGTTGCATGCCGGCCACCCGACAGCCAACCCCACCCCAGCCGACTTGCCGGGCGTGGTCTTTCTGGCGCACGGCTCCTCCCAACGGGCCTGGCATGCCAGCGTCGAGCGCTTCGCGGAAGAATATGGCGTCGGGGGTCGCTTCGTGCGCGCCGCCTATCTGGAACCAGCCACCCCGCGCTTCGACGACGTCGTGGCGGAAGCGGTGGCCGTCGGGGTGACACGTCTGATCGTGGTGCCCTATTTCCTCGCCGCCGGGTTGCACGTGAACCGCGACATCCCCGCGCTGGTTGCCGCCGCGCAGCAGCGCTATCCGGACCTGCTGGTGCACCTGGCCGATTGCCTCGAAGGCCACCCCGCCCTGCGCACCGCGCTGTGGGCGCGGACCGCGGAAGCCACCGCGGCGCTGCAGGCGGAGCCGGAACGCGCGCCGACGCCCGTAGGGGGCGGCGCCCGGTAGCCGGGGGGCAAACCGCGCTCGCGACCCGCCAGCGCCGATCCATCGGCGTGCTCGAAGCCCCCGGCTACCAGCCCACGCCCCTACGGGGCGAACGCAACCAGAAGAACCACAGCCTGGCGCATCCCCTTTCCACTTTCCACTCCTCACTCATCACTTGTCACTCCTCACTCATCTTTCCGCTTCACGCAGCAGTGTACGATTGAGCGAATGGCGCGGGTCTTTTTTGAACGACAACTGTTCGATCTGATTGAAACGGTTTCGAAGGCGGAGCGCCGCGGCCAGTTTGCACGCGCCCTGCTTGAGGGCGTGCACCGCCAGTTCGCCGCTCAGCTCGGGCTGGTGGCCGTCGCTGAGTTTCAGCCGGTGGGGGCGCGCTACGAGATCGGCGCCACCGCCGGCGAGCCCATCTGGCCCGAACTCGACGGCTCCTACTCCGTCCGTGTTCTGCAACGGCGTCTTCAGGGACAACTCTGGTGGATCCAGCGCGGCCTCAAGCGCCAGTTGGACGGACAGGCGCTCTGGTACGACCTCATCCTGATCCCGATTGGCCGTGATCTGAAACACATTCTCGGCCTGCTGACGCGCTCCATGTCGGGCGATGAGGGCATGGAGCGCGAAGCCTCGCTCAGCGTCCTCAGTCAACTGATCCGTTTGTTCGTGGATCGCCATCACCAGCAGGAACGTCTGAACGAAATCCTTGCGCTGGCCCGGGATCAGCAGCTCAGCCTCCTGCCGGCGACGCTGCCCACCGTACCGGGCTATGAGGTGGCTGGGCGCTCGATTCCGGCCGAGGAAGTCGGCGGTGACTACTACCAGGTCATTCCGTTGAGTTCCGCCTCGACCGCCCTGGCCGTGGCCGACGCCAAAGGCCACGGCTTCGAAGCGGCCGTGCTGGCCACCGGGCTGCACGCCGCGCTTCGCGTTGTCAACGAGACGCCCTTCAAGGTCACGCACAAGCTCCGGCTTCTGAACCGCAGCCTGGCGGAAAAAGGCGAGATCCGCAATCTGGTCTCGCTGTTCTACGGCGAGTTCGAGTCGGAGGGCCGCGTCATTTACGGCAACTGCTCCCACCCGCCGCCCTTCATCGTGCGCGGCGATGGGAAGACCGAAGACCTTTCGGTCGGGGGCGTGTTTCTCGGCATGGATCCCGACAGTGAATACCGCATCGGCGTGTGTGAGTTGCAGCCCGGCGACTTGGTGGTGATCTACACCGACGGCTGGACGGAGCTTTTCAATGATGCCGGCGAGGAGTTTGGACCGGAACGCATGCGCGCCGTGGTGCTGGAGCACCGCGAGGAGAAACTGGACGCGATCATGGATCGCATCCAGCAGGCCTGCGACGGCTTTCGCGGCGAGTTGGGGTACGACGACGACCGCACCCTGCTGCTGGCCCGGAAACGCTGAAACGCGGAGGGTGGTGGGAGGACGGGAAGTGGGGAGGGAAGAAGGCAGCGTGGAGCGTTTCTTGCACGCTCCACGCTTGACACTTCACGCTCGACTTTTCCGCTACACCTCGTCCGGGACGACGTAGGGTGCGCGATAGGTCCCATGCAGCAGCGCCTCGGCTTCCGAGTCGTTGAGCACAGCCTGGGTTTCGGGGTTGAAGTTCAGCGAGCGGCCCAGCCGGTAGGAGGCGTTGGCCAGATGGATGAGGCTCGAGGAGAGGAAGCCTTCCTCGATCGGGCAGTGCAGATCCTGATAGCGCCGGCTGCGCACCACGTCAATGAAGTTTTGGAAGTGATCGCCCCCACCGTGCGATTCCGGTCCGGGTGTCTGGTCGGGGCCCAGCCAGCTCTTGAAGCTGTCGTAGCCGTCCATGCCGATGTAGCCCTTGGAGCCGTAGAACTCGTTGCCGATGCAGTTGTGGGCGCCGGCGCTCGGGCCCAGCTTGGGATGGGTGGCCTGCTTGTCATGCTTCCTCGGGGTGGCAGCCAATCCTGCGGCCGGCACGCCGCCGGCGTGGTAAAGGCCCGTGCCGATTCCCGCTTCGGGGTTGGTGATCCAATGCCGCACCTCGGCCTCCAACATGCGGCGCGAACCGTCCGGCTGGTCAAATTCGAAGCTCGCGGTCAGCGTGTTGGGGGTTTCCTGGTCGTCGTGGAACATGAACTTGCCGCCCATGGCGCTCACGCGATTGGGGAACCCGACGCCCAAGCCCCAGCGGGCGATGTCGAGTTCGTGGATGGCCTGGTTGCCGAGATCGCCATTGCCGGTGTCCCAGAACCAATGCCAGTTGTAATGGAAGCGGTTGAGGGTGAAGGGATGGAGCGGTGAGGGGCCGGTCCATAGGTCGTAATTCACGCCCGCCGGCACCGGCTGGACGGGCTGGTGACCGATGGTGTCGCGCCATTTGAAGCACAGGGCGCGCGACAGGTAGACGTCACCGATCAAGCCATCGCGCATGGCCTGGATGCCGTCGCGGATGCCTTTGCCGGAGCGGCTCTGGCTGCCGTGTTGGCACATGACCTTGTACTTCTTGACGGCCGCCACCAGTTGTTTGCCTTCCCACCAGTTGTGGCAGCAGGGCTTCTCGCAGTAGATGTCCTTGCCGGCCTGGGCGCCCCAGATGCCGATCAGGGAGTGCCAGTGGTTGGGGGTGGCGATGGAGATGGCGTCGATGGACTTGTCGGCCAGTAGTTTGCGCACGTCGCCGAAGGCGGCGGGGCGGTGGCCGGTAAGTTTCTCGGCGTCGCCCAGGCGGCGCGTTAAAACGTTTTCATCGACATCGCATAAGGCCGCGATCTCGACGTTTTTCAGCGGTGCGTAGCCCTTGATGTGGTCCAGGCCCCGGCCCCGCAAGCCGATGATGGCGATGCGCACCCGGTCGTTGGCGCCCAGCACGCGGGCCGGCACCGTCAGACCCGCCACGCCGAGAGCGGTTGCACTCCCGGCCGTCTTTAGAAAGTCACGCCGAACAAGTGATTCCATGAAGTCTCCCCAGAAAGTCTGCAAGCGCAGTGTGGCACAAACCGCCGTTCCGGGCCAAGCTGGCCGCTTGCGCCCTCCGATCGGCTTTCGCGGTATGCTGTCCGTGGGGTGAGTTATGCGCGTTGCGACTTCCACCACCGGCCCGCTGCAGGACTTGGATCACTGGGACGAGTTCCTGCAGGGCGTGTACCCGGAACCGCCGGCCGCTGAACCGGCTGTCGGCACCTTCCGCGACTACCGTGCGGAAGCGCGGGCCAGCGTCAAGGAGTTCTACCGCCTCAATCACCTCCACCAGACGCGGGCCTTCGTGCAGGCCAAGAAGCGCGAGTTCCTTCCCCTCCAGCGCCGCCGCATGGGCGTTTGGCCGGCCATGGAGTTTCTCAATACCCTGGTCGATGACAGCGACCCGGATACCAGCCTCACGCAGATCGAACACCTGCTGCAGACCAGCGAAGCCATGCGGCGCGACGGCCGCCCGCGCTGGTTCATCCTCACCGGCCTGATTCACGATCTTGGGAAGATCCTGTGCCTGTTCGGGGAGCCGCAATGGGCGGTGGTGGGCGACACCTTCCCGGTGGGTTGCGCCTTCTCCGACAAGATCGTCTTCCCCGAGTTCTTCGCCACCAATCCCGACACCGCGGTGCCCGAGTACCAGAGCGAGTTGGGCGTCTACGCCGCCGGTGGGGGCCTGCATCAGGTCGACCTCTCCTGGGGCCACGACGAGTACCTGTTCCACGTGGTGAAGGACTACCTGCCGGAACCGGCGCAGTACATGATCCGTTACCACTCGTTCTACGCTTGGCACCGCGAGGGCGCTTATGACCAGTTGCTGAACGAGCGCGACCGCGCCATGCTGCCCTGGGTACGCGACTTCAACCGCTACGACCTGTACTCCAAGGCCGAAACCCGGCCCGACGTGAGCGCCCTGCGTCCCTACTACGAGACGCTGATCGCAGAGTACTTTCCCCCCGAACTGAACTGGTAGCCGCGCAGACCGGGCCGGCGGCCGGCGCTGCGCCGGGGCGCTGGAGGGAAGCGCAAGCCGCGCAGCGGCGCGGCCCCCAGTTCGCCCGGCCAACACGGGCGCATCGGCGGCGGCTTCTTTGTCCTTTCAGGCATCCCGCCGCTCCAAGCCGCCGCCATCGACCGTTAGTGGAATCAGGTGCTCGCAGATCCGTTGGCAGCAAGGAAGCTCTGCCAGGCCGGGTCAGGGTACGGGCCGCCCCTTCTCAACTCGGCCTTCCCGGGGCGCGGCGCCCGCGTCGTCCAGCGGCGGGCGCGTTTTGCAGCGGCGGTGCGCACGAATTCCGGATCATCAACTGCGTCGGCAGCAGGTGCTCGCCGGCGACCTGCCGCGTGCGTTCCTCGATGTGGTCAATCAGCACGCGCGCCGCGGTCATGCCGATTTCGCGCGCCGGCTGCCGCACCATGGTCAGCCGCGGCCGTAGCAGCGTCGACCAGGAGAAATCGTCGAAGCCGAGCAGGCTGATCTCCTCCGGGCAGCGCAGGCCCAGTTGCTGGACGGCGTCGAGCGCCCCCAGCGTGGTGATGTTGCTGCCGCAGAACAGCGCCGTCGGTCGGTCGGGCCGCGCCAGCAGCTCGATCGCCTCGCGCGTGGCCGCCACCATGTCGAAGACGCCGCTGCGGATCCGGTCGCGCCGCAGCGGCAGGTGCTGCGCGGCGAGCGCCCGCCGGTAACCCTCGATGCGATCGGCCGAGCTGCGTGCCGTCAGCGGCCCGGCGATGATGGCGATGCGCTCGTGTCCGAGGCTGATCAGGTAGCGCACCGCGTCGTTGGCCGCCTTGACGTTGTCCACCCCGACGCAGCCGATCTGCTCGTCGTTGGCCTGCGGAAAACGATCGGCGTAGACCACGGGAATATCGCCCAGCAGCCGGTGCGCGTGGCCGCCGGCGTCGTCGGTCGCCGGCACGCGGATGACCCCGTCCACCCGCCGCCGCTGGAACAGGTCGAGGTAGTTCGACTCCTCCGCCCAGCGTTCGCGCGAGTCGCCGATCAACAGCGTGTAATTCAACGCGGCGCCATAGTCCTTGATGCCGTGGATGATCTCGGCGTAGAAGCTGTTGGAGATGTCGGGCACCACGATGGCCAGCGTGTGCGTGCGCTGCAGGCGCAGGCTGCGGGCCAGATCGTTGGGCCGGAACTGGAGCCGCTCGATGGCCTTGTTGATCCGCGCCCGCATCCCGGCGCTGACGTAATCCGTGCCGTTGAGCGTCGCCGAGATGGTCGAGACCGACGCGCCCACCGCGCGGGCCACATCGCGGATGGTGGCGTGCCGCTTGGTCGGCCGGCGGGCGGCCGGGTTGCGGCGGGCGGGCGGGTCAGATTTCGGAGGCATAGGCCCGGGAGGCGGCGGCGAACGGCCACTCCCGCCGTTGCCGCGAGCGTAACAGGAACGCGGTCACACCCGCCGCCAGCAGCACCAGCGCGGCGCCCACATAGTGTAACTGCGCGGGGGTCAGTGCCACGTAGATCCAACCGGCGAGCGCGACGAGCGCGGGCACGGGGTAGAGCCACATGCGGAAGGGCAGCCTGATGGCGGGGCGGTAACGGCGCAGCGCCTCCAGCGCCACGATCTGCGGAATGAACTGGAAGACGATCTGGATGATCATCTGCGCCTGGATCAGCCGCTCGACCGAAAACCCGCACAGCACCGCTGCCGCCGCGTTAATCGCCACCAGCGCCACGGTGGGGAAGCGGCCCTTCGGGTGCACCCGCCCGAAGACGCGGAAGAACTGTCCCTCCGCCCCGGCGGCGTAAAGAATGCGCGAGTACCCCAGGCTGAGCGCGCAGATGCCGCCAAACGTGGCCACGAGGATCAGCACCGTGATCGCCGCCGCCGCACCAGGCCCGTAAAGCCGGTGAATGAAATCCGACACCAGCGACTTCGAGGCCGCCGCCTCGCGCCAGGGGATCGCCCCCAGGATGCTTACCGTCATCAGCAGGTACACCGCGCCCACCACCACGATGGAGAGCACGATCGCGCGCGGAATGTTGCGCGTGGGGTTGCGCACCTCCGCGCCGAGGAAGGTGACATTGTTATAGCCGCCGAAATTGTAGAGCGCGAACAGCGTCGCTCCGGCCAGGCCGGCGAAGAACGGCCGCGAGAACGCGAACGCATGCGGCGGAAACGCCAGCGCGCGGGCGGCGGAGAAATGCGTCAGACCGGCCACGATCACCCAGCCCATCGCTGCGAGCACAAGGACAAGAATCACGATCGAGAGCCGGCCCACGCTGGCGATGGGCCGGTAGAGCAGCAGCGTCGCCGCTGCGCACACCGCCGCGCCAATCGCGGTCAGGGCGATCGGCGAGAGCGCGCCCACGCCCAGCCAGCGCTGCAACGCCGGCAGGCTGACGAGCAGCGGCTGCACATAGTCGGCGAACCCGACGCAGGCTGCCGCCATGCCCAGCGGCGCGGTGAACAGCATCTGCCAGAGGAACAGGAACGACATCAGTTGGCCCCAGCTCCGCCGGTTGAAGGCCTCGCGGAAATAGACGAGCGCGCCGCCGGCGTCGGGCATGGCCGCGCCCAGCTCGGCGTAGACCAGCCCGTCGCACATCGACAACACCGCCCCCAGCACCCAGCCGAGCAGCGCCTGCGGTCCGCCCATGTAGGCCACGATCGTGCCCAGCGTGATGAACGGCCCGATGCCGATCATGTTGAGCATGTTGGTGGCGGTGGCCTGGGGTAGGTCCATGCCCCGCACCAGCCGCGCGGAGGCGGCGTCCACGGCGGGGGCAGCGTCGCGGTCAGGCATGGCGGTGATCCATGGCGGTCATCCAGCGCGGCAGCCGAGTATAGCAACCGACCACGTCCGGGTCACGGTGAAACCGCCTTGGCAACGCGGACTGAAACGTTTCGGTGCCGCGTTACTTCAGCTGCACCACGAAGGCCTGGATGGCGGCGTAGCGTTCATCGAAGGCGTGCTGCTCGCGGGCCAGCGCGGCCTGGTGCCGGGCCAGGGCGGCCTGTGCCAGCGCCGCCTGGCCGTTGCGGGCGTAGGCCTGGGCGAGGTGAAACTCGATCCGGTCGTCGGCCGGCCGTAGCTGGTGCGCGTATTCGAGCTGGCGCACCGCCGCAGGCCAGCGCCCTTCCGCCGCCGCCAACTGCCCGGCCTGCAGGTGCGCCTCGGCGAGGTGGGGCGCCAGCGCCAGCGCCCGCTGCACCAGCGCGTGGGCCGGGGCGAGCGCCGCGGTGTTAGCGGCGCCGCCGGCGCGGACGATTCGCTCGATGGCGACGGCGGCGGCGTATGCCGCCGCCGCGCCGTTGTGGGGATGCGCGGCGGCGAACGTCACCAGCCGTCCGCAGGCCGCCGTACCCGCATTCGTCCCGGCGCAGACCGCGCCCAGGAAATCGAGCAGGCCGGGTTGTGCGGGCGCCTGCTCTAGCACCTGGGCGAGCAGCGGCAGGGCCTCGTCCGAGGCCCCGACGCCGTACTCGGTCAACGCCAGCGCCAGGCCGATGCGCACGCTCGCGGGATAGTCGCGCCGTCCCGCCTCCAGTACCGCCCGGGCGGGCGGGAGCGTCCAGTGGCGCAGCAACTCGAGCCCCAGCCGGAACACATGCGCCTCGCTCGGCGCGAGTGCCTGCGCCCGCTGCAAGTGGCCGATCGCCGCCTGATAGCGGCCGAGGCCCTCCTCCACGTCGCCCCACAAGGACTGGGCCGCCGCATCGGCGGCGAACGCGGGTGCCGAACCCAGCACCGCGGCCGCGGCAGCGTCCTCGCCCAGCTCGTGCCGGGCAAGGGCGAGGTTATAGCCCACCGCCGACGTCGGTCGCAGCCGCCACGCCCGCTCCCAAGCGGCCACCGCCGCCCGGAGCTCGCGGCGCCCGGCCAGCGCCTGACCCAGGTCGTTCCAGCCCTCAAAATCGTCCGGCTGCGCCCGCACCGCCGCCTGAAATTCCTCGATAGCCTCCGGCACGTGGCCCGCCGCCATCTCCGCCACGCCCAGATTGTCGTGTGCCAGCGCCAGATCGGGCCGCAGCGCCGCCGCCCGCTTCAACCAACGTTCGGCCGCGGCGCGGTCGCCGGTGCGTCCCTCGGCGAGGCCGAGCGACTCGGCCACGGCGAAGTTTGCCGGATAGCGCCGCGCCAGCGCGCGCAACTCGACCGCCGCCTGACGCGGCGCGCCCGCGCGCATCGCCCCGACCGCCGCCTCGTAGCGCGCCACGTCGGCCGCCGCCAGGCCGCCACGCTGCGCCCGCACGCCGGGCGCGCACGCCAGCCCCACGAACGCGATCCATGCTGCTGTCTTCACCAGCATCAGCATATAGAACGCACGCCCGGTTCCTTGTGCAACCGGGCGTGCGTTCCGTCCCGCGGCGCGGGATCAGGTTGCCGCTAGCGCCCGCCCGCGCCCGAGCCCGGGGCAGGGAAGAAGGCGGAGTTGCCCGGCAGGCTCACGAGGTTGGCGAAGAGCCGGTAGGCGCCGGGCACGCCCTCGGGAAGCTCCCGGTAGAAGGCGTAGGCCTCATACACCCACACCCCCTTGCCGTAGCGCGCGTACACCAGGCCGCCCTTCTGCGGCGGCTGATGCGGATCGTGCGTCTCCAGCAGCGCGTGGTAGTGCGGATCCCACGACTGCAGGAATTTTGAGCCGCGCTCCTCGATCCAGCCCTCGAAGTCGCGCGTGGTGATGTGGTTGGGCCAGTTCAGCACCGGGCTGGAGGGCTCGAGAATCATCATCGGCGAGGTCTCGTCGGTGACCTCCTCGGGGTCGTTGCCCATGACGTAGGGGTAGGGGCCGTAGTTGTGGTCAAACTCCGGCGTGTTGTACTGCACCACGACCACGCCGCCATTTTTCACATACTCGAGCAGCCGGCCGTTGTGGCTCACCAGGTCGGGCCGCACCGCGTACGTGCGCACCCCCAGCAGGATGACGTTGTACCGGCTCAGATCGGCCGAGGCCAGGTCCTCGGGGCTGAGGAAGTGCACGTGGATGCCCAGGTTCTCGAGCGACTGCGGCACGTCGTCGCCGCTGCCCATGATGTAGCCCACGTTGAGGTGGGGGGCCACCTGCACGTTCACCCCCGTCACCGCATAGGTGGCGTTGCGGTACAGGTTGTAGGGCCGCAGGCCGGGGTACCCGACCGTGTGATAGCCCTGCCGGTACTCCTGACCGTCATAGCTGGCGACAGCCGTCAGCGTGTAGCGCTGGGCCGCGAGGTGGGCCGGCGTGACCGCGAAGGTCAGCACCTGGTCCTGGCCGTCGGCCGAGGTTGCGAACGCGGCCGTCGTGGGGCTTGATGTCCAGCCCGCGGGCAGTTCGAGCTGCACGCTGCCCTTGGCCGGGCCCTTGACGTTGCTGTGAATCGTGACGCTCAGCGGGAACGAGCCCGCGGGCATCTCAGCGCTTGCCGTCCGCGGCCGCCCGTCGCCGGTCGCCGCGCTCACCGGGAACGAACCCGGCAGCGGCACGATCCCCGCGATCGGCGAAATCGCCACCGAGATCGCCGGCGCCACCACCAGCGGGTTGAGCACCTGGCCCGGCCCGGTCTCTCGCGTGACCGTCTGCAGCACCTCGCCCAGATGGAGCGTCGCGCCGTCGTAGCGCAGCGTCGCCCAGGCATCCAGCGGATACGGGGCCAGCGGCCGATTCAGGTCATTCGGCACGTTGATGGTGTAGTTAGCCTGCTCGATCGAGGAGCGACTGAAATAGGGCCGCGTGAGCGGCGCGTTCGCCGGCACCTCGACCGCGAAGCGGACGTCGGCGGGCTGGTTATTCGCCAGCTTGGCGGGCGCCGGCGTCAGCTGGGTCGTGGGCCAGGCTGGCCCCGCCGCCGCCTGCAGCGTCACCCCGGTCACATCGACCGGCTCGGCGCTGGCGTTGTTCAGGTGCACGTTGGCCCAGAACTTCTGTCCCGGAATGGCCGTCGAGAAACTCGGCGGCGTGCCCATGAAGCGCGCGAAGAGCCCCGTCGGCGGGCGCTCCGGCGCCACGGTCGCCTGCATCGAGAGGCCCAGGGCGTTGACCAGCGCGGCGTTGAACTGCGCTTGCTTGACCCGCAGTTCGTGCTCGACGTCGTATTTGCCCTCGGCGCCGAGCGAACTGGCCAGGACCTGGGCGATGAGCGCGTCGGTGGCCTTCAGCCCCGCCGCCAGCGTCGGCGCGATCGCCCCCGGCGCCGCCGCGTTGTACTCACGCACCGCCCGCTCGACCAGGGCGTTGAGGCGGCCGAGACCCGTCTTGAGGAAGCCGTCGTTGTCCGTGCCGGCGAGCGAGGCGATGCCCTCGAGCGAGGTGTCAACGCCGTCGAAGAATGAACTCTCCGACGCCGCCCCGCCCACGCGCGTGCCAAAGCGGTGGTAGGCGCTCGACTCCGCGCCCGCATCGGGGACGCCGGTCCCACCATTCTGCGATTTCTGGAAACCGAGACCGCGGCGCGAGATCTGCACGTAGTTTTCGCCCAGCACCGGATCGTAGTCGCCTTCCGGGATGCGCACCGTGACCGCCATGGCGCCCGGCGTCCACTTCCGCGTGATGTAGTTGAAGTACCCGGCCGGCGCCCAGTCGTGGCTGGCATAGTCGTAGATGCCCTTGGGCGAGATGCGACCCGCCTCGAGGAAGAACGGCACCCGCCCGTAAGTCTTCGCCGGGCACCAGGGGCGCAGCCCGGCCTTGATCTGATCGGGGAACATATTCGGATCGCAGGCGGCGGCAAACACCTCCTGCGCCATCTGCCCGGCCACTTGGTGGTTGCCGTGGCCGTCGGTCGTGCCGCCGATGAAGACCGACGTCACCACCAGCGGCCGCGTCATGCGTACCACTCGTACGGCGTCGTCGAGCACCTGGTCGTGGCCCCACTTGGCGAGCGCCTCGGCTTTGGTCTTGGAGAAGCCGTAGTCGGTGACTCGCGTCCAGTACTGCTGCACGCCGTAGTAGCGGCCCGCGTGCAGCAGCTCCTCGGTGCGTACCAGGCCCAGCGCATCCCAGTAGTCGGGCGACATCACGTTGGCGCCGCCCTCGCCGCGGTTGAGCGTCAGCAGCGCCACCCGCGCGCCCTGACCGCGCGATTCGAAGTCAAGCATCCCGCCGTCCTCGTCGTCGGGATGGGCCACGATCATGAGCACGCTGGCCCGCGTCTGCAGCTTGCGCAGGCTCTGGGCCAGCGCCGCTGCGCCCCGGTCCACCGCCAGCGGGCGGGCGCTTTCCAGCGGCTGGTGGATCGAGACCGCGCGCGGCGACTGCGCCCGTAGCGCCGCCGCGGCGAGGCCGGCGACGAGCGCAGCCGCGCACGCAAAACGGACAGTGGAAAGGTTCATACCGGCTCCCTGAACGTGAAGACCTGGTCGAAAGAGCGGGCGGCAGGGATATTCGTCCGGGCGACAGCCCTTGGGTCGACAGGCGAGAACGCGGCCAGCCTACCCGCTTGCCGGTCCCCTGTCAACTCACATGTCAAAACGTTACGGTACCGGGTTATGGCCCCACCCCGCGCCCGTCTGAACGCGTTGCCCCCGGGCTCACAGCCCGTGCGGGCCGCGCTTTGGGCTTGACTTCCATGCCGGGGAGGCCTATGTTCCGCGCAGCGGACGGTGGGTTCGAGCCCGAATCGGTTCGAGAACGGTGCACCATGGCGGCCCCTGACAATCCCACACCGGCGCGTGGCTCCCGTCACGCCGGCCGGTGCCGCCGTCAGCCCGCCGGTTCTGGCCGGCGGTTGTCCCGTCCTCGCCGCCACGGCCTGGTCCGGCGCTCGGCTCACCCGCACGATCCCCACCGCGCCAACCGCCGGGCGTCTCCGTGCGACCTTCGACGCCGCGACCCACGCGTTGGTTGCGGAGAGGTTAGGATGAGCACTGCGGTCGTGGTGGACTGCCGCGTCAGGGAAGGAAAGACTTGTTATGGGGAACCTTGTCATTGCCAGAACCGCCCGCCGCGCCGGCTTTGGTGCCCTTTTCGCGCTGGCGTTGACCGCCACGCTCGCCGCCCAAGTGGACCGCGGCATCATCGTCGGCGCCGTTACCGACCCCAGTGGTGCGGCCGTGCCCGGCGCCAAGGTCGGCGTCACCAATCGCGCCACCGGCGTGGTCGTGAGCAGCCCAACCAACGCCGACGGCCAATACCAAGTGATCAATCTGACGCCGGGTGACTACCGCGTCGCAGCCAGCGCTGCCGGCTTCACCACCGCGGTGGTCGAAGACGTTCCCATCCACGTCCAGAGCCGGGCGGCGGTCAACTTCCAGCTCCAAGTCGGCCAGGTGCAGCAGCAGGTGGTGGTCACCAACGCCGAACCGCTGCTCCAGACGCAGAGCGCCGATGTGGGCGGTGTGGTGGGCAGCAAGCAGATTAACGATTTGCCGCTCAATGGACGCCGCTACGCCGATCTCGCCCTGCTCGAACCCGGCGTCTCCAAGCTGCCCAACGCCGAGACTGCCAATGCCGCTCCCGACCGCTTCAACGTGGACGGCAATCTCGAAACGCAGAACTATTTCTCGCTCGATGGCGTCGACAACAACTCCGGCTCGACCAACCTGCAGGAAGGCTCGGTGCAGGTCGTCCAGCCGCCGCCCGACGCGCTGCAGGAGTTCCGCGTCCAGACCCGCACCTACACCGCCGAGTTCGGCACCTCGGCCGGGGCGGTCATCAACACCTCGCTCAAGTCCGGCGGCAACCAGTTCCACGGCGATGTGTGGGAGTACCTGCGCAACAATAAATTGGACGCCAACACCTTCTTCAACAACGCGGGTGGCTTGCCCAACGGGCACTTCGAGCAGAACCAGTTCGGCGGCACCATCGGCGGTCCCATCGTCCGCGATCGAACGTTCTTCTTCGCCGACGTCCAGGGCCTGCGCAGTTCGCAGGCGACAACGGTCAAAACCACCGTGCCGACGGCCCTGATGCAGCAGGGCAACTTCACCGAGCTGCCCTTCGCCCTCAACGATTCCTCCGCCGTCGGTCAGACCGGCTGCGTCATCGGCAACATCGTCCAGCCCAACTGCCTCGATCCGGTCGGAGCCAAGCTGCTGGCCCTCTTTCCGAGTCCCAATATTCCCGGCCTGCCCAGCGGTCCCGGCTCGTGGACGGGCAACAACAACTACCAGTTCCAGACCGCCGTCCCCAACCACACCAACTCCACCGATTTCCGAATCGATCACACGTTGAACGCGAGCAGCCAGATCTACGGCCGTTACAGCTACTACCACGTCAACCGCCAGGATCCGGCTTGGACCGCGAACCCGATCGCCGGCAACGGCAACTTCGCCACCCAGTACAACATCCACGGGCAATCACTCGCACTGGGCTGGACGGATGTGCTCTCGCCCCACGTGGTCAACCAGTTCCACTTCGGCTTCAGCCGCGAGTATGCCCACAGTGATCCCATTGGCCTGAAGCTGGGCAAGTCGCTGGCGTCGGCATATGGCCTGCGAGGCATTCCCGACGGCCCCAACAGCGCCGGCATCCCGCCCATCAACATTGGCGGCCTGCAGCGGCTGGGCTCTTCGCCGTGGCGGCCGCAGTTCCAGGTGGCCCAGGTCTGGCAGGGCCTCGACTCGCTCAGCATCCTGCATGGCACACACAGCTTTCAGCTGGGCTACGAGTATCACCGAACCGGCGATAACTTCCTCGACATCGAGGCCCCCCAGAGCCAGCTCTTCGCCAACGGCAGTTTCACCAACCAGAACGGCTTCGGCGCGGCGGATTTCCTTCTCGGCAATATCGACGGCGTTCAGTTCGTCACGCCGTTGGTGGTTCACAATTACATGCCCGGCCACGCCGTCTATGGCCAGGACACCTGGCGCGCCACCTCGAACCTGACCCTCATTTATGGGCTGCGCTATGAGCTGTTCGCGCCGGTCCTGAACCGGCAGAACCAGACCGCCAACTTCAGCCCCGCGAACGGCGGCGGACTCCTCACGGCCAGCAACGGAAGCTGGTACAACCGGGCACTCATCCACCCCGACGACAAGAACTTTGCCCCTCGCTTCGGCGTCAGCTATCACGCCTATCGTTCGGTGGTGTTCCGCGGCGGCTATGGCATCTTCTATCAGCATGCCCAGCGCATCGGTTCCGAGGCGATCACGCAGCTCAACCCGCCATACCTGGTCAACACCAACAGCTTCCAGCAGTTCGGCAGCAGCACGCCGGTGTTCCAATTGCGCAATGGCCTTCCCGCCGCGATCGTCAACAGCACCAGCTACAGCCTTCCCCAGCTGCAGATTCGCGCCCAGGACCCCAACCAGCGCACCAGCTATGTCGAGCAGGCCAGCTTCGGTCCCGAGATCGAGCTCGGCCACGACATGGTCCTTGACCTGACCTACGTGGGTAACTGGGGCCGCAAGATGAACCGCCTGCGCGATGCCAATCAGGGCGTGGTGACCGGCACGGACGGCAGCGGCAACCCCATCATCACCTTCCCTTACGCCAACCTCAACAACCCCATCAGCGCCGCGAGCGGTGCCGGCGCGCATGCCTTTCTTGAGCTGGCCACTAACGACGGCTCGACCAGCTACAACGCCTTCCAGGCTTCGCTTCGCCGCAACTTCACCAGCAACTTCGGCTACGCCGTCAACTACACGTGGAGCCACGCGTTTTCCAACTACGTGGACAACCTGACCGGCGGCGCCTTTCCCCAGAACGCCTACGCCTACAATCTGGAGAAGAGCAACTCGCCGTTTGACGTGCGCCACCGCCTCGTCGCCAACATGATTTACGCCCTGCCCATCGGCCCCGGGCGCAAGCTGCTCAATCAGGGTAGCTTGGCGTCCAACCTCCTCGGCGGCTGGCAGACCAACCTGATCGTCACCCTGCAGACCGGCACGCCTTTCGACGTGAACGGTCCCGACCAGAGCCTGACCGATCCCAACGGTGCGGTGGATCCCCGCCCCAATTGCATCGGCAATCCGTTCAGCGGCGCCAGCTCCAACGCCCATCAGGCGCTGGTCGGCGGCAACGGCTTCTACATCAACCCGGCGGCGTTCGCCCAGCCTGCAGTTGGAACGTTTGGCAACTGCGCCCCGCGCCTGATCCACGGACCCGGTTTGCAGAACTGGGACTTCAGCCTGTTCAAGAACTTCTCCGTCACCGAGCGCCAGCGGGTGGAGTTACGCGGCGAGTTCTTCAACGCCTTCAACCACCCCAACTTCGCCAATCCGTCCGCTTTCTACTTTGCCGGCGTGCAGGGCTTCGGCCAGATCTCCAACACCATCACCGACCCGCGGCAGATTCAGGTCGCGCTGAAGTATTACTTCTAGGTCACCAACGATCGTTACCGAGGATACGACCATGCGGAAAACTCCACGCGTGCGGATGTCAATCGTGATGCGCACCGCCTTCGGGCTCGCTCTGGCGTTGGTGCTGGCCGGCGGCCTCGCCGCCCAGATTGACGAGGGTGCCATCGTCGGTCACGTCACCGACGCCTCGGGCGCCGCCATCGCCAACGCCACCGTCGTGGTCACCAACCGCGCCACCAACGTGTCCACGACCCGCCAGACCAACAGCGACGGCAGCTACCAGGTGCTGGCGCTCATTCCGGGCACATACACCGTGCGGGCCTCCGCCCCGGGCTTTGCCGCCCGGGTGAGCGACAACGTGGAGATCCACGTGCAGTCGCGTCCCTCGGTGGACTTCACCTTGCCGGTGGGCAGCGTGCAGCAGCAGGCCGAGGTCGTAGCCGCCCAGCCCCTGCTGCAGACCCAGACGGCGGACGTGGGCGGCGTGGTGAACTCGCAGCAGATCAACGATCTGCCCCTCAACGGGCGACGCTACTCGGACCTCGCGCTGCTCTCGGCCGGCGTCCAGCACAACATCGCCCAAGGCAACAATCAGACACCCGACCGCTTCAGCTCCAACGGCAACCTGGAGACGCAGAACTACTTTTCGCTCGACGGCGTGGACAACAACTCCGGCTCCACCAACCTGCAGGAGGGCTCGGTGCAGGCGGTGCAGCCGCCGCCGGACGCCCTGCAGGAGTTCCGCCTGCAGACGCGCACCTACTCGGCGGAGTTCGGCACCTCGGCCGGCGCCGTGGTCAACGCCTCGATCAAGTCGGGCACCAACCAGTTTCACGGCGACGTCTTCGAGTTCCTGCGCAACAACAAACTCGACTCGAACACCTTCTTCAACAACGCCCACGGCACCGGGATCGGCCACTTCTCCCAGAACCAGTTCGGCGGCACCTTCGGCGGCCCGATCATCCACGATCGCACGTTCTTTTTTGCCGACTACCAGGGCTTCATCAGCCGCAAGGCGCAGACCATCAACAGCGTCGTCCCCACGCCGTTGATGAAGCAGGGCAATTTCACCGAGCTGAAAAACATCCTCACCGCCTCCGCCGCCGGCCAGACGGGCTGCGTGGTGGGCAACGTGCTGGCGCCCCAATGTATCGACCCGGTGGGCGCCAAACTACTCGCCCTGTACCCCGATCCCAATATCGCCGCCGAGGTGGCGCACCAGGGCGTGGCGGGCGCCTGGACGGGCAACCCCAACTATCAGTTCCAGTACGCGGTCCCCAATAACACCCACTCCACCGACGTGCGGATCGACCACACATTGAACAGCGCCAACCAGGTCTTCGGGCGCTATAGCTACCAGCGCGTCAACCGCCAGGACCCCCCCTGGACCTCCAACTTCGTGGCCGGTAACGGCAACTTCGCTACCCAGTACCGCATCCACAGCCAATCGCTGGCGTTGTCCTGGAACGACGCACTGTCGACCACGATGCTTAATCAGTTGCGTTTCGGCTTCAACCGCGTCTTCGCGCACAGCGATCCGATCGGCGTGCAACTCGGCAAGTCGTTGGCGGCCAACTACGGCCTGAACGGCATTCCCGCCGGGCCCAACTCCGCCGGCCTGCCGCCGATCGACATTGCCGGCGTGGTGCGGCTGGGAACCGCGCCCTGGCGCCCCCAGTTCCAAGTGTCGCAGGTCTGGCAGGCGATCGACACGCTGAGCCTGCTGCGGGGCAACCATAGCTACGAGTTTGGCTATGAGTTCCACGACGCCACGGACAACTTTTTGGACATCAGAAATCTGCAGGGCAATGTCGGGGCGAGCGGTATTTACACCAGCAACAATGGCTTCGGAGTCGCCGATTTCCTGCTCGGCGACGCCAGCACGGCAGCGTTCACCACGCCGCTGGTGGCGCATAACTATCATCCCGGCCATGCCTTCTTCGCCCAGGACAGCTGGCGCGTCGCACCCCACCTGACGGTCAACTACGGCCTGCGCTACGAGTTGTTTGCGCCGACCTTGAGCCACGACAACAGCATCGCCAACTTCTCCCCGGCCAACGGCGGAGCGATCGTCGCCGTGCCGACGACCGCCTCCGGCTGGTACCAGCGCTCGTCCATTCACCCCGACCGCAACGACTTCGCGCCGCGCTTCGGCTTCAGCTACCAGATGTCCGATCACCTTGTCTGGCGCGGCGGCTACGGGGTGTTCTACCAGCACCTCGACCGGATTGGGTCGGAAAGCATGCTGGACCTCAACCCGCCGTTCGTCATCGATGGCAGCCTGAACCAGGGTCCGGGCAGCACCACCCCGGTGTTCCAGTTGAAGAACGGCTTTCCCGCCGCCCAGTTCACGCCCGCCCTGGTCAACCTGACCAAGCTGCAGATTCGCGCCCAGGACCCCAACCAGCGAACCAGCTACGTCGAACAGGCCAGCTTCGGGCCGGAACTGCAACTGAGCAATACCATGGTGCTCGACGTCGTGGCCGTGGGCAACTGGGGACGCAAGATGCAGCGCCTGCGGAACGGCAACCAAGGACTCGTGACAGGCACCGATGCCGCCGGCAATCCCATCGTTTCCTTCCCCTACGCTAATTTGAACACCGTCCAGCAGTCGGCCAACGGGAGCGGCCAACATGCCTTCCTGGAATTGGCCACCCACGACGGCAATACCAATTACAACGCCCTCGAGGTCATCTTCAGCCGCCGCCTGTCCCATGGGCTGGGCTTGGATGCCAACTACACGTGGAGTCACAACCTGGCCGACTTCGTCGATCAGCTCAGTGGCGGTTCCACCCCCGCCAACGCCTATCAGTACGGGCTGGAGAAGAGCAACTCCATCTTCGACGTGCGCCACCGCGTGGTGGGTAATGTGACCTGGATGCTGCCCATCGGTCAGGGCGGCGCGCTCCTGAAAAATGGCGCCGCCGGACGCTGGCTGGGTGGCTGGCAGGCCAACGCCATCCTGACGCTTCAAACCGGAGTCCCCTTCTCCATCGGCGCGCCCGACAAGAGCTTCACCGGACCAGCTCATTCCAGCCGCCCCAATTGCATCGGCGATCCCTTTGCCGGTGCCTCCACGAATCCCAGCGCTTATCTTCCCGGCGGTGGCGGCTTCTATATCAACCCGAAGTCGTTTGCCCTGCCCGCCGGCGGCCAGTTTGGCACCTGCGCGCCGCGCAACGTGCATGGACCGGGGTTTGAGAACTTGGATTTGAGCCTGTTTAAGAGCTTCCGATTGTCGGAGAGCAAGTCGCTCCAGTTGCGGGGCGAGTTCTTTAACGCCCTGAATCATGCCAATTTTGGCAACCCGAGCGCTTTTTACAGCCCCAGCTCGCTGGGCTCCTTCGGCGTAGTGTCCAGCACGGTTGGTGACCCGCGTGAGGTGCAGCTGGCGTTGAAGTTCTACTTCTAGCCATCCTCGGTCTGCCTGTCGGGCGGCCGCCTGCCGAGAGCCGGCCGCCCGACCGTTCGTGCTCGCCTGCGTGCGCAATCACGCGTGCGATTTCCGCGAGGCGGTCGTGCGTGGCGTCTTGGCCCCCAATGTCGAAGGCTGCATCTCCGGGTCCGCCTTCCTCGATGACCTGCTCGCCGGCGGTTCCATGGCTGGATGCCAGTCGAGCAGGACGTCAAGTTTCGGTGATACCGCCAGACCCGGCCGGGAGCGTGCGCGTCAGCCGCGCCTAAAGCGGGCGCGTGCTCGACTCGCTCGGGGCCGCCGCCTGAAGACCCAACTGCGTGCCGAAGGCGCGCTCGTAATCCGCCAGCACCCCGGCCGCCGCCGCCACGCCCACCAGCGGATTGCGCTCGAGTGCCAGGCGTGCCTGGTGCCGGTCATGCCCGGCCGCCGCCGCCGCCGTTGCCCGCTCGTACTCCTTGACTTGAAGTAGCAGCTCCAGCGCCTGCGCGGGAATCGGCCCCGGCGCGTGCGGCCGCACCGCCGCCCGCGACACGTCGCAGGGCAGTTCGACCGCATCCTCGGCCGCGAGTTCGCCGATCGCCCGGCCTCCATCCACAAGGTTGCGCACCGTCAACGGAATCATCCGCACCTGGTCCGAGTACAACCCCGCCAGCAACAGAATCGCAATCCGCTCGTAGCCTGAAAACTGCGAGTACAGCGGACGATCGTCGCGAGCCTCGCCGCCCGACGCCTCGATGCTGAAGTAGCTGGCGTTGCGTTCGCGCAGGTAATTTTCGTAGGCCGCGATCAGCTCGCGCTCCGGCGCCAGCGCCAGCGTCTGAAACAGTCCCAGATTCAAGGCCGCGATCAACTGGCCGCGCGACTGCCCACTCCGCTCGGTGTTCGCCCGCGCCCGTTCGGGAAAGTAGTAGAAGTACAAGTACTCGGTGGGCAGCAGCCCCAGCTCCATGAGGAACTCGGGCGGAAACAGCGCGTGCCGGTAGCATCGCCGCAACCGCTCGGGCGAACGCAGCAGTGCCGGCATCAGGTCGGTGCCCTCGACCGTGCGGATCGCCCGCACCCAGCCCAGATGGTTGAGCCCAAAGTACTCGAACCGCAGCGTAAACGGGTCCCTCTCGAGCGCGTGCGCGATGGTCTCGAACGTTTCCAGGGGCGTGTCGCACACGCCCAGCACCCGCACGCCGGTGTGGTTGAGCAGACCCTGCGAGACGATTCCCACCGGGTTGGTGAAATTGATGAGGGTCGCTCGCGGCGCCCGCTGCTCGATTAAGCGCGCATAGCCCAGCATCGCTGTCAGGTTGCGCAGGGCGCAGGCAAACCCACCCGCGCCAACCGTCTCCTGCCCCACCAGGTGATGCGCCAGGGCGATCTGTTCATCCTGCACCCGCGCCTCGATCCCGCCCACGCGGATGCTGCTGATGACCACCTCCGCGCCGTCCACCGCTTCCGCCGCCGTTCGCGCCGTCACCAAGCGCGCAGTGAGGCCGCGTTCGCGCGCCATGGCGGCCGCCACCCGGCCGATCGGACGCAGCCGCTCCTGGTCAATGTCGTACAGCGCGATTTCCTCCAGCGGGAGCTGGCCCGCGGCTTCGGCCAGCCCATGAATCAACAGCGGCGTGCGGACGCCGGCGGCGCCGATCAGGGTCACTTTCATCGTTGCATCCTTGAGGATTGGCCCATCCGGGCCAGAAATGTGCGCCGGTCGGGCAGTCCGGCGGAACCGCCGCCGGCGGTCACCGCCGCAGCGCCGCAAATGTTGCCTGCCCGCAGGCAGTCGGCGAAGCTCCAGCCCTGCAGCCAGGCGTGCAGGAAGCCGCCGTTGAACGCATCGCCCGCCCCGGTGGCGTCGACCATTGTCCGGCCCGATCCCAGCCCCGCTGCCGGCGCGTGTAGCGGCCGGCCGTCGGCCAGCATCAGGCTGCCCTGCGCCCCCTGCTTGATCACGGGGTGTCGCACCAGCCGACCCAGCCGCGCCAGTGCCCGCTCGTCGGCGCGGGCCCCGGTCAGGGCGTGGGCCTCGTGCTGGTTGGGAAATACGAAGTGCAGCTCTTGTAGCAACGGCCCCAGCCCCGCCAAATTCAACCCCGGGCTCCAGCCAAAATCCGCCGAAAGGGTCACCCCGCGCGCCCGCAACCGGCGTACCGCGGGCAGCCAGCGCTCGGGCTGCCGCAGCGAACAGGCGAGATGCACGTGCCGCGCCCCCGCCAGCAGCAGTCGCGCCGCAGGTCGCCGCAGCAGCCGGTCGAGCTGGCGGTGGATGGGGTCGTGGGTCACCATCATCCGGTCCCCGGCGTAGGCGATGCATGCCGTCCGCGCCGTCGCCATTCCCGCGACCACCTCGCACGCACTCGTGTCGATGCCCGCCCGGGCCAGTTGCGGCCACGTGTCCTGCGCGACGGCGTCGGCACCCACGCGCGCGATCGCCGCCGTCGGCGTACCCAACTTCTGCGCTGCCAGCGCCGTCGTCGCCAGCCCACCCCCGGGCGTCTCGAAGTACCCCGTGCTGCGTACCTCCTCGCCCAGCCGCGGCATCGTCTCCAGTCCGTAGAACACCAGATCAATGAAAAACTCGCCCACGATCACCAGCGTCGGGGGCTTGGGGCGCGCCTTCAATGCCACAGCCATGTCTTTGCCACGGTACCTGATCGCGCCGGTGTTTGCCAGACCCGAATCGTTTCGAATCGGCCGTTGCTACAGGCGGTTCCCGCCACGTGCCCGGCTAAGCAACCGTGGGGCCGAGCCGCATGAGGACGGGGGGAAGCTGCAGCATCACGACGCCCGCAAGTGGTCATCGTTGCGCCACCAGCTGTGCCAGGCGACGTGTCGGTGATCTGGGACGGACTGGTAGGACCGGGCCCAACGCGAGGCTCTATGGGGCCAGCGCCTTCTCGATGGCCTGGCTGGCCACCGGGGCGAGCAGGGCGTAGCCCGCCGGGTTGGGGTGCAGCCCGTCGTGCGAGAAGCCGTCCTTGAGCATGCCCTGGGCATCGACCAGCGCGCTGTAGTAATCGGCGAAACCGGCACCGCTGGCCGCGGCATAACGCCGGATCCAGGCGTTCAGCTTCAGGATGTCGCTCGGGGGACGGTGCGCGCTCTGTTTCGACGGCATGTAGTCGCTGATCGGCGTCAGGGCGCAGAGGATCACTTTGATGTGGTGGGCCTGCGCCAGCTCGGTCATGGCCTGCAGGTTGTCCTCGATCATTTGCAGCGTTTCCGGGCCGTTGTTGCCGGCGATGTCGTTGGTGCCGGCCAGCACGATCATGGCGGCGGGATGGAGCGCAATCACATCGGGAAACATGCGCAATAACATCTGCGAGGTGATCTGGCCGCTGATGCCGCGGTCGACATAAGGCTGGCCGGGAAAGGAGGCGGCGAGTTTCCAGCCATCGGTGATGGAATCCCCCATGAAGACGACCCGGCC
This sequence comes from uncultured Acidobacteriota bacterium, assembly GCA_937898755.1. Taxonomy (GTDB): domain Bacteria; phylum Acidobacteriota; class Terriglobia; order Terriglobales; family SCQP01; genus CALEJU01. The sequence continues at coordinate 47,360 of CALEJU010000047.1, read as the reverse complement.
GGCCGGCGCCGGCGCCGCCAGCAGGTTCACGTCATCCTCGTGGTAGCGCCCCAGTTGCGCCCAGTCCTGCAGATCACTGGCGAGTTGCTCTGCAGCCATGGTGGGACAGCAGTTGCCTTTGTTGGCGTGAATGGTCTCCACCACCTGCGCGGGCAACAGAGCCGGCACGGTGGTCACTAGAAAAGCGGCGCAGATGAAACCGGAAAGTGCAGACATCAGTCGCGACATGCAGAGGGCTCCTGGGCGGACGCCGGCCAGTAGGCCGCAAGCCGGCGAACGCGGTTGTTGGTTGATGGTTTTTGGTGGTTAGTTGTTGAATTTTCATCCAGCCGAGGATGTGACGAATGGGCGCTCCCGCCCGGAACATCCACGATTTCGCCCGGGACGTGAGGTGTTGCGTTTGTGCGTTGCCGACAACCGACAACCGACAACTGACAACCGAGAACCGTTACACGGCGGGCGGGCCGAGACGCGCCGGCAGATATTGCCGCAGGTAGCGTGCCGCGAGAATGAACCCGTCTTTACGGGCGGGGAGCAGTTCCGCCCCCGCGTCGCCGTTGGGCTCGTCCCAGAACGGATCCTCATGCTCGATGGCGATGCCGCCGTTGAACTTGGCGTGCAGCAACACGTTGATGAACTCTGACCAGTTGACCAGCCCTTGGCCCGGGATGCGGTAATTCCACCAGCCGCTGCCATGGATGCCGACCTGTTGCAGCACCGGTTCGATGATCTCCGTGTCCTTGGCGTGCACGGCGTAGATACGGTCCTTGTAGTCCCAAGCGGCGGCAATCGGGTTGATGTACTGGCGCACCAGGTGCGAGGGGTCAAACTCGAGCCCGTAGCGCGGGTTGGGTACCAGGGCGAAGAGCTTGGCCCACGACGCCGGCGTGCTGGCGTGGTTCTGAAACGCCGGCCAGTTCTCGTGCCCGATGTGCAGATCGAGCTTTTCGCAGACCGGCATGTACTCCTGGTTGATCACCTCGGCGTAGGCCTTGATCTGGTCGTCGAGCGAGGTGTTGGCCATGCCGCCGCTGAGCGTGCCGACGAATTTGCAGCCGAGGCGATGGCCGAGTTCCATGCAGCGGATGAAACGTGCCCGGATCGCCTTGCGCTTGACGGGGTCCACCTCAAGATGGTTGAGGTTGTCCATCGCCTCGAGGCTGATGATGCGCGCCCCCGTCTGTTGCGCGGTGGCGAGAGCCTGGTCAATGGCGCTGTCGGTGAGCGTGTCGGGGTCGAAGTTGTGATCAATGGCGATGACCACGCCCTCGTAGCCGGCGCTGGCGGCAAAGGCCAGGCGCTGCGGCGAGTAGCGCGTGCGGATGGCCAGCTTGGGGTACTTGGTATCGCCCGGCACACCCTCCAACGCCGGTGGCGGCGCGGCCGCGGCTTCTGTTCCCAACCCGGCGGCTGCTCCCAAGGCCGCGGCGGAGGCCCCACTTACTTTGAGAAAATCTCTGCGTCCCACCCCAAAATCGCTTCGCATGAGCCCCATCCTTCCTGTGCGCCGAGCGGCGCAGCCAGCAGTAGACCATATTTCGAGTCACTCGCCGAGTCGGATCCCTTGGAGTCGAGACCGCAGGCGGGAAAGTAAGGAGGGACGCGGGGCGAGGACCCAGGGCGGACGACGCACTCGTCCATTCCGCCTTCGTGGCCGCGGTGATCCACTCCACGCGCCGGCGTCCGCGGCCGGCCCGGCCGCGGTACCATCGGCGACGTGCGGGTGCTGATCATTGAGGACGAAGTGCGGCTGGCGGAAAACATCGCCCGCGCCCTGCGCGAAGGCGAGGGCTACGCCGTGGACGTGGCGCACGACGGCGAGGAGGGACTGTTTCTGGCCGGCTCCAATCCTTATGACCTGATCGTGCTCGACCTGATGTTGCCCAAGCTGCCGGGGTTGAGCGTCATCCGCCGCCTGCGCTCTGCCGGACGCCGCTCCCCGGTTCTGATCCTTACCGCGCGGGACGAGAAAGAGTCGGTGGTGGCGCTATTGAATGCCGGGGCCGACGACTACCTCACCAAGCCCTTCGATTTGGGAGAGCTGCTGGCGCGCAGCAAGGCCCTCATCCGCCGCGGCATGGGGCAGCCGACGCCGCTGCTGGCGGTCGCCGACTTGCAGGTCAACACCCTCCAGAAGCGCGCCCGCCGCGCCGGCCATGAGCTGCCGCTTACGCCGATGGAGTACCGCGTGCTCGAATACCTGGCCCATCGCCCGAACGCCGTCGTCTCGAAGACCGAACTGCTCGAACACCTTTACGATTACAACTGGGAGAAGTTCAGCAACGTGATCGAGGTCTACATTTCCGGCCTGCGCCGCAAGGTTGATGCCGGCGGCGCTCCCAAATTGATCCATACGATGCGCGGCCAGGGCTATCTTCTGCGCGCCCCCGCCGGCGATGAGGAAGCATGACAAGGAGCGGTGAGCGGAGATCGCCGGTCCCGGCGGCGTGGCGCACGCATTCCCTGCGGGGGCGGCTCATGGCGGCCGTGCTGCTTTCGCAGTTGCTGCTGGCCTGGGGCTTGGCGTGGGCCGGGATGTCGCTCACCCGCCGCGCTTTGAATGCTGCCTTCGAAGCGACGCTGCGCGGCCGCGCCATGAGCATCGCCGCCCTGGTGCACTACCGCGAGGACAGCCGGCCGGGACTGCAGTTCGAAACGGCGCTGGTGCCGCCCGCAGCCGATCCGCCGTATACCGATTTCTACGAGGTCCGGACCGCGCAGGGAGAACTCGTGGCGCGCTCCCCGGGATGGGAGGGCTTGCAGCCGCCGGCGGCGGGTGCGACGCAGAAGCCGTGGACTCTAAGTCACGACGGCACGCCCTATCGCGGCTTGGTACTCGCCAATCTTCCCGTGCTCGATCCCGAGGAGGTGCCGCCCGGTCATGCGGTGCGTCTGCAGGTGTCCTATGCCGCGCCCACGGTGCGCATGCAGGCGGCGGTGGCGGAACTGTGGCGCGACTGGAGCCTGGTCAGCCTGCTCCTGCTCTTGATCACCGGTGGCCTTGCCTTCTGGGGCGTGCGCCGTGGACTGTGGCCGCTGCGCGACCTGACCCGCGCCGCCACGGCGATTTCCACCCGCCACTGGGAGTTTCATCCGCCGCCGCCGGCGCGTGCGGTCCGCGAACTGCAGCCCCTGATCGCCGCCATCGAGGCCATGCTGGCCGGCTTGGAACGCGCCTTCACCCAGCAGCAGGACTTCCTCGGCAACGCGGCGCATGAATTGAAGACGCCGGTGGCGGTCCTGAAGTCGGGCATGCAGGGCCTGTTGCGCCAGCCGCGCCCGCCGGAGGAGTATCGCACCGGCCTCGAGACCTCACTGACCGACATCGCGCGTCTGGAGAATCTGCTGCAGCGCATGTTGCGTCTCGCGCGCCTGGAGCGACAGGGGGTGGCCGGCAGTCGAAGCCTGCTGCCAATCGAGCTCGCCGCCACTTGCGAGGCGGCCGTTGCCCGCGTCCGCGCGCTGGCCGCAGCCAAGCAGGTCGTCTTGGAGTTGGCCACCGCGCCGCGTCTGTGCATGGTAGCCGACGGCGACGACCTCGAGCTGGTGTGGGTCAACCTTCTGGAGAACGCCATCCAACACAGCCCGCCGGAGGCCTGCGTGCAGTTCGCGCTGCACGCCGAAGGGACGAACGCGGTGGTGACGGTGCGCGATCACGGTGCCGGCATCACGGACGAGGACATGCCGCACCTGTTTGAGCGCTTTTACCGCGGTGACCCCTCGCGGGCACGTGCCACCGGCGGCTATGGGCTCGGTTTGGCCATAGCCAAGGCAGTCGTGGAAGCCTATGGTGGCACGATCACCGCCGCCAGCCCGGCGGAGGGCGGGGCGGGGCTGACCGTGACGCTGCCGCTGGCAGAAGAGGTGGGCGGTGGGCGCTTGATTCGCGGCTGAGGCGGCGCCCGGTCGTCGTTAAGGTTGGCTTAAGCTTGGACTCGTCATGCTGCAGGGGATCGTGATTGTTTTGGAGGTATTCATGAAGTCCACACGCAACACCGTCCTCAGCCTGGCAGCGCTGGCCGTGCTGGCCGCACTGCCTGCCTTGGCCCAGAAGCCGGGTCATCATCACGTGACCATGGCCGCCGCGCGCAAGTTGGCCTTGGCCAAGGAGCCGGGCACCATCAAGAGTGGCGAGAAGGAAAAGGAAAAAGGGCGGGTGATTTACTCGTTCGATGTCCAGACCGCGACCGACCTGCACGAGGTGAACGTTGACGCCCACACCGGCGAGATCGTGGAAGATTCGGTGGAGAACCCCGCTGCCGAGGCCAAAGAAGCGGCGCAGGACGCCGCCGCTGCTCATCACAAGCATCATAAGAAAGGCTAAGACCCACACCGTAACCGCGCCGGGCGTCTGACCGTAGTGCAGTGGACCCCAACTCCGCGATTGCTCATGCAACGACTCCGGTGGCACCTTCTGAACGTCCTGATTCTGCCGGCTCTGGCGGCAGGGGCAGGACTGCGGCTGGCGGCGCAAGCGCCTTCAGTCGCCCTGCCGGAGATCACCCTTTCGGAAGCCTTGGCGCGGGCACAGGCTAACAGCTCGCAATTTCAGGCGGCGCTGACGGCGCGCGCACTGGCGCACGAAGATCGCAGCCAGGCGCGCGCCGCTTTTTTCCCCACACTGAATTACAACTCCCAGGTGCTGTACACGCAGGGCAACGGCACCCCCTCCGGCCGCTACATCGCCAACAACGCCGTGCACGAGTACCTCGATCAGGCGCAGGTCCATCAAGAGGTGTTCACCGGCGGCCGGCGCCGCGCCACCCTCGGCCAGACCGGGGCGGCCGAGGCGTTGACCACCGCCCAGTTGGAGATCGCCCGCCGCGGCCTGCTGGCCACCGTGGTGACCGACTACTACGGTCTGCTGGCGGCGCAGCGACGCGAGCACAACGCGGTGCTCGCCGCCGCCGACGCCGGCCAATTTTTCGACCTTAGCCGCAAGCTGGAAAACGGCGGCGAAGTGGCTCACGCCGATGTCATCAAGGCGCAACTGCAGCAGCAGGACCGCGAGCGTGCCGTGCAGGAAGCTGCGCTCATGACGGAGCGCAGCCGTCTCGTGTTGGCGGTGCTGTTGTTCCCGAACTTCAACGACCAATTCACGGTGCGCGACGATCTCGACCAGGTGCCGCCGTTGCCGAGCTTGGCGGCGGTGCAGGCGGCACTACAACGCCGGAACCCCGAGCTGGCCGCCGCCCTGGCCGCAGTGCGGCAAGCCGAGGCCGGGGTGAGCCTGGCGCGCAGCGCTTACCTGCCGACCGTCTCGCTGGACTATTTCTACGGCATTGACTCCACCCAGTTCGCCCTCCACAGCAACGGCATCCCCAACTTGGGCAGCGCCGCCACCGCCACGCTGAGCGTTCCGCTGTGGAACTGGGGCATCACCCGCAGCCGGGTGCGTCAAGCGGGGCTACGTCGGCACCAGGCACAGATCGAGCTGAGCGCCGTCCAGCGCCAGATGCTGGCCGACGTGCAGACGGCTTATGCAGAAGCGCGTACCGCCGTGGCGCAACTGGCAACCCTGCGTGACTCGGCCGCCCTGGCCACCGAGAGTCTGCGGCTGACCAACCTCCGCTACCAGGCCGGAGATGCCACCGCCCTGGAGGTGGTGGACGCACAAAATACTTTGATCCTGTCGCGCGACGCTCTGGTCAACGGGGAAGCGCGCTATCGTCTCGCGCTGGCCGGCTTGCAGAACTTGACCGGAACCTACCAGCCTACCCCGTGACGCACTTATGGAACGCTTGCATCTCAACCTTCTCCGCGCGTCTGCCGGGCTCCTGACGGGGCTCTTGCTGGTCGGCTGTTCCAACAAGCAGTCGGATGCGCCGCAGCCGGAGGTCACCGTGCAGGTGGCGGTGGTCCGCCGCGGCGCGTTGCAGCATATCGTGCGCACCGAGGCGGTGTTGTTCCCACTGCATCAAGCGATCCTGACGCCCAAGATCAGCGCGCCGGTGGCGCGCTTCCTGGTCCAGCGTGGCAGCCCGGTCCAGCGCGGCCAGCTGCTGGCGGTCCTCGAAAACCGCGACCTGCAGGCGGCGCGGATCGAGAGCCAGGGCGCGCTGGAACAGGCGCAGGCCAGCTACCAGACCACCACCACCGCGACGCTGCCGGAAGACGTGCAGAAGGCGGATTTCGCCGCCAAGGTGGCCGACCAGAACCTGCAGGCGGAAGAGAAGCTTTTCAACAGCCGCGAGTCGCTCTTCAAGCAGGGAGCGCTGCCCCGCAAGGATCTGGACCAGGCGCGCGTCCTCCTGGTGCAGGCCCAGAGTCAGGCGGCGCAGGCGCACCAGCATCTCAAGGCGTTGCTGGCCACGGGCCGGGCCAGCACGTTGAAATCCGCGGCGGGCCAGTTGCAGGCGGCCCGCGGCCGCTTTCTGGGGACCACCGCCGCCTTGAGTTATACCGAGGTGCGCAGCCCGATTGATGGCGTGGTCACCGATCGGCCGCTCTATCCCGGCGAACTGGCCACCCCCAGCGCCCCCTTGATGACCGTCATGGACCTCTCGCGCGTGGTGGCACGCGCCCATATTCCGCAGACCGAGGCCGCCCTGCTGCAGCGCGGTAACCCCGCCACGCTGAGTTCGGCGGCGGGGAACGTCTCTGGAACGGTGACACTCATCAGCCCGGCCCTCGACCCCAACAGCACCACCGTCGAGGTCTGGGTCGAGGCGCCAAATCCGGGCGGTCGGCTGCGCCCCGGTTCCAGCGTGCAAGTGGTGATCACCGCCGCCACCGTGCCCGACACCCTGATCATTCCCGAATCGGCCGTGCTGACCACGCCGGAAGGCGCGACGTCGGTGATGGTGGTGGCCTCCGACCAGGGTCGCACCATCGCCGAGGAGCGCCCGGTCAAGATCGGATTCCGCTCCGCGGGCGATGCCCAGGTGGTGCAGGGCCTGACCGCCGGGGAACGCATTGTCAGCGTCGGAGCTTACGGCTTGCCGGACAAATCGCAAATCAAGATCCAGTGATCGCCGGTCCATATCGCCCCACTCACCATGCGCCCGCCCCCTGAAAACTCGACCGCCGCGCCCTGGATCGCCAGCCACGCCAAGTCGGTCATTTTCCTGATCGTCATCCTGGCGTTGGTGGGCGGCTACCTGGCATTGAGCGCGCCGGTGGCGGTGTTCCCCGAGGTCGACTTCCCGCGCATCGTCATCGGCGTGGACACCGGGGTGACCCCGATCGACCAGATGCTGGTCACGGTGACGCGGCCGATCGAAGAGGCGGTCAACAGCGTACGCGGCCTACGGACAGTGCGCTCCATCACCAGCCGGGGCCAGGCCGAGGTGGACCTGTTCTTCGACTGGAACGTGGACATGTTCCAGACCCTGCAGCGCGTCAACGCCGCCATGGCGCGCGTGCAGTCCACGCTGCCGCCGGCGGCCAAGGTGGATGTGCACCGCCTGACCTTCGCCAGTTTCCCCATCCTGGGCTTCAGCCTGACCTCGGACACGGTGCCGCAGACGCAGCTCTGGGAGATGGCCACCTACGACCTCAAGCCGCGCCTGAACCGGCTCAATGGCGTGGCTACGGTGGTGGTGCAGGGCGGCCAGGAACCCGAGGTCGAGATCAGCCCCGATCCTTCCAAGTTGCTGCAGACCGGCATCACCGTCACCGATCTGCTGGACGCGGTGAAACGCACCAACCTGATCGACTCCCCCGGCCTGCTGGAGCGCAATCATCAGCTGGTGCTCGGCCTGGTCAGCGGCCAGGTACACTCGCCCGCCGAGATCGCCAACATCGTGGTCAAGACCACGCCGGCCGGCATCGCGGTGCATGTTGGCGATGTGGCCATCGTCTCGCCGTCGGTCAAGCCGGTCTACACGCGGGTGACGGCCAACGGCAAGCCGGCGGTGCTGTTGAACATCAACCGCCAACCCACCGGCAACACGGTCGAGGTGGCGCGGGAGGTGCGCGCCGAGATCGCCCTGTTGCGCAAGACGCTGCCGCCCGGCGTCGACCTGCGCTCCTTCTACGACCAGAGCGAGATCGTCGCCGCCTCCATCAAGAGCGTACGCGACGCCATCCTCATCGGGCTGGTGCTGGCCGCCATCATCCTGGTGCTGTTCCTGCGCGACTGGGGCACCTCGATCGTAGCCGGACTGGTGATCCCGGTCACCGTGGCCATCACCCTGATCGCCTTACGCGTCATGGGGCAGAGCCTCAATTTGATGACCTTGGGCGGCCTCGCGGCGGCGGTCGGCCTGGTGATCGACGACGCCATCGTGGTGGTCGAGAACATCGTGTTGCACCTCGATGTCGGGCAGTCACGGATGCTGGCCATCCGCAACGCCCTCTCGGAAATCATGGTGCCGCTGGTGGGCTCGACCATTACGCCGGTCGTGGTCTTCATCCCGTTGATCTCGATGACCGGGGTCACCGGCGCCTTTTTCCGCGCCCTGGCGGTCACCATGACGGTGGCACTGCTGACCTCGCTGTTCCTCGCCTTGACGTGGACGCCGGCGCTGAGCCTGCGGCTGATCGGTCGGCGTCACAAGACGGCCGACGGGGACGCGCCCGTGGTGCTGGATGCCGCCGCCTTGCTGGCCGCGGAGGAGGCTTCGGTCTCCCCCTTCTTCCGCCGCGTGGTGCAGCGCTACGAGCGCGCCCTGCAGTTCGGCCTGCGGCATGGCCGGTGGATTCTGGGCGGCAGCCTGCTGCTCATCGCCGTCTCCTATCTCGGCTACCGGTCCCTCGGTAGCGACCTGCTGCCCGCCATGGATGAGGGGGGCTTCATCATTGACTACATCATGCCGGCCGGCAGCTCACTGGCTGAGACCGACCGCGTCATCCGCCACGTGGAGCAGATCCTGCGTTCCAGTCGCGATGTGGCCAGCACCTCACGGCGCACCGGGCTGCAGCTGGGACTCGCCGCCGTCACCGAAGCCAACACCGGCGATATCTCGGTCAAGCTCAAACCCAACCACCCCGACGCCACCGATGAGGTCGAGGCCGACCTGCGGGCGCAGATCCTGAAAGCCGAGCCGGCGCTCAACGTGGAGTTCATTGAGGTGCTGCAGGACATGATCGGCGACCTGAGCAGCGCCCCGCAGCCGATCGAGGTCAAGCTCTTCTCGCCCGACGCCGCATTGCTGCAGCAGTGGGCACCGCGCGTCGGGGACGCGATCAAAAAACTACCCGGCGTGGTGGACGTTTTAAACGGCATCGAAAACACCATCAGCGGTCCGGCCGTGACCTTCCAGGTCAACCCGGCGGTGGCGGCGCGCGCCGGCTTCACGCCGGAGGAAGTGGCGACCGACGCCGCGGCGCTGCTGGGCGGAGTACCGGCCGCCGCTCCGCTCGTGGTCAACGACCGCGTTTACACCATCCGGGTCCGCTTTCCCCCGGAACACCGGCTGACGTTCGAAGCCCTGCGCGACACGCTGCTCACCAGCAGCAGCGGTCACACCGCCACGCTGGGCTCCCTTGCCACGGTCAGCGAGGTGCCGGGGCAGACCGAGATTCGCCGCGAGAACCTGCAGCGCGACGTGGCCGTGACCGCCCGCCTCGAAGGACTCGATCTCGGCACCGGCGTGCGCAATGTGCAACAGGCGGTCAGCAACCTGCACCTGCCCGCTTCCATCCGCGTCGCCTACGGCGGCACGTTTGAAGAGCAACAGAAGTCGTTCCACGACCTGGTGGTCGTGCTGGCGCTGGCCGTGGTGCTGGTGTTCGCGGTGCTGCTGTTCGAGTTCGGCAGCTTCGCGGCGCCGGCGGCGATCCTGACCTCCGCCCTGCTCTCCACCTCGGGCGTCATCCTCGCCCTGCTGGTGACCGGTACGACGTTCAACGTCGCCTCGTTCATGGGGCTGATCATGGTGATCGGCATCGTCGCCAAGAACGGCATCCTGCTGCTCGATGCGGAAGAGAAGTTCCGCGCTCAGGGCATGCCGGAACGGGAGGCGCTGATACAGGCCGGGCGGCGCCGGCTACGGCCCATCGTGATGACCGCCATGGCAACCGTGGCCGGGATGCTGCCGCTCGCGCTCGCCCTGGGCGCCGGCTCGCAGATGCTGCAACCGCTCGCCATCGGGGTGATCGGCGGCATCCTGATCTCCATGGTGCTCTCGCTCATCGTCACCCCGGTAATGCACTTCCACCTCACCGGGCGGGCGAAGCGGGACGGGGAACGTGCAGCGGGGAGTGTTGAGCGGGGCGCGTTGAGCCTTGAGCGTTGAGCGTATTGCCGATGCCACTGTATGTTCGCCGACAACCGACAACTCACCCTAGCTCAAATACTGCGCAATTTTTCGCTTTAGAAACTCCGCCGACTCGCGGATCTCGTCAAGACCGTTCATGCCGTCCTCGATCGAGATCCAGCCGTTGAAGTCCACCTCCTGCAGCAGCTTGAAGATGGCGTCGTAGTCGTTCAGACCGCGGCCCACCACGCCGTGCGAGAGGATGGCGGCGTAACCCGCCTGGTTCTCGACCGTCCGCAACTCCTCCAGCGTGTGCCCGGGCAGCAGGAAGCGATCGCTGGCGTGCATGGTGAGCACGCGCTGCTTGACGCGGCGCAGCAACGCGACCGGGTCGTCGCCGGCGAGGATGGCGTTCGAGGGGTCGAACTGCACCCCGAACCAGGGCGAGCGGATGCGTTCCACGATGGCGCAGAAGACGTCCTGCTGCTGGGCGAACTCGGGGTAGGTCCAGTAGTTGTCCTTGTAATGGTTCTCCATGACCAGGGCGACCTGGTGCTGTTGTGCGACGGGCAGCAGTTCTTCAATCGCCGCGACGACGTAGCCGATACCCTCCTCAAGCCCCACCTCGGGACGACGCTGGCCGGAAAGCACACGGCAGCTCGAGCCGCCGAGGAATGCCGTCACCGCGATCATCTGCTTCTGCTGTTCCACCTCGCGCGCGCGCCGCGCCGGGTCGGGATGGGTGAAATCGGGCGAGTAGCAGAACATCGGCATGGAGAAACCGGAGCGCTGCAGCGCCGCGCGCACCTCGCCGAGATGCTTCTCGTCGAAGCTGGTAAAGAAGCCGGCATACATCTCGAGGCCGCCGACGCCGAGGTCCTTGGCCATCTCGATCCAGTCAAAGAGCGTCATGGAGTGCGTGACGCAGAGCTGGTCCATGAAGCATTTCGGGAAGGCGGCGACGCGCGCCGAGCGACGTCCGGTAAAGGGGGGCATGGGAGACAGAATACTCGGCAACGGTTGACGGTTGTCGGCAGAGGAACGGTTGTTGGTTGTTGGTTGTTGCGGCGGACGGTGCCGCAGGCGGCGGGTCTCGACGTTGCAACGGCGGGCGCCACGCCGCCCGGAGCCCGCGCAGACGAACCGGCGCCAGCCGGTGGTCCGCAGACCAACAACCAACAACTAACAACCTTCCTTACCAGTTCGGCGGTGCACCCACCGGGTACTGCTCGTGGTCGAGCACCGAGCGCGGGCGACGCCGTCCGGGGTGAGCAGGCGGCCGAAGGGGCGGGTGCAGACGGCTTGGTCCAGCAAGCCGGGGTTGCCTTCCAAAACGCACTTGTGTGGTCTTCTCCCGCGGTCAGCGTCCAACCCGGAGGCGAATGCCGCCTTCGCCGAGTTGCTCGCGGGGCATGCCGTTCGCCGCCGGTCCACCCCGCACTGGGTCACGTGGTAGGCAACGTTGGGCATAAGCATCACCTCAATCGCGGCACACACACTATTCTGTCCGAACGGCATCCTTGGCGCATCCCCCCTTTTGACGGGGTCGCAGCCTCAAAAAGACCGGTACATAATCAGGAGCCTGTCTGAGTGAATGAAATTCGAACGAACTTTCAACAACTTACGGACGGTGACAAAACCGCAAGCTGTTGATTCCATTAGCAAACAAAATCTATCTCCGGCAGGCTCTCAGGCAGTTCCGTGCGCCCCGTCCACTGCGCCCTAAAGGCAGTCCTTGCGAATGAGGAGTCCGTAGACCTGCTTGATGACGATATGCTCCACGCGCTGGCCAAAATGAGGCGTCAGCATGCAGGCGCTTGTGGACCGGCTAAAGGATCTTGGCTACATCCAGGTTGATAAGGCGCGTTCGGCGAAACATTGAGTGCATGACAAAATGAGTCCTGAATTTCCAACGGAGCCCCTACGGGCATGACCCTGATCGATACAAGCGCGGCCGGTGTCGGCGTGTCGTTCCGCAAGCCGCGAACCGGGCCGGAGAGCGAGCTCGTCCAGTGGTTCCTGAATAATCCATCGGTTACCATCCCGCGCGGGTGCCACATGACGATCTTCCAGGAGCCTCGGATCGAATCCGGCTATCCGGACCTCGTCGTAGTGCAGTGGCGCGAAGGGAGGACGCTGGACTGGCGACCGGAGCGCCTCAAGTTGAAAGCAGGAGACATCAGAATACTGCATTACTTGTCCTACGCCGGACCGGCATCCCAATGCTCGTTGAAGACTTTGTTCGGCCGGGATACCACGTCTCGGCTGGAACGATTGCTGGACGCGGATGTCATTCATTTTCGCTCCGGCATATGGAAGGCGCGCCCCTTGAAGAACACCTTTGCAGTCCAAAGGATCATCGCCATTGAAGCGAAGATGGAAGACATCCGCGGAGGCTTTCAGCAGGCCCTTCTCAATACGTGGTTTGCCTCATTGTCTTATCTCCTGACTCCCCACGTTCCCCGCAACGAAGGGTTCATGGTGCGTGCAGCGGCGCTTGGTGTTGGCTTATGGTCCCAAAAAGCAGGGGTCGTTCATGAGCCGGAGGCTGCGCCCGTGCCTCGATCTTACGCTTCATGGCTCTTTAACGAATGGGTGTGGAGAGCGCGCTTTTCCGGTCGGGAGAAGACCCAGGTGCAAAATGAACATCGATATAGCGTGGCTGGCAACGCAATTCCCTGACCTTCAAAACGTAGCTCTGCTGAGCAAGGGAGGCCAAAAACTTGTTGCGTCCGCCCTGCATTCGCAGACCGGTGACGTTGTGTTGAAAATCATTCGCCCTGATCAGGATGTGGAAGCAACGCAGCGTGAAATCCTGGCTGTATCCCAGGTGCGATCCGTCCGCGTGCCGCGCATTTTTGAGCAGGGAGACATTGCTACGCCAATAGGCGATTGCATTTGGCTGCAGGAGCGGCGCATTCTGGGTCAGAACGTCCGCGAAATGCTAAGTGGTGGGGCGCTCCGGCCCCAACAGTTTCTGCGGATGGGCTTGCATATTCTGGAGGCGCTGGTTGACGCAGAGAATGCCCGCATTGTTCATCGTGACGTGAAGCCCGAAAATATCATCTGCGACAACAATGGAGATTTTTGGCTGATCGATTTCGGCATTGCCCGGCACCTGAATCTTTCATCATTGACGGCGACGGCCAACATATGGGGGAAAGCGACCGTCGGATACGCCCCCACCGAACAGGTACGAAATTTGAAGCAGGACATCGATGCTCGAAGCGACCTGTTCGCCCTGGGTGTTACTCTCTACGAGGCCATAGCCGGCTGTCACCCCTTCATTTTCCCGCCCGCCAATCAAATTGAAGTCATTCGGCGCATGGAGCAAGAGCGGAATAAGCGGATCACTCCGCTCGCTCTTGCGTTTCCCGGAGGGGCCGAGCTTTGGGATTTGATCGCGGCGATGACGCAAAACAGGCGCGATTTGCGGCCCCGTACGGCGCAAGAGGCCTTTACTTGGATGCGGGATACATGCACAACATTTGGAATTTGAGGCGCGCATGGAAATGTTCCTGCACACAGGGATGTTTGTGCGCCGGCAGCGACTCCGGCGGGTGCGACATGTTGGGAGCAGGATGATGGAACTTTACCTTCAATTTGGCTACGGGATGATGGAGCACTGCCGCGCTCTGATCACGAAGTGGCAAGGCGGCACGGTTATCCTGAGCCCGCGCGATCTCACCGAAGAACAACTCGCCCGGTTGGGCGGCTCAATACGCGGCATGTCGGGCGGGCGGGTTTGGGTCGACCCCCAGTTTTATCTTCCGCACGCCGATCACGAGCGCCTGTGTTCGCATAGCTATTGGCCCGATAACTACGAAACAGGAACGTTCTGGCAAGGACCGGCCCTCACTGCGCTCCTTAACGAGCTGAACCAGCTAAACGAACGGTTAGAAACCGATGCCTTCGTGCTGCCAGGGCTCCTTTCGCCAACCACGCTAAGCGAGGACTGGTTCGTGACGCAGGAGGCCGTTCTCGAAGAAGCGCTCGCCCGCAATTACGGCCGTCCGCTTGTCGCCACAATCGCCCTATCATCGGAGGTGCTGACGCGCGAGGATCAAATCGCTCTCCTCTTGGAGAGGAGCGAGCAATGGAAACCGTCCGCCTTCTACGTGGTGTGCGAGCATCCGAACGGCCAGTACCTAGTCGATGATGCCAACTGGCTCGCGAACGTCATCGACCTCTCCGCCGGACTGCGCCTGAACGGCGCGAAGGTCATATTAGGCTACTGTAACCACCAGATGGTCATTGGGGGCCTTGCGAAAGTAAATGCGATCGCATCTGGAACATGGATGAACGTCAGGTCTTTCCCTCAAGAAAAATTCGTCGCTCAGTACGAAGACGAAATGAAACAGCGGGCGACATGGTATTACTGCCCCCAGGCGCTCTCCGAGTACAAGATCCCGTTCCTCGACATCGCACGCCGGTTCAATCTGCTGGACCGCCTAGCGGCGCCTGCGAACCTGGATGGTGGGTACGCCAGCGTTCTGTTCAGCGGCGCACAACCGTCTAGCGTCGGATTCTCCGAGCAGATGGCCTTCCGGCATTACTTGAATTGTCTGCGCGGACAGGTGCTGGCAGCCGAGAAGGCGACATTCGATGAAACGGTCACGGCTCATCGGGAGTTGCTGGACAATGCCGGAACGCTGTTGGCGAAGCTTTCCGCCTCGGGCATCCGGGGGCAGCAGCGCGATTTCTCGGACATCATTGATGTGAACCGCGCGGCGCTCGAACTGTTCACCTCGCTCAGGGGCGCCGTTCTGCGCAGACGTTGGGACAGCATCTGAGACGGCGTCGGCAATGACCGTCACCCATTTACTCACACATTGCTAACACGATGTTGAATGGTGAGGGTCGGCGCGAGAATTAGAACCAATAACCACAACCTTCCTTACCAGTTCGGCGGTGCGCCCACCGGGTACTGCTCGTAGTCGAGGACCGAGCCGGTGATCGTGTCGCTGTCCTCGCAGGCGAAGAAGAGCACGGCGCGGGCGACGTCGTCCGGGGTGAGCAGGCGGCCGAAGGGCCGGGTGCGGATGGCCTGTTCCAGCCAGTCGGGTTTGCCTTCCAGCACCCGCTTGGCGTGGTCCTCGCCCGCGGTCAGCGTCCAGCCGACGTTGAGCTGGTTGACGCGGATGCGCTCGCGATTCAGCTCCGAGGCCAGGTTGCGGGTAAGCGTCATCAGCGCGCCCTTGGAAGCACTGTAGGCCATCAGCTTCGGTTCCCCGATGTAGGCGTTGATGGAGCCGATGTTGACGATGGCGGGATGCGGACTGCCGCGCAGGCTGGGCAGCGCGGCTTGGATCAGCAGGAATGGGGCGCGGACGTTGACCGCGAAGATGCGGTCCCAGAGTTCTGCCGTGGTTGAGTCAATGGTGCCGCGGCTGGTGTCGCCGGCGCTGTTGACCAGCACGTCGAGTCCGCCGAAGCGCGCCAGCGTGGCCGCGACCAGGGCGCGGCAGGCGTCTTCCTCGGCGAGGTTGCCGGAGGTGAAGGCGGCCTCCGGGCCGACCGCGCTCAGTTCGGCGGCGAGTTGCGCGCCGGCCTTGGTCTCGAGACCGTGCAGCATCACGCGCGCGCCTTCGGCGTGCAGCCGGCGGGCGATGCCTTCACCCATCCCTTGCGAGGAGCCGGTCACGAGCGCGACGCGTCCGGTGAGTTTGCCCATGATTGACCCAGGGGTGGTGGCCTCTGCCTGACCCCCTACTCCTTACTCCCCACCGCTTCCCGACGCGTCCGTGTCACGTCCGTCCCCCCGGTTCGAGCACGGCCTTGATGATCTCGCCGCTGTGCATGCCATCGAAGCACGCCTGCCAGCTCTCGAGCCCGGCGATCTTGCCGACCACCGGGGTCACATCCAGTCGTCCGTCGGCCATGAGCGCGATGACGCGCTCCCAGATGGGGTAGTTGTGGCTGAAGCTGCCGCGCAAGGTCACCGCCTTCTGCACCAGCGCGTCGAGCGAGAACTGCAGCGGCTGCGGCCCCCAGCCCACCTTGATGATCTGGCCGTTGGGGCGAACGAGTTGCAGAGCCGCCTGCAGGGCGGCGGAGGCGCCGCTGGCGTCAATCACCACATGCGCGCCGAGGCCGTCGCCGATGGCGCGCATGCGTTCGGCGGCGTCGCCGGCCTCGAGGTTCCAGACTTGGTTTGCGCCCAGGGTGCGCGCGACCTCAAGCCGCGCGGCATCGCGGGCGATGCCGGCGCAGATCAGGGTGCCCGAGGGCGCGAGGCGCGCCATCTGCACGCAGAGCAGCCCGATCGGACCCGGCCCCAGCACCACCACCGTGTCTCCGGCGCGGATCTCGGCCCGCACGCAGACCGCGTTGTAGGCCACGCAGCAGGGTTCCGTCAAGGCGGCCTGCCAGAACGGCACGTGCGCCGGAATGGCGTGCAGGCAGCGCGCCGGCACCGTGACGTACTCCGCCATCGCGCCGTTCAGTCCGTAGCCGAAGCCGAGACGCTCGGGGCAGAGGTTGTAGTCGCCGCTGCGGCAGTAGACGCAACCGCCGCAGATGCGCGCCGCCGTCTCGCTCACCACGCGGTCGCCTTCCTTGAACCCCGTCACCCCGGCGCCCAGCGCGGCAATCGTGCCGCCGAACTCGTGTCCGAGAATGACGGGCACGCGCACCGGCCAACTCTGCGAGTTGCGGTACTGATGCACGTCGCTGCCGCAGACCGAGACGCCGCCCACGCGCAACCGCACCTCGCCCGCGGCGGGCGCGGCGGGGGCCGCCACTTCCTCCAGCGCCACCGCTCCGGGGCGCAGCTCTTTATGGACGATTGCCAGCATGGGAATCAGTGTACCGGAGCGCCGTGGGCCGCTTCCCCTTTAAGGTCCCGCTCAAAGGGGTGGCGAGCCGGGTGGAACGTGGGCGGAAGACGGCGGGCGATGGGCGGTCGGGCGCGCGCTCCATGGAACCTGAATGGGTGCGTCCACAAGACGGTTTTCCACAGTTCCGCCGACGCGCGCCGCCGCCCGTTTCGAGGGCCATCGCGCAGGGGGCGCTGTGCCAGGTTGCGCTGCGATCCACCCATCTGGGGACATTGACGGTTTCGGCGCGGTCGGGTTTTCTAGGCCACGCACCGTCGTGCGGGGTCGTTCTCTGGAGGCGCCATGGGTGAGTCGAAGAAGAGATGCAAGTTGCGGGGACGATGGGTGGGCGTGCTGGTCGCGCTGCTGAGTCTGGCGTGCTGGGGGCAAGCTTCCGCCGATGCCAACGCACCTGCTGTGGCCGGCTACCGCCTGGGGGCCGGCGACCTGCTCGAGTTGCACGTCTTCGAGGCCCCGGAATTGGCGACCACGGCGCGCCTCGACGAGGCAGGGAAATTCCCGCTGCCCGTGGTCGGCGCCCTCTCGCTGGCGGGGCTGACGCTGGACGCAGCGCGGCAGGCCATCGCCGGATGCTTGCGCGGCCGCTACCTGTTGCAGCCCACGGTGGAGGTTCTGGTTCGCGAGTATGCCGCCTACCCGGTCACCGTGTTGGGCGCGGTGCGCCATCCCGGTATTTACATGCTGCGCGGGCAGAACGATCTGCTCTCGGTGTTGGCGATGGCCGGGGGCGTGCTGGCGGAAAGCGGCGATGAAGTGGTCATTACCCCCGACGGCGACGGCCCGACGCGCCGCCTGGCTCTGGTCGGGCTGACCCGCGCCGGAACGCCCGAGGACCCGTCATTGGCGCCCCACGACGTGGTGCGCGTCATGCCCGTGGCTGCGATCTATGTGGGTGGTGAGGTCCACAAGCCGGGCCAGTTCGCCCTGCCGGCCGGCGGCCTGACGTTACTCCAAGCGCTGAGCATGGCGGGCGGCGTGAACGCGCGGGCGGTGCAACATGCCACGCGCCTGGTCCACACCGATGTCGGCGGGCGGCGGACGGTTGAGCGCCTCGATCTCGGCGGCATGCTGCGTGGCACGGTGGCGGACGTCGCGCTGCGTCCGAACGACTTGTTGTATGTGCCCTCCGCTGTCGGCCGGACCGCGTTGTTGCGCGGTCTGGAAACCGCGCTCGCAGCCGGCACGACGATCGTCACCGGCCTGATTGTTTTTCACTGATCACCGAGATTCCGTGGCGCCCCGGGGGCTGCGGGCGTGGAGAGACAAAGTGGACGGCATTGTGAAGGAATCTCCATTTGAGGCACCCGCCGAGTCGGCTTCTGTGGAGCCGAGAACGCAGGCGTCGAACCAAGAAATCGTCCGCGACATTCCCGCAGGCGGTCCGGTGCCGCCCGACCTGATTGGGCGAGGGGTCACATGTCGGTCAGAGCCCGGTCACGGAAAGACATCGGCCGACGGGAGCGCTGGGGGCGGAGCCCCCGCGTGGCCGACCTGCCGGAGCTGGTGGCGCTGGCTGCACCGGCAGCGGCGCTGGTTGTTCGGCAGCCTGCTGGCCGCCGAGCTGGGCGTGGCGTTGGCGATCGCCACGTTGCCGCCGGTCTATCGCGCCCATATGAGCCTTGAACTCACCACCCCGCCTGGCCCCGGATTGAGCAGTCCATTGTTGCCGACGGGACCCGATACAACCGAGGCGCGCGAGACCATGGCGCGGCAACTACAGAGCCGAAGTTTGCTGGACGAAGTGGCGACCGGGCTCGCCCTGTCGCGCCGGCGGGAGTTTACCGGCGCCGATTCGGCCGCACAACTGCTGCGCCATCTCGAAGTCGACCCAGTGCGCGACACGCGCGTGGTCGAGCTGCGTTTCAGCGCCTCCGATCCGGCACTGGCCGAGGCGGTGCTCGTCCAACTGGCGGCGCGCTACCAACAGGCGACCCGCCGCCGGGCGGCGCAGGACGCCACTGCGGCCGCCGATCGGCTGGCCCCGGAGCTGCAGCAGGCGCATCGCCGGCTGTGGACGGCGCAGCAGGCGCAATCCGAACTCGCGACGCGCCGGGGCGTGGATTGCGGCGACGCGAAACTCGCCGCCCCGCGGGCACGGCTGGAACAGGTTGAGCAGGCGCGGACGCAGGCCACGATTGACCTTGACCGTACCACCGCCGCCGCGCTCGAACCCGAGGCCGTCACGCCGGACCTCGCGCTGCCCGAGATGGAGACGCGGGGGGCCGAGCTCCGTAGCGAGACGCGGCGTCTCGCCACGCAATACGGTTCCGAGGCGCCCATTCTGGTGCGTGCGCGCGCCGCACTGGCCAGTGTCGCAGCCAGCTTGGCCGCGCACCGGCTCGAACTCAGCATGCGCCGGCAGGCGGAACGGCGCGTGCAGGAGGCGCTGGTCGCAGAGTTGCAGTCGGCCAGCGGCCGCCAGCGGCAAGAGCTCAACGCCGCCACGCGCGCCGCTGCGGCCTGCAGCGGCTGGACGCAGCAGGCGGAGGTGGCGCGGCAGCTCGGCGCGACGTTATTGCGCCAGCAAAGCGACCTGCGCGTCCTGGCGCAGACTGCGGCCCCGAGCGTGCGTGTGCTCGAGCCGGCGCAGGCACCGCTGCGTCCCGAACGGCCGCGGCCGTTGGCCGATCTGGCGTTGGGCGGACTGCTCGGCTTGGGTTTCGGCGCCTATCTCGCTTGGTGGCATGACGTTCATGATCCGCGCTTCTGGCTGGAGAGCTGCGCGCGCGAGTCCTGGCCGGTCCTCGCCCGGCTTCCAAATTCACTCGAGCCCGAGGATCCCGGGACCTGCGCTCGCCAGGAGCGTGCGTGGCGGCACACGGCAGCACAGCTTCACGTCGCCGGCCGCCTAGCACGCCGCAACATTCTCGTACTGACGCCGTTGGTCGCTTCGCTCGACGCACCAATGCTGGTGCTGGCCCTCGCGCGGGCAATGGCCGAGCTCTCCGACTCGGTGGTTCTGGTGACGGCGGCCCGCAAGGACTCGGCCGGGACGGCCAATCCAGAGGCGCGAATGGTGGCCGACGCCCTGACGCCCAACCTGCGGCACCTGCCCATCTTGAGCGCGGAACCGTTTTCCGGCGTCCCGGTCCACCTGCTGCGGCAGTGGCTCTTGCAACTTCAGCAATGCTTTGAATGGGTGCTGCTGGATCTGCCGGGGCTCGATCAGGCAACGCCGCTGCTCGATGCGCAGGTCGCCACGGGACTGCTGGTTCCCGATGGCGGCGTCCTGCGGGCGGCGGTAC
Organism: uncultured Acidobacteriota bacterium; assembly: GCA_937898755.1. Lineage (GTDB taxonomy): Bacteria > Acidobacteriota > Terriglobia > Terriglobales > SCQP01 > CALEJU01. The sequence goes on along the minus strand of CALEJU010000047.1, from coordinate 27,134 downwards.
GGCACGGGTTGGCGACCTTGGCCGCGCTCGAGACCCCGTGTCTGGGACTGCTTGTGCATGGCGCGACGCCCGGGAACCACCAAACGGACATGCCGGTTCGGGAAAGGAGCATGGCGCGGCACGCCTGCGCCTGACACACCATGGCGACTCCCGCCACCAGTTCCAGCGTTCAACCGGCTGAGACGCCGGGTGCGGCTTCACCGCGGTTGAGCCGCACCTGGAGCGTGCTGGCCGCCGCGTGGGCGGGGCGGGCGTTTGGTGCGGGGAAGGAACTCGCGTTGGCGGCCTGCCTCGGAACGGCGGGCGCCAAGGATGCGCTGGTGCTGGCCTGGACGCTACCCAACCTGGTGGCCGGCGTGGCGAGCGAAGCCATGGCGCCGCTGTGCGTGCCGCGCACCATGCAGCGGCCGTGGCGTCTGCGCGCTGTTCTCGCCGCGCCCTTGGGCCGGGTGACCTTGGCCGGGCTGGCGCTGTTGAGCGTTCTATTGGGGCTGGCCGCGCCGGGCTGCATCCATCTTCTGGCGCGCGGGTTGGCCCCTTCCACGCAAACGCTCGCGGTTGAGCTCGCACGCATTCTGGCGGTCAACGTTGTCCTGCTGGTCGCGATGACTGGGTTGGGAGCCCTCTGCCAGGCCCACGGACGCCTCGCCGCGGTTCCCCTGGCCGGCAGCGTGGCGGCCTTTGGTGTCCTGTTCGCCTTGTGGCGGCATGGCGGGTCGACCGCCGCGCAGGCACGCGCGGCGGCGCTGGGCATCACGCTGGGCAATGCCGCGGCCACGCTGCTGCTGGCGTGGGTGGTGCTGCGCGCCGAACGACGTCCACACAGCGCGAATCCGGTCGTCGCCGGTGTTCCCGCCACCGGCAGACGGCTGCGTCACGCCGCTGCGATGCTGCTGCTGGGGACCTTGATTCTGCACGCGGTTCCGCTCGCCGACCGGCGCGCTGGCGCGGCGCTGGGGAGTGGCGCCATCGCGGCCTACGACTATGCGGGTCGCCTTCTGCAGTTCTTCTTCAACCTCGGCGTGGCGCCATTTACCTGGGTGCGATTTTCCCGCTGGTCGCGCCTCATGGCCGAGGGCGCCGCGCCGCGTCTGCTGGCGCGGCAGGCGGAGACGGACCTGCAAGTGCTGATCTCCGCCTTGGCGCCGGTCGCGGTCTTCCTGGCGTTGTTCGCGCTGCCCGTGGCGACCTTGGTCTACGCCCGTGGACGCCTCGGCGCGGACGGTGTCGTCGCCGTCGCCCACGCCCTCCGCATCTTGGCGTTGGGATTGGGATTGGATGCGTTGCTCTATTACCTGCTCTTCGTTTTTCACGCCCGCCAGGAACAGATGCCGCGACTGCTGACGGCGTGCGTGGTCGGCTTCAGCAACGCCACGCTGGATTTTGTCTGGGCGCCGCGCTGGGGCGTGGCCGGTCTGGCGGCGGCGCACGATGTGGCCTTTCTGCTGGGCGCGTCTCTCCTCCTCGGGCTGCTCCATCGCCGCCTCGCGCTCGACCTGGTCCGACTGGGGTGGACAAGTTTGACGGCGGCCGGCCTCGCGGCGCTGGGCGGACTGCTGGCGTCGCAGGTTGTCCACGCGCGGGGGGCGGCTGCCTTGCCCGCCGCCCTCGCCTGCGTCCTCGTGCTCTACGGCGGCGCCCTGCGCCTGCTGCAGCCCCGCACGTTCGCGCTGTGGGCTGCGGCGCTGCGGGAGGCGGCATGAGGACGTCCGGCGTCATACCGCCGAGCGACGGACGCCCTCGTCTCGCCTCGGTGACGATCGTGCAGAACGAGGCGGCGCGATTGCACGACTGCCTCGCGTCGCTGCGCGGCCTGGTGGACGAGATGATCGTCGTGGACGGGTACAGCGTTGACGCCACCCTCGTCACCGCCGCCGCGTTTACGCGCCGCATCTTCCTGCGCCACTTCGACTGTGCCGCGCACCAGATGAACTTCGGCATCGCGCAGGCGCGGGCGGACTGGGTGCTGATCGTGGATGCGGACGAGCGCGTGTCGGCGGCGTTGGCGGAGGAGATCCGCGGCGTCCTTGCCGCTCCGCCTCGTCACGCCGCCTTCATGATGCCCCGCGCCAACCGGGTGTTGGGCCGCTGGCTGCGGCACGGCGGCAACTTCCCGGACTACAACGCGCCGCGCCTGTTCCGGCGCGGCCAGGCCCGCTTTGAGTCGCAACCGGTGCACGCCCGCTTGCGCGTGAACGGGAAGTGCGGCCGGCTCGCCACGCCCCTGCTGCACCTGAGCTATCCCGACATGGAGAGTTACTTTGCCAAATTCAATCGCTACACCACGTGGGAAGCGGAGCGCATGGCCGCCGCGGGAGAGCGTTTTCGCTGGCGGCGCCTGGCCACGGTCACCTGCGGTCATGCCGCCCAGCGGCTGTTCCGCCAGCGCGCTGATCGCGACGGCGCTGCCGGCTGGATCTATCTCGGGTTGGGCGGCCTCTACGACGTGGTGCGTTACCTCAAATTGCGCGAACGCGAGTTCGGTCATGAAGGATAGGGCACACAGCTCGCCGTGCCGGACAGGCACTCTTGCCTGTCCCCCAAACCGCCCGCGTTGCGGGCGGCGCAGCTTCGCCTCGGCGCAGCTGCGCTTCAATGTTCGGCGGCAACCGCCGGGGTGCGACGGGCCGGCGTTTTGTTGCCGACAACCGACAACCGTGAGGAGCTTGATCATGCGAATCGGACTCGATCTGCAATCCACCCTGGGCGAAGTCACTGGCATCGGCGCCTACGCCGCCGGCCTGGCTTTGTCCCTGCAGGAAGCCGCTTCGCCGCACGCCATCGTGCCCCTGCGCTGGGGCGGCACGTACCATCTGCCCGCGCCGCTGGCGGTGATGCGGGAACAGGTCGGGCTGGCCTGGCAGGCGCGCCGGCAGCGGCTCGACGTCCTGCACGCCCCCGGCTTCAGCGCCGGGACGTGGGGACGAGCGGCCCGCGTGCTCACGCTCCACGATCTCTGCCTGGTGGATCGTCCCGAGTTGCTGCCTGCCGGACCGTCGCGGGCCTACTGGTCGCAGTGGATCCCGTGGAGCGCCCGCCATGCCGACCTGATCCTCACCCCGTCACGCTTCACGCAGGCGCGCGTGCTGGCTTTACTGGGGCTGCCAGAGCGGAGCGTGCGCCTTGTGCCGTATCCGCCCCGGCGCGACTTTCAGCCGGTCAGCGCCACGGTGCAGCAGCAGCTCCGTTGGCATCTTCACCTGCCGCAACACTTTGTGCTGGCCCTGGGCGCCTGCGAGCCGCGCAAGGACTGGCTGGGGCTGCTGCGCGCCTTTTCGATCGTGGCTCCGCATGTGCCGCACGATCTGGTTCTGGTCGGCCGCGCCAGCGTGGCGGGCACCGGTCAGCGGGTGCGGAGCACCGTGGCGCAACTGGGGTTGGGGGGGCGCGTCCACCTGCTGGGCTATGTCCGCCACAACCTGCTGCCGGCACTCTATAGCGCGGCCAGCCTGTTTGTGTTCCCGGAGTTGTATGCCGGCTACGGACTGCCGATGTTGGAGGCCATGGCCTGCGGTACCCCGGTGCTGAGCTACGCCAACACGGCGCTGGAAGAAACGGCGGCGGGCGCCGCCTGCCTCGTCCCCGCTCCTCACCATCCCGTGGATGTGGCCGCGGCGCTGCGCCAGCTACTCGAACGGCCCGACCTGCGAGCAGAGTGGGCGCGTCGTGGCCAGGCTCGCGTTTCGCAACTCGACTGGGGGCGCACCGCGCAGGAGCATCTGGCCGCCTATGAAGCCGTCATGCCCGCGGCGCGCGCAGCCGGCAGGCTGCGCGGAACCACCGTTGCCGCGATGCGCGCCGCGGCGCGCACGTCCCTGACGGTCGAGCGTCCTCCTGATCTGACCGGCGAGGTCCACCCATGAGCGCATTGCCGCAAGCTTCCGCGATGAGTGCGTGGCCACGACCTGCTCCGCCAGAGGCGGCCGGGTGGTTACCGCCCGTCCTGCTCGGCGGCGGCGCAACTCTGGCGCTCGCGGCCCAACTGGTGACCGGAAGCGGGTGGTGGGCCGTCGGCGTGTTGACTGCGGCCGGTGTGATCGGGGCCGCTGCCATGATCCCCGATGCGGCTCCCGCGCTGGCGCTTCTCGGACTATTGCTGGTCCCGGAGTTCGAGACCGAGCAAACGCTGGGCCTGCGTCTGCCGTGGTCGCACGGTTTGACGCTCTCGAATTTCCTGCTGCCCGCACTCTGGGCGTGCATCCTGCTGGGCTGTCAATGCCGGCCGACGCCCTGGCGCCGGCCGACCCTGGCGCCCCCCTGTAAGAGTTGGCTGCTCTTTCTCGGCTGGGCGGCCCTCAGCCTGGTACCGCTCGCCGCCATGCACGCCTGGAGCGGGCAGGCGTGGGCCACCGTACTAGGACACTTGGCAAAACTCGGCGGATATGTGATCGCGGCGGCGGTTTCGGCCGCGGCGTTCCAGACTCCGGCGGGACGCTGGAAGTCGCTGGTGGTGCTGCTCAGCGGGTTGGCGGTGAATGCCGGGTTGGCTCTCGCCCAGCGCCATGGCGCGCTGCCGGTGTTCAGCCCGCTGGCGCGAGGTGGCGACACCTTTGCCGCCCGCGCCACTGGTACTTTTTACGACGCCAACATGTTCGGCAGCCTGCTGGCTTTCAGTCTGGCGCCGACCCTCAGCCTGCTCGCCCTTCCCCAGCTCGCGCGGCGTTTCCGTCTCGGGCTGGCCGGCATCGGCACCCTGCTCGGTGGCGCGCTTCTATGCACCGCCTCACGTGCCGGCATGTTGTGCTTTGGGGTGGTGTTACTGGCGTACGCCCTGCGCGGCGCATGGCGCCCCCTGCTGCTGGGCGTTCTATGCGCGATCGGGCTCGGTCTCGCCCTCCCCCTTACTCCATGGCAGCACGCGGCGGCGGCATGGCGCACCTTCGTGGGGAGCCCGGCGTCCCGACTGCATCCCGACGACGGCACCTTTCGACGGCTGCGCAGCATGCAGGAGGGCTGGCACCAGTTTCTCGCCTACCCGCTGCTCGGGCAGGGTTTTGGACACACCCTATATCTCGGCGTTCCCGCGCTGGGGGGCCGCGCCTTTGCCGGGGAGGTGGAGCCCTTTCATAGCGCCGATCCCGGATTCTCGGGCGCGCAGAACATGGGACTGACCATCCTGGATGAGTTGGGGCCCATCGGTCTGTTCCTCTTCTGCCGCATCTGGATGGTCACGTTGCGCGGCCTTCGCCCCACGCGCACCGCACTTCCAGCGGAAACGGCGGTTCGCGAGGGGCTGCGGGCCGGCGTATGGGGACTGCTGGCGGCGAGTTTGACAGTCGAGCTGTTCTACAACGCCCGTCTGTTGGCGCTCCTGCTGATCGTGCTCTCCGCCTGGACACCCGCCGAGTCAGCTACTGGCGAGCCGCACCCGCAGACGAGGCGCAGAAATTTGACTGGCGGCCATGCACCTTGGGCCCAGGCCTCGATCGTTCCGGAGGTGCGCCATGCTCTCTGACGTCTCCTCCGCCCGCGAGCGCTATCTGGTGATCAAGTTGGCGGCGATCGGCGACGTGCTGCAAGCCACCGGCCTGCTCCGCGCCCTGCGCGTGGCCCGACCCCACGCGTACATCAGCGTGCTGACGTCGGGTGAGTGCTGGCCGATACTCGAGCACAACCCCGATATCGACGACATCTCCAGCATCCCGGCAGCCATGTTGGGCGGAGGGACGGGGTGGTCGCAAGCCACCGGCGTTACCCGGCTCTGGTTGCGATTCTGCCGGGAACGCCGCGGCAAGGTCCTGATTTTGCATCGCAGCCCGTGGTTGGCGCGCCTGGCCCGCGTGGCCGGCGTCCGGCACGTGGTCGGGTTTGGAAGTCCCGGGAATCGCTGGTTGACCCGCGCCGTCCCGTTTGAAATAGCGCACCATCGTCTGGAACGATTGGCCGCGCTCTTGCGCGCCGCCGGTATCGAGCCCGGCCCGCTCCGGCCGCGGCTTGATCTCACCTCAAGCGAATTGTCGTTTGCAGATCGCACCTGGGCGGCGCTGGGAAGGGACCCCGCACTGCGCGTGGTGCTGGCGCCGGGCGGCGCCGCGAATGCCTGGGCCGCAATGCCGAACCGCCGCTGGCCGCTGCCGTACTTCGTCGAGATCGCCCGGCGGCTGACGCAAGCAGGAGCGCGTGTGGTCGTGGTAGGCGGGGCGGGCGATCAACCCGATGCGGCGGCCATGGCCGCCGCGCCCGGCGTGCGCGTGCTGCCCGCGGCCGGGAACTGGACCCTGCGGCAAAGCGCGGCGGTCATTGCGCGCGCCGACGGGCTGGTGGGCAACGATTCGGCGCCGGTTCACCTCGCTGCCGCGCTCGACACGCCGGCTCTGGGACTCTATGGTCCGACCCGCGGGTCGCTGATCCAGATGACGGGACACGGGGCGGTAGCGCAAAGTACCGTCGCCTGCTCGCCCTGCTACGATCCGCGCGAGGCGCTCCGCGGACGTGCGTATACCTGCCGCCACGCGACCTGCATGACGGCTCTCCCCGTGGAGCAGGCGTGGAGGGGGCTCTGTCAATTGCTGCCGCGGCTGGCTGAGCAGGAAACGCAGCGCATGCCGCCGGCACCTGCGGCGGCGGCCTGGTCAGACCTGCAGGCGGTGTCGCCGTGAGTCACGCCTCCGTTCTGTCGCACCACCCCGCCGGGCTCGCGCGCGCTCCGCGCGCCCACGTCGCACCACTGGTTTTGCCGACCTCGTGGTACCTGCGACGGGGCAAGGCGAGGCTCGACGCTTTCCTGGCCTGCGTGGGCTTGTTGATCGCGCTGCCGGTGCTGGCGCTCGCGGCCGGCTGGGTGAGATGCATGTCGTCCGGGCCGGTGTTGCTACGGCAATGGCGGGTGGGCGAGGCGGGACGGCCGTTTCGCATGTGGAAGTTGCGCACCATGCGCCGGGATGCCGAAGGCGAGGGCTGCGCCCGCTTCGCCGAGTGGCGGGACCGGCGCGTCGTTCCCGGCGGCCATCTCCTGCGTGCGTGGCACGTGGACGAATTGCCGCAACTCTGGAACGTGCTGCGCGGCGAGATGGCACTGGTGGGGCCGCGCCCGGAGCGTCCCTTGTTCGTCGCCATCTTCCGGCGCAGGATCCCCGCCTACGAGCAGCGCCATCAAGTGCGGCCGGGTCTGACCGGTTGGGCGCAGTTGCATCTCGGTTACTGCCGGTCCCTGGAGAGCACGCGCCACAAAACGCGGCTCGATCTGGCGTACCTTGCCCGTCTTTCCTGGCGCAGCGATCTGGCGATTCTGGTTCGTACGCCGCTGAGCATCGCGCAGTGGGGCGTCCGAGGATGGGAGGAGCGATGATGCGAGACGTCCTGCCGCGGCTGCGCGTCGGCCTTGCCGGTTACGGTTACTGGGGTCCCAATCTGCTGCGCGCCCTGCGCCGCTCCTCCCGCGGACAACTCGTCGCTGTCTGCGACTGCGACCCCGCGCGCTTGCAGCAACTGGGGCGCGACTGTCCTGACTTGGCCCGCTTCGAGGCCTACGGGGAGATGATCGCCGCAGTGGATGCCGTGGTGCTGGCCACTCCCATGGCCACCCATGCGCCTCTGGCCCTTGAGGCGCTGCGGCGCGGGCGGCACGTGCTGGTCGAGAAGCCGTTGTGCTGCAACGTCTCCGAGGCACGCGCCCTGCTCGACTGCGCACAGCGCTGCCGACGTGTTCTCGCGGTTGGACATACCTATCTCTACAGCCCCGCCGTGCAGTTCATCGGGCAGGAGTTACGCAGCGGGCGGATGGGACGCCTGTGCTACATCCGTTCCGGCCGATTGAATCCGGCCGGGTATCGATCCGACGCCAACGTGCTCTGGGATCTTGCGGTGCATGACGTGGCGATTCTGCACTTCTGGTTGCGCGCCGCTCCGGTTGAGATGCAGGTGATGGCGCGCGGACGGACCGCTCTCGATGCGCCGGAGGTGGCCTTGATCCACCTGTGCTTTCCGGACAACATCCTGGTGCAGCTCGAAGTCAGCCGGCTCGCCCCCTGCAAGCAGCGCAGCATGGAACTGGTGGGAAGCCGCAAGCGCCTGCTCTTCGACGACCTGCGGCAGTTTGACAAGCTCCGCCTCTTTCCCGCGGACCCCCCGCCCTGTCCGGATCTCGACGCCAATGCGCTGCACCGCGGCGCCCTGCCGGGTGAAATCGTGATTCCGCATTTGGCGGGCGTCGAACCCCTGCAGGCCGAAGTGGATGACTTCCTGGGCGCCATCCAGTCGGGGACCACACCCCTCTCCGACGGGGCGCTGGGGCTGGAGGTGATCCGCACCTTGGAGCGCCTCCAGCGGGCATGCAACGGTGCCCTCGGACGCACGGCGCGGCGGCACGTTCAATCGGTCTGTCCCACGGGCTGGTTGCAGCGCGGCATCACCATCCCCATCAACAGCTCCCCCTGCTTTTCTGCCGCCTTCAGCATTTCGGAAGGGTTCGTGGCACCGCCGGTGCCAGTCCCTCTGTCGCCGGGAGGAGAGAGTGAGTAAACCTGTCACCTCGGAATACTCGTGTGCGCTGCAGCCCCGCATTGGGCAGAGCCCACAGGGGCAGCCCACCCGCTACTGGGCGCATCCCTGTGCCCTGACGGAGTCGCGCTGCGTGGGCAACGACACGCGCGTCTGGGCCTTCGCACACCTTCTGAATGGCGCCATGATCGGCGCCGAATGCAACCTCGGCGATCACTGCTTCGTGGAGTCCGGCGTGCGCGTCGGCGACCGTGTCACGCTGAAGAATGGGGTCGCGCTATGGCACGGCGTGACATTGGAGGACGATGTCTTTGTCGGCCCTGACGTCAGCTTCACTAACGACCCCCGCCCGCGCGCCTTTCAGCGTGTTGCCCCGGAGTCCCTGTCGGCCACTCAGGTGGAGCGCGGGGCCACCTTGGGTGCACATGCCACCATCCTCTGCGGCCGGCGCGTGGGACGGTTCGCCTTTGTCGCTGCCGGCGCCGTCGTCACCCACAATGTCGCGCCCCATGCGTTGGTCATGGGGAATCCGGCGCGGCGGACCGCTTGGATCTGCGGCTGCACGCAGCGCCTGGCGCGGAAGCGAGCCGGGCGGTGGGTCTGTCCCGGCTGTACCACGTTGTTTGTGGAGGACGGCGGCCGCCTGGCGCCCGTCCCTGACGCCCTCGCACTCTGGATGAGCGGCGGTGTTGCGACCGGTGAACCTGCGACCGCCCCCCACGCCTCGGGTGCACGCTCCAACTCGTCCATGCGGCCGGCGCGCCCGCGTCCGGGTCGCCTGTGACTGCGTCCTCGTACCATCTGCGCCGCCCTTGGCTGCGGACGGCGATCAGCGGCGTGGACTGGCTGGGAGCGCGGATGACAAGACCGCGCGCGCTCCCAGCCGAGTTGCAGCGCATCCTCCTGCTGCGCTGGGAGCGCCTGGGTGACGTCGTGGTGACCTTGCCCGCGCTGGCAGCAGTCCGCGCAGCGTGGCCGACGGCGCAGATTACTCTCGTCGTCAGACCTGAGTTCGTCGCGTGGCTGCGGGATGCCGGGGTCGCCGATGACGTGGTCGGGCTCGTGCCGCCATGGCAAGGGCCGAGCTTGCGGAATGCGCGCAACCTGTTGCGCTGGGCGCAGCATTTTGATGTGGCCTTCGATTTTCTCGGCGACCCGCGCAACCTCGCCTGCGCCCGCGTCCTCGCCCGTCACGCGGTCGGCTACCCGGTACGCGGCGGCGGCTTTCTCCTCTCACGCGTGGCCGAGTACCGTCCCGACCTGCCGATTGCGCAGCAGCATCTGCAACTCGTGGCCAGGGCGGGCCCGATCATTGGCGCCGATCCCGTGGCGCGGTTGCCGCTCACCCAGCTCTGCCGCGAGGCGGCGGAGGCGTTGCTGCCCCCGCACGTGTGCAACTTTGTCGTGTTGCATCCCGGCGCGGGGCAACCCAGCAAGGCGTGGCCGCACTGGGAGCGGTTGGCGGCGCAACACCGTTGTGGTGCCGAAATCTGCGTGGTGACCGGTACTGCGCTGGAGGCGCACCAGTGTGCGGCCTTGGAGCGAGTGCTGCGCCGCAGCGGCCGCGCAGTCTGGAACCTCGCCGGCCGCACCTCCGTGCCGGCGCTGGCCGGCATTCTGGCGCGGGCGCGCCTGGTGGTGGCGCCCGATACCGGAGTTGTTCACCTCGCCCGCGCCCTCGGCACCCCGACGTTGGCGCTGTTCGGCCCAGTCAACCCGCGTATCTGGGGCTACACGGAGCCGGGACATCGGAGTCTCGCAGTCGCGCAACCCTGTAGCTACTGTGAACAACGCCACTGTCCGCGCCGCGATCACCCCGGCTGTTGTCTCGACGCGATCACCCCGGCCATGGTGGAAGCGGCTATCCGTGACTTGCAACCGTCGCTGTCCCAATGAGGCGGCGTGAAGTGCGGACGGTTGCGGGTTGCGTTCTCGGCGCGCGCCGACATCCAACAACCCATCACCGGCAACCGACCTGTCCGTTATAATGCAACCTGTATTTTCAAGGCAAAAGGAAGCGAGCAACTCACGTATGGGGCAGATTGCAGCAGTCAAAGGCCGGGAGATCCTGGATTCACGCGGGAACCCGACGGTCGAGGCCGATGTGGTACTTCAGTCCGGGGCGCGCGGGCGTGCCGCGGTGCCGAGCGGCGCTTCGACCGGCGAACATGAAGCGGTGGAGTTGCGCGACAACGACAAGGCGCGTTACGTCGGCAAAGGCGTCACCGGGGCGGTGGCGAACGTCAACGGCGAGATCGCGAAAGCCCTTGCCGGCGCCGACGCCGCCGATCAGGCCGGCATTGACCACAAGTTGATTGCTCTCGATGGCACCGAAAATAAGAGCCGTCTCGGCGCCAACGCGTTGCTGGCGGTTTCCATGGCCACCGCGCGCGCGACGGCGGCCGAGCGCAATCTCCCCCTCTACCTCTCGCTGGGCGGCGAGCAGGCGGTGACGCTACCCGTGCCGATGATGAACATCCTGAATGGCGGAGCCCACGCCGACAACAACGTGGATTTCCAGGAGTTCATGGTGATGCCGGTAGGCGCGGCGCGTTTCAGCGAGGCGCTGCGTTGGGGCGTTGAGGTCTTCCACACGCTCAAGGGCATCCTCAAGAAGCGCGGCTACATTACCGCGGTGGGTGACGAAGGCGGGTTTGCACCCAGTTGCAAGAGCAACGAGGAAGCCATGGAGGTGGTGCTCGAAGCCATCCAGAAGGCCGGCTACGCGCCCGGCAAGCAGATTGCCATCGCCCTCGACCCGGCCAGCAGCGAGTTTTATGACGGCAAGAACTACGTCTTCAAGAAGTCCGACAAGCGCAGCTTGAGCTCGGCCGAGATGGCCGCTTACTGGGAGGGCTGGACCCGGCAGTACCCCATCGTCTCGCTTGAGGACGGCCTGGCGGAGGACGACTGGGCGGGCTGGAAGCTGCTCACCGATGCCGTGGGCAAGACCGTGCAACTCGTGGGCGACGACCTGTTCGTCACCAACTCCAAGCGTCTGCAGCGCGGCATTGACACGCACACTGCGAACTCGATCCTGATCAAGGTCAACCAGATTGGCACCGTCACGGAAACGTTGGACGCCATCCGCCTCGCGAAGCAGAACGGCTACACCGCGGTGATCTCGCACCGCTCCGGCGAGACCGAGGACACCTTCATCGCCGACCTGGCGGTGGCCACCAATGCCGGGCAGATCAAGACCGGCTCGGCCAGCCGCACCGACCGCATCGCCAAATACAACCAGTTGCTGCGCATTGAAGAGGAACTGGGCAATCGCGCCAAGTTTCCCGGCGCCGCCGCCCTGCGCGCCTGAAGGCGCGCCGGTTGCGCACCCGCCCCGCGGGCGGCGGCGCCCGCGCAAGGATCCCGAGCCCACACGCCATTCACCCTATGTCACGTCCGACCCTGTCGCGCCCTGTTGTGCTCACCATTCTCGATGGCTGGGGGTTCGCCCCGCCCGGTCCGGGCAATGCCATTGCGCTGGCGCACAAGCCGGTCTATGACGGCCTGCTGGCCCGTTACCCGAACACCCTCATCCAGACCTCCGGCCGGGCCGTCGGCCTGCCGCCGGGACAGATGGGCAACAGCGAGGTCGGTCATCTCAACATCGGCGCCGGCCGCGTCGTCACCATGGATGTGACGCGCATCGACCTGATGATTGAGAACGGTGAAATTGACCGCAACCCGACGCTGCTTGCGGCGCTGCGACACGCGCGCGGCCGCCAATTGCACCTGCTCGGCCTGCTCTCGGACGGCGGTGTTCACTCCCATATCCAGCATCTTTTTGCCCTGCTGCGCCTGGCGCGCCAGGAGGGGGTGGAGCGCGTCTTCGTTCATGCCTTCATGGACGGCCGCGACACGATGCCCAACTCCGGCAAGGACTATCTACAGCAGCTGCAGCGGAAGTTCCGCGAATACGGCGTCGGCAAGCTGGCCTCACTGAGCGGCCGCTATTACGCCATGGATCGTGATCGGCGCTGGGAACGCATCCAACTCGCCTACGATGCCATCGTCAAGGGAACCGGACCGGTCACGGCCGATCCTCTGGCCGCCATGAGCGAGTCTTATCAACGCGGCGTTACCGACGAGTTCTTCATCCCCACCGTCGTCACCGAGGGCGGCAAGCCGGTGGCCACGATTCGCGATGAAGACAGCTGCGTCTTCTTTAACTATCGCGCCGATCGCGCCCGCCAGATGACGCGCGCCCTCACCCGCGCCGGCGAACCCGACACCGCGCTGGAAAGCACCCTGCCCGCCGCGCAGGGCCCCAAGCACCTGCACTACGTCTGCATGACACAGTATGACAAGACGTTCCATCTGCCGACGGTGATCGCCCCCGAATCCCTCGACAACATCCTGGCCAAGGTGATGGGCGATCACGGGATGCGCAACCTGCGCGTGGCGGAGACCGAGAAATACGCCCACGTGACCTACTTCTTCAATGGCGGGGTGGAGCAGCCGTTTCCCGGCGAAGACCGCGCGCTCATCCCCTCGCAAAAGGTCGCCACCTACGATCTCAAACCCGAGATGTCCGCCGCCGGCATTGCCGCCCGCGTGGTGCAGGCCATCGAAGACCCGGCCTTCGATCTGATCGTGGTCAACTTCGCCAACGCCGACATGGTGGGCCACTCCGGTCAGATCGGACCGACGGTCAAAGGGGTGGAGGCGGTGGATGCCGGTTTGGGAGAGATCTACCGCGCCTTGTTACACCGCGGCGGCGCCATGCTGGTCACCGCCGACCACGGCAACGCCGAGCAAATGATCGACCCCGCCACCGGCGGTCCGCACACCGCTCATACCACCAACCCCGTACCCTTCATCCTGGTCCGCGACGTTCCCACCGGAACCGCCCCACCCACGTTGCACCCCGACGGCTCGCTGCGTGACATCGCCCCGACGCTGCTCAGCCTCTTCGAACTTCCTGAACCGCCGCAGATGTCGGGCCGGGATATGGCCAAGGCCCACAAGTGGAAAGTGAAAAGTGGAAAGTGATGAGGCGCTGCGGCGGGACGAATGCGACAGGTGAGAGAGCAGCGCCTTTCCACTTTCCACTTTTCACTTTCCACTTCTCACTTCCCACCCAACCTGCGTCACTTTCTGTATGACCGTCCTAGGCAGCACGCGCACCACGCTCGAGATGATCAAGTTCGAGCACTCGATCTTTGCGCTGCCGTTTGCGCTGTTGGGGGCGGTATTGGCCGCCGACGGTTTACCAACCGGGCGCCAGATCTTCTGGATCGTGGTGGCCATGGTCGGGGCCCGCAACGTGGCCATGACCTTCAACCGCCTCGTGGACCGCGATATTGACGCCCAGAACCCGCGCACCAGCAAACGCGCCCTGCCCGCCGGGCTGCTCTCGGTGCGTTTCGCCGTCATGTTTCTCGTGGCCAGCGCGCTGATCTTTCTCTTTGCGGCATGGCGGCTGAATCCCTTGGCGCTGGCGCTCGCTCCCGTAGCGTTGGCGTGGATCTGCTTTTATTCCTACACCAAGCGCCTGACCTGGCTCTCCCACATCGTGTTGGGCCTGGCCCTGGGCATCGCCCCCGCCGCCGCATGGATTGCGGTGCGCGGCAGCCTGGCGCCACGCATTCTGTTGCTCACCGCCGCGGTGACGCTTTGGGTGGCGGGCTTCGATGTGCTCTATGCCTGTCAGGACTATGAATTTGATCGGCAACAGAGCGGCCTTTACTCCCTACCCAAGCGCGTGGGCATCGCCAATGCATTGCGCGTGGCGCTGGGATGCCACGTGGCGATGTTGGCCCTGCTCGTCTGGCTGCTCCGGCTTAGTCACCTCGGACCGCTGGCGGTCGTGGGATTGGTTCTCGCTGCACTGCTGATCGGCTATGAGCACACGCTGGTCAAGCCGCATGACCTCTCGCGCCTGAACGCCGCTTTCTTCAGCGTTAACGGCTACGTCGGCTTTCTGCTGCTCGTCTCCTGGGGCGGCGCGGTGCTGTTGAAGCGGTGAGGGTGGAACCAGTGAAAAGCAATTAGTGGAAAGTGCAAAGTGAAAAGTGGAAAGGCACGAAGGCACACTAGTTTTTCCTTTTCACTTTCCGCTCTTCACTTTCCACTCTTTCCCGGTATAAGAGAGCATGCTGGTCGTGTTGCTGGCAGCGATGCTGCAGACGGCGGCGCCGGGGGCGGGCGACTTCGCTGCGGGCGCGAAGGCCTTTGCTGCACATCGTTACGGCGAGGCCGCCGCGGCGCTGAGTCGTGCCGTGGTGGCCCAACCCGACAACGCCCATTGGTGGAAGGCGCTCGGCGCCGCCCAAGCCGCGCGGGCGAGTTACCCACTCGCGGCCGAGGCGTTTGCCCGTGCGTGCCTTCTCGATCCCGCCGAGCCGGATGCCTGCTTCTTTCGCGCGCGCGCCCTCTACGCGTTGGATCGCTATCAGGCCGCTTGGGATGTGTTGCAGCGCTTGCGCTCCTCCGATCCCGATCCGGCCCGCGTGGAGGAAGCGCTGGCGGAGTCGGCTGAGGCGCTCGGCCGGCTCGGGACGGCCATGACGCTGTATCGTCAGGCGTTTGCGCGCGCTCCGGGCAGGCACAGCCTTGCCTACGGCCGTTTCCTCGTCCGGCTCGGACGAGACGCAGAGGCCATCGCCGTCCTGCGGACCGCGCTGGCGGCTGATCCCGACAGTGCTGCCGCCCAGTTCGAGCTTGGACGCGCCTATCTCGAATCCGGCCAGCTCGACGCAGCCGTTACGGCGCTGACACAGGCCGTGGCTCTGGCGCCAGCCGATGTGGCGATGCAGCGTGTGCTGGCCAAGGCTCGCGCACGACGAGCCGCTGGTCGGCCTTGATGTGCTCCAAGCGCTGCCGGATGCCGCTCGGCCAGCGAATGTCGAGCCGTGTCGCCTCGTGATCCCGACCCAGGCCGAAGTGCACTTCCACGTCGCTGGATGACGCGTAACCCACCGCCGTGGTCACCTGGTTCCACTGCTCGCCTCCCGGTGCGGTCAGGTGCAACTCGGCCCCGATGGCGTCGCGGTTGCTCGACGTTCCCACCAGCTTGAGTTGCAGCCAGTGGTTGCCCGGGGGCGGATGCCCCATGAACAGCACCGCCGGCTGGTTCAGGCGCGTCACGACCACATCCAGCGCGCCGTCGCGGTTGAAGTCGGCAAAGGCAGCGCCGCGAAACTGGCCCCGCGGTCCCAAGGGCATCGCCTCAAATTTGCCTGTCACGGTCTGGCGCAGCCAGAGGCATTGCTGCCGCGAATGCCGGTCGCTGTAATGCGCGGTGTTGTCCTGCACGTCGCCCGCCGCAACAAACAGGTCCTTGTGGCCGGCGTTGTCGAAATCCATGGCGCCGGTCGACCAGCCGCTGAAGGCCACGGTCAGCGGCCGTAATCCGCTGCCATTGGTGACGTCCTCGAACATGCCCCGACCCAGATTGCGATACAGCGGGAAGCTCTCGTTGGTCAGCGCCGTCATGAAAATGTCCGGGCGGCCATGGTTGAGGATGTCGCGCGCGTCGACTCCCATGGACGAAAGCGCCAGGCCGTCGTCGTTGTAGGCCACCCCGGCGGGCTCGCCGATCTCGGTAAAAGTCCCGTCGCCGCGATTGTGGAACAGCCAGTTCGGCTCGGTGTCGTTAGTGACCACGACGTCGGGCCAGCCATCGCCGTCGAGGTCGGCGAAGGCGACCGCCATCCCTTTGCCGACATGAGCGGCGATTCCGGAAGTAACGGAGACGTCGCGGAACTTCCCCGCGCCTTCGTTGTGATACAGCCGGTTGGCAGTGCCCTGGTAGAAGCGGGGATGGCAGTAGGTCCGCCCGCCCCCGGCCGGCGCCTCGCAGTCCGGCTCGGATGCCGGATCCCAGACGACGTAATCCACGACGAAGAGGTCCAAGCGGCCATCGCGGTCATAGTCGAACCAGCCACCGCCGACCGCCCAGCGCGCCCCATCCGGTTGCGCCAGACCGGCGGCGGCGGTGACGTCTTCAAAGGTGCCGTCGCCGCGGTTGTGAAAGAGGAAGTTGCGGTTGACGCCGGCCACGAACAAATCGGGATAGCCGTCGTTGTCGTAGTCGCCCACCGCCGCCCCGATGGCGAATCCGACGCCGGCCAGCCCCGCCCGCGCGGTGACGTCCTCGAAGGTGCCATCGCCGCGATTGTGATAGAGACGGTTCCCGTAGCTGGCGTCGGTTTTGGTCAGTGTCGGCAGGGAAGCGCCGTTGGTGAAAAACAGGTCGGGATAGCCGTCCTGGTCGTAGTCCAGGACGGCCACCCCACCGGCCATGGTCTCGACTTGGTGTTTGGCGGCGGTGGAACCGTTGCGCAACGTAAAAGCGAGGCCGTGGGCGGCCGCTTCATCGCCGCCCAGCCCGCTGGAACGGGGTGGCGGCGGCGGCCCGGCGGCGCCCATCGCTACCAGTGCCCAGCCGAGGATCCAAGTCACTTGACGCCGGCTCACTGGGCGAGTATATTGCAGCCCTTGTGAAACCGCTTTCACGGCGTTGGGGTGCGCCCGCGCCGGGTGCAAGCGGTTTCAGCTTCGAGTGCGCTGGAGGATGTCACTATGTTCCGGGATCTGCTGCGCTGCGCCGCCGTTCTCTCCCTGCTCACCTTGGTCGCGCTGGGTCAGGAGTTTCGTGCCACCCTCACCGGCCGGGTCACCGACCCACAAAAAGCCGCCGTGCCGGGCGCCATCGTCCAGGCCCGCAACGTCGCCACCAATGAAGTCGCCTCCGCCACCACCAACGAGCAGGGCGATTACACCATTCACTTTCTCCGCCCCGGGGCTTACTCGATCAGCATCGAGCATCCCGGCTTCAAGCGCTACGAGCGGCAAGGCATCACGCTGAACGTCGCGCAGACCGCCACCCTGCCCATCGCCCTGGAGATCGGCGCGAGCACCCAAGTGGTCACCGTCTCCGCCGACGTGCCGCTGCTCGAGCCCGACACGGCCAGTCGCGGCGGGGTGGTCGACCAGCAGCATGTCGCCGAGCTGCCGCTCAACTCCCGCAATCCCTTCATGCTGGGCGCCATGATGTCGGGCGTCACCTTCCGCGGCGCCTCCATCTGGCAGCGCCCCTTTGACAACGGCGCCATCGCCCAGTGGTCCATCAACGGCGGCCGCCAGTCCAACAACGAGTTCCTGCTGGACGGCGCCCCCAACAACGGCCAGGCCGGCGGCAACAACGTCGCCTACGTCCCCATCGTCGATGCGGTGCAGGAATTCCGCATGCAGACCAACACCTACGATGCGCAGTACGGCCATACCGGCGGCGGCATCATGAACGTGGTGCTGAAGACGGGCGGCAATACCCTGCACGGGTCCGCCTGGGAGTTTGCGCGACGCAAATGGCTGGACTCCAATACTTTCCAGAACAACGCCACCGGCGCGCCGCGCACCAACCACTACCTCGACCAGTACGGCGTCCAGCTTGAGGGCCCGGTCCGCCTGCCCGGCTACGACGGCCGTAACAAAACCTTCTACCTGTTCAGCATCGAGAACTACCGCGAGGGCACGCCCACCCCGCTCAAGCTTTCGGTCCCCGAGCCGGAGTTCCTCAAGGGCGACTTCAGCAAGCTGGTCGACGCCAACGGCAAGCCCATCACCATCTACAACCCCTACGACACCACCTCCGACGCCAGCGGCAACCCGGTGCGCAAGCCTTTCCCCGGCAACCAGATTCCGGCCTCGATGATCAACCCCATCGCGCTGAAGATCCTCGGATACTTCCCGCAGCCCAACACCACCACCCCGGGCCAGGCCTACAGCCAGTTGGACTACTCGCTGCCCGGCTACTTCGCGCGCGACAAGTTCTACAACCTGATCGCCAAGGTCGACCAGAACATCGGCGACGTGCACAAGATGTTCTTCCGCTACGCGCAGAACAGCCGCACCGAGGACCGCAACGACAACGGCGTCTTCAAGGGTCCGGGACAAGGCGGGCAGCAGCCTTTCCAGCGCCTGAACTGGGCCTTCGTCGCCGACTGGGTGGGGGCCTACTCGCCCACCTTCAGCGCCAACGTGCGCCTCTCGTTCAACCGCTTCATCGAGCAGGGCTACGGCGCCGGCGATCTCGGCTTCGACCTCACCTCGCTGGGCTTCCCCGCCGCCACCGTCAACCAACTTCCCGGCGGCAAGTTCTTCGGCAACTATAACTTCCAGGGCTACAGCTACCTGGGACGCTACAAAGGCGTCAACATCACCAATAATTACAACCTGTTCCCCAACGTCAGCAAGATCTCCGGCAACCACTCACTGCATGCCGGGGTCGACATCCGCCGCATCCAGTACATCCTCAACAACACCGGCAACATCTGGCGCTTTGTCTCCCACACCGACTTTACGCAGAAGGTGTGGAACCGCTCCGACCCCAACAGCGGCAACGCCATCGCCAGCTTCCTGCTCGGCATTCCCTCCGAGGGCAACTCCGACTACCCGCTGTTTCCGATGTTCCGGCAGTGGTACTACGCGCCCTTCGTACAGGACGACTGGAAGGTGAAGCCGCGCCTCACGCTCAACCTCGGGGTGCGCTGGGACTTTAATTTGGCGCCGGACGAGAAGTATCACCGCCTCAACTACCGTTTCGATCCCAATGCCGCCAGCCCGCTCGACGCCCTGGTCAACGCCGGCAAGTTCCCGCAGTACGCCAACCTGAAAGGAGGCTTGACATTCACCCACACCGGCGGCAACCCGGACAAAAGTTCCGCCACCCGCATGGGCAACATTCAGCCCCGCATCGGGGCCGCCTTCCAACTCACCCCGCGGCTGATTATGCGCGGCGGCTATGGCCGTTACTACATGAACCCGGGCAACGACTGGATGCAGACCACCGGCTACAGCACCTCCACGCCGCTGGTCTCCAGCCTCGACGGCGGTCGCACCCCGGTCACCAACCTGCTCTCCAACCCCTACCCCAGCGGCATCCTGGTGCCTTCCGGCGCCAGTGCCGGGCTCGATACCTTCGTGGGCCGCAACTTCAACTGGTTCGACCCCACCTTCAAAACGCCGTCCGTGGATCAGTTCTCCTTTGGCTTCCAGATGGCGTTAAAGAGCTCCGCCTCGCTCGATGTGAGCTACGTCGGCAGCCGGGGTCGCAACCAGCAGACGCAGCGCGACTACAACATTCCCGGCCTCGACTTCCGCAAGCAGTGTGACCCGCTTGAGGGTGGCAGTCCCAACTACTGCAACGCCCAGGTAGCCAACCCCTTCCAAGGGCTCCAACCCTTCTTCGGCACCAGCTTTTACAGCGCTTCCACCCTGTCGCGTTTCCAGCTCAACCGGCCGTTCCCGCAATTTGCCGGCAACCTGACCCGCCTTGGCGACAACAGCGGCCACACCTGGTACAACTCGCTGCAGGTCAACTACAAGCTGCGCATGCGCAACGGCATCAACCTGCTGGCCGACTACACGTTCTCCAAGTTCATGGAGCGGTGGGGCTACCTCGACCCCTACCGCGGCATCCAGCAGCAGGGCCTGTACTTTCTCGACAAGCCGCACGTCTTCAAGCTCACCACCATCTACCCGCTGCCCTTCGGCCACGGACACCACTTCGCCGGCGGCGCCAGCGGCTGGAGCGAACGCGCCATTGGCGGCTGGGAGTTGACCACATTCTTCAACGCCGCTTCCGGCGAGCCCGCCAACCTGCCCGGCAACGTCCGGCTGCGCGGCGACCCCCGCCTCCACCCCAACTTCCATAGCGCCAAGGTGCAGGGCTGGAGCCCCTGCGTCGCCGTCATGCACGACGACGGCAGCATCACCGCCCAACCCTTCAGTGTGGCCGCCGGCTGCGGCGCCGATACCTCCACCTACCCTTGGCTGGAGCTGCCCAGCTACGCTCCCGGCGAACTCCCCTTCCGCAGCGGCCAGATCCGCATGTACCCCACCGTCACCATGGACGCCTCGCTCAACAAGTCGGTGGCCATCAACGAGCGCATGCACCTGCAGGCCCGCGTCGAGGCCTTCAACGTGTTGAACCACTACACCATGCCCACCGCGCGCTACAACACCAACCCCAACGATTCCAACTTCGGGTCGTTCTTCCCCGGCAACCTATGGACCGGCGACACGGGTTTCCCACGGCAGATTCAGTTGGGACTGAAGCTGGTGTTCTAAACGGTTATCAGTTGTCGGTTGTCGGTTGAACGCGGCGACCGACAACTGACAACCGACAACCGCTCACCCTTAGTGCACGCTCTGGCTGTTGGCGGGGCCGTCGGGCTCGGGCACCGGCGAGGCATGGTGGAGCACGATCTTCCACTCGTCCTCGCTGAGCACGAAGAGGTTCGAGGTGCAGACCACGGCGTGGTCCATGCGGCTCTCCCCGACGCTGCGCACGTGCTCGATGCAGCTCACCCAAGCGACACCGCCCTCGATGGAGACGTTGACCTGCTCCAGCGCGATATTGAGTTCGCGGGTGTTCTCAAAGATCTGCCGCCAACTCTCGCGCACCGCTGACCAGCCGGTGACCATCGGCCAGCCGGGGTGGACGCAACGGCAGTTTGGGCCCTGCATCCATACGGCCTCCATCTCCTCCAGGCTGAGGGCTTCCGCCGCCTGGTAAAAGTGCCGGTTGGCTTCGCGGACGCGCGCTTCCTCCCGCGCGTGATGACTGGTAGGCATGGGCATGGGTCTCAGGCGGTTGGGGGACGGGGCGCGTCCGATGGGGCACCTTGGCGGGCCGCATGCACTCGCCGGCGCAACTGCCGGTAACCATGCGCCGCCACCCCGAGCAGGGCCAGCAGCGACAGACCCAGCACCACTCCCAAGATCGCAAAATAGGGGATGGCGTGCATGCGCAGGGGGCGATTATAGCCCGCTGAAGGTGACAGGCGGAAACGGCGGAGCGCCGCTTTCTACCCAGGGCGTCTAAACTGAAGGCATGGATGGGTTGAACGGCAGTGCAGGGCGCGCGGTGCGCATTCTGGGCATCGAGACCTCGTGCGACGAGACGGCCGCGGCGGTGGTGGTCGACGGGGCGTTGCTGCTCTCGAACGTCGTGTTGTCGCAGATTCCCGTCCACCAGCTCTATGGCGGCGTGGTTCCGGAACTTGCCAGTCGCGAGCACCTGCGCGGCATCGTGCCCGTGGTGCGGCAGGCCCTGGAAACGGCGCAGCTGACGCTTGCCGACCTCGATGCCATCGCGGTGACGGAGGGGCCGGGCCTGGTGGGTGCGCTGCTGGTCGGTCTGACCTACGCCAAGAGCCTGACTTGGATGCTGAATTGTCCGCTGATCGCCGTCAATCACCTCGAGGGGCATATCCACGCTGTTCTGCTCGAGGAGCGACGCAACGGGCGTCCCGACCCGCCGCTTCCCGCGGTGGTGCTGGTCGTTTCGGGCGGTCATACCCATCTTTACCGCGTGGAACGCGCGGAAGACGGCCGTCGCTATCGCTACACGACGCTCGGACAAACGCGCGACGACGCCGCCGGCGAGGCCTACGACAAGGTGGCGAAGCTGCTGGCCCTGGGATATCCCGGCGGCCCCATCCTCGACCAGTTGGCCGCCTTCGGACGCCCCGACGCCGTGCCTTTTACCCGCCCGCGCATCAAGGGTCGTCCCGGCGATTTCTCGTTCAGCGGCATCAAGACCGCCGTGTTGCGCTACGTGCAGACGCACGACATGGCGGCGGGCATCGCGGAGCGCCGGGCGGCGCTCGCCGTACTGCCGAAGCCGACCCTGGACGATCGCCGCCGTACCTGTGACGCCACGACGCTCGATCTCATCGCCAGCTTTCAACATGCCGTGGTCGGCGATCTGACCGAGAAGGCTCTCGCGGCCGCCGAGGCGGGCGCGGCCGCCAGCCTGTGGGTCACCGGCGGGGTGGCGGCCAACCGGCAGTTACGCCAGACCCTCGGTGCGGCAGCACACCGCGTCGGCCTACCGCTCTTCATTCCCGCCCCGGTGCTCTGCACCGACAACGCCGCCATGATCGCAACCGCCGCCTTTCCCTACTTCCAAGTACGACAGTTTGCCGCCTGCGACATCGAGGCCTATGCGCAGTGGCCACTCGATGCGATCGGGGCCGCCCGTAGTCAGTGGAAAGTGGAAAGTGGAAAGGGATGAGGCGCACGACACTTTGTTGGAGCGATCGGGTCGGCGTCGAATGCATCGGCGCGCGGCTTGCGCACGGCGCGTCCTCATGAATTAATGGAGGCGCGGGAATGACTGATGGCCATAGGACTTAAGTTACGCAACCTGCTGTTCGTGATCCACGCCGTGCCCCCCGAACGTCTGGTGGCCCTGCTGCCCGAGGGTCTGGAACTTGATCTGCGCGACACCCCGGATGGGCCGCGCGCGTTCACCGCCACCGTCGCGCTTGAAGCCGGGGCGGCTTTCCCCTACGTGTTGAGCGGTTTCCGCCAGGTTAACTACCGCATCTACGTCCGTCATGGGGGCGAGGCGGGCGTGCTGTTCTTGCGTTCCTGGGTGAGCTCCCGCGCCGCCGCCGCCGCGATGAGCCTTGCCATTCCCACGGAGCACGCCAGCGTCGAGCTGACCATCGTCAACGAGCCGCACGCCTACAGCCGTTACAGCGTCCACGGCCGTTCCGGGGATCACTTCCTCGAATTTGAAGCGGCTGCCTGCGAACATTGGGATCTTGGCCCGTTTGCATCGCAGCAGGATGCCGTCCACTTCCTCACGCATCGCCTCAACGGGTTCACCGTCTCGGCGGCGAAGAAGGGTTTGGCCGTGGTGCGTGTGAACCACGCCCCCATGGCACCGATTCCGGCGCAGGTCAGCGCGGGGCGTGCCGATCAGTGGACCGAGACCGGGTTGTTGACGGCCGAGGAGGTGAGCCGGCCACTGCTGGCCCTGATCCAGCCGGCTGTGCAGTTCGACATGAACCTGCCCGAAAAGCTGTAGCGGACTCCCCGCCCATGCCGCGCTCCCGCCGCCTCCACCCCGTCGTCCCCACCCTGCGTATCGCGGTCGATACCGGCGGGACCTTTACCGACTGTGTTTTTCTCGATCGCGGCAAGCTCGGGGTTTTGAAGCTGCTCTCCACGCCGGACGATCCGGCCACAGCCATCCTGCAGGGCGTGGCGCAGATTCGTGGCGACTCCCGCGCCCCGCTGGAAGTACGGCACGGCACCACGGTGGGCACCAACGCCCTGCTGGAACGCAAGGGAGGGCGCGTCGTGCTGCTCACGACAGCCGGATTCGAGGACATTCTGGTCATCGGACGGCAGCAGCGGGCGCGACTCTACGACCTCGCCTGGAGCCCGCCTCCGCCCCTGGTGCCCACGCAGCGGCGGCTGGGTGTGGCGGAGCGCGTCGCCGCCGATGGCGGCATCATCGAGCCCTTGCAGCAGGGCGAGATCGAGCGCGTGGTCCGCGCCGTGCGCGCCCTCAATCCGGACTCCATCGCTTTATGTCTCCTGTTCGCCTTCCGAGCGCCGCAGCACGAACGGCAACTGGCGGAAGCACTGGCGACGGTGGCGCCCGTCACCGCCTCGCATGCCCTGGTGCCCGAGATCCGCGAGTTTGAACGCACCTCGACCGTGGTGGTCAACGCCTATTTGCAACCACGGATGGCGCAGTATCTGGATCGGCTGTCGGCAGGTCTGGGAGCGTTGCCCGGTGTCCTGCCTACGACGTTGCGGGTGATGCAGTCGAGTGGCGGCATGATCGGAGCCGCCACAGCAGCGCGTGAACCGGTGCGTACCGTGCTCTCCGGTCCGGCCGGAGGCGTGATCGGCGCTCACACCGTCGCCGCTCTCTCCGGCGTCCGCCGGGTGCTCAGCTTCGACATGGGTGGCACGTCCACCGACGTGGCCCTGATCGCGGGCCAGCCCGGCATGGCGCACGAGGCGCAGGTCACCGGCCTGCCGCTGCAGTTGCCGATGCTCGACATCCACACCGTGGGCAGCGGTGGCGGCTCCCTGGCACGCTTTGACGCTGCCGGTGCGCTGCGTGTCGGTCCGGAATCCGCCGGTGCCGATCCCGGACCCATTGCCTACGGACGCGGCGGTGAGCAGCCGACCGTCACCGATGCCCATATCCTGCTGGGACGTCTCGATCCCGCGCGCTTTTTGGGCGGTCACTGGACACTGGACGCCGCGCGCACCAAGCGCGAAGTGGCGGCCTGGTTGCGCCGTCTCCGCCGGCGCGAGACGCCCGGTGAGCTGGCCGCGGGCATCGTTGCCGTGGCCAACGCCGCCATGGAACGGGCGCTCCGCCTCATCTCGATCGAGAGAGGAATTGACCCCCGCGATTTCACCCTGGTCGCCTTCGGGGGCGCCGGCGGCCTGCATGCCTGCGAGTTGGCGACCGCGCTGCAGTTGCGGAGCGTGCTGATCCCCATCCATCCGGGAGCGCTCTCCGCCCTCGGCATCTTGTTGAGCGACGTGGTGCGCGATTTTTCGTGCTCGCTGCTCTGGCCCGCTTCCGTCGCGGGGATGCGTTCCCGCCTGCAGGAGGAATTCCGGCGCTTGGATCGCGAAGCCGCAGCCGCCATGAGCCGGGAAGGCTTCTCTCGCCGTCGGATGCAGTTGGAGCGCACCGTCGCCGTGCGCTATGTCGGCCAAGGTTTCGAGCTGGAACTGCCGTGGGATCCCCGTCGCCCCCTGGCCTTCCTGGTCGCGTTCCACTCCTCGCACCAGCAGCGCTACGGCTATGCTGATGCGGCCCGTCCACTCGAGCTCGCGGGCATCCGGGTGCGGGCCCGAGGCCTGACGCCCGCTCCGGATTTTCCGCGTTCCCATGTGCGGTCCCACGCGGCGCGCGCGCAGGAGCGCCGCGCCGTAATCTGGCAGCGCCGCACGACAACAGCGGCGGTGTACGAACGCGGTCGCCTGGCGGCGGGAGCCGCGTTCGACGGCCCTGCTCTGATCAGCGAGTACAGTGCCTCGACCTTCCTGCCGCCGGGTTGGCGCGGGCGCATTGACGCGGTGGGAAATATGATTCTGAAAAATGTGGAGTAGTGCTTACTGACGTTTATGCCGCCATCGCCTGATGCCGTCCGGCTGGCCATCTACCAGCACCTTTTCCATTCCATCGCCGAGGAAATGGGAGCGGCGCTGCGCCGGTCGGCGTTCTCGCCCAATATCAAGGAGCGCCGTGACTACTCTTGCGCCGTCTTTGACCACGCGGGCGCGGTGATCGCCATGGGTGATCACATGCCGGTGCATCTCGGCTCCATGCCCATGTCAGTGGCGGCTGCGCTGGCGGCACTGCGCTTTGAGCCGGGTGACGTGGCCCTGCTGAACGATCCCTTTGCCGGGGGCACCCACTTACCGGACATCACGCTGGTGATGCCGGTCTTTATCGCGCCGCTTCGGGTGCCGGCGTTTTTCGTGGCGGCGCGGGCGCATCATGCGGACGTCGGCGGCACCTTTCCAGGTTCCATGGGGAACGCCAGCGAGATCTATCAGGAGGGCATCCGCCTGCCGCCGATCAAGCTGGTGGCGGGCGGAGCACTGGTACGCGACGTGATGGCCTTGCTGCTGGCCAACGTGCGGACACCCGCCGAGCGTGAGGGCGACCTCACTGCCCAGATTGGCGCCTGCCGGACTGGGGCCACCCGCCTCGCCGCCTTGGTCCAGCGCTACGGTCTGCGCGAGATCCGCGCCTACATGCGCCATTTGAACGACTATGCGGCGCGCATGGTGTCCCACACGCTGGACCAGATTCCACCCGGCGAGTACAGCGCCGAGGACTTTCTGGAATCCGAAAATGGCGACGACATCCGCATTGCGGTGCGCATCACCATGCGACCGCGCGGCCGGCACTCTCGAGTAGGGCATGCCCGGGTGGCCGTGGATTTCGCCGGCAGCGCGCCGCAGATGAGCGGCAGCCTGAACGCGGTCCGCGCCATCACGTTTTCCGCCGTCTACTACGTCATGCGCTGCCTGGTCACGGAGGAGATCGCAGCCTGTGCCGGTTTGATGCGCGATGTTGAGGTGCGCACTCCGGCGGCCTCGGTGGTGGACGCCCGTCCCCCGGCCGCCGTGGCCGGCGGTAACGTCGAGACCTCGCAACGGATCGTGGACGTCCTGATGCGGGCGCTCGCTCCCGCACTGCCGGCACGCATCCCGGCGGCCAGTTCGGGAACCATGAACAATCTCAGCTTTGGCGGCGTGGACGGCCGCCGCGTCCCGTTCACCTACTACGAGACCATGGCGGGCGGCATGGGCGCGCGACCCGGCGCGAACGGCGTCTCCGGCGTCCATACCCATATGACCAACTCCCTCAACACCCCGATCGAAGTGTTGGAGTCCTACTATCCGGTGCGGGTGCGGACCTACTCGCTTCGCCCGGGCTCAGGTGGTGAAGGGCGCTTCTCCGGCGGCGAAGGGCTGGTTCGTGAGCTGGAAGCGTTGACCCCGGTGGTCCTGAGCCTGATCACCGAGCGTCGCAAGCGCGGGCCGTGGGGCTTGGCCGGAGGTGCGGCCGGTCAGCCCGGCATGAATTTCGTGCAGCCCCGTGATGCGCCGCGGCGGTTGCTGCCGGCCAAGTGCACGCTGCCGCTTGCCGCGGGTGATCGCATTCGCATCGAGTCACCGGGCGGCGGGGGCTGGGGGGAACGCGAAGACAGGGAGGAAGGGAGGACGGGAGTACGGGAGGAAGAAAAACAGGGGAGGGGGAGAGGCGAAAGCCGAGGGCCGAGGGGCCATGAGTAATGTGGCTTGTTGTTAGTTGTTGGCGCGGGGAGGTTCGCACCGCCCACCGCCCGAGCCCCTCACCCCTGTCTCTTATACACATCTGACGCTGCCGACGATCTTACGCGTGT
>CALEJU010000046.1 GCA_937898755.1 uncultured Acidobacteriota bacterium | reverse complement strand
TACACGCGTAAGATCGTCGGCAGCGTCAGATGTGTATAAGAGACAGCCCCCGTCCTCCCGTTCCTCCTCCCCCTTCCTCCCCGCTCACCGCATATCCCACCGCTTCACGCTAAACTGAACGTTCCGCTCTGCTTTCGGGGGACGCATTCGCACGATGGATACGCGCAACGTTGTCATTCTGGGTTCTGGGTGTTCCGGCCTCACAGCTGCCATCTACGCCGCTCGGGCGGGGTTGCAGCCGTTGGTGGTGGAAGGCCATGAGGTGGGCGGGCAGTTGAGTTTAACCACCCTGGTCGAAAACTTTCCTGGGTTCCCGGAAGGGATCATGGGACCGGAGCTGATCGACAACATGCGGCAGCAGGCGGCGCGCTTTGGCGCGCAGTATGTCAGCGGCCGGGTGACCGCCGCGGCGTTACAGGAGTCGCCCTTGCGTCTGACGCTGGAGGACGGCGAGATCCAGACGCGGGCGTTGATCATCGCCTCCGGGGCCTCGGCTCGCTGGCTGGGATTGCCCTCGGAGCAGGCACTGATCGGGCATGGCGTCTCCAGTTGCGCCACTTGCGACGGGTTCTTCTTCCGCCACCGCGACATCATCGTGATCGGCGGTGGTGATTCGGCGATGGAGGAGGCCATTTTTCTGACTCGCTTCGCCACCTCTGTGACGCTGGTGCATCGCCGCGACGTGTTTCGTGCCTCGAAGATCATGCTTGACCGGGCGCAAGCCAACGACAAGATCAAGTTCCTGACCAACGCCGAGGTGGTCGAGGTTCTGGACGTGGCAAAAAAGGAAGTCACCGGGGTGCGGTTGCGTGACCCACGTGACGGTCGCGAGTGGGAGATGGCAACCGCCGCCGTTTTTCTGGGGATCGGCCACGTGCCCAACGCCGCGCCGTTTGCCGGTCAACTGGAACGCGATGAGGACGGCTACCTGAAGACACGCGATTATGTCTTCACCAGCATCCCCGGCGTGTACGCCTGCGGCGACGTGCAGGACCGCCGCTATCGCCAAGCCATCAGCGCCGCCGGCACGGGCTGCATGGCGGCCATTGAGGCGGAGCGCTACCTGGAAGCCCACGGGCACTGACGCTGACGCGTCGATTGATCGCGCGGTGACTTCGGCGCGGTCCTGTGGGTCGCTGCCCTTGTGGCTGTGGTTGGATGTTGGTTGTTGCCATCAGGGCGTCGGCATCGGCGGCGGATGGCCGGCTGGTGGGGTCGTTTCCGCTCTTATGCTGCGCGCTGCTCTTCTCGCCCTCTCCCGCAATGCGCGGCTGCGTCACTTCATGGAGTCCGGCACTCTGGGGCGCAGGCTCTCGGCACGCTTTGTGGCTGGACTGCACCTCGAGGACGCGCTGACCGCCGTCGCCGCTTGCAACCAGGCAGGGCTGAGTGCCACGCTCGATCACCTCGGCGAAAACGTCGTTGAGGAAGAAGACGCACGCGCGGCGGCTGGCTCAGCCATCGCTTTGCTGCAGGCCCTGCAGGAGCAGCGGTTGGACGGCAACGTCTCCGTCAAATTGACCCATCTCGGTTTGGACCTCGGCGTGGCGTTGGCGCGCGAGAATCTACAGGCCGTCGCGGCGCAAGCGGCGGCATTGGACAACTTCGTGCGCGTGGATATGGAGGGCTCGGCCTACACCAGCGTCACCTTGGACATGGTTGAGGAGTTGTACCGCTCCGGCCTGCCCATCGGAACCGTGTTGCAAGCCTACCTGCACCGCAGCGAGGCCGACCTGCGCCGCTTCACGGCGCTCGGGATGCGGCTACGGCTGGTCAAGGGCGCTTACAAGGAGCCCGCTGCCCTCGCTCTGCAGAAGAAACGCGACGTGGACGCGAACTTTGTCCGGCTGATGCAGCAGTTGCTGGCCAGCGGGGGCTACCATGCCATCGCCACTCACGACGAGCGCATGATTGACGCCACCCTGGACTTTGCACGGCAGGAGGGCGTGGCGCCGGGCGCCTTCGAGTTCCAGATGCTTTACGGAATCCGTCGCGACCTGCAGACACGGCTGCGACGCGCGGGCTGGCGGGTGCGCATTTACGTCCCTTTCGGCTGCGAATGGTACCCATACTTCATGCGCCGCTTGGCCGAGCGCCCGGCGAATGTGCTGTTCTTATTGCGGAATCTTTGACGGGTTGTCTGCTGTCAGTTGTCGGCCATACAGGGTGGAAATCGACGCTTGGCCACGGATCGCCGATGTAATTTCCCGACAACCGAATCTCTATTTCGCACTGAACTTCGTCCACGGACGGCCCGGCATGTCCTCCAGGTACGGCTTCTGCCAGCCGTACTCCGGATGTTGCTTCAGGAACTTGGCTGCATCGAAGTTGGTCTGGCAGGGATGGCCCATGGAGGCCATGAAGGACATGTGCTCGGCCATGGTGGCATCGGCGACCTTGGCTTGCACGGTGCCGCCCGGGTAGTAGGGCGGCCAGTCCCACTGCGGGATGCCGTGGGCGGCGAGGTCCGCATGGCCGCAGAGGGTGTGTTCGCTCGGGTGGATGCTGTGCGTCACGGTGTCGTAGTGATCCGCCTCCATCTTCTCGCCGAGGGCGATATCAATCTTGCCCTTGTACTGCCGCTTGAGCTGTTCCCAGCGCGCGTGGCGGGCGTTGGGGCTGGTGGTGAGGTCGTTGGGGCGGAAGTCCGGCGCTTCGTCGCGGATCAGGGCCGGGTCGGAGGCGAAGTTGGAGCCCACCAGCATGCCGTCTTTGGTGCGCCAGACGCGGTGGTGTTTCAGGCCCAGCTCGAGGCGCGCCACCTCGTTGGTTTTGCGGTCGCCAATCAGCCAGTCGTTGGCATAACCGCCGTTGTCTCCCTTGAGCATGATGGCGATGTAGTCGTCGATGCTGGTGGCGTACTGCAGCGCTTTGCGGGAGCGCACGAACTCCGGGATGCCGTTCGGGTCCCACCCGTTGAACTGCGAGATGGTGGTCTCGGTGATCATCAGGCCGGACTGGTTGATGCCGAAGTCGTCGTCGCTGGTGATGACACCGGGAAAGCCGTCCATGATCAGATGCTGCCCGTGCGAGGGCACGAGGTCAAAGATGATGTTCCAGTTCTCGCCGTTCAGGTAGTTGGTCCAGTTGTTGTGGCCGATGACGATCTTGCCGTCCTTGGTGTAGCTGCCGGTGGCGATGAAGGCGCTGCAGTTGCCCGGGGCGTGCAATGAGGCTGTCTGCGCGCTGGGATGGTGCCGGTTGTACCAGGGGACGTAGTAGTCCGGCATCTCCTCGAAGGCGTTCAGCACGATGATGTCGTCGAGGTCGGCGTTGACCCCGCGCGCGCGGACGCCGGCCACGATGCCCTCCAGCTCCTGACGATATTCGGGCTCGATGTGCGGCAGCAGCATGTTCTGCGCGGCATCGCGGAAGAACTGCCAGGGCTTGTTCGTGGCGTGCGGGATCGAGACATGGAAAATGCGCAGCATCTTGCCGATCTCGGGCGCCAGCCAGTAGCCGTGCTGGAACCCCAACGTCGCCGGAGAACCCTGCAGGTGGACGTAGATCCAGCCGTTCTCCGCGGGATGGCGGAAAGACCCGGCCAGACGTGCGTCAGACGTGGCGGAGACGGGTAACAACGCCGCGGCAGCACCTACCTCGGGCGGAATGACTGCCGTGGGGGCAGCAGCCGCAACTCGGGCCAACGCCACCGGACGCGACAGGAAGACCGCACCGGCCAGCAATGCCACCAGGAGGAGGGAAGGGAGAAGAGCGGAGGATTTCAACGGCACCTCGCAGAAGGGCTGGAACCCAGGGGGAAGAATACACTGCTCTTGGCTAGTGGCTTGTGGCCCAGAAAAACATTGCGCGAGCGTAACCGTCAGAAGTGGCGTTTGGGGCCAGTCCCTGGACTCAGGACCTCGTCAAGAGCAGTCCTTGGCAGGAGACGAATGGAGCCCAAACATGCGGATTCGCATCCGTTTTCGAATGCTATATTTGGTAGCGAGAGCTGGCAGCCACCAGCTACAATCCAAATATATGGAATCCATCGTTGACACGAAAGGCGTCGAGATCACGTGGTGTGGGCACGCCACCTTTCGCCTCACCACGCTCGGTCACACGTTTTACATTGATCCGTTCCTCAAGGACAATCCAGCCTGTCCGGCCGAGGAGAAGGAGCCCAAGCCGGCGTCGTTCGTGCTGGTCACGCACGGCCACTCCGACCACATGGCGGACGTGCTGCAGACGGCGCGCGACCCCAAGACCAAGGTGGTGGGCATCATCGAGTTGAACCACTGGTTGGTCGCTCAGGGGCTGAAGCCCGAGCAGTCGGTGGCCATCAACATCGGTGGCACGGTCGAACTCGCGGGAACCCGCGTCACTATGACGCCCGCCGTACACTCCAGCGGCATCGAGGACGGCGGCGCCATGGTCTATGGCGGCGATGCCGCCAGTTTTGTGATGGAGTTCGCCGAAGGTTTGACGGTTTTTCATGCCGGCGACACGACGGTGTTTGGCGACATGGGCCTGATCGCCGATCTCTACCACCCGGACATCGCGATGCTGCCCATCGGCGGCTGGTACACCATGGGACCGCGCGAGGCGGCGCTCGCCGCCAAGCTGCTTAGGGTAAAAGTCGTTATACCCATGCATTTCGGCACGTGGCCCGTGCTCGTGGGCACGCCCGAGCAACTGGAGCACCACCTCGAAGGTAGCGGCATCGCCGTCCTGCGTCTGCAGCCTGGGCGAACGGTGGGCGCATGATTCCCTGCGGTGGGGTGGCCCGCATGGCTGCCCCGCCCGCGGGTTAATGGACCGCGCCGGGCGCATCGTCCAGCAGTTCCGTGAGGTCGAGGGCTTCGCCGGTCATGCTCTGGAAATGTTCGGCGTCACGCAGCGCTGCGCGGTAATCGCCCAGTTGGGCATGCAACCAGATGCGCTGGCGCAGCGCCTCGTGGTTCTCCCACGCCAGCGCGATCTGCGCCTGCACCACCTGCAGCGCCTTCTTGAACAACTGCCGGCCCATCCAGATCTGGTTCAGGTTCAGCAGCATCCGGCCGAGAATCTGCCGCTTGCTGACCGCCTGCAGCATCTGCGGCTCAAGCCGCGCGGACGGACCATAGCTGTTGCCAAGCCGTAGCTGACAATCCTCCAGAGAGAGGAAACGGCCTTCCGTGAAGGGATCGATCAAAACATCGCCACCGGCATCGCACCACTTCACCAGGAAGTGACCGGGCATACCCACGCCCGCCAATCGCAATCCAACGCGCTCGGCAATTTCAAGATAAAGGACTGACAGGCTGATTGGAATTCCCAACCGCCGGTCGAGCACGTCATTCAGGAACGTGTTGCGAGGGTCGTAGTAGTCGTGTTGGTTGCCGCGGAAGTGCTCGTGTTCGAAGAGCAAACGGTTCAAGCGCTCGATCTGTTGGAGCGGTAGCGGGGCCGACTCGACCTTGCCCGCCAACTCGTCCAAGCGGCGCAAGTATCCGGCCGTATCGAGTTCGGGATACTCCAAGCGGGCAATGGCCAGTGCACCGCGCCCAAGGTCAATTTCATCCTCGGGCTTGGCGGCCAACGTCTCGAAGTAGGTGGTCAACGTCGCCACAGACTTAGCCTACCGCAAACGGCGGGCGGCGGGTGGGCGTGCAGGAACGGGAGCGGCACGAACGCATTAACTGCCACCCGGCGCAGCTCAAGGCGGGAAGACGATCTTGGGCTGAAACAGCGTTCCGGCGATGCGCTGACCGATGGCCAGCAGGCTCTCATCATGGGCGAAGATGCGTACCCGGGGAGCTTGTGAAAACTCCGGCAGGTTGACGGCGCGACCCTGCAGCAGTCGGTTCGCGGTTTCGGGCGGCGCGAACACGGCGGGCCATTCGGGCAACAGCAGCGCCGGGGGAACGAGCCACTCGTGCAGATCGCCGGCGGCCAGGCGCTGCTCCAGCGTGGCCAGCGTGATGGCCTGCTGGATTTCAAACTCTCCCACCGCCGTCCGACGGAGTCGTTGCAGGTGGGCGCCGATGCCGAGATGCTGTCCGAGATCGTGCGCCAGCGACCGCACATAGGTCCCGGTGGAACAGCGCACGCGAAACTGCAAGATATGTCCTTCGAGGCGGAGCGGGGAGAATTCTTCAACCGTGACGGACTGGAGCGGCAGCTCGACGGCCTGCTGCGTCCGCGCCAGCTTGTAAGCGCGCACTCCAGCAATCTTCTTGGCGGAAAAAGCCGGCGGACGCTGTTCAATGGGGCCGCGCAATCGGGCAAGCGCCGCTTCAATGGCCTCAAGCGGCGGAATCTGATCCGATGCAACGCCTTGCGGAACGCCACTCGCGTCGTAAGTGTCGGTGGCCACGCCCAGATAAATCTCGCCTTCGTAGACCTTGGGGCGGTGCATGAAAAATTGCGCCAGCCGGGTCAGGCGTCCGAGCAGGAGCGGCAACACGCCGCTGGCGGCGGGGTCGAGCGTCCCAAGGTGGCCGATGGAGCGCTCCTGCAGAATGCGCCGGGCTCGCGCCACCACATCGTGCGAGGTGTAGCCCGTTTCTTTGTCAATGATGAGTGCGCCGTCCAGAGAATCAGTTTAGCCGGTAGCGGGAGCGACACAAAGCGTGCCGGGGAGCTGACTCGGGCATCGAGCCGCATGGGTGTCGCGACCGTCGCATCAGAGTTCAGGGGGCGAGCTCGCCTGCCACGCGGTGAGGTACAGGTCGGCCAGCATCTGCGCTCCGGCGGCGAGACGCGCCACGACGAAGGCGCGGCCGGCCGGCGTGCCGTGGCCGCGAAACGCCCCGCGCTTTTCCAACCGATAGAGCGGCAGCAGTTCGGCATGGCTGGCTCGCAGGTAGGCCACATAGTCGCTGAAGGGGGCGCTGAGAATGTGGGGCGGCTTGAGCTGACCCGTGAGGGCGTCGGGCGGGATGGCAGCGTCCACAAAGCGGCTCTCGAAAGCCCAGTGAAAGCCGTGCCGGGCGGTGAAGTGTTCGGGATTGGGCTCCGTCCACCCGTCATAGTTGACGCTGGTGTGCAGCGGCTGGGCGCCGTCGCCGACGTAATGGCTGAGGATGCCCATCTGGTAGAGGACATTCTGTTCGCTGGCTGCGGTCGGGGATCCGCCGGCGAGTGCGATGCGATACCCGCGGAGGGCGATGACCAGTCGCCCGTAGCTTTCGGCCATGGCGTAGGGTTGCATGCCGACGCCGTCGGGCGTCAGCTCGGCGGCTGGTTTCTCTTGCCCGGCGGCCCGCAGCCGGTCGGCCTCACGATGCAGGGCGTCGAGGAAGGCGTAGCGGGTCGGCGGCAAGGCGGGCAGGAACGCCAGCCGCTCCAGGTTGATGAAGTGGTCGGGGGAATTGAAGGCGTCGAGGGCCGTCAGGTGGGCATCGCGCCAACGGTCGGGCTCGTTGCTGATATAGGTAACCGTCAGGGCGCCCGCCCGCAGAAAGGCCGGCATGTCCGCAGGAAGCGCGGCCAAGGCGGCCCGAGTTACCATCACATGGCCGGTGGGCCCCCAGGCGCGTAGAGGAAGAAGCGTGAGCCCGAGAGCGAGGGCGAGTGAACGGTACAGGGAACGACGCAACAGCATGGTGCGGGCATGCTAGCACTTGCGGCACCCGCCGCGTCGGCTCCCAGCACGCCGCCGGCACCGGCTGCTTTCGCCGCGCTGCCGTCTGCCGCGGAGTCGGCGACCTGAGTTAAGCTTTCTCCGAATGACTCGCCTGCGCCTGCCTTCTTTTTTGTTCCTGACCGCCGTGTCCGTCCTGGCTGCAGCGCCCCCGGCGCGCTGGCACGCGCAATGGATCACGCCCCCGGGCGAAGGAACGCGCGACTTCGGGGTCTACCACTTCCGCAAGAGTTTCGTTCTGGCCAGCGTACCGGAACACTTCCGTGTTTACGTCAGCGCCGACAACCGTTTCAAGCTGTTGCTCAACGGTGCGCGGGTGGGTGAAGGTCCGGCGCGCGGAGATCTTTTTCACTGGCGTTACGAGACCTTCGACCTTGCACCGCTGCTGCATGCGGGTGAGAACACCCTGGCGGCAACGGTGTGGAACTTTGGTACCGAGGGCCCGATTGCGCAGATGACCAACCGCACCGGATTCCTGCTGCAAGGAGCGACGCCGGCGGAGCAGATGGTGGATACCGGCAAAGATTGGCAGGTGGAGCGTGATCGCGGATACAGCTTGATCCGCGCCGACATGGGGAAGCTGCACGGCTACCTGGCGGTGGGGCCGGGGGAAGTCGTGGACGGAAAACGCTACGACTGGAAGTGGAGTGATCCGGGCCGCGACGCGGCTGATGCGCCAGGCACGGACTGGAAGCCGGCAGTCACGATCGGTGCCGGAGCGCTGCGGGGCGCACAGGACGGCCCCACCAACTGGCTGCTGGTTCCGGACGAGTTGCCGACGATGGAGTACAGCCCGATCGCGGCGGGACGGCCGGTGCGCGGCGCGGAGGCATACCCGGGCTTGGCGGCGGGCCACCCCATCACGATTCCCGCTCACAGCCGGGCCAGCATCCTGCTCGATGCCACGGCGCTGAGGACGGCGTATCCGCAGTTGACGGTCAGCGGGGGCGCCGGGTCCCGCGTCTCCCTGACCTACGCCGAAGCCCTGCGCGACGCTCACGATCAGAAGGGCAACCGCAACCAGATCGCGGGCAAACACATCGTCGGCTTGGCGGACGAGTTTCTGCCGGACGGCGGCCGGAATCGGACCTTTGTGCCGCTCTGGTGGCGGACATGGCGCTATCTGCAACTTGATATCCAGACCGGCGACCGGGCCTTGACGGTGGAGAAGCTGAGCGCGGAGTTCACCGCCTATCCCTTCCAGGAACGAGCCCGCTTTACATCGGACAGCGAGCTGTTGACACCGGTCTGGGACACCGGCTGGCGCACGGCGCGCTTGTGCGCGCACGAGACTTACATGGACTGTCCTTACTGGGAGCAGTTGCAGTACGTCGGCGATACACGCATCCAGGCCCTGATTTCCTATGTCATGACCGGCGATGACCGACTGGCGCGCCAGGCGATCGAGGCGATTGACGACTCGCGCACCCCCGACGGCATCACGCAGAGCCGCTACCCTTCGGCGCTGCCACAGTACATTCCCACCTTCTCGCTGCTCTGGGTGGGCATGCTGCACGACTACTACTACTACCGTCCCGATCGCGAGTTCGTGCGGCGGATGGTGCCGAGAACGCGTACCGTCCTCGACTGGTTTCTTGCCCATCAGCGGCCCGACGGTTTGTTGGGCAGGCTGCCGTGGTGGGACTTCGTGGATTGGACGACTGACTTCAAGGACGGCGTTCCGCCCCAGGACGCCGATGGCGGCTCGGCCGCTCTGACCCTGCAGTTCGTCGAGGCTCTGCGCTATGGCGCGGAGCTGGAGTCGGCGCTGGGCGAACATTCGCGGGCGGAACTCTACCGCCGCGCCGCGGCGCGCGCCGCGGATGCGGTGGCCACGCAGTGCTGGGATCCGGGGCGGAGATTGATTGCCGACACGCCGACCCATCAGCACTTCAGCCAGCAGGCCAACGTGCTGGCGGTCTGGCTGGACATCATTCCGAAGGCGCGGCAGCCGGAAGTGTTGCGCACAATCCTCGCGCCCGACGCTCCCCAAAGCCTTTCACGCCTGAGCTATTACTTCCGTTTCTATCTTGCCCGCGCCGTCGCCCATGCCGGAATGGCGGATGAGTACCTCGGGTTGCTGGAGCCGTGGTACAAGATGCTCGACATGGGGCTCAGTACCTGGGCGGAGACGCCCGAACCCACGCGCTCCGACTGCCACGCCTGGTCGGCGCACCCCAACTACGACCTGCTCAGTTTAGTGGCGGGCATTCAACCCGCGCTTCCGGGATTTGCCGCCGTGAAGATCGCGCCCCATCTGGGGGCACTGCGTCGGCTCAGTGCCACTCTGCCCCATCCGGACGGCGACATTACCGTGACCTATGTGCGGGGCAATGCCGGTACCAGCGCAGACATCACACTCCCGGAAAGCCTGACCGGAACGTTCGAATGGAAAGGGAAGAGCTACCCGCTTCATGCCGGCAAGCAGAGCCTGGAGTTGCCGTAGCGCGCTGCACGCGTGAACACCATCCGGCACCTGCAAGCGTTACCATAGTGCCGAGCCGGCCCCAGGGCCGAAGTCTATCTGAGGGAACGATCACGATGCGACCTTTTCGCCTGCTCGCAATTTTTTCCGCAGCGGGTGCGCTGCTCATCGCGCAAGCTCCCGCGACCCCGCTGCACCGCCCTCCGATTGTCGGGGTGGCGCACATCGGGTTGCGGACCGACAACCTGACGGCGGCCCGCGCCTTCTATGGCGGGGTCCTGGGATTTCAGGAGCCCTTCACGGTGGACAAGCCGACGGGCGGCCTGTTGTTGACCTACTTCAAAGTCAATGACCACCAGTACATTGAGGTCTTTCCCGAGTTGAAAGACCCGCAGCAGGACCGCCTCTCGCATATTTCCTTCGAGACGACCGATGCCCAGGTGTTGCGCGACTATCTGGCCAGCCGTGGTGTGCGCGTGCCGGCGACGCTGCGTCCAGGCCTTGACGGTAATGTCAGCTTCAATGTCACGGATCCCGACGGACACACGGTGGAGTTCGTGCAGTACATGCCCGGCTCGTTGCACACCCGCAACTTCGGCAAGTTTCTGCCCGCGACGCGGATCGGAAAGCGCATCATCCACGTCGGCGTGACGGTACGGGATCGTGCTGCCGCCGATGCGTTTTATCGTGACATTCTCGGGTTCCGCGAAACCTGGCATGGCGGCATGAGCGACGACAAGACCGACTGGGTGGACATGCGGGTGCCGGAGGGCACCGACTGGCTGGAGTACATGATGTCGTCCGGCCCGCAGAGCGTGCGGAGCCTGGGGGTCAAGCATCACCTGGCCATCGGAGTACCCGACATTCATGCCGGCTATCGGACGGTCATCGCGCGCGGTTACAAGGCGGAGGACCCGAAGATCGGGCGGGACGGGAAGTGGCAGCTTAACCTGTACGATCCGAACGGGACACGCGTCGAGTTGATGGAACCCAAGCAGGTGCGGACGCCGTGCTGCCTGGGACACTGAGCGACGCGTCGGCCGCGCTCAGACCTTCACGGGGGAGGCTTGCTGGATCTGCTCCTGCACGGCCTGGCGGAAGAGTTCCTTGATCCGCTGCGTGACCGGGCCCGCCGGCGGGAGTGCCTGCCGGTCGAGGTGGCTGACCGGCTGGATCTCACGCGTGGATGAAGTGATGAACACTTCGTCGGCGCTCAGGACATCCTCCGGCCGCAACGGGGCTTCGCGGACAGCCCGTCCCTGCCGCGCGGCGGCACGCAGGATCACCTTGCGCGTCACGCCTGGCAGAGCACCGGAACTGAGCGGGGGCGTGAACACCTCGCCACCACGGACGATGAAGAGATTGGCGGCGGTGCACTCCGCCACCTCGCCGCGCTCGTTCAGCAAGAGCACGTCGTCAAAGCCCGCTGCGGCGGCTTCCTCCAACATGACGAGGTTGTGCGACCAGGTCAGGGTCTTGGTGGCGGCCAGCGGCGCACGGGCATGGCGCCCCTCGGGCTGCAGCCGTAGTTTCGCCGAGGCACCCCAGTCCCGCAGTGCGGCCGTGAAGATGACCAGGTCAGTGGCACGCTGTCCCGGCATATCCAGCAGTCCGCCGCGGTTGCGAATGAAGTAAATGCGCGCCATGGCCTCGTGCGCAGCGTTGGCGGCGATCAGGCGGGAAAACGCCGTCTCGATCCGGGGCAGCCATTCGGCAATGTCCACGTGCAGACGCGCCGCATCACCGGCCAGACGCTCGACATGGTCGGAGAGGGCGAATGGCACATCCTGGTAAATGCGCAGGGTGCTGAACAGCCCCCAGCCGGTCAACAGCCCGGTCTGGAACGGCGAGAACTGTACCGCGTGGCTGGGCAACAGGTCGCCGTTGTGAAAAGCAAGCGGATGAATCAAGGCCACGGGAATCCTGAACGGCTGAAAGTCGACGGTTGACGGCTGCGCGAATGATGAGGCGGCCGGTGTTCCTGTTGTTACTTTCCGGGCTGAGCGTCCCGCTGTCAAGTCCAGGCAGCGCGGTTCGCTGACGGATGGGCAGAACGACGCTTCACGACCGCCAGCCGCAGGGAGCCCTGTCCAGATCGAGCCGGGTGATCTCACGCGGAACCAGGGCGAAGCAAATTCTTAAAAGCGTAAGACTTCTCTTGACTTCCAGTCTTAGTCGTATAAGACTTTGAGTCCAGGAGGGTTTTCGCAATGCAAAAGCGTGTTTTTGGCGTTTTGGCCGCCATGGTCCTGTGGGTGGGAATCGTGAGTCTCAGCTCCACCCGGGCGGCCGCACAAGAAGTGGACGGACAGGACGTGCAACAGGAAGGACAGTTCGGGCCGGGATCCACGGTGGACACTCCCGGCGGCGTGGAAGCGGCGGAGCCTGCGGAAAACGGGCTCGAGCCGGCCGAAACCAACTCTGCCTCCGATCGCAAGTTGAAGGACGAGGCAGGGAAGGACGTACAGGAGGGACCACAAATCGAGTCCATGGTGGGCGATGAGGTGGATAGCGCCGTCGACCACGACCTGGATCTGCAGGAGCTGAGCGCCGATCCGACGCGCTAGAGCTTACGGACGTGGGCCCGGCACGTAGCGGGCCCTTCTCGTCACATTTGCAAGCTGGAAAGAAGGAAGTCGAGATGTCCCATTCCACCGTGATCCGCTTGGTCCTGAGTCTGAGCCTGCCGACAGCGGTTGCGATCGGGCAGGGCACGACCGTGACGGCAAGCGCGCTGGCGAACTGCCGAGAGGCAAGCCAGGAGTTGCAGGCGCAGCAGGCGGCGCCATCCCCCGAGGTATCGAAGCTACTGCAGCTGGCGCGGCTTGCCTTGCAGTGTCATCAGCCACAGCAAGCACTGCTGGGTTACCAGCGCGTGTTGCAGCTCGACCGGAAGTCGGTGGCCGGCGAGATTGGGATGGGGCAAACCGATAACTTTCTGCGGCAGTACGGTGAGGCTCGGAAACACCTGCAGCTCGCCCTCAGCCTGTCGCCGCAGAACGCGGACGCGGAATGGGCCCTGGCGCGCACCGAGATTTACCAGCACCAACCGCAACGCGCTGTCCGCATCCTGAACCGCGGCGTTCGCGAACACCCGAGCGACTATCGCCTCTGGGAGTCGCTGGGCGAAGCCGAACTGCTACGTGGCAAGCAGTCGCAGGCGGCGTCGGCACTGCGTACCGCGTTACGACTCAATCCCCGTGCTACGCGAGCTCAGCAGCTACTGGACACCCTGCAGCAACACGCACCACGGGGACCGAACCCAATGGGCCCGCGGGTGGAATTTCACGACTCGGCCTTCCTCCTGCATGACGCTCTCGGCAATAACGTTTTCAGCTCGCCGCAGGAACTGCGTTTTCGCGCCGGACGATGGCGCGACCGGCTTCGGGGGGAATATCAACGGGCGGCGTTCGCGGGCAGGGAAGGGGGGTACTGGGGCGCTGGCACGTCGTTGCTGGCGTTGGATAACGAATCCAGCCTGCGCATTTCCGATCAACTGACGATAGCGGGCGGCGCGGGGGAGGCGCATCTGCTCGGGTCAGGAGGCAACCGGCCGCTCTTCAATTTCGGCGTGGATGTCACTCCCTGGCACGGTCTGCAAATTGTTGCGGCATATCGCCAGCAGATGTTTACCCCTACAGCGCGAGCCATGGCTCTCATGCTCTCAAGGCGTGGCTGGAACACGGGGTTGAATTTTGAGCATGGCGACTCGCGCGTCCATCTCGATTATGCGCAGGCGCGCATTCGTGACGGCAACCAGACGCGCGGGGGGCGCGGCGAGTTCGCACGGCGCGTGTGGAAGGGGCCGTTTGATGTGTGGGCCGGCTATCGCTGGGAAGGCTTCAGCTTTACACGGCCATCGTTGGCGCACGGTTACTTTGCGCCGCGCCGTTTTCGTGCCAATACCGGGGTCCTGCAGGCCCAAGGCGATCGCGGACGGTGGCATTTTGACTGGGAACTGGGAATCGGCGAGGAAAGCTACCAGGCGCAGAGCGCCAATGCCGCCGGCCTGGTCGCCATTCTCCCTGATCACCGCTCGCCCCGGGTCCTCTTTATCGGACGGAACTCGTTTCGCCTGACACCGAATTTCTCTCTCAACGCGTCCCTTCTGTCGTTTCGGACGACCTTGGGGAGTGGAACCGGTTCCTATCGCGCCCAAGGTGTGCTGATCGGGCTAACGCGCAAATTTTAGGTCGCGCTCCAGCGCGAACACAGTCCCCCATACGACAGTTTTATGTCGACGCTTGGCAGTTCCCGCCGCCGCAACCCGGCATTCCCAACGCAGCAAACTTCTGCCGCTGCCGGTACAACTCGCGCTGCCGCACCCCGGATCGGGACCGCGGAGCCCGGTTCCAGTCCGCTGCGTCTTGCGACAGGCAGCTCCCGATTCGATGCCGACCGATTCTCCATGCGTGACGGCGGGTTCGATGCGGGGGACAACCGGACGACGTTGCTGACCGAACCCGCCGACGTGCTGCGGTTGGCGCCGGAAATCGAAGAGCTCCTGCAAAGCAGCGGCAAAGCGGGTGACCTGACCCTTCTGCCTGCCTACTATCTGGCGCGCTTGCGGGGTTATGGCAAGGCACCGGCTTTGGTCGCGGTGCGCCACGGTGAACGTCTTGCGGGAGTGGTCTACGGGATGGAGTCGCGGGTGTTGGGGGCCCGGGTTGGCTATGTGGTCGCTGGCGATGCCTGCGGCGAGGGAGCGATGGTGGCGCCTTTTGAACTGGAGCCTGTGGTCATGGCTGCAGCCGTGCGACATTGGGCGACGCTGCGTCGCATCCACACCATTTTCGTACGCAACAAGATTGAAGGAACCACAGTCGCGAAACTTGCGGCATGCCTGGCGGAGCAGGGATCGAGTGAAGACCGGGTGCATTATGCGGCGCACCCGGTGCGCAACCACCTCGTCTTGGCGGCGACATATCCCGAGTTTCTGGCCAGCGTGGGCTACCACACGCGCCGTAATCTACGCTACTACCGCCGGCACGGCGAGCGGCGCGGCTGGACGTTCGCCCCCGCCGTCTCGCCGGCCGAAGCACAACAGGCCTTGGCGGAGTTGCTACCTTTGGCGCGGCACGGCGCCAACTCGCGACATTGGCCTTATTTTCGCGATGTCTTGCACAGCGTGTCCGGGGCGCGCTTTGCCGCCTTGCGGGACGTGGACGGGCAATGGCTGAGTCTGATCGCCACATGGCGGCGCGGCGACCAATGCACGGTTCTTTTGCAGTTGAATCACGCGGGGTTCTCGCGTGAGTCCGTCTCAACCGTGCTCCGCGCCTGCTTGATCGAGAACCTGATTGCGCAGGGTGTTAGTCGGCTCGTATTTCTGGGAGGGTGTTCGGCGGGATTGGCCCGCTATGCCGTGCCAGAAGTTTGTCGCAGTCTGCGCGTCGAGCCTCGCCGGCCGATGTGGGACCTTGTCAAGCTCGCCGCTTTTCAGATCCTGCACCGGTTGAGCCTGCGCAAACCCTTGCAGCGGTTAGCGCTGGTGGCCTCGCCCCCCTCACGTGGCGGCCCCGGACCAGGGGCGCCGTCAGGGTAGACCGCAAGGGTCATTCCCTCCCGCTTCCGCTGGAATATTCTTTAAGTCTTAATGTTTTCAGAGTATAAAGGATCAGAGCAAATGGACCGAATGGCGGCGGACCGTCTTAGGGGCGGCAACCCGCGGGTGAATGTGCTTCCATTGACGGTGATCACGCCAATCCGGTACCGTGACCCTATGGGTCGGACGCCAATCTCGCATCTGAATGTCGTGCCGACGCAGGGAGAGCTGCTAATTCTGCAGGCCATTTGGAAGATCGGGGAAGGGACGATTGACCAGATTGTGGCGGCTTCGGAGCAGCATCCATCACCCAACTACAAGACCACTCAGGCGATGTTGCGCATCATGGAACAGAAGAACCTTGTTGCCCATCGCACCGAGGGCCGAGCCTTCATATATCGACCCAAAGTGGATCGGGACAAAGTGAATCGCGGGACTATCCGCTCGCTGTTGGCGCGCAATTTCGGCGGATCGCGGACCGAGCTGTTGATCAATTTGATCGAGGATGAGACGCTTTCCGAGGGCGAACTGAAAGACTTGGAAGAG
Source organism: uncultured Acidobacteriota bacterium (assembly GCA_937898755.1). Lineage (GTDB taxonomy): Bacteria > Acidobacteriota > Terriglobia > Terriglobales > SCQP01 > CALEJU01. Next base: position 2,520 of record CALEJU010000046.1, on the reverse strand, counting down.
CTGATTCGCCGGTATCGTCGGGAAATGGGCGGCGAATAGGGGGCCGGGATGCAAGGGCGAGGATGCAAGCCATGATGGCCACTGCCAACGTCGAGCTAAATCTGCTCCTGCAGCTGACCCTGCTCCACCTGCTGGCTTGGCTTGCCGCGACGCTTCTCATTCAGCCCCGGCATCGGTTTTGCGTGTGGTTGGGAGTTCTGTTGCTCAGCGGGGCGGCGTGGCTGCGGTTTCTTTGGCACATGGCCTTTCCGTCGCGGCCGGTATTGGCCATCCCCTCCCCCATGGTCGATGCGGTACCCCATTTCCAAGCGACCGTTTCGCTGCCGCTCCTGACGTTGTATTGGCGGGACAGTTTCAGCCGTGTGGGGACTACGTTGCCGCGCCTTTACTTGCTGGCCTTGACTTGTTTCGTGGCCGGTGCCCTGTGGCGGCAATGGCAGTTGCGACGCATCGTCGGATCTGGCCAACCTCCCACTTCCGCGTTGCAGCGCCGCTTTGAAGAACTTTGTGGCAGCTTGGGACTGCGCCGTTGTCGCTTGGTCCTGCTGCCGGTCTTTACGTCGCCGACGACGACCGGCTGTTGGCGACCGATGGTCTTGCTGCCCGACGCTCTGGCGAACGATCTCTCGGAACCCTCCTTGGCGTGGGTCCTGCGGCATGAGCTGATCCATATTCGACGCTGGGACTACGTGTGGAACCGTCTGGCGGCGGCGGTCTGTGCCGTCCTTTTCTTTCATCCCTTGGTCTGGCTTGCGTGGAAACGAATGCAGCAGGAACGCGAGCTGGCGTGTGATGAAGCCGTTGTCCGTCTTGATCGGGGCGGTCGTCCCGATTACGCAGACTGCCTGATGCAGATGGCCAAGTGGCGCATGCTTTCGGCCGCTCGCTGGCGGGAGGTTGGGTTCACGCGTTCCGGTTCCGTGCTGGCTTTGCGCATCCGCGCGTTGCTGCGGCGGAGGACGCCGACGGCCAGCCGGGCGCACTCTCTGGTCGCCGGCTTGGGCCTGTTGTCGTTGCTTTTGGGTCCGCTTTTTTTGCCCGCGCTTGAGTTTCGCTTCGCGGTTCCCACGGCGATGGAGAACCCCGCCCCGGCATTGCCGACTCACCTCCGGCAGCCTCCGCGAGCCATCGGGTACAACTCTCGGCGCGCCCCCACGCGTCCCCGACGGCATCCCTCTGGAGAGACGGTAGAGACGGTAGAGACGGTGGCGCACGTGTTTGCACCCAATCTGCCCGCTTATGACCTGGGAGGCGCGCCGCCAGTAAGCCTGCCCTCTGCCTCAGTCTCCCACGAAGTCTCCGCAACACCCGACAACGCTGTGCAGCAGCCGTCGTCGCCAGTTCCCGCCACGCATGATCCCGAAGTCATCGCGGCTGTGCGTTCCCCTGCTCCTTCCGGGCGAGCATGGCCGGGGTCCACGAAGTCACCTTCCGTCACCCGCAGCGGCATCGTCATCGGCGTGGTCGCGGGCATCGCGCGCGCGGTTTCGATGGGCGGTGGCGGTCAACAGGTGGACGGCGAGAACTTCGGTCCGCGCTAGCCTATAACGAGCCCCTGCCCGACCTTTCGCCGGACGCGAGTGCGACCGGCAGAAAGACTCAAAAGGTGTCAACCAAAGTTCGCCATACCCGCAATCGGGACCTGTCCGGAAGCGCCCTTCCTGTCTCAGTTTGACTCCAATCTTGGTATGTCCTTGGTCCGTACCCCGACCAAAACAAACTGGCCCTATACTTGCTCTTAATTGTCCAAGATTTGGACCGAGGTCAAACGTGCGCGCGGGGTTCCACCCCGGAAAGGAACGGATGGTATGAAGTCACGCCTTCGTCAAGGTTTCTCCCTGATCGAGCTTCTCATCGTGGTCACAATCATTTTAATCATTGCGGCCATCGCCATTCCCAAGCTGCTGACCGTCAAGCAGCTGGCCAACTCAACGGCTGCCGTTGCGAACCTGCGTTCGATCAACAATGCACTGAGTGCCTATTCAACTCAGTATCCAGCGGTAGGGTATCCGGCCACCTTGGCATCTCTTTCGGGAACCGGAAACAATCCCAGCTCAACCTCGGCATTATTGGTGGATACGCTGTTGACGCGCGCCACCATCGCCGCCACCCCGAAGCAAGGTTATTTCTTCACATACACGGTGGGCAGCGGAACGCCTTCCAGTACCTATACCTTGCTTGGAACGCCGACCACCAACGCCGGCACACGCAACCTCTTCACTGACAACAATGCAGAAATTCATTACAACGATGTTGCTGCCGCCAGCGCCTCCGATCCTCTCATCGGGTGAGATTACCGGCGCTGATTGACGGTAGCCTGCGGGAAGTGGACGGTGGCAGGCGGAAGACCGAAGGGCGGGAGCTCCGTGCCGCGTGCGCGGTGGTGGGACTGCGCCCTTCCGTCTTTCTCCAGGTCGACCACCTGGTTGCCAGCGCCAGTGACTGGCGGAGACCGTGCCGTGAGTACTAGAAGCCATCTCATAAATGCCGCAGAAGGATCTTGAGGCAGCCGAGTTGAAC